>NZ_JAVHLD010000060.1 GCF_031082295.1 Humidesulfovibrio sp.
CTTAGGTACTCCTGCGGTCTTCCATAGAGCCGGTGGGGGGGGAGGGGGGGCGATTCTATCCGCCTCTTTCTCTTCAACATGCTGATTTTCTTTGGTTCAGCCCAGGAAAGAAAGGAGATAAGAGTCGCAATTGAGAAAAACAAAATAACAAAAAGGAAGAAGAGCAAGCTGTCCATAGCCTATTCCCGACTTCTGGAAGTTCCTGTTTTCATGTGTTCGATTTCCAACAACTAACCGGTGCAATTAGCGAAAATTGATTCCATCTTTTTCATAGCACACTGCGATACCATTTGGCTATGTCTGCGAAATGCAACCTCACCCTGGCCCACTATGTGTAGCACATGTGGTGTACCAGGGAGAGGTTGAAGCTCAGCGGCTAACTTGCTGATATGGTTGGATTAGTGTGGCAAAGGGAAACGCCACATGACTTAATAAGTTCCTGATATAACTACATTTTAGTGGCTCTCAACAGGCTCCATGTGGGGCAGTTTTGTGGGCAGGTGCAGGGCCTGTCCACGTCTCCTGGGCCTCTGACAACATCGCGTAGATGTGGTTGTCCTTGCTGAACCACGGTTCGGTTCCCCCCGATGCAGCTCTTCTGACTGAACCTGCGGATGTGGTCTACACCTTCGTCAGGCCGCCAGGGATAGCCCAGCCCTCCCTAGTCATTGATGTCCTGTTTCATGCGCTCGAAGTCCTCGCGGGTGATCTCGCCTTGGGCATAGCGCCGCTTGAGGATATCGAGAGGGGCTTCGGAGGAGCATGAGGAGCGCCGCACCATGCGGACGACCAGGAAGAACACCACGACAATGAGCAGCATCATGAACACGTTGCCCATAGGCGACATCATGTGCGACCAGCCGCTCGGGCCGTAGCCCATGCCATAGCCGGGGGTGGCGGGAGCGGACTGGCAGAGGAAGCGGAGGGGGTTCAGGGCGTCGAACAGCATGTGTGGCTCCTTGGTTGTGGCAGGGGAGCAGGCTCGCCCCCCCTGACCGGTGTCCTTGATCTGCCGTGTGTGGGCTACTTCGCGCCCTTTTTCAGGTCCGCGTCCATCTGCTTCTTGCCCTGCGTCATCTTTTCGTAGCCGTCCATCATCATCTTCTTGGCGTCCATCATCATCTTCTGGCCGTCCATCATCATGGTCTGCCCGGCCCCCATGGAGCCGCCCTTGCCCATCATGCTCTGGCCGTCCATCATCATCTTTTCGCCCATGTTCATGCGTTTGGCGTCCATCATCATGTTGCCGCCCTGCATCATCATGGCTCCTCCCTTCATCATCTGGGCGCTGCCCTTGGCGTCCATCATCATGCCCTGACCTGCGCCCATCATGCCAGCGGCGGGGGTCTGGTCAGCAGCAAGGGCGAGGGCCGGCGCAAAAGCCAAGGATACGATGGCGGCGGCCAGCAGGGACTTGCGGAGCGTGAACTTCTTCATGGCTGTTCCTCCAAGAGGGTTGGGGTAGAGACATTGGGGAGTCTCACGAGACATCCTATACGCTCCTTCAGGAAAAAATCCAGCCATTGGGTCCATGATATTGATAACGGCCCAAGGGCTGTTCGGATTGGGGGGACTCAAGGTGTCCTGCCGCCTTGAAAGAGGAAGGGGGGCATGCTGGATGCCCCCTCCATCGTTCCATGAGCGGAAAGCAGGCCTACATCGCGTCCTTCTTGCCCATGTCCATGGGCTTGTCTGCGGGCTTCTTGGCGGCCTTCTTCGCGGGGGCTGACTTTTTGGTGTCCTTCTTCATGTCCATGTCCATCTTCTTCTTGCCTTCCATCATCATCATGTGGCCTTCCATCATCATCTTCTTGCCATCCATCATCTTCTTCTGACCGTCCATCATCATATTCTGGCCGTCACTCATCATGCCGCCTTTCTCCATCATCATCTGGCCGTCCATCATCTTCTTCTCGCCGCCGTGCATTTTCTTCATCATTTCCATCATCATGTTGCCGCCCTGCGTCATCATCATGGAACCCTTCTGGGCATCCGAATGCGCAGCAGCAGGCGCAACGGTGGTTGGAGCAGCAGCGGCAGCCGTCCCGTCCGGATGGTGCGGGTCCGCAGCAGGATCAGCGGCAAGGGACAGGGCTGGGGCGAAGGTCAGGGATGCTATGACGGAGGCGGACAGAAGGGACTTGCGGAGAGTGAATTCCTTCATGGTTATGGCTCCTGTGCAGTTGTGGTTGTCGGTTACGGAGGACTACCAGATAGTTTACACTAAACGTCAGTGGAAAATCCAGCCTTTTCAGGGCGAAGTCATACTATTTTTGCGCCCGGTCTTCGCTGTGGCGCCACTTGTTGGAGCGGACATGGACCTCGACAATATGGCCGGACCGCTTGCGCAAGCCGCTGCACTGGGCGTACACAGGTACCATAGAACCAGATGCTGCACCACGATCCCCGTGTAGGAGAAGAACCTGGAGGTGCCAGATGACCCAGAGTCGCAGAGATTTTCTGTCCCTCACCGCCAAGGCCGCCGTGCTCGCCGCTGGGGCGGGGCTTGGTTTGCCCGCGCTGCTACACGCCGCCACACCCAGCGAGTTCGGTTCCACGCCGCTGCCTGTGCCGGGAGCGTCCGGCCTGTTCGGGCTGCTTGCTCCCGAGGGCAGGCTGACCCTCACGGCGGCGGAGGCACCCGGCGCGCTTCCGGCTACGGGCGCGCCCATGCTGGCGTACAGGGCCTCGCACAAGGGCGCTGACTACCTGAACCCCATCCTGGTGCTGCGCAAGGGCCAGGACTTCGAGGCCACCCTCGCCAACGGGCTGAACGAACCGACCATCATCCACTGGCACGGGGTGGACGGACCCTGGAGGCAGGCCGGGCATCCGTCTTACGCCATCGGGCCGGGCGGTAGCTACAAGTATGGCTTCCCCATCACCAATCGGGCAGGCACCTACTGGTACCACCCGCATCCGCATGCCCTGACCGCCAAGCAGTCCTACATGGGGCTGGCGTCCTTCTTCATCGTCCGCGACAGCGAGGAGGACGCCTTTGCCAAGGATCTGGACCTGCGCCTGGGCGTGACGGACATCCCGCTGGTGATCCAGGACAAGCGCCTCACCCACGATGGACGGCTCGACTACTCGCCTTCCAAGGACGACCTGCTCATGGGCTACCTGGGCGATACCGTGCTTGCCAACGGCCAGCACAAGCCCACCCTCAAGGCCGCCACGCGGCTGTACCGCTTCCGGCTGCTCAACGGCTCCACGGCGCGCATCTACAACCTGTCCTTTGTCCAGGGCGGTTCACGTCTGCCGCTGCTCCTGGTGGGCAACGACGGCGGGTTCCTGCCCGCGCCGCAGCGCCTTGACGGGCTGTTCCTCGCCCCCGGAGAGAGGGCGGACGTGCTGCTGGACCTGCGTGACCTGTCGCCCGGACAGGAGGTCTTCCTCCAGAACATGCCCTTCGACCCCATGCACAACGAGGGCGGCATGATGGGGATGACGGGCATGGGCCATGGTGCGGCCCCGGCGGCAAGCGCAGAAGGACATGGCGGGAGCCACGGGGCGCTTGGGGAGGGGGACGCGTACGCCATCCTTCGGCTGCTGGTGGAGCAACAGGTGGCCTACGACAGGAGCCTTCCCAAGAGCCTGCCGAGCATCCCGGAGCCGCCCGCAGGCGGGACCGAGCGCCCCATCACCCTGGCCTTGCAGCACATGGGCGGCTGGACCATCAACGGCCTGACCTTCGACATGGGCAGTGCGCCCATCGTGGTGAAGAAGCGCGGCGTGGAGGTCTGGCGGATCAGCAACGCCAAGGAGAGCATGCCTCATCCCATGCACCTGCACGGCTACTTCTACCGGGTGCTGGAGCGCAAGGGCAGCCCTGCCCAGGCCAAGAGCCGGGCCGTGGACACCCAGGGACGCATGGCGACGGACCTGGGCTACAAGGACACCGTGCTGGTGTGGCCGGGAGAGACGGTCTCCGTTGCCATCGACTTCGGCACCCCCAGATACCCCGGCGAACAGCTCTTCCTCTTCCACTGCCACAACCTGGAGCACGAGGACCAGGGCATGATGCTCAACGTGAAGGTGGTCTGAGCCAGTGGCCCGATTCCTTGTGATCGGAACTGCACATGAAGGGCCTGCGGGATGCAGTGTGGTGCAATGGGCTTCACGTAATCCTACCAGTTTGGTAGGCTTAGACAAGCAACATGCTGATATTATACTCGAAAATATTTGGCACACGGTCTGCAAAGGAGGAGGCGTCCGGCGGGCGTTGCCCGACCGGGCGCACCATCCTCAACCCCTTCAAGGAGACCGTAATGAAAAAGCTGTTCACCACCTCGTTTGTCGCTGCCGCCCTGGTCGTGGCCCTGTCCGCCTCTCTGGCCCTGGCCGCCGACACCACCCCGAAGATCCCGGCCAAGTCCGGCACTGCCGCCGCCACCATGCCTATGGCCAACAGCATGTGCGGGAGCATGATGAAGTCTGGCGGCATGATGGGTGCCATGGGCGCAGGCAAAATGGGACCAGCCGCCATGGGCGCTGGCACCACCATGCCGATGCACCAGGCCATGGCCGGTCAGGGGCACGCGGCCATGACCCAGGCAGCCAAGTAACCCGCCAGAACTGCTGGGCAGATTGGCGGGCGGCTGGTTCAGGCCGTCCGCCTTTTCCTGTGCGATGTTCCCTGTTCCCCGCCGCAGCCTTTCTGGCCTGGAAGGACGGTACCGCATGAACTCACGCCTGAATGCATACGCCCCCTTGCTGCTCTCCCTGGTCCTTGGCGGCCTGACCGTCCTGTTGGTCCTGCGCATCGTGAGCTTCAGCGATGCCGTGACCTCGTACTACACCCCCGCCATCCTGAACTTCGAGAACCTCATGGAGGGCAGCCAGCATCTCAAGGTCATCGCCGACGGTGAGAGGCAGCACCAGGAAGTGGACAACATCGCGGCCCAGCACTTCCTCTTGGCCCTGGACAAGCTGACGGTGCAGGTTGAGGCGGCATGGCCCCGGCAGCGCAAGCAGGCCCTCCAGGGCATCCTGACTGACGCGGGGCAGGTTCGGGAGAGCCTGGAGCGCGGGGACTTCGCCGCCGTGGGCGTGGGCCTGAACCGGCTCATTCCCATCCTCGTCATGCATACCCAGGAGCACCGGGACGAGCTGGTCAACGCCAAGCGGAGCATCCGCGACCTGACCCTGGGGGTGGGTGCGCTCAGCCTCGTCCTGATCGCGTTGGGCTACGTGGCGACGATGCGCGAGCGCCGCGTGGCCGAGTTGCAGGCCTGGGAACAGCAAACCACCGCCGCGCTGACCTCGCTCATCACCGCTCTGGAAGCGCGGGAGCCGTATACCAAGGGACACTCCGTGCGGGTCGCCCGGCACTCCCAGGAGATCGCGGAGCGCATGGGCCTGGACGATAAGACCCGGCACCGTCTGCACATGGCGGCGCTGCTCCACGACATCGGCAAAATCGGCGTGCCGGATAGTGTGCTGCTCAAGGAGGACCGGCTCACCGACTCCGAGTACGCCGTCATGAAGCGGCACCCGGAAATTGGGGCGCACATGCTGTCCAACGTGGAGTCCCTGGCTGATGTCCTGCCCGTCATCCGGCACCACCACGAGCGCCACGACGGCAAGGGCTACCCGGACGGCCTGGCTGGGGAAGCCATCCCTGTGCTGTCGCGGATCATCTCCGTGGCCGACACCTACGACGCCATGACCACAACCCGCCCGTACCGCAAGGCCCTCACGAAGGAGGAGGCTTGCGCGGAGCTTCAACAGCTGCGGGACCAGCAGTGGGACGGCGGGGTGGTCGATGCGTTTCTGTCCAGCCGGTCGTAGCGGGGTCATCGCCTCCGCCAGCTCACCAGCCTACCCGATGGTTTTGGGGCTGTAATATGAGAGGCCCATCTTCACTTCTTGCCCGACCCCGTTCCCCCCGTGGGTACCCATGTGCCTGTGCCGCCACCACTTGCCACCAGTGGGGGCAACCTCAAGGTGCAAACCTCCACCATCAAATCGGCGCTTGGGCTTCAAGTCCGGCTTTGTGTTTTTAATCTCGTTGTTTCTAAGCGGCATGGGGGCAACTCCTAATAGGTTTGAAGGTTGTCAACCGTGTTGCCCCCAGTGTTGCCCCCCAGTTGCCCCCCAGATGTCAATACACCGTATTGGATGGTATTGGGCGCCATTTGGCAACAAAAAACCCCGCTTTCGCGGGGTCTTGTGGACTTAATCGTGCTTAGTCGGACGTGTGGAGTCAATCAAATTTAATATTCAAAATTCTGTGATTAAACGATAAATGTGATTACGAAAATATTGTTGTCCGGTTTGTTGTCCGGTTTGGAATGAGGCTGCCC
>NZ_JAVHLD010000061.1 GCF_031082295.1 Humidesulfovibrio sp.
GTGTTTTCTTGGTGCCCAGGGTCGGAATCGAACCGACATAACCCGAAGGTCGAGGGATTTTAAGTCCCTTGCGTCTACCAGTTTCGCCACCCGGGCAGCCGCGTATTCCCTACATGCTTGGCTGGGGCAGCGTCAACGTGACAAAACGCTCAACCCGGCTAGATCGCACCGAACTGCCGAAGATAGTTGGCGTACAGCCGGGGCGACAGGCGCGAGAACCGGTCAAAGTCAGCCACCCATTCCAGTCCCGGAACCAGCGCGCGCACGGCCGGGATGCCAAGGTCCGCGCGCGTCAGGTCCATGTAGCTGGGCGGATAGCCGTTCTCCACAAGCACCTGTTCCAGCACCATGAGGTCGCCCTCGGCGCTGCCGGTGGAGTGGTCCGGCAGATCTTCCAGCACGCGCACGGGCAGCCCCTCGGGCACTGGCAGCGTGGCCGGGCCGGGGAAGGGGTAGGGGATCTCCGTCATGGCCGACACCGCAGCCCTGGGGCCGGAAAGATGCGCGCCCATCCCTTTGTTCACGTCGCCGTGGCGCCCCACCACGATGGCCTTGTAGCAGGGAACGCCGAACTCCGAGGTGCAGTCCATGAACCAGACGTTGAGGTTCGCCTCCTGGTAGTCGGACAGGAGGCGGGCCACGCGCTCGTCGCGGGCAGTGAGCCGGAAGCAGCGCGATAGGTCAAAAGGCGTGACCGCTTCGGCGTCGCGCTCCAGCGCCTCGCCCAAGGCATGCACCTTGGCCTCGGCCATGGTGTTGCCCGAGGCCAGGCCGGTGGAGCCCAGCGCGCTGAACAGGCTCTGCTCCTCAAGGTTGCAGAAGAGATACACGAACTGCACGGGCGCCAGGATAGGCCGCAGGCCGCCCTCGTAGCGTTCCTCGCCGGGCATCCAGTAAATGCGCTGGCCCTCGTAGGGCACCTCCAGGCGCACCCGCGAAAGGTCCAGCGCGTGTGCGTTGGCGGAGACTTCCTCATGGGAGCCGTAGGTGAGCGGGCAGGCCCTTGCCAGGCCCATGACGCCGCGCCTGCCGATGCTGGCGTAGGACGACACGCGCTCGGCCACCTCCATCAAGTAGGAGGCGCGCGCACCCTCGATCTCCAGGCCGCGGCCGTAGCTCGTCTGCATGCCGGACAGGCTGTAATTCATCTCTCCGCTCCGGACCGAGAGTTCCACCAGCCACATGCGCAGCAGCGCGATGGGGCTAAGGGACGCCTTGTGGGCCATCTCCTGGCCGACGAAGACGTTCTTCTCCTTCAACTTTTCCAGGGCATGGGCCGAAGTTTCCGTGGCCGGGCGGCGCGCCAGGGGCTTGGGCAGCACAGGGGCTAGGCGCTGGCGCATCTCGGCCACCGTGACCTTGGCCGCGGGCGGCAGGCCATCCTTGGCGTAGGGGGTGTCCAGGCCGATTTCGCCCGGAGCGGCCA
The DNA here is from genome assembly GCF_031082295.1 of Humidesulfovibrio sp. Classification (GTDB taxonomy): domain Bacteria; phylum Desulfobacterota; class Desulfovibrionia; order Desulfovibrionales; family Desulfovibrionaceae; genus Humidesulfovibrio. Next base: position 1,427 of record NZ_JAVHLD010000061.1, read on the forward strand.
GGGGTTCGTGGGCCACGATATTCATCTGCATGCGCATGGTCCACTCGTTGTGCAGGGGCTGGTCGGCCAGCAGGTAGGAGCGGATGTGCACCGCGGGGGTGTGGCGGGAGATCTCGCGCAGGTCCAGGCCAGAAAGGCGCGGCAACAGGTGGGCGAACCGCTCGTGCCCCAGGCAGGCCTCCACGAGCAGCGCCGCCAGAACCGGGTCGGTGCAGCGACCGTCCTTCTGCACTTCTTCGATGAGCTTTTCGAACTTCTTGGTGCGGTGCTCGCCCAGTTTGAACAGCAGATGCTGGTGCATGAAGTCGTCCAGCGGATTCTGGCGCAGGTGCTCCAGCATTTCGGAGAAGGAGAGGTTCGGGCCTGGGTGCGCGGCAAAGCAGCCGACGCCGGAAAGGGTGTCCATGAGGCGGAGTTCGTAGCGCATTGGGGCTCCTGTGGAACATTGCGGACTGAAATGGGCGGCTATCCCGCCAGGGCTGGCGGACTCTAGGCCAAATGCGGCGCAAGTTCAAGGAGGAGCGGGCAAGGGCTAGGGAGCTTGACTGGGTTCCTGCGGAAACGGCCAGGTTTCCACGCGGTTGCGACCGAACTGCTTGGCCCGGTAGAGAGCCTTGTCGGCCTTCTCGATCATGTCCTCAAGGATGTTGGCGCCATACTCCGGCTCCATGCTGTACTCGGCCACGCCAATGCTCACGGTGTTGTTGAGGATGCCGCTGGGCACCTTGAGCGGTGTCTCGGCCACGGCGATGCGGATGCGCTCGGCCAGGGTGCGCGCCTCAGCGAGGTTGGCGTTGGGCGCAAGGACGACGAACTCCTCGCCGCCATAGCGCGCGGTCAGGTCCGAGTCGCGGGTGGCGGAGGCGATGCATCCTGCGATGTGGATGAGGTAGCGGTCGCCCACGGGATGGCCGTGGTTGTCGTTGACCTGCTTGAAGTGGTCGATGTCCAGCATCAGGCAGCAGCAGGGCTTTCCGCTGCGGATGGCCATGTTGATGATGCGGTATCCCTCGGCCAGCAGGTGCCTGCGGTTGCAGATGCCGGTAAGCTGGTCCGTGCGCGAGGTTGCCTGGATGGTGTCCACGTGTCTGCGCACCGTCTCGGACATGCGGTTGAAGGCGCCGACAAGATGGACCATTTCTTCCGGCGCGCCAGGGTGGTCCGAGAGGTCGATGGTATGGCCGTAGTCTCCGTTCTCCACTTTTTCGGCACCCTCCAGCAGCAGCTTGAGCGGGGCGAGCAGCGCGCGCACGATGGCGTGGCCAAGCACCGCCGAGGCGATGATCGGCAGCGTCAGGCAGAGCAGGAGCAGAATGTTGATGCGGCTGTGGAGAATGTCCGCGTTGGTGTAAAGCAAAAGCAGTCCGGCGGGAATTGCCGGCAGGAGAAGCAACAGGAGGCTATAGAGGCGCAACAGGTTGAGCAGCCCGAGGCGGCCTTTTCGCAGGCGGGAGAAAATGCTTTTTTCAGCCACGGGGTGCTCCTCAGCCTTGGGGCCAGTTCCCTCCGAATCATGAATGTAACGCCAAGCGCACAAGTGTGCAAGGCCTCGGGCAGGATTGGTTGGACTCTAAGCGTTCGAGAACTCGCCATTGCGCGACTTGAATTCGCGAAGGCGTTGGCGCAGGAGGGTCGCGGCCTCGTCGGCCCGACCGCCCTGTGCGGTGTAGGGCACTGCCTCGCCGGAGGTGGTGGTCATCGTCAGCACCTTTCCAGAGAGCTCTATACTACTGATATCGTTGTAGTAAACGTCACGCGTCCCCGCGTCCTCGGTGTGGTAGGACACCTTGAAATAGCCCTTGAGCGGGAAAATGCGGCCCTTGCGCGCGGCGATGACCACGAAGTCCTCTCTGGGAGCCATCATGCTGAAAGTTATGTCGGTCTTCAGATCCTTCAGCCGCCAGTGATCGAGTGAGCCGGAGAACTCCACGTGCGGAAAGTTCGGGCTGTTCTTGTCGATGCCGCAAGCGCGCAGGCAGTCGTTCTCCAGCAGCCCCAAGACATCCTCCTGAAAGGCGTTGTGGTTCAGCCGGATGTAGCCCGCGCCGAGGAGGTCGAGTCCGAAAGGCACAAGCAGGAACAGGAAGCCGTGCAGGCCGCCGGAGAAGATGGTGATGAGCGCCAGGGTGAGCAGGTAGGCCAGGACCTTGATGGACAGGTTCGAGCTGTAGAGGATGAGAATGGCTTCGCGCAAGTCCATTTGAGCTAGGTAGGCAAAGCGCGGGTAAAAAGCAAGGGTGCGTGGAGCGGGGCAGATGCCCTACCGGTCTTCATGTCCGAAGATTCAGGCCAATTGCCGGTTGCCGCCATCGGGCGTAACGCATAGACTCGGACGAGGAAAGGGCCGCACTGCGTGAGGTTTGGCCGCGCAGCCGCATTACTCAGAGCAAAGGAGAGCATGATAATGACCGTTGAGCAGAACACCCTCACCGTCATGGCCCATTTGAGCTTTAACGAGCCTGTCAATGCCACTGTGCTGCAGGCCCTGGCCGAGGTTAAGGCCGCCACCGTGCTGGAGCCGGGGTGCCTGGAGTATCACGCGCACCTGCACGCCGACGACCCTCGCCGAGTGTCGTTCTACGAGCGTTGGCGGGACCAGACGTCCTTTGAGGCGCACCTGGCGATGCCGCATTTGGCGGTCTTCATTTCCGCCATCGGGGACCTGCTGGCCGGAGCGCCAGAGGTTACCCGCCTGCAGCGGCTGGGGTAGCTTTCATCAACGTTTGACCACGAAAAAGGGCCGGAGGAGCGATCCCCCGGCCCTTTCTGGTTCCCGGCGCGGCGCGGTCTAGCCGCCGCTCTTCATCCTTTCGATGAGCTGGCGCAGGCTCCCAGCCTGTGTGGCCAAGTCGCCCACGGCCTGTGCGGACTGGTTCATGGCGCTGGCCGTCTCGCTGGAAATGCGGCTGATGTCCTCGATGCTGCGGTTGATCTCCTCGCTCGCGGCGGACTGTTCTTCGCTTGCTGCGGCGATGCTGCGCACCTGGTCGGTGGATATCTCCACCAGATGGACGATCTCCTCCAGGGCCTCGCCGCTCTTGCTCGCCAGAGCCGTGGCCTGCTCGACGGTGTGCACGGCGCTCTCCACGTTCTCCAGATTCTTCTTGGTGCCGCGCTGGATGCCGTTGATGGCCTCGCCCACTTCCTTGGTGGCGGTCTGGGTCTTCTCGGCCAGTTTGCGGACTTCGTCGGCCACGACTGCGAAGCCGCGCCCGGCGTCGCCCGCGCGCGCGGCCTCGATGGCGGCGTTCAGCGCAAGCAGGTTGGTCTGGTCGGCGATGTCGGAGATGACGTTCATGATCTGGCCGATTCCTTCAGCCTGCTTGCCCAGGTCGGCCATGTCTTCCTTCATGGTCAGGGACACGGTCTGGATGCTCCTGATGCCTTCCACCACCTGCGCCACCACCTTGGAGCCTTCCAGGGCCTTGGCGCGCGCGGTGCCGGAGGAGTCCGCCGCCTGGGAGGCGTTCCGGGCCACTTCAAGCACCGTCGCGTTCATCTCTTCCATGGCGGTGGCGGTCTCGGCCACGCGGTTTGACTGCACCTCGGTGCCGCGGCTGGACTGCTCCACCTGGGCCGAGAGTTCCTCACTGGCGCTGCTGACGACTTCGACGACCTTCTCCAGTTGCATGGCGGCGGCCATCATGCCTTCGGCCTTGGCGCGCTCGGCCTGGGCCTTGGCGGCGTTGGCCTCGTCCGTGGCGATGCCCGCCAGGCGCGCCTGCTCGGCGGCCTCGATGCTTTTCTGCTCGGCTTCGGATATCTTGGCCTTGAGGTTGATGACCATCTTGCGCAGGGCATCTGCCAGCACGCCGATTTCGTCCTTCTGGTGCACGTCAAGGTTGCGGTTCAGGTCGCCGTCGGCCACGGCGCTGGCGAAGCTCACGCCCTTGTTGACCGGTCGCATGATGAGCAGGGAGATGTACAGGGCGATTCCGACGCTCAGAAGGACCATCAGGCCCGCAGCGATGGAGGCCGCTGCGATGGATTTCTTCTGGGTGAGGTCAAACAGCGAGTCGCTATTGCTGGCTTCCTTCTGGTGCTGTTCCAGCAACCATGCCACCGGCTTGAGCAGGCCCTCGCGAATCTTGTCCAGCGCGCCGTCGTAGCCGCGCACCGTCTCCATGTCCGCATGCCTTTCCAGGGCCGGCAGCATCTGATTTTCGAAGAGATCAAGGTATTGACTGTAGGCCTTGGCGAACTCGTCGGCGTTCTTTTTTTGCTCCGGTGTCTCCGAGAGTTCGTAGACACGTTTGATGTCCTTTTCCGCCGCGGCCCTGATCTCGGCCAGGTCTTTCTTGGTCTGCTCCAGGTTTCCATTGATGACGGCATCGGCGATGACCGTGTAGATTCCGATGACTCGCGCCTGGATCGCGCCAAGGTCGATGGCGTCCTCGGTGATGCTGTAGCCGGTGTTCTGCAAGTGGCCAAGCTCACGCACTTGGTTGACGATGTAACCGAAAGCCGTCAGCGCCAGTAGGATCACAACCGCAAAGCCGCTTAGCAGCTTGGTGCGAATGCCGAAATCGTTTACGCTCATGGGGGGTGAGCTCCTGACTAAGGTAATGAGCCGGAGATCATGATACAATCTTTACAGTAAAGGAACCTTGTCAGGAGTGATTCCTAGAACTTCTCGAAGTGATCGTCATCATTGTCAGTGCCTAAGTCAAGATCAATGCCGCCAGAATATTTCCCTGCCTTGGGTGCCAAGGGCTGAGACCTACGCGTTGTCTGAACTCTTGACGTCCTGGCCGGAAGGGCCTTGGGCTTGCTGGCCCGGCGGGCGGCCTGGCTGCCGTCGTCCACGCGGA
>NZ_JAVHLD010000062.1 GCF_031082295.1 Humidesulfovibrio sp.
CCACCGCCGCCGATGTAGCCGCCACCACCGCCGATGTAGCCGCCGCCACCGCCACCGCCGCCACCGCCGCCGCCACTGGCGTAGGTGATGCCTGCTGTGGCCGGGGTGGGGCTGACCGTGGCCGCGGGGCCGGGGATGGGCGCGTTGGTGGCGCCGGTCTGGTAGTGCATGCCGCCGCCTGCGGAGGCCGCGTAGGGGATGCGCGCCGGAGTGGTGTCGATGGGGACGTAGCCCGCGCCGATGTAAGGGATGGTGGCGGTGACGGGGTAGACGGGGGTATGCCCGGCGGGCGCGGGGGTAACGTTGCCCGCAGGCCCGGCCATGAAGCTGCCCGCAGGCCCTGCTGTCACTTGTCCGGCTGGTCCGGCGACGATGTTGTCGGTGAGGCCGTACATGTCCGTCATCCCCTTGTCCGCATCCGTTGCCGGGCGAGGAAGCCCGGGCGCCGGAATACGCGACTATTCCACGATGCCGACATTACGCCTGAGAGCGGGGGGCCGTCAAGTCCCTGCCGGAAAATTGCCGCGCGGGCCGCGGCGGGCCGCTAAAACGGCGTCTTGGCGCGCATGAGGGGCTTGGGAACGCCCAGCCCGGCAAGCTTTTCCTTGAGGCCGCGGGTGTCGTTCGGGGTGCCCCGGAAGAACACCACGACGCGGAACCAGGGCTTGTTGTTGGCGGTGCCGTTCTCGATGCTGGCCTTGAGCCCGGCGCCCTTGACCCGCTGGAGGAAGGCCTTGGCCTGGTTCTCGTCGGGGAAGCTGGCGGCCTGGTAGATGTAGTCGTAGCGCTGGGTGTCCTCGTCCTTGGCCTCGGGCTTGGCCTCGGCCTTCGTGTTGGACTTGGCGTCGGGCTTCGCGTTGCCCTTCGCGTCGGGCTTGGCCTCGGGCTTGGCCTTTTCCGGGGCCTTGTGCTCCACCGCGTCGATGGACTTGGCCAGAGTGGCCTCCGTGCCCTTCTTGGCCAGCTGCTCGCTGTACTGGAGCTCCTCGGCCTTCAGTATCTCGTCTGAGGGCGCGGGCTTGGCCCCGGCCTCCGTGGGCATGATGCGCTCGATGGGCGGGATGACCGCCTCGGGCCGGTGTCCGCGGCCCACCAGCACGCCCAGCACGAAGAACAGCGACAGCGCCAGCGTGGCCGCCGTGGCCATGGCCGCCAATCCGGCGAAGCTGCAGCTGAAGCTGTAGGTGCGGCCGTTGGAGCCGGGTTCCTTTATCTTGATGGGCGCGTTCATGCCTGTGCTCCTTCTGGGAGATGCTGCGGGGATCGGGTTAGCAGGCCGCGTCGTCGGCCGCGCCAGCCGCTTGGCCCTCGACTTGGTCGGACGCCTGGTCCATGCGCTCCGGCGCGCTCACGCCCAGCAGGTCCAGCCCTGCGGCCAGGGTGGCGGCCACGCAGGAGAGCAGCAGGAGCCGCGCCGAGGCGATCTCCGGCCCGGCCGAAAGCACGTGGTGCCTGGTGTAGTAGCGGTGCAGGGCGCTGGCCAGCTCGGAGAGGTAGTGGCTCACCTGGTGCGGGGCCAAGGCCTCCGCCGCCTGGGCCACCACGTCGGGGAAGCGCTCCAGCATGCGGCACAGCTCCAGGTCGTCCTCGCCGGAGAGGTGCTCGTAGGCCGTGGCTCCCGGCGCCGCCGGGGCGATGCCCCCGCCGGCCTGCTCGGCCGCCTTGCGCAGCATGGAATGGATGCGGGCGTGGGCGTACTGCACGTAGAACACGGGGTTGTCCATGCTCTTGCGGCGCACCAGCTCCAGGTCGAACTCCAGCTGGGAGTCGCTCTTGCGCGAGAGGAACAGGAAACGCGCCGCGTCCGCGCCCACATAGGCCACGACGTCGCAGAGCGTCTCGAACTTTCCGGCGCGGGTGCTCATGGCCACCTGCTCGCCGTCTTTCAGCAGGCTCACCAGCTGCACCAGGATGACCTGGAGCGCGCCCTTTCTGCCCAGGGCCTCCACCGCGCCCTGCATGCGCGCCACGTAGCCGTGGTGGTCCGCGCCCCAGATGTCGATGACGCGCTCAAAGCCGCGCTTGAACTTGTCATGGTGGTAGGCGATGTCGGACGCGAAATAGGTCAGCTCGCCCGAGGACTTGCGCAGCACGCGGTCCTTGTCGTCGCCAAAGGCGGTGCTGCGGAACCACAGCGCTCCGTCCTGCTCGAAGGCCAGGTCACGGGCCTTGAGGTCCGCGAAGGTCTCGTCGATGCGCCCGGCTTCCACCAGGCTCTTTTCCGAGAACCAGACATCGTGCCCCACGCGGAAGTCTGCCAAATCCTTCTTGATCCCCGCCAGGATCTCGTCCACGGCGGCGACGAAACAGAGGTCGATGGCCTCTGCCTCGGGCAGGTCCAGAATGCCGGGGTTCTCGCGGTGCACCCGCGCGGCGATGTCCTTGATGTAGTCGCCGCGGTAGAAGTCCTCCAGGTCCGGCACGTCCTGACCGGCCAGCTGGCGCAGGCGCAGCCACACCGAGTCGCCCAGGATGCGCATCTGCCTGCCCGCGTCATTGACATAGTACTCGCACTCGACGTTGTGCCCGGTCTTGCGGAGCAGCCGCGCCAGCGAGTCGCCCAGGGCCGCGCCACGGCCATGGCCGATGTGCAGCGGGCCCGTGGGGTTGGCCGAAACATACTCCACCTGCACCTTCTGCCCGCGGCCCAAGTCGGACGCGCCATAAGCGGCGCCCGCGGCCTGGACGTCGGCCAGGATGCCGTGCCAGAAGCTCGGCGCGAAGGTCACGTTCAAAAAGCCCGGCCCGGCCACCTCGACCTTGGCCAACTGCGTGTCCTGGCCGGCCAGATCCGCCGCCAGAGCCTCCGCCAGGTCGCGCGGCTTCATCTTGGCCGCGCCCGCCAACAACATGGCCACGTTGGCCGAATAGTCGCCGAACTTGCGCTCGCGCGGCGGCTCGATGACGGCCTTCTCCGGCCAGGGCAGGCCGCGCGCCTCAAGCGCTCGACGCAAAATGTCCTCAAGATATTGCTTGGCTTTCATGCATACCCCTCAAAAAATCTGCTCCCCCCTAACACCTTTCGCAACGCAACAAAAGACCCCGCCAGGGGGCGCCGCCCCCTGGCCCCCCGCCAAAGGGCCTGAGGCCCTCTGGACTCCCCAGTACGTGAACGGTCCCTGTCGACGCAAAGCCGTCAACGGGAACCGTTCACTTTTGGGATGTTCAAGGGAGCCGTGAAGCAGACGGCAGCGCCCCTGGCCGCGGGGGGCTCCCGCACTCGGCCTTGCCCTCTGGTTCGTCCTCTGGCAGTATGCGCGGCACTGCGGCCTGCTGAGGGCTGATTGGAGTCGCGATGATTGATCTTGTGAAGCATGCGCCGGAGGCTGAGGCCGCCGGGAGCGTCCGCCAGAAGTCCGTGGACACGGGCATGGCGCTGACGTTGTTGTGCCTTATCGCCTACTTGGTGACGCAGCGGCCCGGCTGGGTTGTTTCGGCCACCACGCTGCTTGTGGTGAACATGACGGCGCCGAGGCTGTTCGCGCCGGCGTCGAAGCTGTGGTTCGGCCTGTCGGCGGTGCTTGGCGCGGTGATGTCCCGGGTCATTTTGACGCTGGTGTTTTTCCTGGTGCTGACGCCTGTGGGGCTGTTGCGCCGGGCCATGGGCAAGGACACGCTGAAGCTTGCGGCTTTCAAGCGGGGCGCGGGCTCGGTGTTCGTGACGCGGGGCGAGCGTTTTACGGCGGCTGACCTGAAGGCCCCATTCTAGGAGTGTTTCATGGATTTTTTGTGTGATCTCTGGGACTTCTTGAAAGTCCGCAAGAAGTTTTGGCTGGCGCCGATCATCCTGGTGCTCTTGCTGTTTGGCGCGCTTGTGGTGCTGACCTCGGGTTCGGCCATCGCGCCCTTCATCTACACGCTGTTCTAGGGGAAGCCGTGGGCCGCACCAACCAAAGGGCGATTCTGGGCCTGAGCGCCTATTACCACGATTCGGCGGCGGTGCTGCTGGTGGACGGGCGCATCGTGGCCGCTGCCCAGGAGGAGCGCTTTACGCGCGTCAAGCATGACGCGGCGTTTCCGCACCATGCGGCTCGCTTCTGCCTGGCCGAGGCCGGGCTGACCACGGCCGACCTTGAGGCGGTGGCCTTTTACGACAAGCCCTACCTCAAGTTCGAGCGCCTGCTGGAGACGTATCACGCCTTCGCCCCGCGCGGACTCAAGAGCTTCCTGGCGGCCATGCCCGTGTGGATCCGCGAGAAGCTGTTCATGCGCAAGATGCTGAAGGACGAGCTGGCGAAGCTGGGCGCCGACGAGGGCGGAAAGGGTCCGGCGCTGCTCTTCCCGGAGCACCACCTGTCCCACGCGGCCAGCGCGTTCTATCCCTCGCCCTATGACGAGGCGGCGGTGCTGACCATCGACGGCGTGGGCGAGTGGGCCACCACCACCATCGGCCTTGGCCGGGGCAAGGACCTGACCATCCTGCGCGAGCTGCACTTCCCGCACTCCCTCGGCCTCTTGTACTCGGCGCTCACGGCCTGGTGCGGGTTCAAGGTCAACTCCGGCGAGTACAAGCTCATGGGCCTGGCGCCCTACGGTATCGAGGGCTCGGAGCGCGTGGCGCGCTATCGCCAGGTCATCCTGGACAAGATGGTGGACCTGCGGCCCGACGGCTCGCTCTTGTTGAACATGGACTATTTCGACTACGCCACCGGGCTGACCATGTGCAACGCCCCGCGCTTCACCGAGGCCCTGGGCCTGCCGCAGCGCCCGGCGGAGAGCGAGATCACCCAGGAGTACATGGACCTGGCCCTGGCCATCCAGCAGATCACCGAGGAGGCCGTGTTCCGCATGGCCGACACCGCCCGCGAGCTTACCGGGTCCAAGAACCTGGTCATGGCCGGGGGCGTGGCGCTCAACTGCGTGGCCAACGGCAAGCTGCTCAGGCGCGGCACCTTCGACAACATCTGGATCCAGCCCGCCGCGGGCGACGCGGGCGGAGCGCTGGGCGCGGCCCTGGCGGCCTGGCACATCGGCCTGGAGCAGCCGCGCGCGCCGCACGCAGGCGAGCCCGGCGGCGACATGATGCAGGGCGCGTACCTGGGGCCCGTGTTCTCCAGCGGCGAGATCGAGCGCACCTGCCGCCGCTTCGGCGCGCCCGCCAAGAAGTATGACGATTTCGAGGTTTTGTGCTCCGAGGTGGCCGGAAGGCTGGCCCAGGGCCAGGCCGTGGGCTGGTTCCAGGGCCGCATGGAGTACGGCCCGCGCGCGCTCGGCGGCCGCAGCATCCTGGGCGACCCGCGCGACCCGGCCATGCAGAAGAAGCTGAACCTGAAGATCAAGTACCGCGAGGGCTTCCGGCCCTTCGCGCCCTCGGTGCTGGAAGAGCACGCAGGCGAATGCTTCGACCTCGACCACCCCTCGCCGTACATGCTGCTGGTGGCGCCCGTGGCCGAGAGCCGCAAGAAGCCCCTGCCGTCCGACTACTGGACACGGCCCATGTACGACCGGCTGTACGTGGAACGCTCGGACCTGCCCGCCATCACCCACGTGGACTTCTCCGCGCGCATCCAGAGCGTCTCCAAGGCCACCAACCCGCGCTACTGGCAGCTCATCGACACCTTCCGGCGCGAGCAGGGCTGCCCCGTGGTGGTCAACACGAGCTTCAACGTGCGCGGTGAGCCCATCGTCTGCACGCCCGCCGACGCCTACGCCTGCTTCATGCGCACCGAAATGGACGCGCTGGTCCTGGGCGACTGGCTGCTCGTCAAGGAAGGACAGCCCCAGTGGGCCGAAACCGGCGACTGGCGCACCAAGTTTGAACTGGACTAGAAGACAATATGCCTCCGGCGGCCGGGGGGAATGATTCCCCCCGAACCCCCTCATTTGTTCGCCGCGAAGCCTGCGGCGGAAACCGCCGCAGGCTTCGCGGC
>NZ_JAVHLD010000063.1 GCF_031082295.1 Humidesulfovibrio sp.
CTGTGGACGCAAAGCCGTCCACAGGAACCTTTCGCGCAATGGGGGGGTCTGGGGGGCCTCAGGCCCCACAGCCGCCGGAGGCCGACCGCTCAGGTGCCGCTTGCGCGGGCCTTGTCCTTGGCAAGCGAGAGCGCGGTCTTGACGCGGGAGACGAAGGTTTCCGGGGTATCCTGCGCTTCGGCCTGGGCCGCGCCGAGGGTGACGGTGAGGCGCGCGCCTTGGCGGAAGCTGTGCCTGCCCACGAGTTCGCGCAACTTCTCCGCGAACAGGGCGGCTTTTTCGGCCTCGATGCCCGCGGCCAGGATGAGGAAGCGCCCGCTGCGCCAGCGGAACAGGCAGTCGGCCTTGCGGATGTGCTGCTTGAGCAGTTGCGCCAGTTCGTAGAGCAGTTGGTCGCCGGCCTCGTAGCCCAGGGACTCGTTCACGGCGCGGAAGCCGTCCACGTCCACCATGATGCCGGAGAAGGTGGCGCCGTAGCGCTTGAGGCTTTCAAGCTCGCGCACGATCATCTGGTCGAAGGCCATGCGGTTCAGGACTTTTGTCAGCTCGTCGTGGTGGCAGTGCTGGTCGAGGGAGTTCTTGAGCCGCGCTATTTCCAGCGAGTTTTCGCGCACGGGCCGGAGCAGCCCGACGTAGACCAGCACGGCCTGGGCGACCAGCACGGCGACGCCCAGCAGCATGGCCGCGTAGGTTTCCTTAATGAGCCCCGGCGCGTGGGTCGGGTGGTTTGCCAGCAGCTGGTAGGCGACAAAGAACTCTGACATGAGCACGCCGAAGATGGCGATCAGGGTGACGGCGTACAGCAGGGCGGTGCCCCGGCCAGGCATTTTCGGCGTGCTGATCGTGTCGGCTTGCTCAGCCATGTCCGGCCCTCCGTCTCGTCAGGGTTGCATTTGGTAGCGCAACTCGCCCTGGTTGCCGCGCATGCGCAGGTCGATGAAGAAATTGCTCCAGGTCCAGCCGTAGCGGTCGCCCATCTGGCGGCCCGGCCCAAAGAGGTCGATCAGGTAGTCCTTGATGAGGAAGAAGTTGTCCTGCCCCTCGAAAACGATTCCCACGCCGTTCAAGGTGCCCTTGGGGAAATAGTAGGCCACGGAGCGGACCTGGGCCTGGCCCAGCTGCAACACCTCGTCGGGGCGGAAATACGTTCCGCGCAGGGTGATGGGCTGGGTCACGGGGAGAAGCCCCTGGGCCTTGGCAAGCTCGATGCCCCAGGGCAGCCCCCGGAACTCGACAGGCGCGGGCTTCACCGCGAAAGTCAGGTCGGGCCGGGCGGTTTTGGCCTTGGAGCTGGGCCGCCTCATGAAGGCGGGTGGGGTGTCGATGTTCTGCGGCGCCATGGTCCCGGCCGGGGGCTCAGGGATGGCCGCAGGCTCAGGCAGGGCGGGCGCGGAGAACTCCGCCGGGCCGCCTTCAGAAGCGGCGGCAACGGGTTCCTGGGCGAAACAGGTCGTCGCGAGGACAAGGACAAGACATGCCGTCAGTGCGGTAACGGCCAGGGCGCAGCGCATGGAGCCTCCGGGCAAATGTGTGTATCTGTGCCGCATCTTGGCCCGTATGGGCAGGGAAATCAAGGTCTGGCGGCACTATTTCTGCACACATCGCCCGGGCGGGCCTCACTGGTTCAGAGATAGAGGGCCTCCGCTCCGGCGCAGGCCAAGGCCGCCTCGCGGGTTTCCATGACCATGCGTCCCAGGCGCAGCAGCCTGCGGCCTGAGCTGATGTCCTCCAGCAGACACTTCTCGCGCGCCAGGCACAGGGCCAGGCGATAGGGGCGAGGATGGAAGGGGTCCGTGGCCTCGTAGACGCGGTACATCTCCGTCGGCAGGCTGTGCTGAGGCTGGGGTTCGACCAGGGCGTTCATGGCGTCCTCCTTGATGCTCGAATCGTAGCAACATTTATGCCCCGGCGATGATTGCGTGCCGCGCCAGACGGTTGGACAAAGAGACGGAACCCTTCTCTGGGCGGAAAGCGCAAAAAAGGCCCCCCGGACTGCTCCAGGGGGCCTTTGGGCTGGCGTAATTTTGGATGCTACGCGTTCGGGGACAGGCTCTGGATGACCCAGATCACGCGGCCTATGGTGCGCGCGGCCATTTCCGTCGCGGGCACGTGCAGATCGGCGTGGGCCTTGTCCTCGGCCTTGAGGACGAACTGGCCGTCCTGGTAGTACACGCGGCGGATGAGCAGCCCCTGGTGCGGGAAGTGCACCGCGCAGAGGTCGCCGTCCGGGTGCTGGCGCTGGTCCTGATCCACGCCCACAAAAGCGCCGCGCAGAACGATGGGCTCCATGCCGGCGGAGTCCACGCGAAGCACCTGCAAGTTCGGCCGGAAGAAGGACTCCGGTATGGTCAGATCTTCCACGGGCATTGGCTGCCAGGTTGCCGGGTCAGTCCCCGCCCCCGCCATGGACGACACGGGCACGACGCGCCCGCGGGCGTGGTTGCGGCCGTAGGCGGCCGGGGTCTCGCGCAGGAGATTTTCAGCGCTCACGTGGCCCTTGGCCGCGTTCAGGTACACCGGCTCGTGCCCATCGGAGAGCCAGTTGGGGTTCAGGCCGTGGCTGCGGTACAGCTTCAGAAACCAGTCCGAAGGAACCGAACAACGCCTCTTGGCGTCGGATATGCTTGACTGGCGGACTTCCAGAACGTCCGCAAGCTGGACCTGAGTCCGCGCTCCTGTGGCTTTCTTAATGCGCTCAATCGCTTCCTCGAACCATTGCTCAAGGCGCTCATCGCATTTCTTTTTGAGTTTTGCCACCGCGAAACCTCCATGATAATCTTATCGATATAGTTCCGTGCAGACAAGGTGCACTATATTCAACTTCCGTGCACTCCCGCTATATTCTTAACGATAGTTTCAAATACTCGTGTCAGTCAAGCATAAACGCACAGAGATGCTCGCCATGTTGTAAATAATGATTTACACACGACGAGAACGTTCAACGTTCCTCAGCCACTAATGTAGAGTAGGTAAACCATTCTGAGTAGCTGTCAATACTTGGCAACCAAAATTAAGTAGACCTATTGTGCAGTACCCTTTGCCCGTATGGCGTGTCGTTCCACACCATGAACGCAATCTTTTCCTGATAATGATGAGAGATGCATTCTATAAGCAGAATGGGCGCAAAGGAGCGTCTTCCCTCGCGCCGCGCGTTGTGCTATCGATGCAACGCCTAAACACAAATGGATTGGCGCCTGCGACGCGCCGCTTCGCTCAATCGGCCCGCCGCCAGCGCGCGGGCTCAGCACCCGAGAGGATCATGGACGGGAACAGCTCGCGCATATTTCGCGCCTACGATATTCGCGGCATTGTGGACCAGGACTTCGACGCCGACTGGGTCGAGGACCTGGGCCGGGCCTGCGGCGCCTACTTCCTGGCACGCGGCTCGAAACGCGCGGTTGTCGGCCGCGACTGCCGCCTGACCTCGCCCGGCTTCCAGGAGCGCCTTGTGGCCGGACTCACCAGCACCGGCGTGGACGTGCTGTTCCTGGGCATGGTCCCGACGCCGGTCTGCTATTTCGCCATCCGCCACCTCGGCTATGATGCCGGGGTGATGATCACCGCCAGCCACAACCCGTCGCAGTACAATGGCTTCAAGATCTGGGCGGGCAAGAGCACCATCCACTCCGGCGAGATACAGGAGGTGGCGCGCCTGCTTGCCGCGCGGAACTTCCCCACGGGCCAGGGCCTGGCCACCGCCCACGACATCGAGCCCAGCTACCTTGAAACCCTCACCGGCCTGGCCAACGTGCCGCGCCGGGTGAAGGTGGTGCTCGACGGCGGCAACGGCGCGGCAGGCCTGGTCACCAAGGCGCTGCTCGAGCGGGCCGGGGCCGAGGTCATTCCGCTGTTTTGCGAGCCCGACGGCCGCTTCCCGAACCACCATCCCGACCCCGTGGAGGAGAAGAACCTGGGCGCGCTCAAGGCCAAGGTGCTCGAGACCGGTGCCGAGCTGGGCATCGGACTGGACGGCGACGGCGACCGCATCGGCGCTGTGGACGAGAACGCCCGCGTCATCCACGGCGACCGCCTGCTGGCCATCTTCGCCCGGCAGGTGCTGGCGGCAAAGCCGGGCGCGGCCATCATCGGCGACGTCAAATGCTCGCACCTGCTCTTCGCCGACATCGCCAAGCACGGCGGGCGGCCCATCATGTCCGCCACCGGCCACTCGCTCATCAAGGACCGCCTGCTCAAGGAAAAAGCCGCCCTGGCCGGGGAGATGAGCGGCCACATGTTCTTCGCCGACCGCTACTTCGGCTTCGACGACGCGCCCTACGCCGCCCTGCGGCTGGTGGAGATCGTCTCCCAGGCCGGGGGGCCGCTGTCCACGCTGCTGTCCGACTGGCCGCAGACCTTCGTCACCCCGGAGCTGCGCGCCGACTGCGCCGAGCACGCCAAGTTCCAGGTGGCCGAGCGCGCCCGCACCGAATTCGCCAAGGACTACACCCTGGAAGGCAACGACGGCGCGCGGCTCGTGTTCCCCGACGGCTGGGCCCTGGTTCGCGCCTCCAACACCTCGCCCTCCCTGGTGCTGCGCTTCGAGGCCGAGAGCGAGGCCCGACTGGCCGAAATCCGCAAGCTGGTGGAAGTCCCCCTTGCCCGCTGGATCAAGGAACTGGGCGGCGAGATGTAGCCACCGCCACCATCACCTCGCGCCGAGCGGGCTGTTTCAGGACGACCTGAGGCAGCCCGCTCGGCTTTTGGTGTCAAACCCTGTCAACCCGCTATTTTTGTCCTTCTTGCGGCCAAAAACGGGGGTATATTTGTCCGCGCCGAATACCGGGGGTACAATGGGCCATTTGCGACGGGCAGCCCGCCCGTTGCGCAAACCCTCAGGAGACCCCCATG
>NZ_JAVHLD010000064.1 GCF_031082295.1 Humidesulfovibrio sp.
GGGGAACTTCTTTGGAAAAAGTTCCCCTCCTCCCCCGAGACAAATCACTCTTCAAGGAGTTCGCATGAAAGGATTGCAGATCGTGGTGCTCGGGTCCATCGTGCCCGACCCGCTCCAGACCCTGGAGCCCATCGTCGGCCCCACCGGCCCGGCGCTCAAGAACGAGATGATGCTGCCCGCGGTGCTCGACCCCTGGGCGGGCCATGCGCTTTACGAGGCCGCCAACCTCGCCAAGAAGGTCGAGGGCAAGGTGTACCTCGTGGCGCTCGGTCCCAAGGCCAAGCTGCAGCAGGTGATGATGAACGTGGCCCAGAAGGTGCCCTTTGAGATCGTGGTGCTCGACGGCCCGGCGGGCGGCTTCACCGACGCCGCGGAGACCGCCGCCGCGCTTGCCGGCGCTGTGGAGAAGATCCCCGGCCTGGACAAGAGCAAGCTGCTGCTTTTCGGCGGCTGGCAGTCTGCCTCTCGCGGCACCGGCGCGGTCTTGCAGATGGTGGGCGAAATGCTCGGCATCACCGACCAGTTCCAGGGCGTGGACGAGATCAACATGGGCGACGACGGCAGCTTCACCGTGCTTGAGCGCATCGAGGGCGGCAGCTACCAGCAGTCTTCCTGCCAGGGCGCCCCGGCGGCGCTGGGCTGGGCCACGGGCAACCTGCCCGAGCCGCCCAACAACCCGCAGGTCGGCATGGCCAACATGCGCTTCATCATGCCCGCGCTGCAGAAGGCCGCCCCGGCCCCGCTGAAGGGCGAGGGCCTGCGCTTCGCCAGTGTGGAAGTGCCCAGCCAGCGCCGCGAGACGCGCATCGTCAAGAACGCCTCGGTGGACGACATCGCCCGCGAGATCGCGGACTGGATCCGGGCTTAAGGCCCGCTTCGAAGGAGCGACAGAATATGAAAGTGCTTTTCCTTGCGCATACGGATGACGGCGGCAGCCTCGGCAAGGCCGCCAGCGAGGCCCTGGGCGCGGCCAAGGCCCTGGGTGGTGATCTGACCGTCGGCCTCTACGGGGCCGAGGTCCAGGCCGCCGCCGACAGCATCGCGGCCTGCGGCGCGGGCAAGTTCCTCGGCGTGGCCGGGGCCGAGTTCGCCACCGCGCGCTACGGCTCCGACGCAGCCGCCTGCGTGGCCCTCGCCAAAGCCGCGGGCGCGGACCTGATCGTCATGCCCGCCACCTCCCGCGCCAGCCGCGTGGCCGCTGGCGTCGCCCAGCGCCTGGGCGCGGCCATCGACACCCGCCTCACCGGCCTCGCGCTGGATGGCGGCAAGGTCGTGGCCACCCGCTGGTTCTACCGCCAGCGCATGGTCGGCAAGATCGAGCGCGACGCCCGCCCCTGGCTCGTCACCGTGGACACGGGCTGCTTCGAGGCCGTGAGCGCCCCTGGTTCCGCCAGCGTCGAGATGCTCTCCGTCACGCCCGCCACGCGCACCCAGGTCACGGGCATCAAGTCCCCGGCGGCCGACGCCCAGACCATCCGTCCCGAGGCCAAGATGCTCCTCGTGGCCGGCGCCGGTTGGGGCAAGTCCCAGCCCGACGGCCAGAAGCACCTGGACGAGGCCAGCCAGCTCATCCTCAGCCTGCTGGCCGCCACCCAGTGCTCGCTCGGCAGCTCCAAGTCCCTGGTGGACCAGAGCGGCGACGGCGGCGCGCTGCCCTTCCTCACCCACATGCACCAGGTGGGGCAGACTGGCTCCACCCCGCGCCACCAGAAGGGCCTGGCCACCTGCTGCCACGGCGAGGAACCCCACGTGGTCGGCTGGCGCTTCATCGGCGAGCGCCGCGCCATCAACCTGGACGCCAGCTGCGGCTGGGCCCAGGGCAAGGCCGACGTGCTCTACGTTGCCGACGCCTTTGCCGTGGTGAACAAGGTCGTGGAGCTGCTGAAGTAGCGCCACGAGCCCAGACGAAACACAACCGCCGGGGCGGGGTCGAAAGATCCTGTCCCGGCGGTTTTTTTGCGCCTCGCGCCCGCGCCCGGACTCCTGCGCGCCCGGACGTGCGTGCTCATTGACAGACCGGGCAATGCCAGCTAGGCCTCGCTCGATCGCAACAATCAATCTCACAAATAGGAGAAATCAATAATGAGCGAGAAAGTCTTGGATTGCCGCGGACTGGCCTGCCCCGGCCCGGTCATGCGCTGCCTGGAGGTCATCGAGCAAGAAGCGCCCGAGAGCTTCGTGGTGCTGCTGAGCGACGCCGCCGCGCAGGAAAACGTGCTGCGGCTGCTCGGCGGCAAGGGCTACAGCGTGGCCACGGCAGAGGCGCCGGACCACACCAAGCTCTTCGTCACGCGCACGGCCCACGTCATGTCCGCCGGGGAGGCCGCCGTCGCCAGCGCCTCGGCCCCCGCCTCGGCCCCCGCCAACGAAAAGGTCACGGTGCTCATCGCCTCCGAAGGCATCGGCGCGGGCAGCGACGAGCTGGGCGGCAAGCTCATGCTGAACTTCCTCGCCACCCTGCCGGAACTCGGAACAAGCCTCTGGCGGGTCATCCTGGTCAACGGCGGCGTAAAGCTGGCCACCACCGGCCACCCCTGCCTGGAAAAGCTCGCGGCCCTGGCCGCAAACGGCGCGCAGGTGCTGGTGTGCGGCACCTGCCTGACCTACTTCGACCTCATGGCCGCCAAGCAGGTGGGCGAAACCACCAACATGCTCGACGTGGTCACCAGCCTGCACCTGGCGGGCAAGGTCATCCGGGCCTAGCGGGCTTGTGGCGCGGGGCCGTCTGCCCGCCGCGGCATCCTAAAGACTTGCCAAAAGGGTGCCCGGCGCGGCAGTATGCCAGAGTGACGAAACCGTGACCGTTCAAGGAGCGCCGCCATGAAAGTATCCCTGGGGGCCAAGACCCTGGCCCAGCCCACGCCCGTTTGGGTGATCGGATCCTACGACACCGCCGGCAAGCCCAACATGATGACCGCCGCCTGGGGGGGCATCTGCTGCTCCGCGCCGCCCTGCCTCGCCGTGTCCGTGCGGGCCGAACGCCACACGTACGCCGGCGTCATGCAACGCAAGGCCTTCACCGTCAGCGTGCCCTCAGAGCGCCACGTGGCCGAAGCCGACTACGTGGGCATGGTCAGCGGCAGCGTGGCGGACAAATTTGCCGTCACCGGGCTCACAGCCGTCAAAAGCGAGCTCGTCTACGCGCCCTACGTCGCGGAGTTCCCGCTCGTCATCGAGTGCAGGCTCCTCCAAGCCCTGGACCTGGGCGCGCACACCCAGTTCATCGGCGAGATCATGGACGTCAAGGCCGATGCCGAGGTGCTCGACGCCGACGGACACGTGGACTTGACCAAGCTCCTGCCGATACTGTTCGCGCCGGGCTCCAGCAAATACTACGGCGTCGGCGCTGCCGTGGCGCAAGGCTTCAGCGTCGGCAAGAAGTTCAGCGGGTAGCGAAGACACCCCAGGGGGCGCCGCCCCCTGGACCCCGCCGAGGGCCGGGAGATGCCTCCGGCGGCCGGTGGCCTGAGGCCCCGGACCCCCCAATGGGGCGGGACAGGGGCGGCGAGGGCGGGCGCGTCGGTTGGACTGGG
>NZ_JAVHLD010000065.1 GCF_031082295.1 Humidesulfovibrio sp.
GGTTCCTCCTGAGACAGCCCTTTCGGCGTTAAATGGGGGTTCGGGCGTCAGCCGTTATGATGAGCGGTCTTCCGCGAATCTTACGGCTGTCGACAGCATCGATGGGCCGCTGCCCACGGCCGCCGGAGGCACTTCTTCCTCCCCTAGCACCCGCAGGGGGGCTTGGAATCCAGCGGGGACAGCGGGTCGGCCACGCCCTGCTTGTAGGGCGAGATCTTGCGCAGGGTCTCGATGATCCGCGGCACGTTGTCGATGACGTAGTCCACGTCCGCGTCCGTGGTGTAGCGCGAGAGCGAGAAGCGGATGGACCCGTGGGCGTAGGTGAAGGGCACGCCCATGGCGCGCAGCACGTGCGAGGGCTCAAGCGAGCCCGACGTGCAGGCAGAGCCGGACGACGCCGCGATGCCCAGCTGGTCGAGCAGGAGCAGGATGGCCTCGCCCTCGATGTACTTGAAGCTGATGTTTGAAGTGTTGGGCAGGCGCTCCAGCTTGTGGCCGTTCAGGCGGCTTTCGGGCACGCCCGCCAGCAGCGCGTTCTCCAGGCGGTCGCGCAGGGCGCGCACCGTGGTGTTCTCCGCTGGCAGGTGGGCCTTGGCGGCCTTGGCCGCCGCGCCGAGCGCGATGATTCCGGTGGTGTTCTCCGTTCCCGCGCGCTTGCCGTGCTCCTGGTGCCCGCCGATGAGGTACGGGCGGTAGGGCAGCTTGCGGCGCACGTAGAGCGCGCCGACGCCCTTGGGCGCGTGCAGCTTGTGGCCGGAGAGCGAGAGCATGTCCACCCCGGTCTCAGAGAGCTTCATGGGGATTTTTCCCACGGCCTGCACGGCGTCGGTGTGCAGCATGATGCCCCGGCTGCGGGTCATCTCGGCGATCTTCTCGATGGGGAAGATGACGCCGGTCTCATTGTTGGCCCACATGATGCTGACGATGGCCGTGTCCTCGGCGAGGCTGTCCTCAAGCTCCTGCATGTCCAGGCGGCCTTCCGCGTCCACGCCGAGGTAGGTCACGCGGTAGCCCTGGCTGCGCTCCAGGAACTTGCACAACGAGAGCACCGCCGGGTGCTCCACGCGGGTGGTCACGATGTGCCGCTTCTCGGGCTGGGCGGTCAGGGCCGAGCGGATGGCCGTGTTGTCGGACTCGGTGCCGCAGGAGGTGAAGATGATCTCGTCGGTGCCGCAGCCGAGCAGGTCGGCCAGGGACTCGCGCGCCTCGCGCATCTCGCGGCCCACGGCGCCGCCGAAGGTGTGCATGGACGACGGGTTGCCATAGCGCTCCGAGAAGAACGGCAGCATGGCCTCAAGCACTTCCGGGGCCACGCGGGTGGTGGCGTTGTTGTCCAGGTAGACGACGTTCTGTGCGCTCATGGGTTAGGCCTCCCGCACCACGATTTCCGGGTCGACCTTCTCGCGCAGGATGCCCTGCACCGTGCCCTGCACCGTGGCCTGGCTGGCCGGGCAGCCCGTGCAGCGGCCGCGCAGGTTCACCACGACAGTGAGCCCGTCGATGTCCGCCAGCTCGATGTCGCCGCCGTCGAGCTGGAGCCTCGGGCGGATCTCCTTCTCCAGCACTTCCTCGATGAGCTTCATGCGCTGGAGGTTCGTGAGCTTCTTCGCGGCCGGTGCGGGCGCGGGCGCGGCCTCGCCCCTGGCGGTGGCGATGAGCGCCTCGATCTTCTCATGGCACTTGGCGCAGCCGCCGCCGGCCTTGGTGTAGTAGGTCACGTCCTCGATGGTCTTGAGGTCGTTCTCGCGCACGGCGTGCAGGATCTGCTCGTCGGTGACGCCGAAGCACTCGCAGACGATCTCGCCCTCGGAATGCTCGTGGCTGCCCACATCCTCGCCGCGCCAGCTCTTGATGGCCGCTTCCAGCGCCTCCTCGCCCATCACCGAGCAGTGCATCTTCTCCTTGGGCAGGCCGCCCAGGGCATTGGCGATGTCCTTGTTGGTGATCTTCATGGCCTCGTCGACAGTCATGCCCTTGACCAGCTCGGTAAGGGCGGAGCTCGACGCGATGGCGCTGGCGCAGCCGAAGGTCTGGAAACTGGCGTCCTTGATGATGCCGTCCTCGATCTTGAGGAACAGCTTGAGCGCGTCGCCGCAGGCGATGGAACCCACCTCGCCCACGCAGGAGGCGTCCTTCATTTCGCCGACATTCTTCGGATTCAGAAAATGTTCCTTAACGATGTCCGTATATTCCCACATGGCGCAACTCCGGTTCGTCGATTGGCGCGCGGCCTCAGAGCGGCAAGGGCCAAGCGCATTCAAACTAAATACGCACCTTGGCGCGAGGCGCAAGGGGGCCGAAGATAATTTTGTGACTCAGAACCTGGGATGCCTCCGGCGGCCAGGGGGCGACGCCTTTGGCTGTTGTTGCCGGCTAGGCCATGACCATGTCGCGCAGGATGATGATGCCGGTGTAGAGCTGGTACAGGGCCATGAGCACGAGCAGGGCGTTGGCGCCGCCGTGGGCCAGGGGCAGGGCCACGCGCTTGGCCTTGTTGCGGTCCATGTAGAAGCCAGTGCCCATGCCGAAGAGGATGAGCGGGACCATGGCGATGCCTACCTGGTAGTGGTGGCCGGTGATGAACACGCTTTGCCAGCCCCACCAGGCCGCGCCGAGCCCGATGACGAAGTCGAGCCCCCAGCCGCAGAGCACGAGGATGCCCAGGAACACGTGCCGCTTCCAGGCGAAGATGAGGCCTTTCGTCCCCAGGTGCGCAAAGGAGAAGCGCACCCAGCCCAGGTACAACACGTAGAGCGAGAGGATGAGGGCCAGTGTCTGCAGGACGGGGTGTATCCACATGATCATGGGTCGGCTCCTTTTAGGGGGTGATCATGCCGCGCCGCGCAGGGCGTCGGCGGTCAGGAACGCCAGCAGCAGCACGAGCGAGCCGTTGACCAGGGCGAAGCCCAGGCGCTCGCGCGTGACAAGGGGCCAGGCAGCGCCCAAAAGCGTCAGGGCCAGGGCGGTGACAAGCCATTTGGTCAGCTCCGCCCCCACCAGCCCGAAGGCGGGCAGGAGCAGCATCAGCGCGCCGTAGGAAATGATCCACAGGGCCAGCGCTCCGTTCGCTCCGGCCCGGCCCACGCCCTGGTGCGGCGCGAAGAAGCCAGCCGCAGCGTAGTCGGCTGCGTTGAGGCGGGCGAACAGCCAGAAGTGCGGCACCTGCCAGGCATAGAACACCGCGGCGAGCAGCAGCGCGCGGGGCTCAAGCGGCGAGGCCCCGGCGCTCAGGCAGCCCAGCACGGGCGGCAGCGCTCCGGCGAGCCCGCCCACCAGCATCGCCAGGGACGTGCGTTTCTTGAGCGGGGTGTACAGGCCGTTGTAGAGGGCGAGGGTGAGCGGCACGATGGCGGCGGCGGCGAGCCCGCCCGGCGTGGCGGCGAGGAGCGCCCCGGCGCAGGCCAGGCAGCATGCGCTCCACAGCAGCGCCGCG
>NZ_JAVHLD010000066.1 GCF_031082295.1 Humidesulfovibrio sp.
TAGCTTTTCCTGGCTTCTATGGCCGGGCTAAAGCGTGTAAAGGCGTCGACAATGGTCAGGATGCGCAGCCGAGTGCCATCAAAGAGCTGGTCGCTCATGAAGTCCATGGCCCAGACCTCATTCTGGCGCTTGGCTAACGTCCTGTCACTGCGCAGCTTGGCCGAGACCTTGCGCTTGGGCGTCTTGTTGCGCAGTTGCAGCCCCTCCAGGCAATACAGACGATGCACGCGCTTGGCGTTGATCACCCAACCTTCGCGGCGCAAGAGCACGTGGATGCGACGGTAGCCCCACCTGACCCTGGTCTCGGCTATCTCCCGGATCCTCTGCCGTAAAGCCGCCTGCGTGTCGC
This sequence comes from Humidesulfovibrio sp., assembly GCF_031082295.1. Taxonomy (GTDB): domain Bacteria; phylum Desulfobacterota; class Desulfovibrionia; order Desulfovibrionales; family Desulfovibrionaceae; genus Humidesulfovibrio. The sequence continues at coordinate 350 of NZ_JAVHLD010000066.1, forward strand.
GCTTATGCCGATAGTACAGGCTGGACCGGGAGCCGCCCACGATGGCGCAGGCGCGCCGCATGCTCACTCCCCAGACCACCTGCAGGTGCTTCACCAGCTCGCGGCGAAACGCAGGCTTCATGACTTTCGGCGGATGACGTCCTGGAGCATCTCCTTGTCCAGGGCCAGGTCCGCCACCAGGCGCCGCAGGCGCTGGTTCTCCTCCTCAAGCTGCTTCAGGCGCTTCATCTCCGAAGGCATGAGCCCGCCGTACCTGTTGCGCCAGCGGTAGTACGTCTGGGCGGAGATGCCAGCCTTGCGACAAACCTCCTCCACTGACGTCCCTTCTTCGGCCTGGCGCAGGATGAGGGCGATCTGCGAATCCGTGAACCGCGACTTCTTCATGCGAAAATCCTCCGGTTCGGGGTTGGCCAAACCTAACTGAGAATTTTCTCACTTTGAATGGTCCAGGTTTCGGGGGGCAGGTCAGTGCTGAACCCGAAAATGCTTCTTGTAGCCGAGGTCCACGAGGCCGTTGTAGCTCATCCAGCCATCGGAGTGAATGACGCTTTCCAGGTCCACGCGCCCACGAATGATTGCCTGCAAGGTGGCCCTGGAAACGTCAGAGACGATCTGGGTGTAGACACAGCCATGCCGCTTGAATAAGCCGAAAACAATCGTCTTTTTCTTTGCGCCTCGACCTTTGACGCCCCGAACTCTTCGCGGTCCGAAGTAACTTTCGTCGACCTCGATTTCCCCTTTCACAGGGGATTCTTCCTCGCACGCCGCCGCGATGCGCTCCCGAATTCCGACAACGATTCGGTTCACCGTGTTGCGGTTGAGGCCTGTCACCTGGGCGAGCTGCGTGGCGGTCAGATCAATAACGAAAAGCTTCACTAACTGCCTGGTTTTCGCCTCTGAAATTTTCGAGCGGTGGATGTACTTGTTTTGTAGCGTCATTCCTAGGTTCCTACCAGCTCACTGGTGGCTTTCCTAGTCAAGAGCCAACAAAAAAACTTCAGAAACAACTTGGCGTATCCGGGGGGAATCATTCTCCCCGCGCCAACAGGTGGTTAAAAAGGGAGATGGGCGCAAAAGGACGGATGGTTCAGCATCGACCCGAACCCGCAAGTCTCACTCCCGCCCCAACGGGGCGGCTGACAAAGGCCCCTTCGGGGGCCTTCTCGTTTTTGTGTTCAAAAACGGGTACGGCGAGACCTCTCGCTTTTGTGGTCTAGCCGTGAAGGTAGAACTCTATAGCACCACCAGCACGGAGCATGGCGCCTAGGCGACGAACCTCTGGGCCACGCTACCGAGTACGAATCGGGCGATGCCCTTCTTTCCTCGGTTACCCGTGACGTCAAGGTTGGGGGCATCTTCAAAACCCGAGAGAATTTTCACACCGAAAGGCCCGAGGTTTCGGGAAGCAGGTCAGCGGTGGCTTCGCGAGTATATCTGGGCATGAAGGGTGCGCGCTTCAGTGCGCGGTCATTGTACGCAGCCCAGTGCGCACATGGGATGGCCGCGCGCCTTGACGCACCGTAAGACGTATTCGTGCGACGGCGAAGGGGAGCGACGTTTCCGCTCTAGCTCAGGGGTGCTTGCACTGACCTATCCCCCGCGGGGCGTGGATTGAAACATCAACAGGGTGGCCTCGGAAGCGTTGCCTGCCTGTCGAATGTCGAGACAAAATCGTGGCCGCCGCAGGATTCCGAATCTATGGCAAGTCACCCATATTGCAATACTAGAATGAGAATTGCATACCTTTGTGGTAGAGTTTTTGGGCCACGGATCAAACCCTGCCAGTTTCGACCCGCAAGCAAGGAGCCGCAACAATGGAACGTCTGTTTGGGAATCACATTCAAGTGATGGATAAAGTGCTGGACCTGCGTCTACAGCGTCAGAATGTTGTTATGAGCAACATCGCCAACGTGACCACGCGCAACTACAAACCGCGCAGCCTGGCCTTTGAGGAAGACCTGCAATCTGCGCTCAACCTGGACGCTCGTGGCAAGATGACCCGCACCGATGAGAGTCACCTGCCTTCGGAGTTTGACATCAACGGTTTCCAGGGGAAGGGTCTCACCGAATACAAACCCCGCGTAGTCTACGGTGAGGACGTGGTTGACCTGGACAAAGAGATGGCCGCCATGGCCAAGAACACGCTCATGTACAACGCCATCACCGATATCATCGCCAAGCAATTCTCCGGCATTCAGACCACGATTCAGGATGGGAGCAGATAGATGGTCTTTCTGAACAATCTCGGCATCAGCGTGACCTGCCTGTCCCTTTGCGGACCAGCGAAGATGAGTCTGTCGCAGCATGGCCGTGGGCATTGCCTCACGCAAGCACCCATGGCAGAATAGCTCGATCGGGCTTAAGGCGGACAAGGGTTGTTGACGGGAACAAGGGAACAAAGTAAATGAGCAGAATGTCAAAGCGAGCATGCTCACCATCGAACATCTTTTGCATAATGCTCGTTGCTGCGCTGCTTCTTTCTGCCTCTTTTGGGGTGCTCCCTGACCATCATGAGGTTTCTCCCCCTCTTTTTTCTGAGCACAGTCATGCCGGTGGCGTTGTGCACAGCCACCTGGAACATCCAGATGGCACAGTCGAGTACCCCCAAGCCTTAACAGCCAACGGGCAGGAACGTGGCCGATCCCTTGCGGGTGGTCATGCTTTTGGTGTCCGCTCTCGCCACGGTTTACTCCTTGAACGCCCTCCCGAATCCCTTCTGCTTTTTTCGTAATCAGGATCGTTAGCGTTTAGCTGACGCCTTCAACAAACGCACGCCTCCACGTCCGTCTCCTTGTTCCAAGCAGGGGGAACTGGCATATTTTCAAACAGGCATTTGGTGTTCAGCAATGCTGACCCTGTGCCTGTTGGCACTGCCTTCGCACTTGGCGAGATCGCAAGTGGCGGAGTAGAGCTTGGAGTCGCTCCGCAGTCGAAGCACACAGGAGGTTGGTATTGATGATAGCTCACCTGCGTGACCTCAGGATGGTTGGGGCCTTATGAAGCCACTCGCCAACATCCTGTCCTCGGCTCTGCTCTTCCGCAGGCAGCCGGGCCTGCTGCCCCAGACGCTGAACCTCTTCGTCA
>NZ_JAVHLD010000067.1 GCF_031082295.1 Humidesulfovibrio sp.
CGATGCGGCCCTGCTGGTCGCGTTTGAGGGAAAGGTGGGAGGGCTGAGGCATGGGCATCTCCTGAGGGTTTGCGCAACGGACGGGCTGCCCATTGCAAATGGCCCATTGTGCCCCCGGTATTCGGCCCGGACAAAAATCACCCGTTTTTGGCCGTAAAAAGGACAAAAATTCCCGGTTGACAGGGTTTGGAAAGAGGGACCTCCAACGTGGTTGCCCGATCCCAGGAAAGCCGAAAGGGCTGTTTCAGGTTCCTCCTGAAACAGCCCTTTCGGCTTACTGGGGATTCCAAAGGGCCTCAGGCACTTTGGCCGCCGGAGGCTATTCTCCCGCTGGCCCCACGCCGAGCGCCCGCCACAGGTTCGGCGTCTGGGCGGCGAGGCTGAAGCGCTGCTCGGCGGTCTTGCGCGCGGCCTGGCCCATGCGTTCGAGCAGCTCCGGGTCGTCGGCCAGCCGCAGGATGTACTTGGCCCAGTCGCCGGGCTGGCGCACCAGGAACCCGTCGACTCCGTGGGTGATGATCTCGACGTTGAAGCCCACGGCCGAGGCTATGGGCACCACGCCGCTGGCCATGTACTGCAGGATCTTGAAGCCGCACTTGCCGCGCGTGTACTCGTCGTCGGTGAGCGGCATGAGCCCGCACTGGAAGCCGCGCAGCTGCTCGGGCTCCAACGTGGGGCTCCAGCGCTCGAAGCGCACCAGCTCCTCCAGTTCGCCCTCAAAGGGCTTGTCGGCCACCACGCGGATGTCCAGGCGCTCCCGGTGCAGGGCAAGCTCGCGCAGGACATCGGGCAGGAACCAGAGGTTGCCGGAGGTGCCCATCCAGCCCACGCGGAAGGGCGGCACGCTGGCGGCGTCGGGCGGGGCCGGGGTGTACTTGGCCGTGTCGATGAGCGTGGGCAGCACGAAGATGTTCTGCTGGCACTCTGCCGCGCGCTCGGCCAGGTAGCTGTTTCCGGCGATGACGAGGTCGACGCTGGCGCAGGTCTCGGCGAAGCGCCGGGCGATCTTGGCCGACTTCTCGGCGCTGCCCGGCTGGCCCACTTCCGCCGGGTGCAAGGCCCAGAGGGCGTCGTCCACGTCGTAGACCAGGCGCTGGCAGCGCCGCCGGATGAGCGCAAGCTCAAAGGGCGCGAAGAGCTTCTGTTGGATTACCATGACCGTAGCTTGCGGCAGGGTGAGGAGGAACCACAGCCGCTTGTGGATGGCCTTGGGCGCGCGCGTCCAGTCGACCTTCAGTCCCTGGGTCCGGCCCGCCTCCACAAAGGGCAGCACGCGGAAGCGCACGCTGGGCAGCGTCTCGCCCGAGGGGGTCAAAAAGAGGACGTCGAGCAGGCCGCTCATGCCGTCACCCCCTTTTGGACCAGCAGGTCGCGCACCATGTCGAGGTAGGGTTGCAGGCCGCAGGGCCGGTCGTCGGGCCAGATGAACGCTGGGCGGTCCTTCTCGGCGGCGGCGTCCTGAATGAGGCGCGCCAGCCCCTCGGCATCCGCCGGGTCGGCCAGGACGTGGCGCTGCGGCACGAACACGGCGCTGCCGTTGCGCGAGCTGGAAATGCTCGGCAGGCCGCAGGCGAGCGCTTCCAGCACGGCGTTGGAACAGGCGTCATAGTAGGTCGGCAGGGCGAAGACGTCCGCCGCGCCGTAGAACGAGCGCATGTCCGCCACCTTGCCCGCGAAGCGCACGCGGCCCTCCACGCCGAGCTCCCGGGCCAGCGCCAGCCAGCGCTCCGGCCCGCGCCCCCCGGCCACGGCCAGACGGAAATGCGGCGGCAGCAGCGTCAGCGCGCGGATGAGGGTGCCCACGCCCTTGAGCGCGAAATTCGTACCCGCGGTGCAGACCACGACGTCGCCGTCGCCAAGGCCCTGCCCGGCGCGCAGCTCGGCCCGCTGCCCAGGCGCCAGCGGCGCGAAGCGGGTGAGGTCCGGGCGGTTGTAGACCACGTCGACCCGCGCCGGATCAAGGGCCGGGTGGGCCTCAAGCAGCCAGTCGCGCACCAGGTCCGACACGCAGACCACGCGCTGGTGGCGGCTTTCGGGCGCGTCGAACTGGCGGGCCTCCAGCCAGGAGATGACGGCGGAGGAGGGCGAGACGGCCCGGCGCAGGCGCTTCCACAACCGCCCCGGGCCGGCGCCGTAGGCCGCTTCCGTCAGGCGGTTGAACACGGTCTGCGGGCCGCCGCCCACGCGCAGGATGTCCTGGGTCCAGGTGCGGCCCAGGCCGATGACCACGTCGTACCCCTCGCGCTTCAGCCGCCGTTCCACGGCCTGGGCGAACCAGAGGTTCTTGAGCGCGCGGCCCAGCGGCGGCCTGCCCAGCGCCACCGGGGTCACCCCGGCCGGGGGAGCGCCCTCGGCGCGGCCGCAAAGAAAGTCCACCGCGTGGCCCTGGGCGGCCAGCGCCTCGGCCAGACGCCAGCCAAAGCCCTCGGCGCCTCCGTAGAGGCCCAGGCGGGGCATGGTCAGGGCGATTCGGGCCTGCGGCATTCTTTCCATTCTCCAGGGGGTCGCGGTGGCCGCAGTCTTGAACGAAATCGCCGCCTTTGACAAGCCGCACGCGCCTGGGGCATAGCCGGGGTGACCCGTTTCACTCGCCGCCCGCAAGGCCCGGCCCCAAGGAGTCCACCATGTTTCCGACCCTCCCGGCAGACCACGCGCTGCTCCTCCTGCTCAACCAGGAATGGCGCGCGCCCGTGCTCGACCTGCTGCTGCCGGTGTTCTCGCTGCGCTCGCTGCTGTTCGCCATCCTGTCCGTGCTGCTCGTCTGGCGCTTCAAGAAACGCGGCCGCAGCCAGACCGTCTACTTCATGCTGCTGGTGCTGACCATGGGCGCCACCGACCTCGCCTGCAACAAGATCAAGCACGCCGTGGGACGGCTGCGCCCCGAGAACGCCGTGGGCGGCACCTACTACATGGAGTCCGAGAAATGGCTGCGCCTGCCGGCGGACATGGCCCCGGACCGCGAACGCGGCACCAGCTTCCCCTCGGCCCACGCCGCAAACTCCGCCGCGCTGGCGTTCATGGCCGCCATGCTCTGGCCGCGCGTGCGCAAAGGCATCGTCGCGCTGCCGCTCCTCGTGGGCTGGTCGCGCATCTACCTCGGCAAGCACTATCCCGTCGACATCCTCGGCGGCTGGCTGCTCGGGCTGCTCATGGGCTGGCTGTGCTGGCAACTCTGGCAGGCCGCCGCCCAACACTGGCGACTGCAACTGCTCGCCGAACCAGACGAATAAACGCTGCCCCCGGCGGCCAGGGGCCTGAGGCCGGAGCCTGGGATGCCTCCTGCTGCCGGTGGCCTGAGGCCCATCTATGCTGTCGACAGCCGTAAGATTCGCGGAAGAC
>NZ_JAVHLD010000068.1 GCF_031082295.1 Humidesulfovibrio sp.
CGCGTTGCTGCCCTCGGCCGAGCAAGACGGCTCAGTGGCGATGCTCTGCTTGTGGCCTCAGTCACGGCATGGGCCTATCTTATGGTTGATTCAGTTGTTTGTGCCTGGGTCGCCGTCACTCCGAGCCATGATCCGCTCCCATGGCTTCGGATCAGTTCGTACAAGAGCACCTTGTCCCTCCTCTCACTCTGGATAGGCGGCCCCATTGCCCTGTGGCTCAAAGGCATCCGCATGCCCCCGCGCAACAGCATCGACATGAAATAGACCCGCTTCGTCTGGCGCGACTTTGAGCCGCCCCCTTCGGGGTTTCAGGCCGGGCGCTTCACGGTACTCGACCCGCTGGGCAAGAAGGGCGGCGACAGCGACTGGTACGCTTACTCCCCCGGCGCCACCCTGGGCCTGGGGATGAGCGGCAGCCCCGCGGCCTGGCGCATCAGGATCTCGTCGCGCACGGCCTCAAGGCTCAGGAATCGCGCCGCAGTCGACGGGTGGTCGCCCCCGCTGCTGATGCGCGTCGGGTCCTGGGCCGCCAGCCGCCGCCAGACGTTGGGCGCGTCCTTGATGGCGAACCCGGCGCGCGCGGTGAAGTAAAGGCCCACGGCGTCGGCCTCGGTCTCCTGCTCCGGGGTGGTGGTCCCGACGGCTTTGCCGGACGCACTCCGGCGCACGTGGCCCAGGATGTTGTGGGCCATCTCGTGGCCCAGCACCACGGCCAGGTCCTCGTCCCTCTGGAACAGGTTCATGATGCCGTAGGTGGCGAAGACGCTGTCGCCGTCGGCATAGGCGTTCACGGCGTCGCCCACCACGGTGGTGAAGCGCGTGTCGCAGATGTTGGTGGAAGCGGGGATGACCACGCGAAGCGGCCCGCCCGAGCGCATAAGCTCCAGAGCCACCGGCCCCCCGCCAGCCATGGCGTCCAGCCTGCGGCTCACGTCGGGCGCCGCGCCGGAGGAGACGTCCACGGGCCTGCCGTTCACAGAGCGCACCACGTCGCCGCGCCGCACGCCAGCCAAAAACGCCGGGCCACCGGGCATGACGCCGGTGACCACCACGGTGCCCTCGCCCACCCCCCAGAAGGCGCACAGGGTCTCGAACCACTGTCCGTTGTCGCGGCGGTGGAAGGAATCGGCCACCAGCCCCAGGCTTGGGCGCGCCTTGCCGCGCTGGCGGCACAGGGGCTCGCTCGCGGTGACCAGCGGCCAGGCCAGGGCGTTCAGCCGGTCCAGGCGCTCGTAGAAGGCCTCTGCGGCGAACCGGCGCTGCACCTCGGCCTCGCGCCGTGCCGCGGCCTCAAGCGCGGGGTCGGCCCCGTTCCCGGCGGTCCGGGCGGGCGCGCAGGCGCACAGGCCCAGGCCAAGCAGGCCCAGAACCGCCCACAGCGCGGCCAAGGGCCAACGGGACGGTTTTGGCGCGCGCATGGACATGTCCCGGCCAGGGCCTAGTCGATGTCCAGGCCCCAGCCCTGGCGCACGGTGCGCCGCCAGGACGCGAACTCCGCCGCGAAGTCCGCCAGCTTGAGCTCGCGCTTCTCGCCGGTGCGGCGGTCCTTGGCCTCGATGATGCCGTTCTTGAGGCCCTTGCCGCCCAGCACCAGCTGCATGGGCATGCCCATCAGGTCGGCGTCCTTGAACTTGCTGCCGGGGCGCTCGTCGCGGTCGTCGTAGAGCACCTCGACCCCCTGCTTCGTCAGCTCGGCGTAGAGCTTGTCCGCGGCCTCGGCCACCTCGGGGTCCTTGCCGCCGGCAAGCGACAGCAGCGCCACCTCAAACGGCGCGATGGACGGCGGGAACTTGATGCCCTCGGCGTCGTGGTTCTGCTCGATGGCGCTGGCCACGATGCGCGACACGCCGATGCCGTAGCAGCCCATGACCATGATCTGCTCCTTGCCGTTCTCGTCCAGGAACACGGCGTTCATGGCCTGGGAGTACTTGAGCCCCAGCTTGAACACGTGGCCCACCTCGATGCCGCGCCGGAAGCCGATGGCACCGCCGCAACGCGGGCACTTGTCGCCCTCGGTGATGTTGCGCAGGTCGGTGTAGGCGTCGACCTTGCAGTCGCGCCGCAGGTCGACGCTCTTCAGGTGGGCGTCGGCCTTGTTGGCCCCGACGACCCAGCCGCAGTCGAAATCCAGCTCGCGGTCGGCGATGATCCTGATGCCTGCGGCCTTGAGGCCCACAGGTCCGGCGAAGCCCACGGGCGCGCCGGTCCAGGCCACCACCTGCTCGGGCGTGGCCAGCTTCACGTCCTGCGCGCCGAGGTGATTCTTCAGCTTGATCTCGTTCAGCTCGCGGTCGCCGCGCACCAGGCCCGCCACAGGCGTTCCGTCCACGTCGAACAGAAGGGTCTTCACCAGCGTGTCGGCCTCGATCTCCAGGTACTCGCAAACCTCCTCCACCGTGTGCTTGCCGGGGGTGGGAACCTCCATGGCAGGGCCGCAGTCGCCGCCGCAGTTGCACTTGTCCACCGGCGCGACCACCTCGGCCTTCTCCAGGTTGGCCGCGTACTCGCAGGCCTGGCACACGGCGATGGTGTCCTCGCCGGTGTCGGCCAGCACCATGAACTCGTGGCTGAAGTTGCCGCCGATGGAGCCGGAGTCGGCCTCCACGGGGCGGAACTCCAGGCCCAGGCGGCGGAAGATGGCCTTGTAGGCGTCGTACATCAGGCGATAGCTCAGGTCGGCCCCGGCCTCGTCGCGGTCGAAGGAATAGGCGTCCTTCATGACGAACTCGCGGCCGCGCATGAGCCCGAAACGCGGGCGGATCTCGTCGCGGAACTTGGTCTGGATCTGGTACAGGTTGATGGGCAGCTGGCGGTAGGAGCGCACCTCGCCGCGCACCAGGTCGGTCACGACCTCCTCGTGCGTGGGTCCGAGGCAGTACTCGCGCTCGTGCCTGTCGGTGAAGCGCAGCAGCTCCTTGCCGTAGAACTCCCAGCGCCCGGTCTCGCTCCACAGGTCGCCCGGCTGCACCATGGGCATCAGGATTTCCTGGGCGCCCGCGCGGTTCATCTCCTCGCGCACTATGTCCGCCACCTTGTTCAGCGTCCGCAGGCCCAGCGGCAGGTACGTGTAGATGCCCGCCGTCAGCTTGCGGATGAACCCGGCGCGCAACAGCAGGCGGTGGCTGACGACCTCGGCCTCGGCCGGGACTTCCTTCAACGTGGGGACATAGGTACGGGACAAACGCATGCGGTGTTCTCCTCAAAAGTAATGTGTGTCGCCCCCAGGGGCGCCGCCCCTGGACCTCACCGGGGGGAATGATTCCCCCCGGCCCCCCCTCATTTGTCCGCTGCGATACCTGCGGCGGGAACC
>NZ_JAVHLD010000069.1 GCF_031082295.1 Humidesulfovibrio sp.
GCAAAAAGGGCGGGGATAGCGACTGGTACGGCTACTGCGTCGATGACCCGGTGAACCGGGTTGATGTGTGGGGGCTGGATGCTTCATGGATAATTCCAGAGAGGACAGAGAGTCCCGAGTACTATGAATGCACCCGAGATGCAGACGTTGGAAAGCATCAATGTGATCAACTGTTCGAGTTTTTGGGCTTTGCCACGAAAAACCCTCTCAAGGGATGGGGTGTCGAGGAGATTGGAAAGCAGATGTGCAAATCTGTGCGAGACAATCAATATAAAGGCTGTGAGGACCAATTTGGAAAAAACGCCAAAAGAGAAAATGAAGATGGGGGCACCCCTCCCGACCACCAGGATTAACCGATGGAACCGTCTGCGCATGATCGTAACGCTATGCACACTTCTGGGCATGGTATACGGTGCTGGGGTTAGCATTTTCGCCGCACATCACTTCTCCGTTGGAGTTGAAACAGGGGTCATGGCAATACTGCTCACCACTGCGTATGTTAGCCTTGAGGGCGCAGCCATAGGATTTGCCCTGTGGGTGCTCTGGACAGCATCCCTGCTGGCTTGTGCATGGATTACTCGTCTTTTCAGCAGTCGCCCAACACCACCCGGGTAGGCCCTTACCATCTAGGGGGCGAAGCCTACAGGCTTCGCCCCCGTTCTCTTGACGCCGACACCGGGCGCTTCACGGCGCCCTGATGGGGAAGTCGACCCGCTGCGGGAGAAAGGCGGCTGAGAACCGGGTGAATACGTGGAAGGTTGAGAAAGAAGAAACGGGGCGGGGAGCTGGCGTGCTCCTCGCCCCGTCGTCGTTTTGGGACACACCCGGCAGGGTGTTACATATCTACCTTTGGCGGGGTCCAGGGGCGGCGCCCCTGGCCTTCAGCCTATTCCGTGGCTTCGGGGTCGTGCGCGGCGTCGAGGGTATCGGCCCCCTCGCCGGTTTCCGGGCCGAGGTCCGGGTCGGTTTCGCTGACGGGTTCCTTGGCCGGGCGGGTGAAGGGCTCGGGGTTTTCCATGCACCGCGCGAACACCAGGAACCCGGTGTGGGCGACCATGCGGTCTTCCGGGCGCAGGCGGTCGGGCACGCACTTGTAGCGCCGCACCAGGATCTCCAGCGCCTCGATTTCGGTGAAGGGGCCTTGCTCCAGGCCGCGCAACAGGTCGCTGACCTGGTTCACGGTGGGCAGCAGGAACCCGCAGGTGGCCCCGGGGGTGACGGCGGGCGGGATGAGGCGCAGGCAGTCCTGGGGTTCGCGCACGTCGAGGAACAGGGCGTCCACGCCGGTCTGCTTAAAGCCGGTCTCCTCGATGTCGCCCAGGTGCTGTTCCACGCGGTGCGCCAGGCCCACGCGGGCCAGGTTCTTGGCGGCGTTCTTGTAGAACTCCTCGCGGCGCTCGTAGGTGTAGACCTTGCCGGTATCGCCCACGTAGGTGGCCAGGGCCAGGGTGAGCCCGCCGGAGCCGGTGCCGGTCTCGATGACGCGGCAGCCGGGCTGGATGCCGAGCTTGAGCAGCACGTAGCCGATTTCCTTGGGGTACATGATCTGGGTCTGGCGCTTGACGCCCTTGATGAGTTCGTACACCGTGGGCTTGAGGATGCGGTAGGGGAAGCCCAGGTGCGAGCGCACGATGCCGCCGAAGCCGGCCTCGGCGATTTCGCTCATGAGGATGCGTCCGTCGTGGGTGTGGATTTCCTTGGCCGGGTCGAGCGCGTGCATGTAGCGCTTGCCCTTGGGGCTGATGACCAGGACGAGCTGTCCGGTTTCGATCATGGTATGGTTCCTCCGTGCGCGCCCCCGCTTGTGCGGGCGTTCGCGCTGGCATGGGCCTACCGGGCCGGGCGCTCGGCGTCAAGGCTACTGCGAAGCGTTCAAAGGGGGAGATGGCCGGTGCAGGCGGATTCCTACAGATACATTTTCGGTCCGGTGCTGTCCGGGCGGCTGGGCCGTTCCCTCGGGCTGGACCTGCTGGGCTTCCGCGTGTGCTCCATGAACTGCGTGTACTGCGAGTCCGGCCCGCTGACCAGGCTGACGCTGGAGCGCGCGCGCTACGTGCCTGCCTCGGAGCTTTTGGCCGAGCTGACGCGCTTCGAGGCCGCCCGGCGCGAGAGCGGCGAGGCCCTGCCCGACGTCATCACCCTGGGCGGCCTGGGCGAGCCCACCCTCAACAGCGACCTGCCCGCCATCATCGACGGGGTGCGGCGGCTGTTCCCCGGCGTGCCGGTGGCGGTGTTGACCAACGCGACGCTCATGACCGACCCCCAGGTACGCGCGGAGCTGGCCAGGGCCGACATGGTGCTGCCCAGCCTGGACAGCCTGGTGCCGGAGGAGTTCGCCGCCGTGAACCGGGCGCACCCCGGGCTTGACCCCAAGGCCATCGCGGAGGGCATCCTGGCTTTCCGAGACGATAGCCAGGCCAAGGGCACCAAGGTTTTCCTGGAGATCCTGCTTGTGGCCGGGGTAAACGATTCGCAGCGGAATCTGGAGCTTTTGGCGGACTACTGCAACCGTCTGCAACCAGACCGAGTGGACGTGGTGACCCTGTCGCGCCCGGGCACCCGGCCCGACGCCCGCGCCGTGGACAAGGACACGCTCGTGCGCTGGCGCGAGCGCCTGCGCGTGGCCCAAGTCGCGCCTGCCGACGGCGCAACGCTTGCAGAGCGCGAGAAAAATGGGCAAGAACAGAGCGGAGGCATGCAGCCGGACGAACTCCGCGCACGCCTCCTGGCCTCCCTGGCGCGCCGACCGCAGACGGGCGCGCAGCTGGCGGAGGCCCTGCTCGCCGACCAGGGCGCGGTAATGGCCGCGCTGCGGGAGCTGCTGGAAGCAGGCCGCATCGCGCTGCGCCAGCAGGACGGGCAGGACTACTATCAGGCCCGGACAGAGCAGCCGACGCCTTAAGGCCCCTTCGCAACGTGCGGATGGCCCGAATTTCTTCACAATTTTCTATCTTCCGAGGTTCTTTGCATGAGTGATTCCCAGGACCCCCAGGCCCCGCCCCAGGCGGACG
>NZ_JAVHLD010000006.1 GCF_031082295.1 Humidesulfovibrio sp.
CCTCAGGCCCTTTGGCGGGGGTCCAGGGGGCGGCGCCCCCTGGCTCCCGAGGCGCACGCCTCCACGAAGGCCCTTGCAGCGTCGGGGTTGGAGGAGAGGTGCGCGTGGAAGTACCCGCCGATGACGTTGTGCGTGGCCGCGCCGTCGCGGGTGGTGTTGCCGTCGGAGGCCGTGAGCGTGAAGGCGGCGTTGTCGGCGTGGGGTTGTTCCAGTTCGGAGTAGTGGAACTCGTGCCCGCGCAGGGTGGTTCCGGCGGGGCCGAGCGGCCCCGGCGCGAGGGTCTGCGCCTGCCGGTAGCCCAGTGCGGCGCGGCGCGCGCGCATCACGGCCCGGCCGGGGAGCACGCCGCAGAGCGCATGCTCCCTGCCCTCGGCGTCGACGAGCGCGCGCTGGAGGTACATGAACCCGCCGCATTCGGCCCACACGGGCTGGCCGGAGTCGCAGAAGGCGCGCACGGAGGCCAGCATGGTGGTGTTGGCGGCGAGGGCGCTCGCGGCGAGTTCCGGGTAGCCGCCGGGCAGGTACAGCCCGTGGAGGCCGTCCGGCAGGGCGGCGTCGGCCAGGGGCGAGAAGGGCACGATCTCCGCCCCGGCCTGTTCGAGCAGGCGCAGGTTTTCGGCGTAGGTGAAGCAGAAGGCGCGGTCCCGCGCCAGGCCAATGCGCACCGTGCCACATCGCTTGCCGCTGGCGACCTGTTCGGCGGCAGGCGGGGCGAGCCGCGCCGCGTCCAGCTCCGGCAGCGCGGAGAGAAGCGCCGGGACGTCCACGCCCTGCTCCACCCAGTCGGCCAGGGCCTCCAGGCGGGCGTCGAGTTCGGTGATGTCGTCGGCGGTGACGAGCCCCAGGTGCCGCGAGGCCAGCCCCAGGCCCTCGGCCCGGGGCAGGCAGCCCAGCAGCGGAACGTCGGCCAGGGGGGCCAGGGTCGCCAGGGCCTGGCGCAGCAGCGTTTCATGGCGCGGGCTGGCGATGCGGTTCAGCAGCACCCCGGCCAAGGGCAATTGCGGGTCGAAACTGGCGAAGCCCAGGGCCACGGCGGCGGCGGACCGCGCCTGGGACGAGGCGTCCAGCACTAGCGCCACGGGCAAGCCCAGGAGCTTGGCCAGGTGCGCGGTGGAGCCTTCCTCGTCATCCCCGGTGCGGCCGCCCCCCCTGCCATCGAACAGGCCCATGACGCCCTCGACGAGGACCACGTCCGCGCCCGCGGCAGCGCGGGCGAAGCACGAACGCAGGGCGTCCGGCGGCATCATCCAGGTGTCGAGGTTGTGGCTGTCGCGCCCGGCGGCGGCGGCATGCAGGCCGGGGTCGATGAAGTCCGGCCCGGCCTTGAAGGGCTGCACGCGAAGCCCCCGGCGCGCGAGCGCGCGCATGAGCCCCAGCGCCACGGAGGTCTTGCCGCAGCCGCTTCTGGTCCCGGCCAGCACAAGGGCTTTGGGCATGGCGGGCTAGCCTCCGGCCGGTTTTTTACGCTTCAGGAAGTCCTGAAACTGCTTGGCCTCGGCGTGGTCCGGGTTAAGCGTGAGGCAGTAGGCCAGGCGCAGCGAGGCCACCTCGGTGTCGCCCATGGCGTGGGAGGCCCGGGCCATGTTGTAGTGCAGGTTCTCATCATTGGGGCAGAGCTCCACGGCCCTGCCGTAGTAGGCCAGCGCCTCGGCATGCATGCCGCTTCTGCGCAGGGAGATGCCGAACTCGTTGAACAGGTGCTTGTGCTGGGCCTCGAAGGCCGCCTCCAGCCGCAACAGCCGCTCCAGCACCGCGCGGGCCTTGTCCTGCTCGCCTCGGAGGATGTAGCACTGGCCGATGCCGAAGGTGGCCCGGACGCACTCCTCATCCAGGCTCAGGGCCTTGCCGTACTCAAACTCGGCGGAAAAGGTCTTGCCATTCTTCAGGAACTTGTCGCCTCTGGCCACGGCATGCAGGACATCCCTCTGGCGGTCCGCGTCTTCTCTCGCGCGGCGCAGCGACAGTTCGGGCTCCGACTGGTACGTCTTCAGGAACTCGTCGAGACTGACCCTCTCGACCGGGCCAAAAACCACCTCTTCCCCCAGGTGCTGGACATCAATAATGCCGTCCTCATTCTCCCGGGCAAAGAAGTAGAGCACTGTCTCCATCTTCCGCGCCGTGGCCCCGGAGCCGATGACAGTGGTCTTGGTTTGGGAGAAAATGCCGCGGATGGGCGGTCGATTATGCTTGGAGTCCATTGGTTTGGCTGCCTGGAGTCGATTTGTGAGGAGAATAGCGAATTCCGCTGGTTCAGGCGCCCACGACCATCTTCCGCTTCAGAAAGTCCACGAACAGGAGGGCCTCCTCATGCTGTGGGTTTATCCCCAGGCAGGACTTGAGGTAGACCATGGCCATGCCGGGGTCGCCCTTGTCGTAGGAGGCGCGCGCCATGTTGTAGTGCAGGTTCTCGTCTTCCGGGGAGAGGTCGAGCGCCCGGCGGTAGTAGTCCATGGCCTCGGCATGCATGCCGCTCTTGCGCAGGGAGATGCCGAACTCGTTGAACAGGTGCTTGTGCTCGTCCTCGAAGGCGGCGTCGATCTTGACCACGCGCTCGAAGACTTCCTTGGCCTTTTCGCCCTCGCCCCGGGAGATGTAGCACAGGCCGATGCCGAAATTGGCGCGCACGTTGCGCTCGTCCATGGCCAGGGCCTTGTTGTACTCGTACTCGGCGGTGAAGCTCTCGCCGCGCTTGCGGAACTTGTCGCCCCGGGCCACGGCCTTCTGGACCTCCATCTCCTGCGGGGTCATGGCCGCGCGGGATATGGCCAGGGTCTTCTGGGGCTCGGGCAGGTAGTTTTCCAGCAGCTCCTCACGCGTGATCTCGGTCTTGGGGCCGAAGGGTACGTCGCTGGCGGTGAGGGCCTGCACCTCCATGACGCCGTCCTCGCGCTCGCGCACGAAATAATAGGATACGATCTCCGGCCTGCGGGCGGTGGTTCCAGTGCCGATCTTGGCCGTTTTCTTTTGGGAAAAGACGCCGCTTAAGCGCTCAGGAGCGGAATTCTGACTCATTTTCTGGCCTGCCTGGATGTGGGTGCCTGAAACTTCAGGACACCTACATCATTTCCAGGCGGCAGGAAAGGGGGCGGCGGGCGGCGGACCTAGCCGCGCTCCTGCTCGTGGAGCACCAGCAGGCACTCCGCGCACACATAGCCGCCGTATTCCCCGGCCTGGGTGATCATTCCAGCCTTGCTCAGGCACATGCAGCCCTCGACCCCGGTGGTGACCGCCGTGTTGGCCGGCTGGCACAGGGACTTGGGCAGGCAGATGCAGCCCTTGCCAGCGCCTGGCTTGGCCTCGAAAATGTGCGATTCCACCAGCTTGCTGTCCTTCTTGGGCATGCGCAACGTGTAGAGGGGCATGGGCTTGCTTCTCCGAACGGGTTTGGTGCGTCCAGGCGGCGGGAGTGCCGCCCGGAGGGGAAAAGGACACGGGGCAAGAGCCTGGGGCGCTAGCCCTTGCCGCGGCCGGGGAAGTCCGGCCAGGACTCGGCGGCGCCGGATTGGATGAGCCTGAGCGCCTCGGACTCGGGCAGGGCCGGGGCGAAGAGGTAGCCCTGGGCGTAGCGGCAGCCCAAGCTGGAGAGATAATTCAGCTGCTCGACCGTTTCCACGCCCTCCGCCACCACCTTGAGGCGCAGGCCCGAGCCCAGGGTCACCAGGGTGTTGATGATGGCCTCGCTGCCGCCCTCTTCCCCCGCCCGGCCGATGCCGGCCACGAAGTCCCTGTCGATCTTGATGGCGTCCACGCTGAAGCGCTGGATATAGTTGAGCGAGGAATAGCCGGTGCCGAAGTCGTCGATGCACAGGCCCAGGCCCAGCTCGCGGATCTTGGCCGCCACCTCTGTCGCGCTGCCCACGTTGTCCAGCAGCACGCTCTCGGTGATCTCCAGGGCGATGCTTTGCGGCTTGACCCCGCAGTTGCGCACCGTCTGCTCCAGATGGCCCACCAGCATGGGGCTGCGGAAATGCTTGGCCGAGATGTTGATGTTTGTGGCGAAGCCCTGGTGGCCGAAGGGCGAGCGGGCCTCGAGCGCCTTGTCGAACTCGCGGATGGCGCAACAGGCCTGGGCGAAGACCCAGTAGTCCAGCGGGTAGATGATGCCCGTTTCCTCGGCCAGGGGGATGAACTCCCCGGGCAGCATCTCGCGCCCGCCCTCGCGCCGCCAGCGCAGCAGCACCTCGAACCCGGCCAGGCGGCCCTGCTTGATGTCGAGGATGGGCTGGTAGAGCAGGGTCAGCTCGTCCAGCTCGTGGTTCAGGTCGAGCGCCCGGCGCAGGGCGATCTCGGTCTCCATGGTCTCCAGGGCCTTGGTGTGCATCTTCTTGTTGAAGACCTTGAAGCGGCTCTTGCCCATGGCCTTGGCGTGGTACATGGCGGTGTCCGCGTCGCGCAGGAGCGCCTCGGGCCTCTCGTAGGCCTCGGTGCGCAGCACGATGCCCAGGCTGCCGGAGGTGACGACCTCGCGCCCGTCCAGGTCCATGGGCTGGGCGATGTCCTCCAGCACGCGGCGGCAGAAGAGAATGGCGTCGCGGTGGGCGGTGATGTCTTCAAGCAGGATGGCGAACTCGTCGCCGCCGAAGCGGGCCACGGTGTCCGTGCTGCGCGCGCAGGCCATGAGCGCCTGGGCGACGTGGCGCAGCAGCTGGTCGCCGATGTCGTGGCCAAGGCTGTCGTTGATGACCTTGAAGCGGTCCAGGTCCATGTACAGGACGGCGAAGCGGAAGTTCGGGCGGCGGCGCGCGCGCTCCATGGCCATGCGCAGGTGGTCCATGAACAGCAGGCGGTTGGGCAGGCCGGTGAGAGAGTCGTGGAAGGCCTGGTGCATCAGCTTGTTTTCGGCCTGCTTGCGCAGGGTGATGTCGCTGACGAAACCTTCATAGAAAAGGACGCGGCCCGTGTTGTCCACGACCTTGCGCGCATTCTCGGATATCCACAACACCGAGCCGTCGCGCGTGCGCACCTGGGACTCGAAGTTCTGCACCCGGCCCGACTCCTCCATGAGGGCCAGGAACTCCTGGCGCCTGTTGGGCTCCACGTACGGGCTCTTGACCGAGAGCTCGGCGATGAGATCCTCCGGGGTATCGTAGCCGAGGATGTGGGCCATGGCCGGGTTTGCGGAAAGGTAGCGGAACTCCGGCGTGATCTGGAAGATGCCTTCGGCGGCGTTCTCGAAGATGCCGCGGAACTTTGCCTCGGCCCGGCGCAGGGCGTCGCCCACCACCTTGCGCTCGGCCACCTCGATCTTCAGCTGGGTGTTGGTGCGCGAGAGGTCGCGGGTGCGCTCGGCCACCATGCGCTCCAGCAGCACGCGCGACTGCTCGCGCTCCTGCTCGATCTTCTTGGCCACGGAGATGTCTCGCAGGATGCAGACCTGCACCGGGCCGTCGGTGAGCGCCACGCGAGAGACGGTGATCTCCGCCGGGAACTGCGAGCCGTCGGGCCTGGTGGCCAGCACCTCGTGCAGCACCGCCGCGGAGCCCATGGATTCCTCCCGCGAGCGGGTCACCACCTCTCCAGTCTGTGCGCCGAACACCTCCGCACAGTTGCGCCCGGCGATGTCCTGGCCCTCCATGCCGTACATGCGCAACAGCGCCGGGTTGTGCCGCACGATGACCCCGTCTGCGTCCACCACGAGCAGGCCGTCGGCGATGTTGCCAACGATGGCCGAGAGCGCGCCCAGGGCGTCCTGAAGCTCGCAGGTCGCCTCGGCCACGCTGCGCTCAAGCTGGGTCACGTGGCCCGAAATCTGTCCGGCCATGGTGCGCATGGCCTCCGCCAGGGAGCCGATCTCGTCGCCGGAGCGCACGTCGCAGGTGGCGGTGAAGTCGTGGTTGGCCACGCGCTGGGCATAGGCCGCGAGCTGGCGCAACGGGCCGGTGATGCCCCGGATGAAGAAGAAGGCAACGGCCACGAAGGCCAGAAACACGCCCAGGGTCAGCATCTGCTGGCGGAAGATGGCCTTGCGGATGGCCTTGCGGATGGGCTCTTTGTCGAGCCCGATGTGCACGCAGCCGCCCTTGCCGCCCAGGATGGGCTGGGCCACGTGGATGACCTCCACGTCCCCGGGCAGGATCAGGGTGCGGGTCTCGTGCCCGGCGCCGAAGTGGGCCTTGCCCGGAGCCTCCCGCACGATGGCCATGACCTCCTCGGGCACCACCGGGGCGAAGGTGTGCGCCACCACGTCGCCGTGGGGATCCAGCACAAGGATGTAGGACAGCCCGCCCATCTCCTGGTGCAGGTCGATGGCCGCCTGGATGGCCCCGGCGTTCCTGCTGAGCAGGATCTCCGTGTTGCCGTCGGCGATGGAGCGGGCCAGGGCCACTGCCCGGCCCTCGTACTCGCGCACCATGGACTCGTTCAGCTCCCGGCCGGACAAAAGCGACGTGGCCAGGGCCATGACGCCGAAGGCCGCCACCACGAACAGCAGCAGGCGCGCGAACAGTCCCCTGAACCTCATGGCCGCACCCCGTGCCGGGGCTTCAGCGTCTGGAAGCCCCCGTCGCGGTAGACCATGAGATAGGTCTGGTGCAGCCCCTGGTTGTGGTCCGCCTCGAAGTTGATGTTCTCGCCAAGGCCGATGTCCAGGTTCTTCTGGTTCAGCAGCACTCTCGCCAGACCCGCGCGCGTGGGCGCGCCGCCCAGGCGCTTCACGGCCTCGACCAGGACCTGCCCGGCCAGGAAGCCCTCGAAGCTCAGGCGGTTGGGCACGTACTCCTCACGCATCAGGTGGGCGGGCAGGGCCGCGTGCGACTGGGACATGGCCTGGCGGTAGAGCTTCGCAGCGGGCAGGGACGGGTCGTCGTAGCTGGGCACCACCTCGGAAAAGATGAGCTCCGTGGTGTAGTCGCGCCCGGTGACGCGCCCCTGGGCCAGCAGGAACTTCACCAGGTTGTCGGCGTCGGCGAAGGAAAGGGTGGCTATGGGCGCGGCCAAGCCCGCGTTGCGGGCGTCGCGGATGAAGCCCGCGCAGGCCGGGGCCGTGCCCACGGTGACGATGGCGTCGGGCTGGGCCGCCATGAGCAGGCCGACCTCCTGGCGAAAGTCCTGGGTGTAGGGCGCGCCCCGGCGGTAGGTGACGTCGGCGACGATGGACAGGCCGAAGCCCTTGAGCGCCCGGCGCACGCCGTCCCAGCCGTTGCGGCCGTAAATGTCGCCCTGGTGGAACACCGCGATGCGCCGCTTGCCGGAGGCGACCAGGGCCTCCACCACGCCGCGCGTCTCGTCGAAATAGGAGGCCCGCAGGTTGAACACGTAGGAGTTGTAGGGAGGCTCGCGCAGGAGGTCCGCGCCGGTGAAGGGAAAGAGCAGGATCATGCCCTCGGCCTCGTAGTGCTTGAGCAGCGGCAGCACGCGGGCCGTGGTGGGCGTGCCCACGTAGCCGAGAAGCGCGAACACGCGCTCCTGCTCCACGAAGCCGATGGTGTTGGCCAGCGCGGGCAGAGGGTCGTAGCCGTCGTCGCGCAGGGAGAGCACCAGCCGCAAGCCTCCGGCTCCGCCCTGGGCGTTGGCGTGCTCGAAGCTGGCCATGAGGCCCCGGTAGTACTCCATGCCCAGGCCGCGCGCCGGGCCGGTGAAGGCCGCCGACATGCCGAACACCAGCTCACGCTCCGCCGCCCGCGCAGGGCTCAGCCCGGCCAGGACAAGGCACAGCGCCAGACAGAGCACCGGGCGCAACGCCACCCGCCAGGCCGGACGGGATGTCAGGCTCAGGGCCGCTCGACGGGCGCGGCAGGCGGCACTCGCAAGGCTGACCGGTTTGCCGTGACGAAACATGCTTCTCCAGAGCCGCGGGCGTAACAACCCGCAACGGTAACAATCAATTCTAAACTTTCGCCCTATTCGCAAGAAAAATCAACACCCGGCGCAACGCCCTTGCCATGGCACTCCCCGGCCGGGGGCTTGCGCTCCCCGGCTTGCGACGCCACCCAGCGCACCTGCCTGCACACGCCCATGAGCAGGTTGAACTCGTTGCGCCGCAGGCGAAACCGCCCGAAAAAGCGGCGCACCGGGAGCATCCAGTAGTCCTGGTTCTGGTCCTTCAGGTAGCCGATGTCGGAAAGCGCGCCCTGGAGGCTGGTGAAGAGCGCCTCGCGCTCCTCAAAGGAGGCGTCTCGCTCCCCGGGGGGACCCTTGGGCTCGAACGGCGCGTCCAGCGACCTTTGAAAACACTCGTAGAGCAGGATCAGCACCGCCTGGGAGAGATTGAGCGAGGTGCAGTCCGGGTGCGCCGGGATCATCACCAGCCGGTCGCACAGGCTGGTCTCGGCGTTGGTCAGGCCGCGGTCCTCCGGCCCGAAGACCAGGGCCACGCGGCCGCCTTCGGCCAGGCGCGGGAGCACGTCGTCCTGCGCCGCGAGCGCCGGGGTGAGCAGCCCCTTGCGCCAGCCCCCGGTGCGCGCCGTGGTGCCGATGCATAGCGCCGTTCCGGCCAGCGCCTCGCGCAGGGTGGGCAGGACGCGCGCGCCCTCGAGGATGTGCCGGGCGTGGAAGGTGGCCAGGGGCTCGGCCTTGGCCAGGTCGAAGTCCGCGGGATCGACCAGGACAAGGTCCTTCACGCCCATGTTGAGCATGGCCCGGGCCACGGAGCCGATGTTCTCCGGGTACTTGGGCCGAAACAGGACGACGCTTAGGTTGGACAAGGGCATTGCGCTCTCCGGCGGTTCGTTTCCTTCCCGGCGCCGCTCTTGACGGGGGCTTGCGGGCCAACTAATGTTCTGACCCGTGCCGTATGGCGCAACCCCGGAATCCACCCTAAAACAGGAGAACCCCACATGGCGCTGATCACCAAGGAAGAATCCCTCAAGTACCATTCGATGAAGCGCAAGGGCAAGCTTGAGGTCGTGTCCATAAAACCCTGCGAGACGCAGCGGCACCTCTCCATGGCCTACACCCCCGGCGTGGCCGATGCCTGCAGGGCCATCCACGCCGACGTGGAAAAGGTCTATGAATACACCAACAAGGGCAACCTCGTGGCCGTGGTGAGCAACGGCACGGCAGTGCTCGGCCTGGGCAACATCGGGCCTGAGGCCGGCAAGCCGGTCATGGAAGGCAAGGGCGTGCTCTTCAAAATTTTCGCCGACATCGACGTCTACGACCTGAACATCCGCCAGCTCGACCCGGACAAGGTCATCGAGTTCTGCAAGATGCTGGAGCCCACCTTCGGCGGCATCAACCTTGAGGACATCAAGGCCCCGGAATGCTTCAAGATCGAGCAGACGCTCATCAAGGAAATGGGCATCCCCGTCTTCCACGACGACCAGCACGGCACGGCCATCATCTCCGGCGCGGGCCTCATGAACGTGCTTGAGATCAGCGGCAAGAACATCAAGGACCTCAAGGTCGTGGTCTCCGGAGCCGGGGCCGCCGCCATCTCCTGCTCGCGCTTCTACGAGGCCATGGGCATGGACAAGAGCCAGATCCACATGTTCGACTCCAAGGGGCTGCTGCACACCGGCCGCACCGACCTGAACCCCGAGAAGGCCTACTACGCCCAGCCCAAGGCCGGCACCATGGACGACGCCATGAACGGCGCCGACCTGTTCCTCGGCCTCTCCGGCAAGGACGTCATCAACGCCGCCCAGGTCAAGACCATGGCCAAGAACCCGGCCATCTTCGCCTGCGCCAACCCCGACCCGGAGATCGCCTACCCCGTGGCCAAGGAAGCGAGAGCCGACCTCATCATGGCCACCGGCCGCTCGGACTTCCCCAACCAGATCAACAACGTGCTGGGCTTCCCCTACATCTTCCGCGGCGCGCTCGACGTGCGCTCCAAGGTCATCAACGAGGCCATGAAGCTCGCCGCCGCCCAGGCCCTGGCCGCCCTGGCCAAGGAGCCGGTGTCGCCCGAGGTCTGCGCCATCTACGGCGTCAAGGAGCTCAAGTTCGGCATGGATTACATCATCCCCAAGCCGCTGGACCCGCGCGTGCTCGAATGGGTGGCCCCGGCCGTGGCCAAGGCCGCCATGGACTCCGGCGTGGCCACCATCCAGCTCGACATCGACCAGTACAGGAAGGACCTGAACGAGCGCATGACCGCCTCCCAGGCCCGCACCAAGATGATGGTCGACTCCTTCGGCTACGACATGTAGCCCGGACCGCGACATCGCTGAAACACATGGCCCGGGGGAGACTCCGGGCCTTTTTTGTAGACTGGGGGAGGGACGCATGAAGAAGGCCAGCACCATTCCGGCCAAGAGCACCTCGGCGCAGATCATTCCGGCCGATCCGGCCGATGCCCCGGCCATCCTGGCCCTGCAGCGCCTGGCCTATCAGGCCGAGGCCAGACTGTACGACGAATGGAGCATCCCGCCGCTGACCCAGACCCTGGAAGAGCTGCGCGCGGAGTTCGCCACGCTCGCCGTGCTCAAGGCCATGTGCGGCGGGGAGCTTGTGGGCTCTGTGCGGGCAGGCCTGGGCACAGGCCCGGAGGCGGACCTCTGCTTCATCGGGCGGCTCATCGTGCACCCGGAGCGCCAACGCCAGGGCATAGGCACGGCCCTTCTGCGCGCTGCCGAGGCCTCCTGCCCGTCCGCCAGGCGCTTCCAGCTCTTCACAGGGCACAGGAGCGCGGGCCCCCTGCGCCTCTATGAACGCATGGGGTACAGGCCCGTGCGCGACGAGGCAGTAAGCCCGAGGCTGACCCTCGTCTTCCTGGAGCGCGCGGCCTGACCCACCGCACAAGATAAGGCCGGAAGGGGAAACCCTCCCGGCCTTTTTCTTTGCGCAGCCGGCGGGGGCCGCAGGCTAATTGGCAGAGGCGGGACGCTGCAGGTTGCCCAGGCCGATGAGCGGCATGGCCCCCGAGCCCGTCACCTGGGGCATCACGCCGTCCCACTTGTCGATGGCCTTCATGTTGGCCTCGATGCGCCGCAGCTCCAGCAGGTCCGGGGAGATGTTGGCCTTCTGCAAACGCAGGGACTCGGCCTCGGCCTTGGCCGCGGTGATCTTCTGCTCGGCCTCGATCTTGATGCGGTCAAGGTCGCGCCTTGCCTTCAGGGCCAGCTGCTCCGCCGTCTGCTTGGCCTCGATGGCCTCGGTGAAGACCTTGGAGAAGCTGAAGATCACGATGGAGAAGGCGTCCACGGCGATGTTGTTGTGTCCCAGGCGCTCCATCAGGGTCACGCGCATGGCCTCGCTCACCGCCGGGCGCTTGGTGATGAGCTCCTCCGCCGTGTACTTGGCCGTGACGGCCTTGACGACCTCCAGGATGGCCGGGTCGATGATGCGCTCCCGGAAGTTGATGCCGATCTTCTGGAAGACCACGTTGGCCTTGTCGGGAATGATGTGGTAGTTCAGGGCCACGCGCGAGCTGACGTCCTGCAGGTCGGCCGAGGCCGCGGCCGCGTCGGTTTCGACCTTCTGGACCTTCACGTCCATGAGCACGATCTCCTGCATGATCGGAATGCGCGGGTGCAGGCCTTCGTCCAGCACCTTGTCCTGCACGGCGCCGAAGTTCAGCACGATGCCCCTCTGCCCCGCCCCCACCTGCACCCACGGGGTGAAGAACACAAGCAGGATCACGGCCCCCACGACCAGCGCGATGACGCCGGAGGGCACCTTCCTCAGTAGGGAGTCGAAAAATTCCTTGGGCCTTTCCTGGTACACTTCGTTCATGTGCTGCTCCTTCTGGTTCAGGGCGCCCGCGCAAGTCAGGCGACCAATGTTTGTGGAGGAAACTGAGGGACGCGGCTGTCCTTCGTCCGCAGGCTGAAGGGGGCGACTTGCTTGTGTCTCGGCTTGGCCGCGGGCCGGAGCGAAGCCGGTGCGCTCGTGCCGTTTTCGGGGGGAAAGCCAGGACGGGTCGCCATGCCCGGAGGCCTGGACGACGTGCAGCCGGACGCCTTGGACGCCTGGCCTGACCGCAGCAAATCGATCAGGCCAAGTCTCACCATCGCCTATGCGGAGCAAAGTGTCCAGCCGTAGCGCCGGATTCGCCGTTTCCGGCGCGAAATCGTGCTCAGCCGCCCCAGGGGGCGGAAAAGGCAGGGGGCTAGCCGGGGGTCTCGGCCTCGCCCATGGCGCAGAGGGTGTCGAACTCGCCCTTGGTGATGGGCAGCACCGAGAGCCGGGAGCCCTTGCGCAAGAGCTCCATGCCCGACAGCGACGGGACCACGCGCATGGCCGCCAGCGGCACCGGGGTGGCGAACTTGCGCTTGAGGCGGACATCCACCGCGAACCAGAGGGGCGCCTCGGGCGTGGAGCGGGGGTCGAAATGGCTGTCGTCCGGGTCGAAGGCGGTTTCGTCGGCATGGCCCGCCCGCACCACGCGCATGACGCCCACGGCCGAGGGGGCGGTCACGCTGTGGTAGAAGATGGCGAGGTCGCCCACGGACATCTGGTCGCGCAGGAAGTTCCGGGCCTGGAAGTTCCGCACGCCGGTCCAACTGGTGGTCTGGTCCGGCTCGCCCGCCAGGTCGTCGATGGAGTAGCAGCCCGGCTCCGACTTGAGCAGCCAATAGTTCGTTCCCATGTGCGCCCCCTGATGCGGCGTGGTTGTGGCCCGGCAGCCCGGCCGCGGCCTTTCCCGACTACCAGGATGCGCGGCGCATTGGAAGCCGTGGGCCGTGTCCTGGCGCGGCCGCGCAAAAGAAAAGGGCCGGAGAGAATACTCTCCAGCCCTGCTGTTTTCTGGTCGGGGCGACATGATTTGAACATGCGACATCCTGCTCCCAAAGCAGGCGCGCTACCGAGCTGCGCTACGCCCCGATTGTCTTGAGCGCTCTTCCCTACGGGAATTCCCCGCCACTATCAAGGCTGAAGCGTCGAGGCGGGCGGCTGGCTGCCGGTCCACTTTCCGAGCTCGCAGGCCTCGTCCACCAGCATCACCGGGATGCCCCCGCGCACGGCGTAGACCACCGCGCAGGCCGCGCAGTAAAGTCCGTCCTGCGCGGGCAGCACAACCAGCCCGCCCAGGCACTTGGGGCAGGCCAAAAGCTGCGCCAGTTCCGTGTTCAATGTCATGGCATCCTCCCGCTAAGTTGACGCACAGCATACCCGAGGCCCGCCCCGGGCACAAGTTCGGAAATCCCCCCGCAGAGCGGCCTTGACGCGCCGACGGGAAAAGTGTCTATCCTGGGGGCGTTGGCCTCCTGCGCCAGCGAGCCACGTAACGACAAGCAACCGGAGCAAGCTCTAGTGCAGCCGCGCATCGACCTCCACACCCACTCCACCGCCTCGGACGGGACGCTCCCGCCCGCGGAGCTCATGCGCGCAGCCAAGGAGGCCGGCCTCTCCGCCATCGCCCTCACCGACCACGACACGCTGGAGGGCCTGCCCGAAGCCCGCGCCGAGGCCGAGAGGCTCGGCCTGGAGCTGGTGCCCGGCTGCGAGCTGTCGCTGGATTACGCCGGGCTGCCCACGCACATGCTGGCCCTGTTCGTGGACTCGCCCGCCGGGGCCGTGGCCGGGGAGCTTGCCCGCGTCAAGCAGGCGCGCGTCAGCCGCAACGAGCAAATGGTCGAGAAGCTACGCACGGTGGGCGTGCACCTGGACATGGACGACGTGGTCCGCCGCGCCGGCGGGGTGGTGGGCCGCCCGCACATTGCCCAGGCCATGCTGGCGGCGGGCGTGGTGAGGTCCTTCGACGAGGCCTTCGGGCGCTTCCTGGGCACGGGCGGCCTGGCGCACATCCCCAAGGAGAAGCTCACGCCCAGGCAGGCCATCGACGCCGTGCACGCCGACGGCGGCCTGGCCATCCTGGCCCATCCCTGCCTCATGTCCATGCACGCGCGCCACCTGGAGACCATCCTGACGGACCTGAAGAGCCAGGGGCTGGACGGGGTCGAGGTCTACTACACCGAGCATTCCGAGCGCTTCACCGTGGAGGTGGCGCGCCTGGCCGACGCCCTGGGGCTGCTCAAGAGCGGCGGCTCGGACTTCCACGGGGCCGTGAAGCCCGGCGTGCGCCTGGGCCGCGGCCGGGGCGGCCTCTTTGTACCGGGCGGCGTGCTGGACGCCATGAAGACGGCCCTCGACAGGGCATAAGCCCGGCCCGGCTTGCCAGCAAAGCGCGCCGGGTGGTATCCACACGGCATACCCCACACCCAAAACCGGGACGCGACGCATGACAGATCAGCCAGACGCACCAGCCAACGCGGCAGAAACCCGACCGGCCATGGACATTCCCGCGCCGGAACCCCCGCGCGAGGAGCCCCGCCGCGTGGAGCGCCTGCCCGGCGTCCACCTGGACGTGAAGGTCGGCGGCTCTATCGTCGTGCACTTCCCCATGCTCGGCAAAAAGTACGAGGGCAAGGTGGTGGGCTTCGAGCCCTTCTCCTTCCTCATCGTGCTGGCCAGGCTGCCGCAGGACGTGCTGGCCCAGGCCTCCTCCGGCACCAGCATGGTGGCCCAGCACCACTCGGGCGGCGTGGTCTTCGGCTTCCGCACCGAGCTGCTGAAGCACATCACCAGCCCCGCCGCGCTCCTGTTCCTGGGCTTCCCGGACAGCGTGGACCGCATCGTGCTGCGCAAGGACGAACGCGTGAGCGTCAACCTGCCCGGCACGCTGAGCGGCAAGTACGGCGACCAGAAGGTCATGGTGCAGGACCTGACCCCCACGGGCTGCCAGCTCACGGCCAAGATCGACCTCAAGAACCCGCTGCGCGAGGCCCAGAACGGCGACCGGCTCGTGCTGAACCTGGAGATGGCCTGCCAGTTGCCCATCGTCTCCCCCATCGAGCTGCGCCGCGTGGTGGCCGAAAAAGGGCTGCTGCAAATGGGCGCGCAGTTCGTGGAGATGTCTCCCGAGACGAGGGAACAGCTGCACAGCTACATCGGCGGCCTGCTGGAGTTCATGGACCACTAGCCCGCGCGCCGACAAGATGAAACGCCGCCAGAGGCTTCCCCTCCGGCGGCGTTTTCTCGTTAAGCCGGGCGGTCCGTCACAGCCCGCGCTTGTGCAGCCAGCGCAACAGCGCGTAGCCCAGCAGGCAGAACCAGGGAATGAGCACCCAGTGGTGCCGGTCCATGAGCTGGGGCAGCGTCACCTTGCCGTAAACGCCCCAGGTCAGCACCGAAGTCTTGAGCATGGGATAGGCCTCGGCGAACAGGCCCGCGCCCACCAGCATCCCGGCGATGCCCGCCAGGGCGTCCAGGCGTCCCTCGCCCAGCGCCCCGCCGGAGGTGCCCGGACAGTATCCCAGAAGCCCCCAGCCCGCGCCGAAGAGCAGCCCGCCAAGCACAGTGCCGCCCAGTATCAGCGGCTTGATGGACAGCTTGGCCAGCCCCAGGTCCACCAGGATATGCACACCCACCATGCCCACCAGCACTGTGGTCAACATGAACTTGACGATGGTCATGTCCTTGAGAAGCAGCGCGCCCAGCTGGCGGTCATAGCGGATGACCTCCGAGCGCTGCAGGAGCACGCCGAAAAGCACGCCGGTGACGATTCCGTAGATGAGGTCCATGCGCTACCTCCCTTCCGTCTTGCCGACGGCCTTGCCATAAAGCAGCCGGGCCACCACGACCCCGCCGATGAAGAAACACACCAATGCCACATACCCGCTCGCAGCCAGCTGAAGCGACCCGCTCAGCCCATGACCGCTGGGTCAGCCATCCGCCAGGCGCGCGCCGAACATGGCCACCACGCCGCCCACGAAGGCCACGCCGAAGCGCCTGCCGACGCCCGGACCGAAGCGCGCGGCGAAACGGTCCGGCACGGCCTGGACCTTGAAGGTGCCGCTCAAGAGCGACGCCGCGCACGAGCCGAGCACGATGCCGACCACGAACATCCACTGCCAGTCGACCTTGGGCGTCTCCTTCATGAAGTAGGGCATGGTCGCCACGCGCTCCGCGGCGACGGTCTGCTCCACCATGCCCGCGGCGCGCACGAAGGTTGTCGAGGCGCCGAAATACTTGCCGGCGACCCACACGGACAGCACCAGCAGAAGTCCGGCCAGCGCCCCCGCGATGTATGGGTTCCAGGGTTTTCCACGTGTGCCTTCGCTCATGGGCAATCCTCCTGTTGTTAACAATTCATGCGGAAAGGGGGTATATCCATAGAACGCAAATCCGCCCAAGCGTCAAGCGTGGCAGCCGCTCAAAGCGGCACAGCGTGTTCTTCAGAAATGTGCGCCCTGCCCGCTTGCATTTTGATGAGAACACGGGCAAAAAAATAAGTATCTTTTGCAAAACCTTTCACATGCTCCGAGGATCCCATGTCCGCCAAGAAAGCCGCCGCCGCCACCAAGGCCAAAACAGCGCCAAAGAGCGCTTCGAGCAGCACGCCCGTCGCGCCCGAGTCGCACTGCAACCCAGTGGAAACCTTGAAAGAGGACATCCGCAAGCACATGTTCGCCTTCCTCGGCAAGGACATTACCCGGGCGGGCCTGCACGACTACTTCAAGGCCGTGGCCTACACCATGCGCGAGCGCATGGCCGAGCACTGGATAAAAACCCAGCGCTCCTACTACGACAAAAGCTCCAAGCGTGTTTACTACTTGTCCCTGGAGTTCCTGGTGGGCCGCTCGCTCAAGAACAACGTGCTCTGCCTCGGCATCGAGGACCAGGTGCGCGAGGCCCTGGCAAGCCTGGGGCAGGACTACGAGGAGATCACCGAGGTCGAGTGGGACGCGGGCCTGGGCAACGGCGGCCTGGGGCGCCTGGCCTCCTGCTACCTCGACTCCATGGCCACGCTGAACATCCCCGGCTACGGCTACGGCATCCGCTACGAGTACGGCATCTTCCACCAGAGCATCCAGGACGGCTGGCAGGTGGAGCGCCCGGACAACTGGCTGCGCTTCGGCAATCCCTGGGAATACGACCGCTCCGGCTACCTCTTCCCGGTGCAGTTCGGCGGGCAGGTCAAGTCCTACACCGACGACCACGGCCGCCTGCGCCACGTCTGGGAGGGCGGCACCAAGGTCATGGCCATGGCCTACGACATGATGGTGCCCGGCTTCGAGAACGGCAACGTCATCAACATGCGCCTGTGGAGCGCCAAGTCGAGCCGCGACTTCGACCTGGAGTTCTTCAACTCCGGCGCGTACCTGAAGGCCATCGAGGACAAGGCCAAGAGCGAGAACATCTCCAAGGTGCTCTACCCGCAGGACTCCTTCGTGGAGGGCCAGGAGCTGCGCCTCAAGCAGCAGTATTTCTTCGTGGCAGCCACCTTCCACGACATCACCCGCCGCCACATGAAGCACCACCAGGGCTTCGACGAGCTGCCGGACCTGGTGGCCGTGCAGCTGAACGACACCCACCCGGCCATCGCCATCGCCGAGCTCATGCGCATCCTCGTGGACGACCACCTGCTGCCCTGGGAAAAGGCCTGGAAGATCTGCGTGGGCACCTTTGCCTACACCAACCACACCGTCATGCCCGAGGCCCTGGAGACTTGGCCCGTGGACCTCATGGCGCGAGTGCTTCCCCGGCACATGGAGATCATCTACGAGATCAACCGCCGCTTCATGGACGAGGTTCGCCTGCGCTACCCCGGCGACGACGGCAAGCTCTCACGGCTCTCGCTCATCGGCGAGGACTACGGCAAGCGCGTGCGCATGGCCAACCTGGCGGTGCTCGGCTCACACTCGATCAACGGTGTCTCGGCCCTGCATTCCGACATCGTTAAAAACTCCATCTTCCGCGACTTCAGCGAGCTGTTCCCCGAACGCTTCAACAACAAGACCAACGGCGTCACGCCCCGGCGCTGGCTCAGGCAGTGCAACCCGGACCTCTCCGCGCTCATCACCGAGGCCATCGGCGAGGGCTGGATCAACAACCTGAAGCGCCTGGAAGAGCTTAAGCCCTTTGCCGAGGACAGCGGCTTCCGCGCCCGCTGGGCCAAGATCAAGCAGCAGAACAAGAAGCGCCTGGCCGACTACGCGCACCACAAGGTGGGCAAGGAGCTCGACCCGGAGAGCATGTTCGATGTGCAGGTGAAGCGCATCCACGAATACAAGCGCCAGCTCTTGAACGTGCTGCACGTCATCAGCCTGTACGAGGACCTGCGCTCCGGCCAGGCCGGGCCGCACTTGGCGCCGCGCACGGTCATCTTCGGCGGCAAGGCCGCGCCCGGCTACCGCATGGCCAAGCTCATCATCCGGCTCATCCACGCCGTGGCCGAGACCGTGCACCGCGAACCCAAGTGCAAGGGCATGCTGAACGTGGCCTTCATCCCCAACTACTGCGTCTCAAACGCCGAGAAGATCATCCCCGGCACCGACCTCTCCGAGCAGATCTCGCTGGCGGGAACCGAGGCCAGCGGCACCGGCAACATGAAGTTCGCCCTGAACGGCGCGCTGACCATCGGCACGCTGGACGGCGCAAACGTGGAGATGCGCGAGCGCATCGGGCCCGAAAACTTCTTCGTCTTCGGCCTGACCACGCCCGAGGTCAACGCGCTCAAAGCGCGCGGCTACAACCCCTGGGATTACTACCAGAAAGACGAGACCCTGCACCGGGTCATCGACCTCATGGCCTCCGGGCACTTCTCGCCGCTCACGCCCGACCTGTTCCGGCCCATCGCCGACGCCCTGCTGAAGGACGGCGACCGCTGGATGCTCTTGTCCGACTTCCGCTCCTACATCGACACCCAGAAGCAGGTGGGCACGCTCTACCGCGAGCACGACCTGTGGACCAGGAGGTCCATCCTGAACACCGCGGGCATGGGCTACTTCTCCTCCGACCGCGCCATCGGCGAATACGCGCGCGACATCTGGGGCGTGAAGTTCTAGCCGCCGCGCGTCCTGTCCCGGCACAACGCAAAGGCCGCCTTCGGACAACCGGGGCGGCCTTTTTGCTGGCGTGCTCCCCGAGCCAAGCCATTCCTTGACGTCACCGGCCGCAGGGCGTTACAGCGAGAATGAAGGCACCCCCCGAAGGCCTGGCTGGTTCTCGGACATGAGCGGCGGTGAGCCCGATGACCGTATCCATCCGAACCCGACTGATCTCCCTTGTGTTCGCGGCGGCCCTGCCCGCCGTGGTCATCATGGTTGTCACCGGCCGCGAGCTCGAGGAGAACGCGGTCAGCGCCGCCGAGCAGAACGCCCTGCGGCAGGTGCAGCACATGGCCACCAACCACGAGCGCATCGTGGACAACGCGCGGCTCCTCTTGGCCACCCTGGCCAAGTCCTCCGAGGTCCGCGGCCTCGACCGCCCCGCCTGCCAGGAACTGCTGCGCGACATCCAGCAGCGCAACCCCGTCTACGTGACCCTGGCCCTGGCCGATGCCTCGGGCGTGGTCGTGGCCCGCGCCCCGGACACGGCCTCAACCGGTCTGGCCGAGTCCCTGGCCGAGGCCTCCTACTTCAAGGACGCCATGGCCCGTGGCGACTTCGTCACCGGCGACTACGTCTACCTGCGCGACGCCAGGCACGTGATCCTCAACTTCGCCCAGCCCGTGGCCGACGCGCCGGGCAGGGTCCGGGGCGTGCTGGTGGCGGCCTTTGACCTGAACCACTTCGGCAGCCTGTTCGCCGAGGCCAGGCTGCCCGCGGGCTCGGTCTTCACCCTCACCGACGCGAAGGGCATGCGCCTGACGCGCTTCCCGGAAACCGAGAAGTACACCTGGGTCAGCGATCTGCCGCGGATGATCGAGAGGATGTCCGGCGCCAAGGACGAGGGCACCTTCCGCGAGGTCGGCGTGGACGGAGTGCTGCGACTCTACGCCTTCAAGCGCCTGCACTTCGAGGGGGCGCCGTTCCCGCACCTGATGATCCGCGTCGGCATGCCCGCTGGCGAGGCCTTGGCCAGCGCGCGCGGCGTGGTTCTGCGCAACCTGGCCCTGCTGCTTGTGGTCGCCCTGCTGGCCACGGGCTCTGCCTGGGCCCTGGGCGAGGTGGCCGTGGTGCGCAAGCTCAAGGGGCTCCTCGCCGCCGCCGCGCGCCTGGGGGCTGGAGAGCTCGGCGCGCGCAGCGGCCTGGAAGGCGGCAGCGACGAGATCGGCCAGCTGGGGCAGGCCTTCGACGCCATGGCCCAGGCGCTGCAAGAGCGCGAGCAGGAACGCCAGGCCTTTGAGAACGAGGTCTGCAACCTGAACGAGTTTTTGGAGGAGCGCGTGGAAAGCCGCACCAAGGAGCTGGCCGCGGCCAACAAGGAGCTCACCGAGGCCATGGAGCGCTTGTCCCAGGCCCAGAAGCAGCTCATCCAGTCCGAGAAGATGGCCTCGCTCGGCGCTTTGGTGGCGGGCGTGGCGCACGAGATCAACACCCCGGTGGGCATCGGCGTCACCGCTGCCTCGCACCTGGAGGACAAGACCAAGGCCATGCTGGAGGAGTTCCAGGCCGGGCAGCTCAAGCGCACCAGCCTGGAGCAGTTCCTCGGCACCTGCGACGACTCCACGCGCATGATCCTGACCAACCTGCGCCGCGCCTCGGACCTCATCCGCAGCTTCAAGCAGGTGGCCGTGGACCGCTCCACCGAGGAACGCCGCGTGTTCCGCCTGCGCGAATACCTGGAGCAGGTGCTGCTCTCGCTGCGGCCCTACCTCAAGAAGACCAGCATCGCCGTGGAGCTCGACTGCGACCCAGCGCTCGAGCTCGATTCCTACCCCGGCGTGTTCTCCCAGATCCTGACGAACCTGGTGCTGAACTCCCTGCAGCACGCCTACGACCCCGGCCAGGCCGGGCGCATCGGCATCTCCCTGGCCCGGGAGCAGGACCGCCTGCGCCTCACCTTCAGCGACGACGGCAAGGGCATCGCCCCGGAGCACCTGGGTATGATTTTCGAGCCGTTCTTCACCACCTACCGGCAGAAGGGCGGCAGCGGGCTCGGCCTGTCCATCGTCTACAACCTCGTCTCGCGCACCCTGGGCGGCACCATCCTGGTGGCCAGCGCGCCCGGCCAGGGCACGACCTTCAACATCTCCGTGCCGCTGGACAGGCCGGGCCTGCAGACCGGGGAGACCGGGACTGCCTCCGGCGGCCAAGGGGCCTGAGGCCCCCTGGACCCCCCATCGGCCTGGGCCGGGGTGGCTGGGGCGGAGGCCTCGGTTGGGCTGGCCTTGGCAATGTGCGCGGGTTTTTTGTCGAAGACGACAAAAAGCCCCGCGCACGGTTGGCCGCCCTTCGGGCGTTTCAAGGGTGTCGCGCCCGCGCCCAACCTGCGCATCACGGCTGCTGCCGCCTGCTTCATGACTCTCCCCTGCCCCACACAAGCCGAAAGGGCTGCTTCAGGTTCCTCCTGAAACAGCCCTTTCGGCGCCATGGGGGGGTCTGGGGGGCCTCAGGCCCCCCGGTCGCATCTTATTTCTTCGCCTTCTCGATGGCCCTTTTGAACCCGTCCGCGGCGCGGCGGATGACGTTCTCGCCCACGCAGAAGGCCAGGCGGAAGTGCCCCGGGCAGCCGAAGCCCTTGCCGGGCACGGCCAGGATGCGCTCCTCCAGCAGCAGTTGGACAAAGGCCACGTCGTCGCCCCCGGGGGCCTCGGGGAAGAAGTAGAACGCCCCGCGCGGCAGGGGGTAGGTGTAGCCCGCGGCGTCGAGGACCTGCTTCATGGCGTCGCGGCGGCCGGCGTAGATCTGCGCGTCCACCTGGGAGCCGAGGGTCTTGGCGAGCAGCTTCTGGGCCAGCGCGGGCGCATTGACGAAGCCCAGGATGCGGTTGGCCAGAATGATGCCGCCCACGAGCTCCGCCTTGCCCGGCATCTGCGGGTTGACCAGGGCGTAGCCCACCCGCGCGCCCGCCAGCGACAGGTTCTTGGAGAAGGAGCTGACCACCACCGTGTGGTCGTACATGGGCAGCAGCGAGGGCACCTCCGCGCCGTCAAAGGCCAGGAAGCGGTAGGGCTCGTCGGCCAGGAGGAAGATGGGGCGCTTGCGGCCCTCGCTCTTGCGCTTCAGCATCTCGCACAGGGCCACGAGGCTGGCGCGCGGGTACACCACGCCGGTGGGGTTGTTGGGCGAGTTGATGAGCACCACGGCGGTCTTGTCGGTGATGGCGGCCTCAAGGGCGTCCACGTCGAGGTCGAAGGTGCCGGGCTTGGCCGGAGCGGTCTTGAGCACGCCGCTGTGGTTCTCCACGTAGAAGCCGTACTCCACGAAATAGGGCGAGGGGCAGAGGACCTCGTCCCCGGGTTCGAGCACAGCGCGGTAGAAGGCGTTGATGGCCCCGGCCGCGCCGCAGGTGATGACCAGGTCCGTGGGCTCCACGGTCATGCCCTGCTCGACGCTCACGACCTTGGCCAGCGCCTCGCGCACGAAGGGGTAGCCGAAGTTGGGCATGTAGCCGAAGGCGAAGGGGGCGTCGGCCTCGTCCGCGATCTCGTGCAGGCCCTGGCAGACGCAGGCCGGGGGCGGCAGGTCGGGGTTGCCCAGGCTGAAATCGCAGACCTGGTCCTCACCAAACTGCTTCTTGAGCTCGATGCCCGCCTCGAACATGCGGCGAATCCACGACGAGCGCTCCATGTAGCTTGAGACCTGGGCGGAAAGTAGGGTCATGTGGTTGCTCCTTCAAGCGTGGCCCTGGGGCCGATGTGTGGGCGCGAGAGTAGCCAAACCGGCGGCGAAAGCCAAGGGGGGGGCACCCGCCCGCGCTTCCTGGCGTCCCCGCCCCTACTTCTCCACGCGCTCGGCCTCCCAGACCAGCATGAATACGCTCTTCTGGTCGCAGTTCTTCTGGAGGTAGCCGCGTATCTCCCGTGCGACGTTTTTCGGCGCGGAGACGATGTAGCTCAGGTTCTCCGGGCTGTAGTCACGGCCCAGGCTGTCCATGGCACCGCCCGTGCTGCGCGAGGCCGTGAAGCCCCCGGCGGTGGTGATGAGGAAATCGTTGAGCTTGTTCAACTGCTCGGCGGGGATGCTGGCCGGGATGACGAAAAAGTGCACCGTGGCCTTGCGCGCGTGCGCGGCGGGCGCGAGCAGCAGCACGAGGCCCAAGGCGAGCGACAGAAGCAGGAGTTTGCGGGGTGTGGTGTAGGACATGGGGCGCTCCTTTGCGAAAATGTTTGGCGCGAGAGTAGCCGCAGCCGGGCCGCTTGCCAAGGGGGGGGGCCAGCGCCAGCGGGCCGCGCCTTGCAATTCCGGCCCGCATTCTCTATTGATCGTGCCACCGCTGGATGAATTCATCGCCTGTCAGGGCATACTGCATGGCGGGAGGAGCAGGACATGGAGCTTCTGGGCAAAAAGATTCTGGTCACCGGCGCGGGCGGGTTCATCGGCTCGCACCTCGTGGAGCGGCTGCTTCGTCAGGGGCATGACGTCCGCGCCTTTGTGCACTACAACGCTTTCTCCTCGTGGGGCTGGCTGGACAGCTTCGAGCCCGAGCTGAAGAAGAGCCTGGACGTGTTCCAGGGGGACATCCGGGACGGCAACGGCGTACGCACGGCCATGCGCGGCTGTGACGTCGTGCTGCACCTGGCCGCCCTCATCGCCATACCGTATTCCTACCACTCGCCCGACACCTACGTGCAGACCAACGTCACTGGCACGCTGAACATCGTTCAGGCGGCGCGCGACCTGGACGTGGAGCGGGTGGTGCACACCTCGACGAGCGAGGTTTACGGCACAGCACGCTTCGTGCCCATCACCGAGGAGCACCCGCTCCAGGGCCAGTCTCCCTACTCGGCGACCAAGATCGGGGCGGACCAGCTCGCCCTGTCCTTCCACGCAGCCTTCGGCACGCCAGTCGCCGTCATCCGGCCCTTCAACACCTACGGCCCCCGGCAGAGCGCCCGCGCCGTCATCCCGACCATCATCACGCAGATCGCCGCTGGCAAGCGCTGCATCAAGCTTGGCGCGCTCTCCCCCACGCGCGACTTCAACTTCGTCAGCGACACCGTCGGCGGGTTCATCGCCGTTGCCCAGGCCGACGCGGCCCTGGGCGAGGTCATCAACGTGGGCAGCGGGTTCGAGGTCAGCATCGGCGACACGGCAAAGCGCATCGCCCACGTCATGGGCGCCGAGATCGAGATCGAATGCGACCGGGAGCGCCTGCGCCCCGAGAAAAGCGAAGTGGAACGCTTGTTCGCAGGCAACGCCAAGGCGGCGGACCTCTGCGGCTGGCGCCCGACTTACGGCGGGCTGGAAGGCTTTGACCGGGGGCTCCACGAAACCGCGCAGTGGTTCGCCGATCCGGAGAACCGCAAGGCCTACAAGGCCGACCAGTACAACATCTAGGTGTCGGCCTTGCCCGTCGATCAATCACCCCAGCCCGCCCCCCGCTATGCCCGCGCCGTGGTCTTCGGTGCCTGCGGGTTCCTTGGGCGGGAGGTTGTGAGGCTGTTGCTGGCCTCCGGGGCGAGCGTGCTCGGCATCGACACCAAGCCCTGGCCCGGCGCGCAGCCGAGAGAGTACCGTCACAGCGCAGAAGGGGCTGGCGCCCTTGCCGAGGCCGCGGAATTTCTTCGCCAAACCGACGAGCCCGCGGGCTTCTTCCACTTGGCGGGGCTGGCAGACGCGCAGGTTTGCCAGCGCGAACCGGCCCTGGCCCAGCGGCTGAACGTGGACCTGGTGGCCGAGACCCTGGCCCGGCTTGCCGACGTGCCTTGCGCCTTTGTTTTCCCGTCCACTGGCATCGTCTATGGCGATGGCCTGGACCGCCCGGCGCTTGAGGATGACCCGCTCCTGCCCGCGGCGGAGTACGCGCGCGGAAAAATCGAGGCCGAGGGGCTGGTCCGGGCGGCCTGCCAACCCGGCGGCGGCGTCCTGCGGGGGGCCGTGGCGCGCCTGTCCAATATTTACGGCTACGGCGGTGGAGAAAACACCGTGCTTGGGCGCATTCTTGCGCAGGCGAAGTCAGGCGGCCCCATCCAGGTCTGGGACGAGAGCCCGGTGCGGGACTTCCTGTTCGTCGGCGATGCCGCAGAAGGCCTGCTGAAGCTCGGGCTTGCCGCGCTCTCCCTGCCGGAGAAGCCCGGGAACTTCCTCATCGCCAACCTGTCCACGGGCTTGGGCACATCCGTGGGGGCGCTCGTTGACCTTTGCGCCGAACTTTTCCATACTTCCCGTCTCCCGCAGGAGCGGGTTCCCGGTCCGGACGGCCGACTGTCGAGCCTAGTGCTCGACAACAGTCGCCTGACGACCCTCACCGGCTGGCGGCCGGAAACGGATCTCCGGACAGGCCTCACCTTAAGCATCCGCGGCGAGGGCGCCGCACAGGAATAGCATGACCCAGAAGCGCAAAATCGCCATCTTCACCGGCAACCGGGCAGAGTAC
This sequence comes from Humidesulfovibrio sp., assembly GCF_031082295.1. GTDB lineage: Bacteria > Desulfobacterota > Desulfovibrionia > Desulfovibrionales > Desulfovibrionaceae > Humidesulfovibrio. The sequence goes on from NZ_JAVHLD010000006.1 coordinate 25,093, forward strand.
GGCCTGCAGTTCCCCATCATCAAGGCCATCAACGCGCACCCGGCTCTTGAAGGGTATCTCTTCGTGGGCGGCGCGCATCTGGACGAGGACTTTGGCGCCACCAAGAGCGAAATCGAACGCGACGGCTTCGCCATCCACGCTGAAGTGAAGATGACCATGCACCACGACACCCTCGCGGCCACCGCCCAGGCCATCGGCACGGGCATCGTCAGCCTGTCCGAGAGCCTGGACCGGCTGCGGCCCGACTTTTTCGTGGTCTACGCCGACCGCTTCGAGGGCCTTGCCGCCGTTGTTGCGGGCACGCAAATGGGCATCCCCACCGCGCACATCGAGGGTGGCGACATCACCGAGGGCGGCGCCCTGGACGATTCCGTCCGCCACGCCATGACCAAGCTTTCGCACCTGCACTTCACCACCAACGAGGAAGCCGCCGAGCGCGTGCGCAAGCTTGGCGAGGAGCCCTGGCGCGTGCATAACGTTGGCTTCCCTGCGCTCGACCTGATCGCGGCGGGAAATTTCGCCAGCCCCGAGGAGTTGCGAGAGCGCTACGGCCTTGACCCGGCGAAACCCGTGGTCATCTTCACCCAGCACAGCGTGACCACGGAGTTCGAGGACGCCGGCGCACAGGTGCGCCCGGCGCTGGCGGCCATGCGCCGCCTGGCCGCCGAGGGCGTGCAGATCATCCTCACCTACCCCAACAACGACGCGGGCGGAAAAGCCATCATCGGCGAACTGGAAAAGGTTGCCGCCGAGAACCTGCCCAACATCCAGGTCCACAAGAGCCTTGGGCGGCGCAACTATCACGGCGTCCTGCACCTCTGCGGCAAGGCTGGCCGCGGGGTCTACGCGGGCAATTCCTCCAGCGGCATCAAGGAAACGGCCATCTTCGGCTGCCCAGTGGTGAACATCGGGTCGCGCCAGCAGGGGCGCCTGCGCGCTGACAACGTGGTGGACACCGGTTACGACGAGCAGGCCATTTACGATGCCTGCGCGCGCGGCATTTTCGACGACGCCTGGCGGGCCAAATGCGCCAGCGTCACCAACCCATACGGTTCTGGCAACGCCGGGCCGCGCATCGCCGACATCCTGGCGACCATTGCCCTTGGCCCCGCCCTGGTGCAGAAGAAGATGACCTTCTAGCCGTGACGAATCGGCCGCACACCCAAAGGGAGCTACCCGCCATGGAAAAGTGGAAATCCGTTCTGGTCACGCCAGACACCCCTTCCCTGGAGGTCCTTCGCGTCATTGATTCCACGCGCCTTCAGATCGCCTTGGTCGTGGACGAGAACAGGCGGCTGCTCGGCACCGTCACCGATGGCGACGTGCGCCGGGTGCTTCTGGCAGGCAAGTCGCTGGCCTGCCCTGTGTCAGAGTTCATGAACTGCAAGCCCACCACGGCGCCGCTTGAGGCCGACCCCGCGACCCTGATGGGCCTGATGCAGGCCAAGACGCTCCGGCAGATTCCCATCGTCGATGCCGAAGGCCGCGTCATGGGGCTGGAGACCATGATGAGCCTCATGGCCCGCGCAGAGTTGGAAAACCCCGTCGTGCTCATGGCCGGTGGCCGGGGCGAGCGATTGCGCCCTCTCACGGACACCTGCCCGAAGCCGCTGCTCCGCGTGGGGGGCAAGCCGATTCTGGAACGCATTCTGGAAACCTTTCTGGCCCAGGGCTTCCGCAATTTTTATATTTCCGTGAACTACAAGGCGGAGATGGTGGAGTCGCATTTTGGCGACGGATCAAAATTCGGCGCGTGCATTACCTACCTGCGCGAAGACAAGCCCCTGGGCACGGCCGGGGCGCTTGCCCTGTTGCCGCAGTTCGAGCTGCCTTTCCTGGTGATGAACGGTGACCTGCTCACCAACGTGAATTTCGCCCACCTGCTGGAGTTCCATGCGGAACAGGAGGCCGTGGGCACCATGTGCGTGCGCGACTACACCACGCAGATTCCCTTTGGCGTGGTGCGGACGGAGGGACACCGCCTCCTGTGCATCGACGAGAAGCCCAGCCGGACCGTCTTCGTCAACGCGGGCATCTACGCCCTGTCGCCGCAGGTGCCGCAGTTGCTCCCCTCCGGCGAGGCCTACGACATGCCACGGCTGTTCGAAGCCATCGTCGCCAGCAATCAGAAGGCCGCGGTATTCCCCGTGCGCGACGCTTGGCTGGACATCGGCCGCATGGACGACTTCGAGCGCGCGCAGCAGGACTGCCTGTCTTCGGACTCCTGACACACCCACCGGCCTGAGGGCCTGTCCCCCCCCTGGCGCCGCGGCGTGCCCGCCAGTCAGCACAGACCGCGCAACAAGCGGCCGACAGAGTAGCGCAGCCGACGAACGGGCCTGAGGGAACGTTTGAGCTCCGGCGTCACGTGGGGATCGTAGAGCTTGCGCAGCCCCGCCTGCGAGCCCTGAACCCCAGCGGCTCGCCCCTCCAGAATGCCTGCCAGCGCCGTGGTCGTCAGCGCGTAGGCGTCGCTCCCCGGATCAAGGCGCACCTGGGCGCGCGCGGCGGCATAGGCCGCCGGAGCATAGGCTGGCAAAGGCTTGCCGAGAAACGCCGGCAGCTCATCAGGACCCGAGAGCGGCGTTGAGCAGCTGCGGACCATACTCGCCTGGGCCACGAAAAGCCCCGGCTTGTTCGCCGAGGGCAGGGTCACAGAGGGCTTGTCCCAGAAGGGCAGCTCCAGGCTCATGGCCGAGGCGCGCAGGATGGCTGCGTCGCAGAAGAGGTAGGCCCAGGTGGTGTCGGCCTCGTCCACGGCGGTGACACCCCAGAGCGCGTCCGAGGAGTCCTCAAGACCCCAGGGGTGCGGCGGGCCGTGCTTCTTGAAGGCGTACTCCCAGGGGTGCAGCTTCACCGCCAGGTTGTGCCCGGCGTTGCGCACCGCCCGAACCACCTGGCCGTAGCTTTCGTCGCGCACGTCCGGCGCGCTGGGCAGCCACAGGCACAGCGGCCGCTTGGGGTCAAAGCCGTACTTCCCGAAAAAATCCTCCCGGGTGGCATACCCGCCGTGCAGCCGGTTGAGCGTGGGCTCAAAAAAGATGTTCCCGGTGAAGGTGATGCTCGCCGCCTCGAAAAACCGGCGCGACTCCGCCGTGCGGTTGAACTCCAGCTCGAAGAACAGGGTCAGCGGATGCTGCAGGAGCAGGTGTTCGGCCCCGTGGCAGGTGAAGTCGCCCAGGAGGGTGGCCATTTGGGCGGTTGCGACGCCGCGCGCCCGGACCTTGGCGATGAGTCCCGGCAGGTCGGGGTCGTGGTGCGCGTCGACGAGCAGCAGCCGCGCCTTTGAACTTTCGGCCCGGCGCAGCACTTCCTGGCGCGGCAGCAGGAACACCCCCCGCCGCTCCAGGTCCGCAATGGCGTCTGTTGGAACATCCGAGCCTGGCCCGGCACCGGCCTTGAGCCCGTGCGGCGGGCTGGTGGAAAAGAGCAGCTCGCTGCTGATCCCGCTGGCGCTCAAAACGTCACGCAGGTGGATGAGCTTGTGGAACGCTCCCCCGTGGACGTTGAGCCAAGCGATGCAGATGTCTGGCGTGCTTCTCAAGAACTTTCCTCGTGACGTGCGCATGAGCTTGATGCGCGTTCGCTCCGTAGGCGGATTGCGCGCCCCGGCGGCCTAGCGCTTGCCCGGCAGCTTTGCGGCAAGGATGCCCGGCAGCTTCGCCGCCACAATGTCTGCCACAAGGCTCGATCCCTTGGGGTTCAGGTGCACCACATCGTACATGTATTCCTTGGTCTTGGGCACCAGGGCGTCCAGGTCGATGAACGCCACCTTCTGCTCCGCGGCCACCTTGCGCATGGTGTCCTGCAAGGTCATGTAGGCAGAGCGGTAGCTCGCGAAATCAATGCCCCAGTCGGCGATGGCTTTCATCTGCCGGAGCAGATTCTCTTCCGGGTGCTCGGTAAAGCGGTTGAACTGGGTCATGAGCACAGGGGTGATGCCCTGCTGGCGGCAGACAAAGACGAACAGTTCCAGGTTCTTGCGGTAGGCCTGTGCCAAGGCGGCCATATCTGCCGCACTCTTATTCCCGCGCTGAGCCACGAATTCGTCCTCGACTGTACTCTCAATCACTTCGCGTTGCATGAAATGCTTGATGAGAAAGGACTTGACCAGGCCGTATTGCTTGTCGAAGACGATGCCCCGGGAAGGGTGGTTGGCCCAGTAATCGCCCACCAGCATCAAGTAGTTCACATCGTTGATGCACTCCATGAGCACCACGGCCTGGGGCTTTCGCGGAACCACCTTGCCCTGGAGGGCCAGCACGCAGTGCAGGGTGTTGTTGCCAGCGGTGCCGCCATTGAGGGTATTCACCTTGAGGCCCAGGGCCTTCTCCATCTCGCGGCCCACCAGGTAGGGGAAGCGCTCCTCCTCCTGCATGTACATGCACTCCGTGGTGGAGCCGCCCAGGAAGACCACGGTCACGTCCGGCTTGTCGTGCACGGCCGAGGGCATGAGGTAGCCGTCGGCATCCACGCGGAAAGGGTACGCCTTGTTCTCAACGCCGTCGGCCACGGCCACCAGGTCCGCGGCGGGCCGCTGCGGGATATCCGAGGAGGGCCTGCGCTCGCGCAGGACGATGTAGCGCTCGACTCCACGCTTAACCTCGTCGCGCAGGGCCTTGCCGATGAAGAACACGCCCAGGCACACGGCCAGGGCCATAATCCCCCACAGCACGGCCAGCACCTTGCGGGGGGCCTTCTCGAATCTGTTCTCGCGGCGTTCGGACAATTTCGGGCTCCTAGGGAGGAATGTGCGCGGCCCGGGCCAGACCTGCCTCAGCGTGCCGCATTCAACAGCGTGCATAGTCGGGCGGGCAAGGTCGTGTCAATGCGCGGCGGAGTTCGGCTGCCCTCTCCAACGGGCCGGGCAGGCGTTTCGCCCGGAGCAGGTGGCCGCTCAGGAGGGGCTTGCGGCGCTCATTGCCCGCTGACGGCCCGACCTACCAGGGCAGCGACAGCTTGTAGCCGCCCAACGTGGGGCCGCCTGCTCCGTCGTTCACGTTGAGCCGCCAGAAGCTCTTGCCGCTGGTGGCGCGGTCCTGGCTGCCCGGCGCGGCGAGGAAGTAGCGGGCGCTGTCCGGGCAGATGTACTCCTGCAGGATCTTGCCCGCGTAACGGTCGCAACCCTCGGTGAGCACGCAGCGCAGGTCGGTCAGCACGGAGCGGCTGTCGGCGATCCACGAATGCCCGAGCAGGTCTGTCTTCACGTCGGAGACGTCGGTGACGGACAGTCCGGGGATGCAGACCACGTTCTTGCCCAGGCGCTCGTAATCGCCGCCCTGGACCAGGGCCGAGGCCGCCAGCGCCATGTCCGAACGCGAGGCGTAGAGCACGATGCGCGCGCCCTGGCTCATGAGCTTCAGCGCGTGCTGGTCGAGGAAGATCTCGCGGTCCACGTCCGGCGCGGCCAGCACGATGTTCCGAAGCTTCTTCAAGTCGCCCCTGCCCGCCCGGGCGCACTCGTCGGCCAGCTCGGCGTAGGCGCGGATGAACACCTCGTTGCCCATGCTGTGCACCACCACGCTCACCCGGTCGATCCACTGGTCGGACAAGACGTCGGACAGAAGCTGCTTCAGGTAGTGCACGGCCCAATAGGCGTTGTTGCGGTCGGTGAGGTAGCCGGTGGGGCTGGCGGCCGAGGGCCAGCTGTACATGAGCGCCGCGCCCTGGAAGCCCACCCCGTGGCTGATGCGCGTGGCGGTCTTGGCCGCGTCCTCGAAGCTGTTGTCGAAGCCGTGGACGAAGAGCAGCACCTCGCGCCGAGGGGTGCGGGCGGCGGCGCGTTCCAGTTCGGACAGGAAACGGGCGCGGGTCATGCGGCTGGTGGACTCCAGGCCGACCTTAACGTCCATGCGGTCCGCCGCGCCGGCGCCCGTGCCGGACAGGCTCATGCGGTTCTCGCCGTAGGATGTCTCGCGCGAGCGCGTGCCGCCGTAGCGTGCGCTTTTGGTCTTGGAGCCCGCGTCGAGCACGTTGCGGCTGGTGGCGTAGAAGATGGTCGGGCGAAACCAGTTCTGGGGCTCTGCGGGCTGCGGGGGCTGCGGCAGGGTGGGCGCGAGCACGCCGACGCCCTGCGAAGGCGGCGGCAGGGTTTTGTCGGCGCAGGCCGGGAGCAGCGCCATGAGCGCCAACAGCACGACAAGGGGCAAGGGCAGGCGGCGGGTTCGGACGAAGATGCTCATGGGCTGGGGAGATACACCCGCCTGAAGCGGTCCGCAAGGGGTCGGGCGGGGGGATATTGCGTGCCCCGGCGGCCCGGGCGCGGCGACTAGAAATGGTCGGGGCGGTCGGGATTGGCTGAGAGGCGCTTGGCGGTGGCCAGGGGCTTGGCGGCGAGCTTGGCGTCGGGCTTGGCGTCGGCTTTCGCGTCGCTGGACTTGTGGTCGGCCTTGGCAAGAGGCTTGGCCGCGGGCTTGAGGTTGTCCTTGGCCTTGGCCACGGGCTTGGCCTTGGCTTTGGCGTCGGACTTGCTGTCGGGCTTGGCGTCGGCCTTGGCAAGGGGCTTGGCCGCGGGTTTGGCTTGGGGCTTGGCCTTGGCCGCGGTCTTCACGACGGGCTTGGCCTTGGACTTGGCGACGGACTTGGCGACGGACTTTGCATCGGACTTGGCGTCGGGCTTGGCGTCGGGCTTGGCGTCGGCTTTCACCTCGGCCCTGAACTCGGACTTGCCCTCGGGCTTGGCAGTCGGCCTGGCAGTGGACCGGTCGTGGTCCTTCTCGGCGCTGCCGTGCGCCCCGGCAGTCACCAGGGTCATGGCGCCCAGCCCGGCGAAAGTTGTGGCCTGGCGCAGGGTCAGCATCTGGGGCTTGCCGGACTCCACGCGGAACTTCTCCCCGGTCTTGAGCGGCCGGTTGCCGAGCACGGGCAGGAGCCTGTTCACCGGTCCGTTGCTCAGCACGTCGATCACGGAATATTCGCCAGGGGCGAGCGCCACCTCGCCGCCGGAGCCCCAGCGCACGTTCACGTGCTGGCCCTTGGCGTCCACCAGCTTGAGCCCCTGGACGTGGCGCGGTTCGACATCCACGAAGAAGCTGGCCGGGCGCGCGCCCGCGGTCTCACGCGTCACCTGGTAGCGCGCCGTGTCCTTGTCCGGTCCGGGCAGGCGGTACCTGTCGATGAAGCTCTCGGGGTCGAGGATGATCTCGTAGCCCATGTCCTGGCCGTCGTTGGACCAGGGCCGCGCGGCGTAGCCCTTGAAATTCAGCACTTCCTTCCACTTGCTGCCAAGCACCCCGTCAATGAGCAGCTGGTCGCCCACGACGGCCTTGAGCACGCCGCCGTGCTTCACCTGCACCGCCTTGCCGTTGAGCCAGCAGACGAACACCGGCGGGCCGTCGGGCAGGGGCGGCGGCATCTCTCCGGCGAAGCGCACGGTGGTGGTGGAGACCTTGCGGCCGTCCACGCGGGTTTCCAGCTCCTGGAAACGCTCCAGGGCCATGCGCGGGGTGTCCACGAGGTTCACGCCCTGGCGGTCGGAGGCGAACACCGCCACCACCTGGCCGTGGGCGTCCTTGCCCGCGCTGCCGGGGTCGACCTTGAGGGTGCCGCCTGGGGGCACGGCCAGGGCCTGGCCGTCCAGGGGCTTGCCGTTGATCTTCACGCGGTGGTCGCGCTCGTGCAGGCGCTGGATCTCGCTGGCGTCCACGTGCGGCGGAACGATCTCCACGCCGCAGTGCTTGAGCAGCACGCTGGTGGCGTAGACCTGATGCTTCACCTTCCAGCCCAGCTCGCCGATGTTCTTGCTGACCTCCACGGCCATGGCCGGGATGTTCAGGTTGGCCAGGGCGTAGAAGGTCAGCGACTTGCGCATCTCCTTGGCGTACTGGCTGTCGGGCTCGAAGGTGCGGGTGTTGAAGAGCTTGAACTTCAGGTCCTGCTCCTTCACCCCGCCGTTGATCTCCACCAGGGCCGAGTTGACCAGCCGGGCCAGGTCCAGGCGCTCGTGGGTGTTGGCGTCGATGATGATGGACTGGCCCCAGCGCGAGGGGTTGCGCAGGGGGCTCACGTACTCGGGGTCGTAGAAGCCGCTGCCCTCGTGCAGGTGGATGAAGGCGCTGGACTGCGACAGGAGGAAGCGCACCACGCGGGCCAGGCGGTCCTCGTAGAACTGGTTGTAGTCGCGGTCGAAGCGGCGGTTCATGTCCACGTTGACGGAGCGCTGGTGAGCATGGATGGAAGGCACGTTGGCCCGGGGCACCACGATGAGGTTGCCCTTGAGCACGCGGCTCTCGGCCAGGATCTGCGCGGAGAGGAAGCCGGTGGGCTCGTCGCCCTGGATGCCGCCCTGGATCATGACCGTCGGGCCGGGGGCCTCGCCCTGGATGAAGACCACGCCAAGCGGATACTGCGTGCCCTCGAAGAACACGAAGCCGCTTCTCGCGGAGGCCAGGCACCGCCCCGCGGGCAGAAGAATTATGGCCGCGAAGAGGAGGAGGCTAGTTGCCCAGTGCGTAAGTCTCGCCAAAGATGAGCTCCCCTTCGGAGGTCTTGATCTCGATGCGCAGACCCAGAGCCTCCCGGCGGGTCAGGCCTTCGGGGACAGGGGCGCTGGTGGAGATGCGTTTGAAGCGCTGGATCTGGTAGGTCAGGTCCTGGGCAGGAACGTCCAGCGGGGTGAGGCTGCCGTCGTTGCGCAGGAGCAGCAGGCGTATCTCGCCGGAGAGCGCTCCGCTGGCGCGGTTGTTCAGGTCGAAGGTGACGCTCACGGACTGCGAGCCCACCTGGCCGCGGAAGTTCTCCACGGTCATGGCCCCGGTGTTGACCTGGGCGAAGGCGCGCTGGGCGGAGGCGGGCTGGGCGGAGGCGGGCGAGGACTTTTCCGCGGCCTGGCCCTTGCCGGAGTCCTTGCCCTGGGCCTTCTGAATCTTGTCGAGGTTGCCCAGGCGCTCCAGGTTGACCTGGGCCTCCGCCAGGCTGGACTCCAGGCTGCGGCGCTCGTTCAGCAACAGGCGGTAGCCCACGAAGGAGCGCAGGCCCACGGCCAGGGCGATGGTCACCAGCAGGCCCAAGATTCCGGCTATCCAAAGCAGCAGTTTCAAACGCCTGGGGCTGACCCGGAAGGATTTCACATCCGAGCCATCGCGCATGAACAGGACGCTGAAGTTGCTGTCCTTGGTCACATCTTGCTCCAGGTTTCGCTGAGGATGACGTAGGAGTCGCCCTTGGGCGCGATGACGAGGGTCTTCAGGCCCTTGTCCGACTGCCCGGCGGAGTCTTCATAGGTCTGCACGAAGCTGACCTTGAAGCCCTTCTGGTGCATGGCCACCTCGACCTTGTCGGCGGCGATGCGCGTGGGGGTCTTGGCTGTCCACAGCGCGGCCTTGTAGTCGCGCATGGCCTTGGCGTTGCTCTGTTTGCCGTTGCTGGCGTCCTCGGCGTAATAGGCGATGTACTTGTCCACGTCCGCCGCCAGCCAGGCTTCGAGCCAGCCTTTCAGCAGGCGCTCCACGTCGGCGCGCTTGGTGGAGAGGTAGCGCGCCTCCAGCCCGGGCGAGGCCTCGGTGTACTCTCCGCCCACGATGCGCCAGGCGCCGTCCTTGTCCTTCTGCCAGTAGAAGCGCTTGCCCACGGCCGAGATCAGGTCCTGGGTGCGGTAGTACTGCTCGAAGGTGGTGACCCAGTAGTCCGGCCCCTGGATGACGCGCACGTTGTCCACCATGACATGGATCCACGGCTGGCGGCTGAAGATGCCCAGCTTGTTGTTCTTGAAGGCGGAGAAGCTCACGCCCTCGGTCTGGGCGAACTTCTCGGGCTGGAAATAGTCGAAGAAATGGTCGCTCTTCTTCTGCCAGTCGCTGGCCCAATGGCGCACGCGCTCGGCCAGCAAATGCGCGGTCTGCTCGCTTGAGCCCGCGTCCTTGGTCCAGGAGAGCTTCTTGGCTATGACCACCGGCGTGCCGAAGGGGATGTGGCCGTTCAGGGCGGAGATGTCCTGGGCAGTCAGGGCCACGCAGCCGCGCGTGTCGTTGGACACGAACTGCTTGCCCCGGCCGTGGATCCAGATGCCGTGGCCGGTCTTGCCCTTCAGGCGGTCGATGGGGTTCGGGTAGTTCAGGCTGAAGGCGTGGTCGCCGTAGAGGCCGAAGTCCAGCTTGCCCGGGACCTTCTCCTCCACGAAGTAGACGCCCTCGGGGGTGCGCATGTCGCCCTCGCGCATCTTGTCGCCCGGGGCGGAGCCGGTGGTGCAGGGCAGCTTGCGCGACACCTCGAGCGGACTCTTCTTGGTGAACATGAAGAAGGTCTGGGAGTCCTTGTCGATGGCGATCATGAGCTCCGGCACCGCCGTGTGCGAGGAGATCTGCGTGACCCAGCCGGGAGCGCCCGACGCCGCGGACGAGCCGGAAGCGGCCAGGCCGAGGCTGGGCAGAAGCGCCAGTGAGGCGAGGAGTGTTGCGATGCGTACGACTTTCAAGGCTCTTCCACGTGGTTTCGGCGTCCCGTCATATTGGTCCCGCGCGAGCGGGGACGCCCGTTTGGTTGGAAGCTAGCCCCTGGCTGCGGCCAAAAGCTCGTTGCGCGTAAAGATGGACTGCAATGTCAGACCGGCCTTGGCCAGGCGTTCCGGCCCGCCCTCCTCCCGGTTCAACACGCAGAGCACCGCCCCGACCTTGAAACCGGCGGAGCGCAAGCGCTCGGCCGAGGTGATGAGCGTGCCGCCGGTGGTGACGACATCCTCCAGCAAGGCGACGGTATCGCCCACCTGAAAATTCTTCAGACCCTCGAGGTACTGGTCCGTCCCGTGGCCCTTGGACGCCTTGCGGATGATCATGGCCGGAAGCGGACAGCCCTCCAGGTGCGAGAGCAGGCTCACCGCGGCCACCAGCGGGTCGGCGCCCAGGGTCATGCCCGCCACGCCGCGCGCGTCGGTTCCCTTGAGCATTTCAAGGAACAGCTTGCCGATGAGGTAGCCGCCCTCCGGGTGGAGCGCGGTCTGCTTGCAATCGAAATAATAATCGCTCTTACGGCCCGAGGTGAGGGTCACCTCGCCCTGAACGTAGGACAGCGCCATCAGATGACGCGCCAGCTTCGCCTTTAGATCATTCACCATTCTCTCCTGGCCTAGCCGAAGACCCGCGCCATTACAGTAGACACGTGCCGCAGGTAATAGCAGGGGTCAAACAATCTTTCAAGAGTTTCTAGACTTAAGTTTTGGCGAATCTCGGGGTCGTTCAGCACCTCGTCCCTGAACGGGCGGCGCTGGTCCCAGGAGCGCATGGCCGCGGCCTGGACCATCTCGTAGGCCTTCTGCCGGGGCAGGCCCAGGTCCAGCAGGCCCACCAGCACGCGCTGGGAGTAGAACAGGCCGAAGGAGCTGTCGAGGTTGCGCGCCATGTTCTCGGGAATCACGCGCAGGTTCTTCAGGAGCCCGGCCAGGCGGTTCAGGATGTAGTCCGCCAGGATGGTGGAGTCGGGCATGATGACGCGCTCCACGCTGGAATGGCTGATGTCGCGCTCGTGCCAGAGCGGCATGTTCTCCATGCTGGCGATGGCGTTGGTGCGCAGCAGGCGAGAGAGCCCGCAGAGGTTCTCGGCGCTGATGGGGTTCTTCTTGTGCGGCATGGCGGATGAGCCCTTCTGGCCCTTGGCGAAGCCCTCCTCCACCTCCAGCACCTCGGTGCGCTGCAGGTGCCGAAGCTCCGTGCACAGGCGCTCCACCCCGCCGCCCAGAAGCGCCAGGCTGGTGAAGTAGTGGGCGTGGCGGTCGCGCTGGACGATCTGCGTGCTCACCGGGTCGACGGCCAGGCCGAGGATCTCGCAGGCCATGGCCTCCAGCTCGGGCGAGAGGTGGGCGTAGGTGCCCACCGCGCCGGAAATCTTGCCCACGCGGATGTTCTCCACGGCGCTCGCGAAGCGCTCCTTGTGGCGGGCGAACTCCGCGTAGAAGCCGGTCATCTTGAGGCCGAAGCTGGTGGGCTCGGCGTGGATGCCGTGGGTGCGGCCCATGCACAGAAGGTCCTTGTGGGCCAGCGCCATGTCCTTCAGCACAGAGAGCACCTTGTCGATGTCGGCCAGGATCATCTTGCCCGCGCGCACCAGGAGCAGGGCGTTGGCGGTGTCGACGATGTCCGAGCTGGTGCAGCCCAGGTGGATGAACCGGGCGGCCGGGCCGACCTTCTCCTCCACCGCGGTCAGGAAGGCGATGACGTCGTGGCGGGTCTTCTCCTCGATCTCGAGGATGCGGTCCACGTCGAAGGCGGCCTTGGCGCGTATCTCGGCCAGCTCCGGCTGGGGGATGACGCCAAGCTTGGCCCAGGCCTCGCACACGGCCAGCTCCACTTCGAGCCAGGAGCCGAAACGGGCCTCCATGGTCCACAGGGCTGCCATTTCAGGGCGGGAGTAACGTTCGATCATCGGTCTCTTCCTGTTGGGTGCTTATGTTCGCGCCTGCGCGCACATGAAAAAGGCAGCCGGGGGGCTGCCTTTTTTCTCTGGTCTAGCTCGCCACCGTCGCGGGTGCCGGGGGCGCTTTCTCGGCAGGCTCGGCCTTGCCGGGACAGGCGCACGCGGCCTTGGGGGCCGGAGCGCCGCCCGCAGCCGCCGAGGCGGTCTCCGGGGGGGCGGGCCTGTCGGTGTAGCCGCTGGCATACCAGCCGCCGCCCTTGAGCACGAAGTTCGTGCTCGAGATGAGCCTGCTGGCCTGGCCGTTGCAAACCGGGCAAGGGATGTCCCGCTCCTCGTAGTCCTTCTGCCAGTCCTCGAAGATCTGCTTGCAGTCCTGGCAGCTGTACTCGTAGATGGGCATGTTTCTTCCTCCAGAGGGGGTCTGCCCGCCTGCGCGGGCCCTGAAAGGATGAGGCGGCCCGAGAGCCGCCCGCCAAACTTTGCCTATTTGCCCTTGGCCGCAGCCTTGGCCTCGCGGATGCGCTCCTTGAGACGCTCTTCGCGACGCTTGCGGCGACGATCGATTTCCTTCATGCGTTCAACTTTCTTGTGCTTGCCCATGTTTCCTCCTGGGAAATGCGCGTCTGGCGCGCCTTGGATGCGAGGGTTCCTAGCGCACATCGCGGCCCTTGTAAAGCGCCTGCGCACTCCCGCAGGCCGCCGGGTTCCACTTGACGGGCGCGGATTTGATGCCCATTATCAAGGCAGCGGCCAAGTCCGCGACAATCAATCCACTTTGAGGAGAACTTCATGGCAGGCGACCAATACGCCTCGGCGGTGGCAGACATCGCCCAGGTGTTCATGTTTGAGCAGTGGCTGCGGCATTATTTCGTTGTCGAGAAAGACGGCAAGCTGTTCATCGAGATCCCCCAGGACGACCTGACGGAGATCCACGGCAAGCTGGAGGGCCTTGGCGGCCTGGCCGACATGTTCAACAACAGCGAAATCACCTACGAGAAGTGCCAGGCCATGGTCTGCGCCTACGTCGGCGCGCGCTTCGACGGCTCCAAGTACGGCCCAGACGTTGTTGCCCGCACCCTGGACAGCAAGGCCTTCAAGATCGAGATGTACGTCTTCGGCGTGTGGCTCAAGGGGCACGAGTCCTTCCTCGATGCCGAGAAGCTGCCCTTCACCGAATGGATGGAGATGTACGAGGGCTGGAAGACCATGGACCAGGTCAAGGAATACCGCCGCAAGCTGGAGGCCGGCGGGGCCGACCCCAACACTTCTCCCAGCTCCTGCGTGCACTAAAAACACTTGCCACTGGCCCGGGGCTTGCATAAAGTACAAAATTGACAAGGACCTGTTTCGACAGGTCCTGACCTTTCATTTCACTCCAACCCGGCGAGGATGTCTGCTGTGTGTGCACTATGGGCCAAGGCTGACGACGATTCCGCGCGCAAGCGCAAGCTCGTCATGGACTTGCTGGAGGACATCCGCGACCAGCGCGCCAAGCTCAAGCTCGACTTCGAGGACAGGATCACCAGCATCAAGGACATCACGGCCACCCTGCTCGACTACGACGCCACGGGCATGACGCTTGAGGTGTCCGCCCTGAAGGGCGCCTCCGGCACCTGGATCGGCTCGGAGGTCTCCTGCTTCTTCCGCATCCGCGACCGGGAGACCAAGGGCCGCGAGCAGTTCCTGACCTTCGACGCGCGCATAAACGGCGTGGAGAAGCGTCCAAGCGGCATGGTCCACTTCATCCTGGCCCTGCCGGAAACGGTCAAGAGCGCCCAGCTTCGCCGCAGCGTGCGCGTCAGCGTGGATCAGCGCAAGGTGCCCACGCTCAAGTTCTGGCGCGAGCTGCCCTCAGGCATCATGGTTTCCGACGCCAAGCCCCTCATGGACAGCGCGACCGACGCCGCGCGCGGGCTCAAGGTGGACAATTTTTCCGCCAACGGCATGCGCCTGCTGGTGTCGAACTCCCTGATGAACTCGGTTTTGCCGGAGCAGCGCAAGGGCGAGCACTTCTCCTTCCACTTCGAGGCCGTGGCCGAGCCCGGCAGCCCGGCGGCGTCCTTCTGGGTCAACGCCGTGCTGCGCAACGTCTTCATGGACTCGCAAAAGGGCGAGACGGCGCTCGGCTTCGAGTTCATCTCCGAGGGCTTCATCGACGAATCCAGGCGTCTCGTCTGGCGGCCGCTCAAGTTCGACGAAGTCAGCGGCCTGGGCAAGTTCGTCTTCAAGTGGAATCTCGACCTGTACCGCGAGAAGGGCATCGGCGGGGCCTAGGCTCCCCGGCGCACGCGCCCCAATAGCCCCCTAGAACCCACGGATGATCGGCCTGACCTCGATGGGCGTATTGGCGTAGGGATCCGCCTGGGGCTTCTTCTTGCGCGGGGTGGTGCCCATGATGGTGTCGCCCGTCTCCTCGTCTCGGCCCAGGCGAATGCCGTCGGCATTGGGCGTGCTGATCTCGTAGTCGCGCCGGTTCTTGGCCGTGTCGATGTTCGGGAACTTCGACGGCCTGGGCTCCTCCGCCTGGGTCGTGTTGCCCGGCTGGGGCGCTGGCTGGGCCTTGGGCTTGAACTCCATGCGCACGGGCGGCGGCCCCGGCTCTGGCTCCTGGGGGGGGCTCACCGGGGCGCGCACCGCATTGGCCTGGGCCAGCGCCAGGACCGGAACGAGCAGGACAAAAGCCGCCGCCAACACGAGCCTGCCGGTTTTCTGACGCATGGTGCCTCCAGGGCTTCCGGGCCGCCAGGCCCGGGAATTAGGATTTGAATTGCGCGACGATTCAGTATATGCTTTATGCTCACAGTAACGCAACGGCCCAGGCCCGGGCCGGGCACCAAACAAAGGATCACGGAGCATGTCCACCAACCGCGCCGATGCCTACAAGGCCGCCGGGGTCAACATCGACGAGGCCAACCAGTTCGTGGAGCGCATCAAGGCCCTGGCCCAGAGCACGCACGGCAAGGGAGTGCTCTCCGGAATCGGCGGCTTCGGCGGCCTGTTCAAGCCTGACCTCAGCAACATTCATGCCCCGGTGCTCGTTTCCGGCACGGACGGCGTGGGCACCAAGCTCAAGCTGGCCTTCGCCTTCGCCGGGCACGACACCATCGGCATAGACCTGGTGGCCATGAGCGTCAACGATGTGCTGGTACAGGGCGCAAAGCCCCTGTTCTTCCTCGACTATTTCGCCACCGGCAAGCTCGACTCCGATGTCGCGGTGCGCGTTGTGGCGGGCATCGTGGAGGGCTGCAACCAGTCCAAGTGCGCGCTCCTGGGCGGAGAAACCGCCGAGATGCCCGGCTTCTACGCCGACGGCGAGTACGACCTCTCCGGCTTCTGCGTGGGCCTGGTGGACATGGACCGCATCGTGGACGGCTCCCAGGTCGGCCACGGCGACGTGATCATCGGCCTGGCCTCCACCGGCCCGCACGCCAACGGCTACTCGCTCATCCGCAAAATTTACAACGCCTCCGGCCTCAAGGGCGACGACCCGCTGCCCGGCGGCGACGGCGCCACCGTGGCCCAGGCCCTCATGGCGCCCACGCGCATCTACGTGCAGCCGGTGCTGAACGTCCTGCGCGACCTGCCTGTGAAGGGCATGTGCCACATCACCGGCGGCGGCTTCTACGACAACCTGCCGCGCGTGCTGCCCAGCAGCGTGAGCGCGCACGTGCGCTTCGGCTCCTGGCCGGTTCCGCCCGTGTTCAACTGGCTGAAGGACCAGGGCAAGCTGTCCTGGCCGGAGATGCTGCAGATCTTCAACACCGGCATCGGCTACGCGCTCATCGTCAAGAAGGACGCCGTGGACGACGTCATGGACCGCCTCCAGGCAATGGACACGCCCGCCTTCGTCATCGGCGAGATCGCGCCGCGCGTGGGCGACGAGGAACAGGTGCAGGTGATTTTCCCGGAAGCCTAGGCCGCCCGCCTGACCCCCCGCACGCCAAAAGGCCCCGGTTGCCCGGGGCCTTTTTTGTTGCGGTGAAGGGAGTCTTAAAACCCCAAATCCTCGCCCACCAGCACCACGTGGATGCGGTCCTTCACGCTGGAGCCCTCGATGACCGACCAGATGTTGCAGATCTTGGTCTCGCTCATGCACTGGTGGCAGCGGCCGTCCTCCAGGCAGGGGTTCTTCAGGCCGTAGGCCTCGGCCAGGCGGATGTTGTTGGCCGGGGCGGCCACCGTGCGCACGCGGGCGTACGCTGCCTCCAGGTCCCAGGCCACCTTGTTCATGCCCACCACCAGGATGACCTTGGCCGGGCCGAAGGTCATGGCCGCCACGCGGTTGCCCGTGCCGTCCAGGTTCACCAGCCGCCCGTCCAGGGTGATGGCGTTGGTGCTGGCCACCATGACATCGGCCAGGAGCCCCTTGCGGCGCACATCCATGGCCGCCTCCTTGCCCAGGCCCGGGGCATAGGGGTCCATGAGGGTCACGCCGGGCTTCGCCGCGATGGCGGCCCACAGGCCCAGGCCGCCCACGGACTCCGAGCCGCAGCGGATGACGCTGGCCGGGCTGGGGATGAGGGAAAGCACCTCGGCCTTCGCCTCCTCCGCCGTGGCCACATAGCTGCCCGCCATCTTGCGGCGGTTCAGGTTCTTGATGAGCTTGTCGGCCTGCTTGGCGCGGTGCGCCAGTAGGTTCCTGTCCATGCGCTTCCTCCTCAAGGTGTGCGGAATACTTGCTGAGGCGACTGTGCAGCCTGTCCCTCGCCGCGTCAACGCCGGGGCCACGCACACGGCTGACCGTCACGCAAGCAAAAGCCCCCGGCGCAAACTCTCGTCCGCGCCGGGGGCTGATTTTCGCAGGAGCCGCAGCTACATGCGCGAGCCCGCGTTGAGGCTGTCGGAGTAGGCCGTCTCGGTGTGCTCGGCCTGGTCCATGCCGGTGTTCTCGGCCTCGGCGCTGAGGCGCAGGCCCATGGTGGCGTTGATCGCCTTGAGCAGCACCCAGCTGACCACCAGGGCGTACGCGCCCACGGCCAGCACGCCGATGGCCTGCGTGGTGAACTGGGCGGCGTTGCCGTAGAACAGGCCGTCCACGCCGTTGGGGTTCACGGCCTTGGTGGCCAGCAGGCCGGCCAGCAGCGTGCCGATGAGCCCGCCCAGGCCGTGGATGCCGATGACGTCCAGGGAGTCGTCGTAGCCCAGGCGCGCCTTGGCCATGACGCCCAGGTAGCAGGCGCCTCCCGCGATGAGCCCGATGACGATGGCCGAGGGCGCGGTGACGAACCCGGCCGCCGGGGTGATGGTGGCCAGGCCCGCCACGGCGCCGGAGGCCGCGCCAAGCGTCGTGGGCTTGCCCCGGTGCCACCACTCCACGATGATCCACATGGCCATGCCGGCCATGCCGCCCATGTGCGTGGCCACAAAGGCCGTGGCCGCGACGCCGTCGGCCGCGAGCGCGCTGCCGCCGTTGAAGCCGAACCAGCCGAACCACAAGAGCCCGGTGCCGAGCAGGGTCATGGGCAGGTTGTGCGGAAAGAACTGGCGCCTGCCGTACTCGCGGCGGGGGCCGATGACGAACACCGCGGCCAGGGCCGCCACGCCGCAGGTCAGGTGCACCACCAGCCCGCCCGCGAAGTCCACCACGCCCATGAGCTTGAGCCAGCCGCCCGCGCCCCAGACCCAGTGACAGACCGGGTTGTAGACCAGCACGGCCCAGAGCAGGCTGAACACCAGAAACGGCGCGAAGCGCACGCGCTCTGCAAAGGCGCCGGTGATGAGCGCCGGGGTGATGACCGCGAACATGCACTGGTAGATCATGAACACCGAGTGCGGGATGGTGGCGGCGTAGTCGGCGTTGGGGGCGGCGCCCACGCCCGTGACCCAGGCCCAGGCCAGGTTGCCGGTGAGGCCCGCCACGTCCGGCCCGAAGCTCATGGAGTAGCCCAGGGCCACCCACTCCATGCTGATGAGGGCGATGAGGAAAAAGCTCTGCATGATGGTGCCGAGCACGTTCTTGCCGCGCACCATGCCGCCATAAAACAGGGCCAGGCCCGGCGTCATGAGCAGCACCAGCGCGGCGCTGATGAGGATGAATGCGGTGTCACCCGCCTGGACCGTGGGCGCCTGGATCATGAGGGAGTCTCCCATTGCGTGGGGCACGGTGAACAGCTCCCGGCGCAAACGCCGCCGGAAATGGAGGGATGCCGCCTGCCCCTCGTGGCGGCGGAATCTTCTTTAGCCACAATTTTGGCCCCTGAAAAGCTAAAATTAGCACTAATTCTGACAATTTTGTATTAACATCCGGACAATCACGGAAATGACACGAAATTTTCTTGTCGAAATTGACACAGGTGGAACAACAGGCCGCTGACATTTGCTCGTTTCTTGCCAATTACGGCACCTCGGCGCCAGCGCCGACAACCCGGTTGCCCGGGGAGCGCGGGTCTGGTATCTCTCGACATCGGCCGGGTTCGCCTGCCTGCCGCTCCATCACCCAAAGAGGTTCGCCAGAACGCTCCAAAGCCAAGCGAGGACGCCTTGCCCGCAACCGCCCAGTCCGCCAACGCCCCTTCGGCTCAAGGCCTGCGCCAGCTTGTGCTGGAACTGCCTCCTGAAACGTCCTTTCTGCCCGCCGCCGCAGCCGCAGCCGAAAACGCCGCCCAGGCCTTCGGCCTCGACCAGCGCGGCGCGTTGCGCCTGTCCCTGGCCGTGGAGGAGTTCTTCGCCTACCTCTGCAGGCACGGCGGGCACGACGAGCCCATCCGCCTTACCCTGTCCGACGGCGGCACCTTCACCCGCGCCGACTTCCGCTTCCTGGCCGGGGAGGTCAGCCTGCGCGCGCTCAACTTCGCCGCCAGCGTGGACCTGGAGTCGGACTCCGGCGACGACGCCGAGCTGGGCCTGCTCGTGGCAGCCCGCACAACCGACCGCTGCAGCCTCTCGCGCTCCGGCCCGGACGTGTTCCACCTCTACGCCGAAGTCGACCGCGCCTATTCCGAGGCCGAGGGCATCGCCACGCCCCAGCGCCTGACCCCGCCCCTGCGCCTGGAGCCGGCCCCCAGCTCCGGGGCGCTCCAGCACGCCGCGCTGCTGGCCGCCGGGCGCTATCCCGCGCGCCTGCGCCCCCATAGCTTCACCCGGCCCGAGCGCTTCGCGGACATGGTGGACTCCCACCAGTACCAGGCGCTGCTGGCCCTGGACGCCGCCGACCATCCCGCCGGGCTCATCTGCTGGCGCGCCTCCGGCCGCCGCGCCGTGGTGTTCTCCGGCCCCTACGTTTTTTCCCAGGGCGCCTCCCAGAACGTCTCCGACAACCTGGGCGCGGACATCGCGAAGCTGCTCACCGAGGGCTTCCTGGCCCGGGTGGCCCGCACCGAGACCTTGTGCGCCTTCAGCGAGCGGCCCACCGCCGACCTGCCGCGCGGCTGGTTCGAGGCCCTGGGCAGCCTGACCCTGCACGGCCCGGATCCCGATGGCGACGGCAAGACCGGCGTCGAGCAGCCAGCCTTCTACCGCCACCTGCGCGAGGACGCGGGCGCGGCGGTCTGGGCCCACGCCGAGCTGGTGCCTTTCCTTGAACGCGAGTACGACCGCCTGGCCTTTTCCCGCGACTTCCTGTCCGCCAAGCCCGCGGACCCCGCGCGCCTGCCCGCGCACTCGCTCTTGGCGACCAACCTCGACCGCCAGCGCTCCATGGCCCTGCTGCGGCCGCTGCTGGACGGCCGCGACTTCGAGGCCAACCTGCGGGCGCACGTGGAGGCCATCCGCGAGCAAGGCGCCGAGGAGCAGGGCGGCGTCGACATCCTGCTGCACCTGGACCTCTCCGAACCCTGGCAGGGGGCGCTGGCTCCCATCCTGACCGCCTGCGGCTTCGCGCCCAGGCTCGTGCTGCCCAACGCGGGCGCCTCCGACATCCTGGTGTGCCAACATGTCCCCGGCAATAGCTGAGCTCGTCCCGGAGTACATCCGGGCCTTTGAGGCATACACCCCGAGCCGCCCGGACCCGGTGCTCATGCGCCAGTACGGCGTGGACCACCTGCACCGGCTGAACAACAACGAGAACGCGCTCGGACCGCCGCCCGCCGCCCGCAAGGTCATCGAGGCTTTCCAGTGCGACCGCTCGGCCATCTACCCCAGCGGCGACTGCTACGCCCTGCGCCTGGCCCTGGCAGAACGCTTCGGCAAGGACCCGGAGCGCTTCCTGGTGGGCAACGGCTCCTGCGAGGTCATCGCCAGCGTCATCAAGGCCTTCTGCGAGAAGGGCGACAACATCATCACCGCGGACAAGACCTTCGCGGTGTACGAATGGGTGGCCGAGTTCTCCGGCTTCGAGGCCCGGCTCATCCCGCTCAAGGACTGGGGCTTCGACCCCGACGCCATGCTCGCGGCCATGGACTCGCGCACCAAGATCCTCTTCGTGTGCAACCCCAACAACCCCACAGGCACCTGGTGGGACCGCGACACCATGGAACGCTTCCTGCGGGGCGTGGCCGGCCGCGCCCTCGTGGTCATCGACGAGGCCTACTGCGAATACGTGGAGGACGACCGCTTCCCCGACGCCATGGAGCTCATGGAGCGCCACCCCAACGTGGTGGCCTTCCGCACCTTCTCCAAGATGTACGCCCTGGCCGGGCTGCGCGTGGGCTACGTCTGCGGCCAGCGGGAGGCCATCGACTACATCCGGCGCACGCACATCGTCTATTCCGTCAACTCCATGGGCCAGCCCGCCGCCGCGGCCGCCCTCTCCGACGACGCCGAGCACATCCTGGCCACCCGGCGCATGGTGGCCGACGCCAAGGCCCTGCTGCTGCCCGCCTTCGACGAACTGGGCCTGCACTACGTCTCAAACGAGGGCAACTTCATCATGGTCGAGACCCCGGCCTCGGACTCGCTCATATACCGCCAGCTCATGCGGCGCGGAATCATGGTGCGCACCATGACCGGCTTCCGCTTCCCCAACTGGATCCGCGTGAGCCTGGTGCAGGAGCCCGTCATGCGCGACTTCCTCACCGCCTTCCGCGACGTCATCGCCGTGGTCGCGGGCGGAGCGTCATGAATCACGACAACGCCCCGGCGGACGCCCCAGACAGCCCCTCCGCAGGCAGGCACCCCAACGGCAACGAGCGGGGAATCTGGAGCTTCGAGTTCTTGTCCCTGTGCGGCATCAGCGTGCTGGCCTTCTGCAACATCGCCATCTTCTACAGCTTTTACGCCTACCTGACGGAACTGGGCATCGACCCGGCCTGGCGCGGCCCCCTGCTCTCCCTGGAGCCCCTCACCGCGCTGCTCGTGCGGCCGTTCCTGGGCCGGTTCCTGACCCTCGGCAACAGCGTGCGGTTCATGCGCGCGGGCCTCTGCCTGGCCGTGCTGGCCCTGGTCTGCTACCCCTTCACCACCGCCATCCCCGCCCTGGCCGTGGTGCGCGTCATGCACGGCCTGGGCTTCGTCACCCTCGTCGGCGGCGTCATGGGCGTGCTCACCAACGTGCTCCCGCGCGAGAAAAGCGCCCAGGGCTTCGGCCTGTTCTCCGTCAGCGTGCTCATTCCCTACGCCATCATGCCGCCCTTCGTGGAAATGGTGCTGCCGCACCTGCCGGGACACGGCTACGCCTACGCCCTGGCCGCGCCGCTCATGCTCCCCGCCTTCCTTCTGATGCGGCCCCTGAGCCGACGCACCAGCGCCCTGGCCAAGAACCTGCACCCCGCGCACCTGATCAAGCCCACCTGGGCCGAGGTGCACGCCGGACTGCGCCACCCCGGCGTGCTGCGCCTGCTCCTGGGGAACCTCTTCCTCGTGGCCGCGCACTCCATCGTCTTCTTCTTCATGCGCGACTTCGCCGTCATCCTCGGCGCGGGCAACCCCGGCATGTTCTTCACCTGCGCCAACGCCGCCACCATCACCGTGCGCGTCGCAGGCGGACACCTGCTCGACAAGATCGACAAGGGCCGCATGCTCACCTACGCCTTCGCCGGACTCGCGATCCTCCTGCCGCTCTTCGGCCACGCGCCCAATGTCGCCCTGCTCCTGAGCATGGCCGCCCTCTACGGCACCGGCATGGCCCTCACCATGCCCCTGCTCAACGCGGGCATGCTCATCGTCTCGCCACCAAAGCTGCGCGCCTTCAACGCCAACCTCATGATGGTCGCCGTCGACGCCGGCTTCTTCGCCGGACCCTTCCTCGGCGGCGCGCTGCTGGCCGCAGGCTGGACACACCCCGCGCTCTTCACCCTCGGCGGCGGCGTCATGCTCCTCGCCGGGCTCTGCGTCCTGCCCGTGGGCAAGCTCCTGCGGCGATAAGCCGGAACCAGGGGCAAAAGCATCCAGTACCTCTACGACGCCAACGGCCTGCGTCTGGAAAAGCGCGTGACTGTCAATGGCGTCGGGCGGCTGGCCGAGGCCTTCCGCTGGCTCGACCCGTTGCGCCTGGAGGAATTCCACGACGGGCGGCAGTGGTGGATGTTCGCCTATCTGGAAGGGCGGACGCCCATCGGCCTGACCAACGGCCAGGACATGTACTTCATCCTCGCGGACCAGCTGGGCACGCCGGTTGCGCTTGCCACCACAGACGGCCATGTTGTACAGACAATGCAATACGACAGTTTTGGAAACCTGTTGCAGGTGCGGGGCGATGTTGTGCGCCTGCCCATCGGCTTCGCGGGCGGGCTGTTCGACGCCGACACCGGCCTGACCCGTTTCGTCTGGCGCGACTACGACGCCGACACCGGGCGCTTCACGGCGCTGGACCCGCTGGGAAAGAAAGGCGGCGACAGCGACTGGTACGGATACTGCGTCGATGACCCGGTGAACCGGGTGGACGTGCGGGGGCTGGCAAACTCGTTTTGGGACGGGCTGCAGAAAATCGGTGACGGCTTTGGCCAGCTCTTTGACAAGGCCCCCGATGGAATCGGCCAGGCGGTGTCCGAGGGGACCAAGGGCGCGGGAGAGGCGCTGGGCAAGACGGCGGAGGCATACGCCACAAACGAGGACTTGCAGAAATACACTGGGCTTGCCCTCGGCGCAGGAGCCGTGCCCATCGTCGCCGCAGCGGGAGCGGAGGCAGCGCCAGCGATCATCGCCACCGCGATGAGGAATCCGGACAAGATCGAGAAGGCCTATGATTTCCTGTCAGGCGCTTTTGTGCCGGGGCCGCCGACCATGACAGGAGCAGGTGGGGCTGGATATATTGGAAACTGGGCATATGACAAATGGAGTGGAAGATGAGAGTGAGATTGGGTGAAATCTATTGGGGGCAGGCTCTCGTTTTCATGGGAGCATTACAACTTGGCGAGGGCAAAGCGTATGTGCGAGGTTATCCAGTCCCAGTGTGGACCTCATACGTCCTTATCGCCGCCGGAGTGGCCATCCCCTTACTTGCATGGTATCTGAGAAGGCCCCAACAATAGGTTGAATACTTAAACACTAACAACAGGGCGACCTTGATACTCGCGAGGTCGCCCTGTTTCGTTCGGAAACGCGTATTCCCTTCGCCGACACCGGGCGCTTCACGGCACTCGACCCGCTGGGCAAGAAAGGCGGGGACAGCGACTGGTACGGCTACTGCGTCGATGATCCGGTCAATCGGGTGGACGTGCGGGGGCTGGAATATTCGTTGTCGGACGTGTTCCAGAAAATCGGCGACGGCCTGGGCCAGCTCTTTGACAAGGCCCCCGATGGAATCGGCCAGGCCGTGTCCGAAGGAGCCCAGGGTGCGGGCGAAGCGCTGGGAAAAACCGCAGAGGCTTACGCCACAAACGAGGACCTGCAGAAGTACACCGGCATTGCCCTCGGCGCGGGAGCCGTGCCCATAGTAGCAGCAGCGGAAGCGGAGGCAGCGCCAGCGATCATCGCCACCGCGATGAGGAATCCGGACAAGATCGAGAAGGCCTATGACTTCCTGTCCGGCGCTTTTGTGCCTGGCCCGCCGAACATGACACCGGCGGGAAGGCTTGGAGGCGCCTTAACATATGGATATGATAGCATTATGGAAATGATGAGGACGAAGCGATGAAGGAACATACTGTTTGGGAAATTGCAACGGGAGTAGCACTCGCCTTCTTGGGATGGATTGGCGTTCATAGCGGCGTGATGTATAATTGGGGCGTCCCCATCATGTACCCCAGGATATTTGGGTGGGTCCTCATTGTGATTGGCGTCGGCATACCCGTTGAGGGGTATATTAGGCGTTCTCGCCAAGGTAATGACAAATAGC
Source organism: Humidesulfovibrio sp. (assembly GCF_031082295.1). GTDB lineage: Bacteria > Desulfobacterota > Desulfovibrionia > Desulfovibrionales > Desulfovibrionaceae > Humidesulfovibrio. Next base: position 49,586 of record NZ_JAVHLD010000006.1, read on the forward strand.
TAACGCTGCCAGTTGATAACCAGCCCCGGCCCGGCCTTCTCCCGGGTCGGGGCGTTTCAATCTGACGCCGACACCGGGCGCTTCACGGCACTCGACCCTCTCGGCAGGAAGGGCGGCGGCGACTGTCCACAACATCAACCACGCGCCTCGGCCTTTGGAGGAAGCCATGTGGAGCCATGTGCACGCCAGGGACATCCCCGCAGCCGCCATTCTGCTGGCGGTGCTGACCATTTCGTTCGACCTGACAATGGCCATCGTCCTCGTGGCTGCGTTGGCCGTCGGCGTCGCCGCCGCGCGCAGAAACGCCGGAACGAGGCTCTAGCCGCCTCCCCGCGCCTTCCCTTTACTTTCCGCTTTGGCGCCGCACGGTCACGGTCTCCCCGCCGATGCCCCAGTTGTCCGTGTCCACCTCGTCGATGACCACCACCGTGGTGGCCGGATTCTTGCCAAGGGTGTCGCGCAAAAGCTCCGTAACGCCCTTGATGAGCGCGGCTTTCTGTTCGGCGGTGGCGCCGTCGCGGGTGATCCTGATGTTCACGTAGGGCATGCGTTCCTCCAAGGGATTCGGGTGGATGCGCTGTTTTGACAATGCTGTTGCCGGAAGGTATATTCCCCGCCTTTCCGAACCTCAACATGAATTGGAATACATGAGCGCCATCCAGAAAATCAAAGGTTTTGCCGACCTGTTCCCCGAGGACGCGAGAAGCTTCACCCACATGGAGGCGCAGGCCCGCGAGGTCTTCGGCCGGTTCGGCTTCGGCGAGCTGCGCACGCCCGTGCTGGAGCGCACGGAGCTGTTCGCCAAGGGCATCGGCGAGGACACCGACGTGGTGGGCAAGGAGATGTACACCTTCACCGACCGCGGCGACCGCTCCCTGACCCTGCGCCCCGAGGCCACGGCCGGAGTGCTGCGCGCCGCCATCGAGGCCGGGAGCATAGAGCCGGGCCGCGCCACCAGGCTGTACACCTTCGGCCCCATGTTCCGCTACGAGCGCCCGCAAAAGGGCCGCATGCGCCAGTTCCACCAGATCAACGCCGAGCTCCTCGGCTCGCCCGAGCCCCAGGCCGACGTGGAGGTCATCCTCATGCTGGAGGACTTCCTGAAAAGCCTCGGCATCGCGGAGCTCTCGTTCGAGCTGAACTCGCTGGGCTGCCGCGAGTGCCGCCCCGACTACCGCGCGGCCCTGACCAAGTATTTCGAGGCCCTCGACCACGAGAAGCTCTGCGAGGACTGCCGCCGCCGCATGCACACCAACCCCCTGCGCGTGCTGGACTGCAAGGTCCCGGCGTGCAAGGCCCTGGTGGCCGACGCGCCCGAGATCGGGCAGCACACCTGCGCGGGCTGCCGCGACCACTTCGCCGCGGTGCTGGCCCTGGTGGACAAGGCGGGCCTGAAGTACACGCTGAACCCGCGCCTGGTGCGCGGGCTGGACTACTACCAGCGCACCACCTTCGAGGTGACAAGCGGCGCCATCGGCTCGCAGACGGCGGTGGCCGGAGGCGGGCGCTACGACGGCCTGGTGAAGCTCCTGGGCGGCCCGGACGCCCCCGGCGTGGGCTTTGCCTGCGGCATGGAGCGCCTGGCCATGCTCATGGAAAAGCCCGAGGCCCCGCGCCCGGACTTCTTCCTGGCCGTGACCGATACGCGCGAGGGGACAGATGCCGTCAACACAGCCATCCTGCTGGCGCACAAGCTGCGGCAGCGCGGCATGACGGGCGAGTGCGACTACGCCCCCGGCAGCATGAAGAGCCGCCTGCGCCACGCGGGCCGCATCAAGGCCAAGAAGTGCTACATCATCGGGGCCGACGAGCTTGACTCCGGCCAGGTGACGGTGAAGGACATGGAGGACGGCGAGCAGCTTAAGCTCGACATCGCCGCTTTCGACTAACGACACGGCATATTCCGCCACTTTCGGCGAGTTTGTTTTTGAAAAGGAACGACAATGACTGACCAGAGCATCACCCCGGCAGGCGAAGAGCGCGACTACGACGAGTACCGGGTCATCCAGGACCTGGGCGGCTGGAAGCGCAGCCACCATTGCAACCAGCTCACCAGCGCCAACCTGGGCGAGGAAGTCACCCTCATGGGCTGGGTGCAGTTTAGGCGTGACCACGGCGGGCTCATCTTCATCGATCTGCGCGACCGCGAGGGCCTGACCCAGACCGTGTTCAGCCCCGAGGTGGCGCCAGAGGCCCACGAGCGCGCCCACGCCATCCGCATCGAGTACGTCTGCGCCCTGCGCGGCATCGTGCGCGCCCGCCCGGAGGGCATGGCCAACCCGAACATGAATACCGGCGAGATCGAGGTCTACGTCACCGACTGGAAGCTCTTGAACACCAGCGACACCCCGCCGTTCCCCATCGAGGACCGCGTGGACGCCGCCGAGATGCTGCGCCTGAAGTACCGCTACCTGGACCTGCGCCGCCCTCGCCTGGCGAAGAACTTCATCCTGCGCAACAAGGCCGCCCAGAGCGTGCGCCGCTACCTGGACTCCTTGGGCTTCCTGGAGATCGAGACCCCGGTGCTGACCAAGAGCACCCCGGAGGGCGCGCGCGACTTCCTGGTGCCCAGCCGCATGAGCCAGGGCATGTTCTACGCCCTGCCGCAGTCGCCGCAGATCTTCAAGCAGCTCTTGATGGTGGCCGGCCTGGACCGCTACTTCCAGATCGTCAAATGCTTCCGCGACGAGGATCTGCGCGCCGACCGCCAGCCCGAGTTCACCCAGATCGACATCGAGATGAGCTTCCCCGACGAGGAGCAGGTCATGGGCATGGCCGAGGGCCTGGTGCGCACGCTCTTCGCCGAGACCATCGACGCCAGACTGCCCGAGGCCTTCCCGCGCATGACCTACAAGCAGGCCATGGACGAGTACGGCGTGGACAAGCCGGACGTGCGCTTCGAGCTGCGCCTCTCCGACGTGAAGGACATCTTCGCGGGCGGCGGGTTCAAGGTCTTCGCCAACGCGCCGTGCCTGAAGGCCATGCGCGTGCCCGGGGGCCTTGAGCTCTCGCGCAAGGAAATTGACGATTATACCGAGTTCGTGAAGATTTACGGCGCCCAGGGCCTAGCCTGGATCAAGGTGAAAGAGGACGGCGAGTGGCAGTCGCCCATCGTCAAGTTCTTCTCCGACGACGAAAAGGCCAAGCTGGCCGAGCGCCTGGGCATGGTCCCCGGCGACATCGTGTTCTTCCAGGCCGCGCCGGAGGACGTCACCAACGCCTCCCTGGGCAACCTGCGCCTCAAGCTGGGCGAGCGCTTCGGCCTCATCGACGAGAAGGCCTTCGCGCCCTTGTGGGTCACGGACTTCCCGCTGCTCGAATACGACCCGGAGGACAAGCGCTGGGTGGCCAAGCACCACCCCTTCACCTCGCCCCAGCCCGGCCAGATGGACACCATCGCCTCTGATCCCGCCGGGGCCCTGGCCCGCGCCTACGACCTGGTGCTGAACGGAAGCGAGATCGGCGGCGGCAGCATCCGCATCCACACGCCCGCGGCCCAGAAGGCCATGTTCCAGGCGCTGGGCATCGACGAAGCCGAGGCCGAGGAGAAGTTCGGGTTCCTCATCGAGGCGCTGAAATTCGGCGCGCCGCCCCACGGCGGCATTGCCTTCGGCCTGGACCGCATTATCATGATCCTGACGGGCGCCAAGTCCATCCGCGACGTCATCGCCTTCCCCAAGACCCAGAAGGCCACCTGCCTCATGACCGACGCGCCCAACATCGTCGGCAGGAAGCAGCTGCGCGAGCTCGGCATCCAGCTGCGCGAGAAGGCCCAGGACACCGCCGCCGACGGCAAGAAGAACGAGGCCTAGAGCACATGACGAAACTCCGCATCCTGACCTACCCGGACCCGGTGCTGGCCAAGAAGGCCGAGCCCGTGGCCGAGATCACGCCCGAGATAAAGCAGCTCATCGACGACATGGTGCAGACCATGTACGAGAGCGACGGCGTGGGCCTTGCCGCGCCCCAGGTGGGCCACAGCATCCGGCTCATCACCCTGGACGACACCGGTCCCAAGGAACGCAAGAACCCCATGGTCATCCTGAACCCGGTGTTCTCCGACTGCACGGGAAAGAAGGAGTCCGAGGAGTCCTGCCTCTCGCTCCCCACCTTCACGTGCAAGGTCAACCGCTTCGACAGCGTCACGGTGAAGGGCATGAACGAGAAGGGCGAGGACATCGAGGTCAAGGCCGAGGGGCTGCTCGCCATCATCCTGCAGCACGAGTGCGACCACCTGGAGGGCAAGACCCTGGTGGACCACGCCAGCCGCCTCAAGCGCACCATGTACGACACCAAGGTCAAGAAATGGCAGAAGGACTAGAGATCAAGGATCTGCGTCTCGGCGCCCCGCCAGACCCCCCGCTGCGCGTGGTGTTCATGGGCACGCCGGACTTCGCGGCGGTGAGCCTGCGCGCGCTGCTCGGCTGGCCCGGCGCCAAGGTGCTGGCCGCCTACACCCAGCCAGACCGCCCCTGCGGCCGCGGCCGGGAGTGCAAGCCCTCGCCGGTGAAGGTCGCCGCGCTCGAGGCCGGCATCGAGGTCCGCCAGCCGCTCAACTTCAAGGACCCCGCCGACGTGGACGCCCTGCGCGCGTTGGAGGCCGACGTGCTGGTCGTGGCGGCCTACGGGCTCATCCTGCCCCAGGGCGTGCTCGACGCCTGCAGGCTCATGCCCATCAACGTGCACGCCTCGCTGCTGCCGCGCTGGCGCGGGGCCGCGCCCATCCAGCGGGCCATCGAGGCCGGAGACTCCGCCACCGGCATCACCATCATGCGCATGGTGCTGGGCCTGGACGCCGGACCCATCCTGCTCCAGCGCGCGCTGCGCATCGCCGACACCGACCACGCCGGGACCCTGCACGACGAGCTGGCCGAGATGGGCGCGGACGCGCTGCTTGAGGCCCTCACCCGTTTGCCCCAGGGCCGCCTGCTGAACATGGCCCAGGACGAGTCCCGCGTGACCTACGCCCCAAAGCTCCTGAAGGACGAGGGCCGCATCGACTGGAATGCGGAGGCGCAGACCCTGCACAACCGCATCCGGGCCATGCACCCCTGGCCGGGCGCATATTTTGACTGGACTCCAACATACCGCAACAGCTCCCTTGTCCTGACCATCGAGCCGGGCAGGGTGGGCGAGGAGCTGCCGCCGGGCACCGCGCCGGGCACTATCCTGGGCGTTGTGGAGGCCGAGGGCGGCAAATATCTCGCCATCGCCTGCGCGGACAAGGCCTACCTGACCCCCCGCGTGACGCCCCAGGGCAAGAAGCCCCAGGACGCCGCCGCCTTTGCCTGCGGCTACCTTAAAAACACCAGCCAGGCCTAGCCCCATGACCGAAGCCTTGCAGGGCACCGTGCGCAAGCGCCTGTTCATCGGCCTTATCGCCGGGACGTGCCTGCTCGTCTGCGCCCTGCTGGCGATGCTCTGGGTGGTGCCCTACGTGGGTCTGCGGAACATCCACCCTTCCGCGCCGTGGGTGCTGGGCGTCATTCTGGGCGCGTTGCTGCTGCTGGTGCTCTGGGCCAGCGCGGGCCTGCTGCTGAGCGTCGTCCTGCCCTGGCCCCTGCCCCTGGCGCGGCGCGTGCGCGGGGTCACGGTGAAGCTGCTGGTGCCCATGATGAGCCTCTTGGGCCGCACGCTCGGCTTCTCCAAGGAGGACATCCACACCTCTTTCATCAAGGTCAACAACGAGATGGTGCTGCGCGAGCTGGGGCGCTACGAGCCCTCGCGCATCCTGCTGCTCGTGCCGCACTGCCTGCAGAACAGCCGCTGCGAGATGCGCCTGACCCACGACGTGGACAACTGCAAGCGCTGCGGCCTGTGTCCCATTTTCGGCCTGCTGGAGCTGCGAGACCGCTACGGGGTGCACCTGGCCGTGGCCACGGGCGGCACCATCGCCCGGCGCATCGTTGTGGAGAAGCGGCCCAAGGTCATCATCGCCGTGGCCTGCTACCGCGACCTGTCGAGCGGCATCCAGGACGCCTACCCCTTGCCCGTCTTCGGCGTGTTGAACGAGCGCCCCTTCGGCCCCTGCCTGGACACCACAGTGCCGCTGGACAACCTTGAGGCAGCGCTGTTGCGGTTTCTCAAGGCCTGAGCCTTTCTCTCCCGCCACCTGTTTTGCCGGATGGCCAACGCGGCGCCTGGTCTGGCCAAGTCGCTCCCAGTGGCGAACGCGCTCCTTTCAGGAATGATTCTTTTCACCTTGACCCGCCATGGGGCGTGGCCTATTGGCTACGTAGTTGCCATGCAGCTTTACCAGGACAGCCCGAACGAGGTTTGGAATGCTGAATGATATTGATGAAATAAACAGCATATTGGATGAGCACGCGGCTGCCGAGGCGCTCCGCAGAAGCGAGGAGCTGCTGCGGGCGGTGTTCAACACAAGCCCAGAGCTCACCTGCGTGACCAACATCTTCGGGGATTTCGTCGAGGTCAATGATGCCTTCTGTTCGGCCTGCGGCCTCACTCGGGAGGAGATCATCGGCAAGCCGGGCAACGCCATCAACCTTTGGGCGAACCTGGACCGCCGCCACGTATTTCTGACGCTGCTGGGCAAGCACGCCCGCGTGAGCTGCTTCGAGGCGGAGATGCGCCACCACAGCGGCGAGGTGCGCGCCTGCCTGCTCTCCGCGCGGGTCATCAAGGCCGGGGGAACTGCGCTGGTGGTCACCACGGCCAAGGACATCTCCGACGCCTGCCCGGTCACGGCGTATTTGTAGCTGGCGCTGGTGGGGCTAGGCCTCCTGCGGTTCGCCTTTACGAAAACCCATCAATGAAAAAGGGCCGAACCCTTTCGGATTCGACCCTTGTTGCGTGCTGGCGGAGTGGACGGGACTTGAACCCGCGGCCTCCGACGTGACAGGCCGGCGTTATAACCAACTTAACTACCACTCCGCACTATATGAGAACCGTGGTAGGCGGAACAGGGCTCGAACCTGTGACCTCCGGCTTGTAAGGCCGATGCTCTTCCAGCTGAGCTATCCGCCCGGAGGGATCTGAGCGCCTTTTCCAGCAGCGTTTCGGGGTCTGGCCCGGTGCGCTTCTGGTGGCTGCCCGCCACGGAGAGAATGCATTGCCATGAGAGGGGCCGACTGTCAAACGGTTTTTGCAGAAATTTTTCGCCCGGGCATTTAGCCCCCGCCGCGCAGGGCCGCGATGGGGTCCAACTGGGCCGCCTGGCGCGCGGGCTTCAGGCCGAACACCACCCCGATGCCCACGGCGCTAGCCAGCGAGAGGAAGAAGACCTTCCACGAGAACAGGATCTGCAGCATGCCCAGCCGCGTGAGCAGCTGGCCCAGGCCCAGGCCCAGCCCCAGTCCCACCAGCCCGCCCAAAGCGGTCAGCATCGCCGCCTCCATGAGAAATTGCAGCAGGATGGCGTTGTTGGTGGCGCCAACGGCCTTCTTGAGCCCGATCTCGCGGCTTCTCTCGCTCACGCTGATGGAGAACAGGTTGGCCAGCACGAAGCCGCCCACGGTCATGGCGCTAGCCGCCGTGACGCCCAGGAAGGCCATGAGCCCGCCCTTGAAGGCCGACAAGAACTTCAGCACCTCGTCGGCGGTGATGATGCTGAAGTCGTCGTCCTGGCCGGCCGTCAGCCCATGGGACATGCGCAGGTAGGAGCGCAGGTTCTCCACGTGGGCGGCCATGCGCTCCGGCTCCAGGAACTTGATGCGCATGGCGCGGTAGTAGCGCCGGTCCATGTTGAAGCGCGCGGTGAGCGTGGTGATGGGTATGATGATGCGGTCGTCGATGTCGCCGCCGCCGCCGGAGGCCCCCCGGTACTTGAGCCGCCCGATGACCTGCACCTGGAACTTGTCGACCATGAAGGTGCGCCCGATGGGCGAGCCTTCGCCAAAGAGCTCGCGCGCGGGCTTGTCGCCCAGGATGGCCACGCGCGCGCCCAGGCGGACATCCTCCTCGGAGAGGTCGCGGCCCTCAACCAGGGGCCAGTTCCAGGCCCCGGCGTAGCCCTCGGTGGCGCCGATGACCAGCGTGCCCGGCGCGGAGGAGTCCTGGTACTTGAGCGGCACGTCGGGCTTGGCGCGCATGGGCACCACCAGGTACGCCCCCGGCAGCGACTGCCGGATGCCCCGGATGTCGTCCTGGGTGAGGGTGTTGGTGCGGGCGCCCACGGCCTGCTTCTTGATGTTCCCGCCGAACACCAGGGCCGCGTCCGGCCCGAACCAGTCCACGATCTCCACGGCCTTGCGCTCGGTGCCGTCCACGGCGGTGACGATGAGCGTGAGCGAGGCCACGCCGAAGCCCACGCCCAGGATGACGAAGAAGGAGCGCACCTTGTACGCCCAAATCGCGGCCAGGGCCATGTGCCGCAGGTGCGAGAGCTGGCGCAGCAAGGGCGCCAGTCCCGTGCGTTGTTCGGCGCGTCGTCCTGTCATGGGCCTCCTGTCAGCTCTTGCGCCCGCGCGCCAGCTCGGCCTGCATGCACTCCGCCAGCCGGCGGATGCCCTCGTCGATGGTGGCTGCGTCGGCGTTGGAGTAGTTGAGCCTGAGCGTGTTGTCGCCGGTGCCGTCCACAAAGAACGCCGCGCCGGGCACGAAGGCCACCTTCCGCTCCACGGCCAGCTTCAGGAGTTCCAGCGAGGACAGCCCCTCGGGCAGGGTGGCCCAGAGGAACATGCCGCCCTCGGGCTCGGTCACGGCCACGTCCTTGGGGAAATGCCGCGCGATGGCCTCCTGCATGGCCCGGCACTGGTCTCCGTAGAGCTTGCGGATGCGCAGCACGTGCGCCTCGAAGTCGTTGTCCTTCAGGAAGCGGTGCACCACCATCTGGTCCAGCGAGCCGGTGTGCAGGTCCGCGGCCTGCTTGGCGATGACCAGGCGCTCCATGACCTCGCCCTTGGCCACGATCCAGCCCAGGCGGAAGCCCGGCGCCGCGATCTTGGAGAAGGTGCCGAGCAGCAGCGAGTGCTCGGGGCGCTCTTTGTACACCGGGGGCAGGTCGCGCCCGGCGAAGCGCAGCTCGCCGTAGGGGTCGTCCTCCAGGAAGAAGCTGTCGTGGCGGCGCAGGAGTTCCGCCACCTGGGCGCGCTTTTCCTCGGAGTACGACAGGCCCGAGGGGTTCTGGAAGCTCGTGACCGCGTAGAACAGCTTGGCCCCGGCCAAGGCCTTGTCCAGCGCCTCCAGGTCCGGGCCGTCCTCATGCAGGGGCACGCTGCGCCAGTGGGGCCGGAAGATGGACAGGGCCTGAATGGCGCCCAGGTAGCCGGGCTTCTCGATGACCACGGGGTCCCCCGCGTTGACGAGCACCTTGGCGGCCAGGTCCAGCGCCTGCTGGGAGCCGGTGGTGATGAGGATGTCGGCGGGGTCCACCTCCATGCCCTTCTTGGCGCGGTAGCGCTCGGCGATCCATTGGCGCAGGGGCAGGTAGCCCTCGGTGGGCGAGTATTGCAGCGCGCTCGCGCCGGACTCGGCCAGCACGGCCTGGGCCGCGGCGGCGACCTCGGTCACCGGGAAGGAGGCCGGGTTGGGCAGGCCCCCGGCAAAAGAGATGACGGACGGGTCGGCGGTGATTTTCAGGATCTCGCGGATGAACGAGCGCTGTGCGCCCTGCATGCGCTCGGCGAACTGTGGCATGGCAAAGGTCTCCTTGGCGTGGTTTGAGCGCGCAGTCTAGGCCCGGGCCTCTCCGAGATCAAGTCCGGCGGGGTGTGAAATGGCAGACGGCCTTGACATTCCGTGTCTTGGAAGCGAACTTGCGAGCAATCACTTTCCCAAGGAGCCTCCATCGCCATGACCGCAGCCCATTCCCTCGCAGAGAGCGTCCTGCGCGACCTCACGGCCATCCGCGCCAAGAACCCGGTGGTGACCTCCATCACCAACTACGTCGTCACCAACACCACGGCCAACGCGCTGCTGGCCATCGGGGCCTCGCCCATCATGAGCCACGCCGCTGAGGAGATGGCCGAGCTGATGGTTTTCAGCGGGGCGCTGGTCATCAACCTGGGCACCGTGGCCCCGGAATACATCGCGGCCATGGACCCGGCCTGGGCCGCGGCCGACAAGGCGGGCGTGCCGGTGATCCTCGACCCCGTCGGGGCTGGTGCGAGCAAGCTGCGCACCGAGACGCCGCTGGCGCTCCTGGCCAGGCACAAGGCCTTCATCGTCCGGGGCAACGCCTCGGAGATCATGACCCTGGCGGGGCAGAGCGGAGAGACCAAGGGCGTGGACAGCACCGCCAAGTCCGACGACGCGGCGGGCTTCGCCCAGACCCTGGCCAAGCGCCTGGAGTGCGCCGTCGTCGTGAGCGGCGAGGCGGACCAGGTCTGCACCGGCCAGGCATCCGCGCGGGTGCTGGGAGGCAGCGCGCTGATGCCGCGCGTCACCGGCCTGGGCTGCACGGCCACGGCCATCTGCGGCGCCTTCGCGGCGGTGAACAAAAACCCCTTCGAGGCGGCGCTCCATGCCTGCGCGGCCATGAAGGTGGCCGGCGAGATGGCGGCCGAGAAGGCCTCCGGCCCCGGCACCCTGCAGCTCTATTTCTACGACGCGCTCTACGCCATGGGCGAAGAAGACATCCGCCAGCGCCTCAAGGTGGAACTCTAGCCATGCCGCCGCGCCCTGTGTCCCGCCCGGACTTCAATCCCTCGCTGTACCTGGTCACGGACCAGCGCCTGTGCGGCGAGAGGAGCATCTTCGACGTGGTGGGCTTGGCCGTGCGCGGGGGCGTGACCATGGTCCAGCTGCGCGAGAAGCGCATGAACATGCGCTCCCTTGTGGACCTGGCCCGGGCCCTCAAGGGCCTGCTCACGCCCTTCGGGGTGCCGCTCATCATCAACGACCGGGTGGACGCGGCCCTGGCCGTGGGCGCGGATGGCGTGCACCTGGGGCAAAGCGACATGCCCGCGGAGCTGGCCCGGCACCTGCTGGGGCCGGACGCGATCCTCGGGCTGTCCGTGGAGCGGCTGGAGCACCTGCGCGAGGCCGAGCGCCTGGACGTGGACTACTTTGGGGTGAGCCCCATCTTTCCCACGGACACCAAGCCCGAGCTGGACAACGCCTGGGGGCTGAGCGGACTTGAAGCCGTGCGCAGGATAGCCACGAAACCGCTGGTGGCCATCGGCGGCATCAACGCCGAAAACGCCGAGGCCGTGGTGCGCGCCGGGGCGGACGGGCTGGCCGTGGTGTCGGCCATCTGCGCCGCCTCCGATCCGTTGCGCGCCGCGGAGGAGCTGACAACGGCCCTGCGCCGGGCCCGCAACATTCTTCAATAGACCACAACAACAGCACTACCGGAGGGCGTCCATGCCTGCCACACGCCGCCGCATACCGCCGCGCTCCCCCATCGCTTCCTGGCGGTTCTTCTGCCTTGCCTTGGGGCTCGCGTCGGTCCTGGCAATGGTCGGCGCGGCCCCTGCCCGCGCGGCCCTGTCCGCCACCTCCGAGGCCTGCCTGCGGCGTTGCCTGTCCAGCTGCGCGGACAAGGGCCGGGCTGAAGACGAGGCCTGCCTGCGCCCATGCCTCAAGGAATGCCCCGTGCATTGCGGCACCGTGGACACGGACTGCGCCCTGGCCTACCTGAAGAAGAATCCCCCCGGCCCTGAAGCCAAGACGCCCGAACCCCTCGGCGATCCCTGGGAGGCCAGCAGCCGGCGCAGCCCCCTGGCGGAGCGCGTGGGGCTGTGCGCCGAGGCCTGCCTGGTCAAGCCGGTCTGCCTGCCCTCGGCCTACGACCAAGGCCCGCCCGAACTCACTTCCTCGCCCAAGAAGCCCCAGCCGCCCGCGCCCGCGCAGCAGAAGCGCTACGAGCCCAAGGGCCGGTATTTCAGCCTCGACCTGCCCCAGGGCTGGACGGTGCAGGAGCAGGACACCCTCGCCAAGGGCGGGGACTTTGAGCTGACGCTCCTGGCCAAGGGCCAGGCTTTCCTCGACTACTCGCAGATGCGCGTGCGCTACGTGCCCGGTCCCCACCGCACCGCCGCGCGCTTCCGTTTCGACCTGGAGCACCCGGCCCACGGCCCGGCCAACGCGACAGCCCCGGTCATGACCCGGGCGGACGTGGGCGGGGAGCCGGGCTGGAGCGCCGAAACCCGCGGCGAGCGCAGCCTCCTCGGCCAGGAGGACAGCGTGCCCCTGCGCACGCGCACCCTGCTGCTGCCCCGGGACTCCGGCTACTTCGTGCTCAGCCTGGACACGCCCGAGGCCGCCGCCGAGGCCAACGCGGAGATCTTCGAGCGCATGATCGGGAGCTTTCGCCCCCAGGCGAAGGCCGGCCCGCGCGCGCCGGAACTCTCGGCGCACGAGCGCGCCGTGTGGGCGGGATTCTTCGGCTCCGGCGGCAAGCTGGAGCAGGCATCCGCGCCGGACGCCCCGCCCTTCGACCCCGGCTTGAGCCAGCAGCGGCAATACCTCACGGACACGGCCAGGACTCGGCTGGTGGCGGGCCGGACCCTCGCCGCTCCGGGCATCCACAAGGACGCGCTTGCGGAGCTGCTGCGCGGCTGCGGGGCGCAGGACACGGACAAGGCCGTCGCCGACCTCACCAAGGGCTGGGACGCCGTGCGCGGGCAGCAGGTGCTGGTCACGGACGAGATCCTCCTGCCCGGCGCTGGTCAATACGGCCTGAGGGTGTTAGAGGACACCAAGCCCGAAAGCCCGGGCGAGGCCCAGCCGGAACTCATGGGCGGGCCGGGCCGCCAGGGCAGGCTGACCAGGCCAAGCGGCCCGGAGGCACTCGCCCTGCGCTCCAGCCTGGCCCTGCTCTCGCGGGTGGCCCTAAGCCCCGGCGGAGACCTGGCCCTGGCCTACGTGGCCCACCGCCAGAGCAGCCCCGGCACCAGCCATTTCGTGCTGCTGCGGCGCGTGGACGCGGGCTGGGTGCTTTGCGGCGCGGCCCAGAAGGACATGATCATCTATTAGCCGAGCGCTAACCGGCGATACCCGCGCGACAACCGTTCGACAGTCGCGGGTGATGTCGACGAAAGCGGGGGGAGGGACAGGCATGGCGGACGCAGTGGGCGGATACGTTATCCGGCGCATGGAGCGCGACGAGCTGGACTACGCCGTGAGCCAGGCGGCGGGCGAGGGCTGGAACCCCGGCCTGAACGACGCCGAGGCCTTCTGGCAGGCCGATCCGCAAGGCTATTTCCTGGGACTGCTCGACGACCGGCCCGTGGCCACCATCTCCGCCGTGGGCTACGGCAACGAGGGCAGCGGCCCCGGCTACGGTTTCGTCGGCCTCTACATCGTGGCGCGGGAACAGCGCGGACTCGGCCTGGGCTACCGCCTGTGGGACGCGGCGCTCAGCACCCTCACCGCGCCGACCATCGGCCTGGACGCGGTCCTGGCCCAGCAGGACACCTACCGCAAGAGCGGCTTTGAACTGGCCATGCGCAACTGCCGCTACGAGGGCAGCTCAAAAGGCAAGGCCCTGAGCCCCATGTCGGCGGGCCTGTCGCCCCTGGCGGAGTTTTCCCTGGACGAGGTGCTGGCCTATGACCGGCGCTGCTTCCCTGCCCGGCGCGAGGCCTTCCTGCGGCCCTGGCTGAGCCTGCCGGGCCACGTGGCCCTGGGACTGCGGCGCGGCGGCGCCCTTGCCGGGTACGGCGTGATCCGGCCCTGCGGGCAGGGCAGCAAGATCGGGCCTCTTTTCGCCGATGACGACGCGGCCGCCCACGCCCTTTTCCACGGCCTGTGCGCCAGCTCGCCGCTGGCCGCCAAGGGCGCGCCGGTGTACCTGGACGTGCCCATGCCGCACGCCGGGGCCGTGCGCCTGGCCGAGTCCCACAACATGCGCCCGGTGTTCGAGACAGCGCGCATGTATCGCGGCCCGGCACCGGACGTGGACCTGGGCCGCACCTTCGGCATCACCAGCTTCGAGCTGGGCTAGCGCCCACGCGCAAAGGCCGCCTGACGAAGAAGACCGGAGCCCCCTTTCGGAAGCCCCGGCCCGTGGTGGTCGTTCTGTGTGACGGCTAGTCGCGGTCGCCGTGGCCGTACTTCTTGGCCTGGCCCGGAGGCATGCCGTTCTTCCAGCCCTTGTGCTTGCCCTTGTTCTTGTGCCACTTTTCGAAGCGCTCGTCGTCGTCGTGGTCATGCCCGCGGCGGTAGTCGCGCTCGCCATAGTGGCCGGTGGCCACGCCGACCACGAAGGGGTTTACGTGCAGCTCATGGGCGATGCGGCCCCAGCTGATGCCCCGGGCGCGCATGCCCTCAACGACCTTGCGCGAGACGTTGGCGGCCTCGCTCATGGCGCGGACGCGCTCGCGCTCAAGCTCCGCTTCCTTGCGCAGCAGCCGCTCTTTCGCGCTGTCGATCTCATTCGGCCTGTCCTTCATGATGCGCTGGATCTGCTCCACGTCGTCGAGCACGCGCTCGATGCGGTCCAGGGCCACGTCGGTGCTGGTGCTGGCCTGGGCCGGGGCGGCCAGAAGCAGTCCGGTCAGGCCCACGGCGACCATCAGGGTGACGAAAATCTGTGCACGTTTCATCCAGTTGCTCCATTTTTTGCCTGTTTTGGCGCCAGCTCGCGCAAATAATTGCGCAGTAGCCGTGGCGGGCGCCCTGTGCGGAACCTAAAAGCAACAACAGTGCCAAGCCGTCCGAGTTGGGGGGAGCCCCCGGTCATCCCTGCCGCACCCGGCGCAGACGCCTTTCCTTTTCTCAGAACCCGTGGCGCTGGTATTCCTTGTCGCGGCGGTTGATGAACTGGGCGAAGCGGTAGCCCTCCTTGACCTGGGCCTCCTCGTAGATGCTGTAGCCCAGGCTGCGGCAGGCGTCGCAGGCGCCGATGGGCACCTCGATGCCCAGGCAGGCCGGGTTCTTGGTGGTGCGGCTGACGATCTTCAACAAGCCGCGGCAGGAGCCGCACAGGAACAGCTCCTCGGTTTGGGCCTCGGTGATGTCGTCGGTGTCGTAGTAGATGTTCTTGTGGCGCACGAACCACTCGCCGGTCTCCTGGCGGGTGACGAAGCCGTCCTTGTGCTCGGTGGGCGGGTGGAAGTAGACATTTGGGATGGTGTCGCACAGCCGGTCGATGTAGTCGGCCAGGTCCGGGCGCTGGCGGTGCTTCACGGCATCAAAGGCGGGCTCGCGCACGCCGGTGTAGTCCAGCCCGGCCAGCGACAGGGCGATGCCCAGGTTCACGTAGGGCAGCGCGCCCTGGATAGCGTAGCCGCCTTCCAGCACGGCGATGTCCGGCTTCAGGAGCTCGGTCATGCGGGCGTAGCCCTGGGCCGTCAGGTTCATGTTGGTTATGGGGTCGGTGAAGTGGTTGTCCTGCCCGGCGGAGTTGACCACGATCTCGGGCGCGAAGTCCTTGAGGATGGGCAGCACGATGCGCTCCATGACCGCGAGGTAGCCCTCGTCGCCGGTGCCGGGGGGCAGGGGAATGTTCACCGTGCGGCCCAGCGCGCCCGGCCCGCCGCACTCCGTGGGAAAGCCGGAGCCGGGGTACAGCGTGCGGCCGTCCTGGTGCAGCGAGATGAACAAAACGTCCGGGTCGTGCCAGTAGATGTCCTGCGTGCCGTCGCCGTGGTGGCAGTCGGTGTCGACCACGGCGATCCTCTTCACGCCGTATTTCTCGCGCAGGTGCTCGATCATCACCGCCTCGGTGTTGATGTTGCAGAACCCGCGCGAGCCCTGCACCACCTTCATGGCGTGGTGTCCGGGCGGGCGCACCAGGGCAAACGCGCGCTTGTGCCGGCCGGTCATCACAAGGTCCGCGGCGGTGATGGTGCCCCCCGCGGCCACCAGGTGCGAGCGCGTGGCCACGGATTCCACCTCTGGGAAGCAGAAATGCGCGCGCTCCACGTCCTCGCGCCCGGCCACGCCGGGCTTGTGCTCGTCCACGCCCTCGATGTCGAACAGGCCTTCTTCCTTGAGCTGGTCCTGGGTGTAGAGCAGGCGCTCCTCGCGCTCCGGGTGGGTGGGGGAGATGCTCCAGTCGAACGCGGGAAAAAGGATGATCCCCAGGCTGTGCTTGGCTCCGTGCATGGCTTATCCCCTCTCCCCGGCTTTGTCCGCCAGTTGGCCGGTGGCCAGTTTGAGCGAATGCCCCGCGACCCGGCCGCCGGGAGGCACCGCTGGCTGGCCGTTCAGGGTGAAGGCCACGCCGGGCTTGATCTGGCATTTGACGCGGATGTTCTTGCCCGTGGTGCGGCCCTCGTCCACCATGTTGAAGCTGGAGGCGTGGGTCACCTGGGCGTTGTCGCGGTCGGCGAAGACGCCCATCTCCGAGAGGTGCGCCAGCATGTGGTTCATGGCGTCGCGCTCGGCGTCCTTGAGGCTGTAGGTGCGCGGCACGTTCTCGCGGTGGCGCAGCGCCGGGATGAACATGACGCCCTTCTCGGTGTCGGCGAAGAGTTCCAGGCTGGCGGTGTTGCGCGTCAGCGCCGCGCCGATGGCGTTGGCCACGCCGAAGTGTTCCGGCACCACGGTGAACAGCTCGAAGCGCTGGCGCACGGCCTCCTTCATGGCGGCCGCCGGACCGCCCATGAGGTACACCCGGCCCGGGGCCACGCGGCGACCTTCCAGCAGCTCGTGGATGGTGTACACGGGCTTGTCGTTGATCTCGGCAAGGAGCTCCTGGGTGGAGGCGTAGATGGCTTCCGCCGCCGCCGCCACGGCCTGTCCGGCCAGCATGTCGGGCTTGATGGAGTGCCGCGCCGCGAACTCGGCCAGGCCCGCGCGGGAGGCCTCGACGTTGCCGTGGGCGCAGGCCCCGGTGACGTTCAGCGCGTCGATGAGCGTGGGCCGCGCGCCTGCCGGCAGGGCCGCGCCAGCGGGCACGGAGTCGGCCAGGGACGGCCCCAGGCGGTTGGGGCCAACGCGCACGGCCTCGCCCAGCACGTTGATGGCCGAGTCGCCGCCGATGCCGATGGAGCGGACCTTGAGGGCGCGCACCAGGGTGGGGTGGGAGCCGATGTTGATGCCGTCGTTCTCCACCAGGGGCTGGCCGTCCACGAACACGGCGATGTCCGTGGTGGTGCCGCCGATGTCCAGGATCACGGAGTCGCGCGTGATGTCGCACAGGGCGATGATGCCCATGACGCTGGCCGCCGGGCCGGAGAAGATGCTCTGCACGGGCATGCGCCGCGCCTGGGAGAGCGGAAAGGTGCCGCCGTCGGCCTTCAGGGTGTTCACGCGCACGTGGCCCAGGCCCAGCTCGGCCAGGCTTTTCTCCACGGCGTCGGCAAAGGCGTTGAACACCCGCCAGACCGCGCAGTTGAAATAGGCCGTGGCCAGCCGCCTGGGAAAGTTGAGCCGCCCGCCCAGCTCGTGGCCCAGGGTCACGTAGTCCGGGCCCTGCCCGCCAGAGGGGCCGAGGGACTGTCGCAGGGTGTTCTCGTGCAGGGGGTTTCTCGTGCTGAACTTGCCCACGCAGCCGAACACGCGCACGCCCGAAGCGCGGCAGGCGTCGATGGCGGCGCGGGCCTTGGCCTCGTCCAGGCGGTCGGTTTCGGTGCCGCGATGGTCGATGGCCCCGGGCAGCACGTGGTAGTCGCGGCAGAGCATGAACTCGTGCGCGCTGATGCCCGGGCCGGGGATGACCAGCATGCCCACGTCCTCGGTGGTGCCCTGGACGATGGCGTTGGTGGAGAGCGTGGTGGACAGGTTCAGCTGGAGCACGCCGTCCGGCTTCACGGTCCGCAGGATCTCCCGCAGCGCCTGGTTCACCGAGGCCAGCAGGTCCGACTGGTCCGTCTTGACCTTCACCTGGGCCTTGATTCCCGTCTCGTCCAGCGCCACGGCGTCCGTGTGCGTCCCGCCAACATCAATGCCGAGATACATGGGCAGCGCCCCCCCCTTGATTGTCGTCCCCGGTCGACGGCTGTCGACCTCAGTGGCCCCCCACCGGACCTTCTGCGGTCCGAATCAAGACTGGTAGCACCGCCTGGCGGCGGGCGTAAAGGGTCGGGGCGGCGGCACTTCGGCGGGCGGTTGCCAGGGCTCGGTGGATGGTAGGAGGGTGGCCCGGTGCGCGGTCCGGCTTGGAGTCCGGCGCGGGCGTGCGGCTATGGCGTCAGGAACTCCAGGCAGAGGATGAGCTGGATGTTTTCGCGGTTGTAGAACCGCGCGGAGATGGTGCAGGCGGGCACGCGCGCGTGGACGGAGATGAACGGCTGGGACACGAACTTGTCGAAGCCGCTTTTCAGGTGCACCATGTCCTCGCGGATGCCCATGTCCTCGCCCTTGCCGCGCTCCGGTCCGAGCAGCGGGCACTCGGCCACGAGGCTTTTCTTGAAGGCGCGCGGGGTGATCTGCACGCCGTTTTCGTCCAGCACGTAAACGCAGAGCAGGCTCTCCTCGCTGTTGGCGAAGCGCTCGGCCACGGCGGGCAGGTCGTGGATGATGGTTTCGCCCATCTTGCTCCCCACCTTGCGCAGAACCTTGTGGAAGTCCTCGAACCGCTTGCGCTTTTGCACCACCTCGGCCTGGGCGCGCTCGCGGTACCTGCGGTTGATGTCCTCGACCTTGATGAGGAAGGCGCGGATGGGGTCCTTTTCCTGGCAGTCCTTGTCCTTGGTGTAGCAGTAGCCCTGCTGGATGTTCACGCCCCATTCCAGCAGGCGCGCGGCCTCCTCCTCGCTCTCCACGTTCTTGGCCACCACCACGCTGCCCAGGCGGTCCGCCAGGCTGCACAGGCCGGAAACCATGTCGCGCTTGAACTCCTTGCCCTCCACGTCGGTGTACGAGGCGCGGTCGATTTTGATGTAGTCCGGCTTGAGGGTGTAGAGCTCCTCCGTGGGCGCCGAGAGGCCGTCCATGGCGTCGATGGAGAGCTTGAAGCCGCGCTCGCGGTAGAAGTGCACGAAGCGGTAGATTTCCTGGCTGTTCAGGCCGGGGCGCTCCATCTCGATGATGACGCGGTTGCCGGCCAGGCCCATGGCCTCGCAGATGGCGGCGAGGTGGCCGGGTTTTTCGGCCGCGGCCACGCCCACGGCGTCGACGTTCAGGAAGATCTTCATGTGCTGGTGGCGCTCGGCGATGGGTCGGAAGGCCTCCAGGGCCTTGCGGCGGCACAGGCGGCACAGGCGCAGGCGCACGGCCGCGTCCCAGGGCTGGGCGAAGAGGTCGTGGGCGTCCAGGCGCGCGCCCTCGCCGCCGATGCTGCGCGAGAAGGCCTCGAAACCGAGGATGGCCTTGCCGCGCACGCTGACAACGGGCTGAAAGAAGACGGCTATCTTTTCGTCGGCCAGCAGCTTTTCGATGTTGGCGCCGGCCGGGCCGGACAGGGGGGCCGAAGAATGATTTGGCATGAGAGAAGTTCCTCCGCGGGGAGTGAGTGAATCCCCGCGGAAATACGTATATCGAAAGACCTCGCGCCCGACAACGGGAAACTGGATGCGTGGGTGCCAATGGAGCGAAAGGTGCTGTACAATGCGTTAATCATGATATAGCAGGATGAAGTGAGCGTTCTCCCTGAGACGAATATGCTGGCATTCCAGGAGCGCGGTAGTGAGCAAGGCTGAGAGTGTAGTGGAGACGGTCGACGTTCTGGCCGTGGACGACGAGCAGGTGAACCTCCTGCTCCTGTCGGGACTGCTGCGGCGCCAGGGCGTCAACGTGGTCACCGCCCGCAGCGGCTTCGACGCCCTGAAGCTCACGCAGAAGCACGACTTCGCGCTCATCCTCATGGACGTGATGATGCCCGGCATGGACGGCTTCACCACCGCCGAGCGCATTCGCGCGGACGAAACCACGCGCCACATCCCCATCATCTTCGTCACCGCCATCAGCAAAGAGCAGCGCCACGTCTTCAAAGGGTACGAAACCGGCGCCGTCGACTACCTCATCAAGCCTTTCGAGCACGACATCCTGAAAAGCAAGGTCCAGGTCTTCGTGGAGATGCACCGCCAGCGCATGGCGCTGAAGCAGGCCGGGGCGGCGCTGGAGCGCACCGTGGCCGAGCTGCGGGCCTCGGCCATCGCGCTGGGCGACAGCCGCGCCCGGTTTCAGAGCCTGTTCACCTCCATGTTCAACGGCTTCATGCTGCTTGCCTGCGAGGGCTGCGAGCCCCAGCGCCTGGCGACCTGGCGCCTGTCGGAGCTCAACGCGGCCATGGAGCAGATTTTCGAGCTCCCGCGCGAGACCCTGCTGGACAAGACACTGGGCGAGGCGCTGCCCAACCTGGAAGGCTACTGGAACGATTTTCTGCTGCAGGTGGCGCGCTCCGGGCAGCCCGCCCAGTTCGAAGGCTATATGGGCCAGCTCAAGAGCTGGCTGCGCGTCTCGGCCTATGTGCCCGGGCCGGACCTGCTGGCTCTGGTGGCTGAGGACATCACCGCCCGGCGCCAGGCCGAGGAGACCCTCCACGAGCGCACGTTCCAGGACCCGCTCACGGGGCTGGCCAACCGCGCCCTGTTCCTGAACCGCCTGGACCAGGCCATGGAGCGTTCGCGGCGCAGGCTCAACTACCAGTACGCCGTGCTTTTCCTCGACCTGGACAGCTTCAAGCCCATCAACAGCAGCCTGGGCTACGCCGCGGGCGACCAGGTGCTGCGCACCGTGGCCGAGCGCATCCAGTCCATCGCGCGGGGGCTGGACACGGTGGCGCGCTGCGGCCCGGACGAGTTCGGCGTGATCCTGGAGGAGTTGAAGACTTCGGGCGAGGCCCTGCGCGTGGCCCGGCGCATCGGCCAGGAGCTGAGCAGGACCCTGGAGATGGACGGGCACCAGCTGCACTTCACGGCCAGCATGGGCGTGGTGCTCGGCCCTTCGGAGTACGCCCAGCCCGAAGAACTGTTGCAGGACGCCGCCCTGGCCATGGAGCACGCCCGGGCGCTGGGCGGCGGCAAGATCAAGGTCTTCAAGTGGGCCATGCGCAAGCGCGCCCAGTATACCCTCACCGTGCACCAGAGCCTGCACAACGCCTTGGAGCGCGAGGAATTCCGCCTGCACTACCAGCCCATCTTCAACCTCGCCAGCAACACCCTGGCCGGGTTCGAGGCGCTCATCCGCTGGCAGGTGGGAGACCGCCTGGTGCCGCCCAATGACTTCATCCCCCACGCCGAGCAGACCGGGCTCATCGTGCCCATCGGCGCCTGGGCTCTCGTCGAGGCCTGCCGCGAGGCCGCCCGGTGGGAGCAGAACTACAGCCTGCCCAAGAATTTCAGCATCGCCGTGAACCTCTCGGCCCGGCAGTTCGCCCAGCCGGACCTCCTGCGCTACCTTGCGCGCGCGCTGGACGAGACGGGCCTCGATCCAGGCCGACTCAAAGTCGAGATTACCGAGACCCTGGTGATGCAGAACCCCGAGAGCATGGTGCACAAGCTGCGCGGCCTGCGCGAGATGGGCACCAAGGTCAGCATCGACGACTTCGGCACCGGCTACTCGTCCCTGGCCTACCTGCAACGTTTCCCCATCAACACGCTCAAGATCGACCGCAGCTTCGTTTCGGACATGGACGCCTTCGAGAACCTCGTCATCGTGCGCACCATCGTCAGCCTGGCCCACAACCTGGGCCTGGACGTGGTGGCGGAGGGCATCGAGACCCAGCGCCAGCGCGATTTCCTGGCGGACCTCTCGTGCGAGTTCGGGCAGGGGTATTTGTTCTCAAAGCCTCTGCCCCAGGACCGCGCGCTGGAAATGCTCAGCGCCTGCTGCCCCAGGCAGGGCGGTTAAGGAGGAGGGGCTAGTGAGGCCGACACCCCATGCCGATCGTTCCTGCCACACGGGAAGAGGCTGCGCGGAGGGTGTCGTGAGCGCTCACATGCCGCGCCTGGCGTCACGTTCCTGCCCGGGAAACGCCCACAGACGGAAAGGGGTGTCCTCGTGAGTCCCGACGCCGCGAAACCGACTCCTTCCGGGGGCAGGTCCGTCCAGCCAAACGAGATGGCCAAGCCCCCCCGCAGCCTGCCGTACAGCCTCCACACCATGCTCATGGCCCTGGTGGCCGTGGCCCTGGTGCCCGTGCTCGGGCTGTCGCTCTGGAGCCACATGGCCGAGCGCGACCACGAACAGGGCATGGCGGTGGAGCGCGCGGCCCACACCGCGAGCATGATCGCCGACGACCTGGAACAGCAGACGCGCAACACCCGTCTGTCCCTGGAGCTCATGGCCGCCAACTCCCGGCTCTGGAGCTGTCCCGGCGGGCAGCAAAACGGCGTCTGCGCCAAGGAGCTGGAGCACTTCGCGAGCCTGGCCCCGGAGTATCTGAACCTGCTCCTGGTGCGCCAGGGCGGGGTTGTTCTCGCCTCCGCGCGCCCGGTGTCGGACAAGGCCATAGCCAGGAACACGCAAGCCATCGTGGACGCCTTGCACGGGCGGCCTTTCGCGGTCAGCGTGAACAGGCAAAAGGTGGCCGGGGGCGCCCAGGCCGACGCCGTGGTGGTGACCTACGCTGCGCCCGTGCGCGAGGCCAAGGACGGCGCGCCACTCGTGCTGGCCGCGCAGGTGGCCTTGACCCAGGCCTCGCAGAACGCAAGCACCGCCGGGTTGCCGCCCGGAACCAGCATCATCCTGGCGGATCTGGACGGCCGCGTCCTGTACCGCGTGCCGGACCGCCCGAGCGTCCTCGGGGCCAGCCTGCCCAGTGACCACGCCGAGCACATCCGCGAGCGGGCCTCCGGCGTCTCGGGCTGGTCCATCGGCCTGGATGGGCTTGAACGCTATTACGTCCTGCGGCGGCTCGACATCGGAGGCGAGGCGGTCTGCTACGTGCGCGTAGGCATCCCCAAGAGCGCCGTCTACGCCGAGAGCACCGCCAAGCTCACGCGGCAGACCGTGGTGCTGGTGTTCATCACCCTGCTGGCGCTGTTGCTGACGCGGCTCTGGGCCGGGCGCTTCCTGCTCGATCCGGTCCGGCGGCTCATGGGGGCGGTGCGCGCCCTTGGCGCGGGCGATTTCTCTGCGCGCACGGGCATGGGGCCGGGCACTCCCGGCGCCTCCGGCGAGCTGGGCGAGCTGGCCAGCACCTTCGACCACATGGCCGAGGACCTGGAGCAGGCCCAGGCCGCGCAGGAGGCCGTCCGCAAGGCCCTGCACGAGAGCGAGGAGCGCTTGCGGGCCGTGTTCAACGCCTCGTCCGATGGCCTGCTGCTGCTCGTGCCCGACGGCCGCGTGCTGTCCATGAACGAAAGCGCCGCCAGGCGGCGCAACGCCACCGCGCAAGAGCTGGTGGGCAGGAACATCCTGGACATCATCCCCGACTACGTGCGCAACGGCCGTCGCGAGCGCTTCGAGGAGGTGGTCCGCACCCGCGCCCCGCTGCGCTTCGAGGAGGAGCGCGAGGGCCGCACCTACGCCATCCGCCTGTACCCCATCTTTGCCGAGGACGGCGAGGTGCGCCAGATCGCCAGCTTCTCCCGCGACATCACCGAGCGCAGGCTCTCCGAGCGCGCGCTGGTGGACGCCAAGAGCGCCTCCGAGGCCGCCAACCGGGCCAAGGACGCCTTCATGACCAACATGAGCCATGAATTGCGCACGCCCCTCAACGGGCTGGCGGGCATGCTCAAGCTGCTGGAGGGCGCTGACCTGCCGCCGGAGCACCGCGAGTATCTGGACTACGCGCTGCAGACCTCAAGGCACCTCACGGAGCTCATCGGCGACATTCTGGACTACGCCGCCCTGGGCTCGGGGCAGATGATCCTGGAGCACAAGCCGTTCACCCTGGCCAAGGTGCTCGACCCGCTGGAGCAGGAGCTCAGGCCCGTGGCCGCGGGCAAGGGGCTTGCCTTCACCGTCAACGGGCATCCAGGCGCGCTGGAGCAGGAGCTGCTGGGCGACCCTCTGCGCCTGGGCCAGGCCCTGCGCCATCTGTTGGAAAACGCGCTGAAGTTCACCCACGAAGGCGGCGTGACGCTCGACGCGGTGCTCTCCTGCCGGGCCGAGGGCGACTGCACCCTGCGCCTCCAGGTGGCCGACACCGGCATCGGCATCTCCCCGGAGCACATGCAGAAGCTGTACGAGCCCTTCGTGCAGGCCGAGGACCCTCTGACCAAGCAGTACCCCGGCACCGGCCTGGGGCTGGCCATCGTGCACGAGCTGGTGGCCAAGATGGGAGGCCATGTGGAGGCCCGGAGCACTCTCGGCGTCGGCAGCGTCTTCAGCCTGAGCCTGAGCTTCCATACCCCGGCGCGCAACGAAGATCCCAAGAGCGGGCCAGGCGAAACGGTCTAGCCCCCGCGACGCAACCCGCCCTTGTGAGCGCGGACCGGATGGGGTAGGACGAGCCAAAGTCTCTGCGCCGCCGCGACAAGACCGGAAAGCGGAATCGCGGCCTGGGGGTCCATGCGCTACGTCGGCATCTTCCTGGTCTGCCTCTCCTCCATCGCGTTTGAGATCTTCCTCGTGCGCCACTTCGCCATCACCAACTGGTCGGAGTACGGCTACTGGGTCATCTCCATGGCCATGGCCGGGTACTCCGTCAGCGGCGTGGTGCTGTGCCTCTTCGGGTCGGCCTTTCTGCGCCGGGCCGAGGCGCTGTTCTTCGCCCTCCCGGTGGCCATGCTGCTGCTTCTTTCCGGCGGGTACGCCGCCCTGGGCCTCATTCCCTTCAATCCGCTGGAGCTCCAGAACGAGGTGCTCTGGGCCGGGCAGCTGGTGAACATCGGCAAGTACTACCTGGCCCTGTTCCCCTTCTTCTTCGCCTCCGGGCTCTATGTGGGCCTGTCGTTTCTGGCGGGGCAGGAGAACATCCCCAAGGTCTACATGGCCGACCTGGTGGGCGCGGGCCTGGGCGCCGCGGCGCTTCTGTTCTGCATGTCCCTGGCGCATCCCTTCCATGTGCCGCTGTTCCTGTTGCCGCCGCTGGTGCTGGCCGCGCTGACGAGCCTGCCCCCTGCACGGCTCGCCGCCCGCGCCGGGCTGGCCGGGCTGGCCCTGCTGGTCGCGGCCGGGGCGGGCCTCGTGGTGCTTGAGCGCAACAACGCCGCCTTCAGCCAGTACAAGCCGGTGTCCGTGGCCATGAACGTGGAGGACAACCGCGTCCTCAAGGAGGTGCGCTCCGCGCGCGGCTATTACCAGCTGTTGTCGAGCTACCTGGAGCGCCACGACCCGGATCTGTCCAACAACTACGAGCTGCTCGGCGCGGGCGGCCCGCCCCCGGCGCTGGGCCTGTACCGCGACGGCGAGCGGCTGGTGTCGCTGCCGCGCCAGGGCGCGTACGACACCGGCTACCTGAACGCCGCCCTGGACTCCCTGCCCTACGTGCTGCGGCCCCAGGCCCGCGTGCTGCTGGCCGGTGGACGCGGCGGATTCCGCCCGCGCGAGGCGCTGGAGCTGGGCGCGCAGCACGTGGACACGGTGGAGAGCGACCCGGTGCTGCTGTCGATCGTGCTGGCCCACGGCCCCGCCAAGCCGCCCACCAGCTACGCTCTGCGCCTGCCCCTGGCCGACGCGGTGGGCGACGAGGGGGCTGACGCAGGGGCCGCAGCCCTCGACCCGGCCCTCGACCCAACCGCCAACCCGGCCGCCGACCCGGCCTCAGGCGTGGCCGCCAGCGCGCTGAAATACCCGCCGCCGCCGCGCAGGCTGCTGGCCCCGGCCGCGGCCTTTGCGCCCGGGCGCGATGCCCCGACAGGCACGGCCACGCCGCCGCGCCTGGGCTCGCCGCTGGTGCTGGCAGCCGGGGCGGAGGCCCCGTACAGCCTGGTGGACGTGTCGCCGGAGTTTCTGGACCAGGGCCAGGCCAACAAATACCTGCTCACCAGCGAGGGCATAGCCAGGCTCTTCGCCGCGCTCTCGGAAGACGGCCTCCTCTCGCTGCCCATGGGCATCAGCGAGCTGCCGGTCTACGCGCTCAAGGCCGCGGCCACCGTGCGCGAGGGCTTGAGGCTCGCGGGCGTGGCCGATCCCTCGGCGCATCTGCTGGTGGTGCGCAGCTCCTTCACGGCGCGCATCCTGGCCTCGCGCCGGGCCTTTGACGCGGCCGACATAGCCAAGGCCCGCGCCTTCGCCGCGGAGCGCAGCTTCGACACGCCCTATTTCCCCGGCATGGACCCGGCCGGGGTGGAGATCTACAACGACCTGCCGCCGGTGTCCTTCGAGTCCGGCAGCGCGGACGCGCCCGCCCGCACCCCGGCGAACGGGGACGGCCCGCCCGCCGCGCGCGACGCCCTCATGGACGACCTCTCGGCCTCTCTGCAACGCGGCCAGACCGACTCCTCCAGCTTCCGCTTCTTCAACCTCGCGCCCAGCACCCAGGACCGGCCCTTCTTCCACGAGATCATCCCCCTCTCGCGCATTCCGCAGGCGCTCTCCCGGCTGGAGCTGCTGCCGCGCCAGGAGATCGGCTACCTGGTGAACGTGGCCGTGCTGGCCCAGGCGGCGGTGTTCGCGCTGGTCGTGTTCCTGCTGCCGCTGTCGCGCCGGCGCGGCATGGGCGACCTGGGGCACGGCGAGCTGCTGGCCGGGTTCGGCTATTTCCTCTGCCTGGGCCTGGGCTTTCTGTTCGTGGAGATCGTGCTCATCGAGCGCTTCACCTTCTTCCTCAACGACCCGTCCCTGGCGTTCGCGCTGGTGCTTTCGGCCATGCTCATCGCCTCGGGCGCGGGCAGCGCCTTTTCCGGGCGCTTCGTGCCCCGGCCGCGCGCGGGCATTCGCCTGGCCTGCGGGGTGGCGGCGACCCTGGCCGCGTTCTCCGGCCTGCTGCTGCCGCGCCTGCTGGACCTGGCGCTGGCCTGGCCCGACCCGGCCAAGGTGGCGCTGGCCGTGGCGGTGGCCGCGCCGCTGGGGTTCTTCATGGGCATGCCCTTCCCGCTGGCCCTGTCCACCTACCGCGGGGCCAGGAGCCCGTTCATCCCCTGGGCCTGGAGCGTCAACGGCGCGCTCTCGGTGGTGGCCACGCCGCTGGCCAACATCCTGGCCGTGAGCTACGGCTACTCGCTGGTGTTCTTCGCCTCGCTCGGCCTGTACGCCCTGGCCGGGCTGCTGGCGCCCACGCGGCCGGGCACGCCACCGGCGCCATAGCCCCTGGCCTCCTGGCGCGGGCGGTTGCCCCGGTCTTGCCAGTGCGGATGAAGGCGGGTATTTCGTGGCGCATGAGCGAACGCAGACAAATGCTTGATCTTTCGTGGCCGCTTGAGCCGGGCATGCCGGTCTTTCCGGGCGATCCCCCGATGTCGTTGTCGCCCATGGGCGAGCTGGCGACGGAAGGGTACGTGTCGCACTTGGCGAGCCTGCCTGTGCACAGTGGCACGCACGTCGACGCCCCGGCCCACGTGTTGGAGGATGGCGAGGCCTTGGCGGACCTGCCGTTGTGGCGTTTCGCCGGTCCCGGCGTGGTGCTCGACGTGCGCGTGCGCACAGCCCTGGCGGTGACGGCGGCGGACATCGAGCCGCATCTGGTCTGGCTGCGCGCCCAGGAGCCAGCCTTCGTGCTGCTGCTGACGGGCGACGCGTCGCGCTGGGGCGAGGCGGAGTATTACACGCGGGGGGCGCACCTGACGCCGGAGGCCGCGCTGCTGCTGGCGGGGCTTGGCTTGTCCGGCGTGGGGCTTGATGCGGCCAGCGCGGATGCGTTCGGTTTGCGATGGCTGCCCGCGCACCGGGCGCTGCTGGGCGCCGGGCTCATCATCGTGGAGAACCTGCGCGACCTGGAGCGGCTGCCCGCTTCGGGCTTCGAGTTCCTGTGCCTGCCGGTGCTGGGGCTGGACGGCTCGCCCGTGCGTGCGGCGGCGGCGCTGCCGGTGGGCGCGCCGTGAGCTCGGCCGAGGCGGGCGTGAAGGGTCGCGCGGCGCTGGTGGTCTACGTCAAGCTGACGGCCTGCATGGCCCTCTGGGGCGCGACCTGGGTCAGCGGGCGCTATGTGGCGCAGGGCATGGGGCCGTTTCCGGCCGCGTTCCTGCGTTTTTTTTCGGCCTCGATCTTCCTGTACCTGCTCTCCTGCCGGGCCGGACACGGCTGGCCCAAGCCGCCGCACGGAGCCTGGGGCGGGGTGGTGTTCCTGGGGCTCACGGGCGTGTTCTTGTACAACGCCATGTTCTTCTCCGGGCTGGCGCTGATCCCCGCGGCGCGGGCGGCCATGATCGTGGCCTGCGTGCCCTCTGCCGTGGCGCTGTATTCGGCGCTGGTGCTGCGCGCGCCCACCACGGCGCTGAAGGCGCTGGGCATCGCGCTGTCGCTGTTCGGCGTCGCGGTGATCCTCTCCGGCGGTGATCCGCGCACCCTGTTCACCCACGGCCCGTCCACGGGCGATCTGTACATCCTGGGCTGCGTGGTGGCCTGGGCTGCCTATTCCATCGGCGGCGGGCGCGTGGTGCAGAAGATGCCGCCGCTGTCAGCGGTCATGTGGTCGTGCGTGGTGGGCAACGCCATGCTGCTGCCGCCCGCCCTCCTGACCGGGCTGGTGCCGCAGGCGCTGGCCGCCAGCGCCACGGTCTGGGCCAACCTGCTGTTCCTGGGCGTGGGCGCCACGGGCCTGGCCTTCCTCTGGTACCACGACGGCATCCGCGCCCTGGGCGCCCCGCGGGCCAGCATCTTCATCAACCTGGTGCCGGTGTTCGCCACGCTGCTGTCCACGGCGCTCCTGGGCGAGAGCGTGGGGCTGCCGCTGGTGGCGGGCGGGGCGATGGTCCTGGCGGGCGTGGTGCTGGCCAACCGGCCCGTCCAAAGGCAGGGCGGCCCGGCGGTGGACGCGAACGCTTCCCGCACCTGAAGGCCTGCCCCCCCCCCTTGGCGCACGCCAGGAAAAGCGTTAAAGCAGACGCAAAAGCTCCACCCCCAGGAGGCCCAGATGCCCAGCTGCTCCCCTTCCGAGCGTGAGACGATGCGGCTTGTAGCGCCCTGCGGGCTCTATTGCGGCGGCTGCCTGGCCTTTGTCGGGGGCGCCATCCGCAGCCACGCCCGAGCCCTGTGCGATCTCCTCGGCCCGAACTTCGGCGCCTACGCGGAGCGCCTTTCGGCCATGAATCCGGCCCTGGCCAGCTACCCGCAGGCCGCCTCGCTGCTGGAGTTTCTGGCCCAGGGCTCGTGCCAGGGCTGTCGCGAGGGCGGCTGCCTGCTGGGCAATTGCGGCGTGCGCGCCTGCGCCATTGAGCGAGAGGTGAGCTTCTGCGGGCTGTGCCCGGATTTCCCCTGCGAGAGTCCCGGCCTGCCCGAAGGGCTGCTGGAGCGCTGGCGCAAGAACGGGGAGCGCATCCGCCGCGATGGCCCGGCGGCTTTTCTGGAGATGGTGCGCATCAAGCCGCGCTATCCGTAACGAAGGGGCCAAACCAGACGGCCCCGCCCGGACGCGGCTGAAAGCGCCCGGGATGATGGAAGGAGTTCAGTCATGCGCCGCACCGCATATATGCTTGCCTTGCTGGCCTGTGCGCTTCTGCTCGCCGCGCCCGCTTTCGCCTCTCCCTCCCAGGAGCGCCGGGTGGCGCTGATCATCGGCAACGGGGCCTACAAGGCCGGGCCGCTCAAGAATCCCCCCAACGACGCCCGCGACATGGCCTCCGCGCTCAAGAGCGTCGGGTTCGAGGTCATCCTGCGCGAGAACGCCAGCCTGCGGCAGATGAACGAGGCCATCGACCTGTTCTGGAACAACCTGAAAAAGGGCGGCGTGGGCCTGTTCTTCTTCGCCGGGCATGGCGTGCAGGTGTCCGGGGAGAACTATCTCGTGCCCGTGGACGCGCGGATAGCCCTGGAAAAGGACGTGCAGTACGAGTGCGTCAACGCCGGGAAAGTGCTCGGCCGCATGGAGGACGCGGGCAACGGCCTGAACATCGTCATCCTCGACGCCTGCCGCAACAACCCCTTCGCGCGCAGCTTCCGCAGCGAGTCGCGCGGGTTGGCCAAGATGGACGCGCCCACCGGCTCCCTGGTGGCCTTCGCCACCGCGCCGGGCGACATCGCCGCCGACGGCTCCGGGAAGAACGGCCTGTACACCAGCCACCTGCTCCGGCACCTGCGCACCCCGGGCCTGACCATCGAGCGCGTGCTCAAGCAGACCCGCATCGGCGTGGCCGAGGAGTCCGCCAAGATGGGCAAGCGCCAGACCCCGTGGGAATCCTCCAGCCTCATGGGCGACTTCTACTTCAACCCCCAGGCAGGTCAGGCGGCCAGCCCGCCCGCGGCCCAGGCTGTGGCCACTGCTCCTGTCCCGTCGCCAGCCCCGGTCTCGGCCCCTGTCCCGGTTCCCGTGCCGCCCGCTGCGCAACAGGTGCAGAAGTTTTTCGAGCCCCCCGCCGCGAGCCCCGCGCCCGCCGCCGCCGTGGCCTCCGGACGCATCCGCCCGAACCCGGCGCAGGCGGCCGAGGCCATAGCCCTGGCCTCCCTGCCCGCCACCAGCGCCTCCAACCGGTTCGACGCCCGCAGAAACAACCTGGCCCAGGCCCAGGCCATCGCGGACGCGCGCAACAACAAGGCGCGCGCCTGGCTGGGCGTCGAACTCGCGGACGTCACCGACGACACGGCCAAGAGCAAGGGGCTGAGCCAGACCACCGGCGCGCTGGTGCGCGGCACCCTGCCCGGCTCGCCCGCCGAGGCCGCCGGACTCAAGCCCGGCGACGTCATCCTCGCCGTCAACGGACAAGGCATCGACAAGCCCGCCACTATGGTCGGCTTCATCGGCAACCTCAAGCCTGGGGAAACCGCCCAGATCGACATCTGGCGGGACAACCAGAAAATGCGCGCCGTGGCCGAGCTCACCGCGCCGCCGCCGCAGGCCAGCCCCCTGGCCGGGCTCAAGGTGCGCCTCATCTACACCGATGACCGCCTGGCCGATGCCCAAAACGTCCAGCGCACCCTCCAGGGCCAAGGCATGACCGTCGAGATGTTCCACTTCACCAAGAACGATTCCTACCGCGGACACATCGGCAAGCTCTACGCCGTCGAAGGATACGCCCAGCTGGCCCCGCGCATCGCAGAGCTCCTCCAGCCCGTGGAGAACCTCAGCATCTTCCCCAACCCCGTCAAATCCACCAACGGGCAGCAGTTCAACCTCTGGATCGCCCGCTGACGCACATTGCCCAGGGACTCTTGAGGCTCTGAGGCGACCGCAGCCACACGACTCTCTTCCTCGGTGAAGCACAAGCAAAAGGCTGGGCAACAATGTCCAGCCTATTTGCGCTTCAGCCGCTGCCGACCGGAAGTATCGACAAACGGTATGGCGGCTGTGGGCCGCCCCTGGTCGGGGCCTTCGGCTACAGTCGCCGCAGCAGGGCGCGCGTCCACAGGGCGACGGCTACGCCGATGAGCGGGATGGTGTAGAGGGCGTAGTGCAGGGACTCGTACTGGGGGTTGGCGGGCTGGTAGCGGCGCAGGATGAACAGGGCGAAGCCCAGCGCCCAGATGCCCGCGGTGGCCAGCCCGGTGAGGGCCAGACGCCAGTCAGGGCAGAGGACGGCGGCGTTGCGGGGCAGCTCCGGGGCCTCGGGCAGGGGCAGCAGGTCCTGGCGCCTGTTTGCCAGCACTCCGCTGAACATGAGCGCCACGCCAAGGCCGGAGAGGATGTGCAGTTGCCAGATGAGGGCGGAGCTGAAGGTCAGCTCCGCGCGGAAGGGTCCGGGCTTGTCGACCAGCACGGCCTGGAAGGCGTGGTCCGCGCGCAGCAGCGGGGCCTTGGCGCCGTTGACGGTGGCGGTCCAGCGCGGGTCGAAGTTGTTGGCCACCAGGAGCAGCGCGGGGCCGTTCGCCTGGCCGGAGAACACCAGCCTGTCCGGCGACCAGTATTCCAGGCGCGGCGGGCTCGCGGCAGCGGCTGCGGGCATGTGCTCCAGCAGGGGGAGGAGTTCGGCGGGAACGTCGGAGCGTTGCAGGAAGACCTTCTGCAGCACGCCCTCGGCGGGTTCCTGGCTGAGCAGGCGCAGCACGTCCTCGGCACTGTCCGCAAGCACGGCGCTCCCGGCGAGCAGCCCCAGGCCGGGCGCGTCGCTCAGGGCGTAGTCGTAAAGCGGCATGCTGTAGAGCCCGCGCAGCACTCCCAGGCCGAGGAGCCCGCCGGTGCG
Organism: Humidesulfovibrio sp.; assembly: GCF_031082295.1. Lineage (GTDB taxonomy): Bacteria > Desulfobacterota > Desulfovibrionia > Desulfovibrionales > Desulfovibrionaceae > Humidesulfovibrio. Next base: position 81,421 of record NZ_JAVHLD010000006.1, read on the forward strand.
GCCCGGGTCGATGGCCGGGGCCGCGGCGAAGGCTTCCATGCCCGCCAAGGGCGTCGTCGAGATCAGGTGCGTGACGCCCATGAGGCGCAAGAGGCCGAAGTTGTAGTCTGCCGCGCTGCGGGGCCGGTCCGGCTTCAGGGCCAGGGGCCGTTCGTCGTGGTCCCCCTGGTTGCGGGACAGGTAGTTCTGCCGCCACTCGCGGGCAAAGTTGGCCGCGAGGGCCGGGTTCTTGAATTGCGGCCGGATGGCCTCTGTGACGACCCGTTTGTAGTGCTTGTCGAAGAGCGCGTTCTTGCCGCCGAGTGTGTCGAGGCCGTAGGCCTGCAACAGGGCCGGGTGCACGTCCACGGCGGCCACGCGGAAGGGCTGGCGCGTCGACTCGAGCCCCAGGCGGGCCAGGCTGGGATGGGCCTCATAGCCCCGCGCATAGGGCACGAAGACTCCGGCTGCCATGCTCTGCTGGCGTGTGAACATGCCGAGGCTCGCCAGGCCCGCGGCCAGGAGCAGCGGAGCCAGGCGCAACAGCCGCCCAGAGTCCCCGGGGCGACGGCGCAGCAGTAGCAGCAGGCCCAGGCAGGCCGCCAGCAGGAACTGGTTGCGCAGCACAACGTTCGAGGAGCCGAACAGCGTCAGGGCCACGGCGCAGGCCCCGAAAAACTTCCAGGGCAAAGGGTGCTCGGACTGACGGTGGTGCTCCAGCACCACGGCGGCAAGGGCGCAGGACAGCGCGCCCGAGGCCGAAACGAAGAGGAAGAGGTCCATTTTTGCCAGGAGGGTGTTGGCGAACAGCCCCTTCATGTCGCTGGAGAAAAGCCCGGAGATGAGCAACGTGGCCGCGAACATGGCCAGCATGGCCTTGACCTTGCGCTGTCGCAGAAGCCCCAGGCTCAGCAGGAGCAGCGGCAGCATGGTCTGGTCTGTGAGCCGTCCGTGAAGGAACCGGGCCAGGTCCTTCAGGGCGGCGGCCAGGCCAGGGTAGTGGAAGGCCCAGTCGCGCTGGGCGAAGGGTATGTACAGAAACAGGCTGACGATGGACGGCGCGAAAAGCAGCACGTAGCCGGTCCAGACCGCGAAGACCATGGCCACCTGCCGCCGGAAGTGGGGCAGGTTCTGCCCCAGGAAGAGCACAAAGGCCAGGTGGAGCACGGGGAAATGGGGCAGCGTCAGCACCGGGTAGGAGAACAGCGAAACGAGTAAAATGCCCAGGGCGGCGACGATCCGTTTTCTGCGCGGCAGGTCGGGCCGGGCCAGGTCCGAGGTCCAGGCGAAGACGGCCGGAAAGGCGTAACTGAACACGAAGTGCACGTTGCCGCTGACCCAGGCAAGGGAGAAGACCACGGCGCAGAACAGGCGCACCGGCCGGGAGGGATTGATCAGCAGGCGCAGCAGGCGCAGCATGCCGTACCCGGCCAGGATCATTTGCCCCATGTTCCACGCGAGCGACAAGAGCCAGATGGGCATGAGCCCGGACAGGAACACGGCGGGGTTGTAGGGCGGGTGCTGTCCCACAAAGGCAGGCGCGCCAGCGGCGTGGAAGGGGTACCAGCTGAAGAGCCCGAACTCGCGCCAGAGCCGGAACATGTTCTGGAAATGCGCGAAGTGGACCTCCATGGTGTCGTAGAAGTCCACGAAGGCGTAGGGGCCGAGCAGGATCTTGTCGAGGTAGCAGAGCGCCACCAGGGCCAGCAGCAACCACACCTCGCGGGCGTCGGCGCGAGTGTCGTGGAGTGAAGGCTCATGGCCGTGGCTCATGGATGGTCCTTATGGGGAAAGTGTTTTTGGTAATGCGCAAGGCGTTCAAGAGCAGATAGGATAGTCTGCATTCCGGCAGACGGCAAGGGCAGCAATACGCTAGAATGCCAACGCTTGGGAATGTGCGATTGACAGTCCCACATGGCGTTCGGTAAGAAAATGCGGTACATTGTCGGGGTGGCCGTGACGAGAGGCGCAATCTCGCAGTGCCTCATCCATCGCCGAGGAAGCTGCCGCAGGGGCTCTGTCCGCTTGGCGAGGCATGACGAAAGCATTGCCCGGAGGGCGCATGCAGGACGAATTCTTTCAGGGCCGCAAGGTCCTGATCACCGGCCATACCGGGTTCAAGGGCGCGTGGCTTTGCCACCTGCTGGGGCAGCTTGGCGCGCATGTTCTGGGCTATTCCCTGGACCCGCCGAGCCATCCCAGCCTGTTCGGGCTCTCCGGGCTCGACGCCGACCCGCCCAAGACCCAGGCAAACCTGCACGCCGACGTCCTCGACCTGCCCCGGCTGGCCAAGGCCGTGGCCGAGTTCTCGCCCGAGATAGTCATCCACATGGCCGCGCAGTCCCTGGTGCGGCCCTCCTACGCCGACCCCGCAGGCACCTTCGCCGTCAACGTGCAGGGCACTGTGAACGTGCTGGAGGCCTGCCGCCTAGCCCCCGCGCCAGAGGGAAAGAATCGCGCCATCGTGGTTGTCACCAGCGACAAATGCTACGAGAACCGCGAGTGGGTGCACGGCTACCGCGAGACCGACCCCATGGGCGGGCACGACCCGTATTCCGCCAGCAAGGGCTGCGCCGAGCTCGCCAGCACGGCCTTCGCCCGGTCCTTTTTTCCGGCGCAAGCGCATTCCGCGCACCGCACAGCGCTGGCCACCGCCCGCGCGGGCAACGTCATCGGCGGAGGCGACTTCGCCACCGACCGCCTGGTGCCGGACATGGTCCGCGCCTTCGCCAAGGCCGAGCCAGTGCGCATCCGCCGGCCCGAAGCCGTGCGCCCCTGGCAGCACGTGTTGGAGCCGCTCTCCGGCTACCTGCTCCTGGCGCGCAGGCTCATCGAATCCGGCCCGGCCTTTGCCGGGGGCTGGAACTTCGGGCCAAGCCCGGACGACATCCGCAGCGTGGGCCAGGTGGCCGAGCGCTTCGCCAGGCTCTGGGGCGACGACGCCCGCCTGGACCTGGATAAGGGCGAACACCCTCACGAGGCCGGGCTGCTGGTGCTCGACTGCGCCAAGGCCCGCACCCTGCTCGGCTGGCAGCCGCGCCTGGGGCTGGACGAAGCCCTGCTCTGGACCTGCGGCTGGTACCACGCCTGGGCCAGCGGCGACCACGACCTGCGAGAGCTGGTGCGCGCCCGGGTGCGCGAGTTCCTGGCCAAGCCCAGGGGACTGTAGGCGGCGGGCGTGGGCAAGCTGACCCTGACCCCCCTGCCGTTGCCGGGGCTGAAGCTTATCGACACGGCGGCCTTTGAGGACCACCGGGGCGCCTTCGCCCGGCTGTTCTGCGCCGCCGAGCTGACCCCCCTGGGCATGGGCGCCATCGTCCAGGTCAACCACTCCCTCACCCGTTCTCCCGGTGCGCTGCGCGGGCTGCATTTCCAGCGTCCGCCCAAGGCCGAGGCCAAGCTGGTGCGCTGCCTCCGGGGCCGCGTGCTCGATGTGGCTGTGGACCTGCGCGCGGGCTCGCCCACGTACCTCAAGTGGCACGCGGTGGAGCTCTCCGCCGCAAACCGCCGGGCCCTGTTCCTGCCGCGCGGCTTCGCCCACGGCTTCCAGACCCTGGAGGCCGACTGCGAGCTTCTGTACCTGCACGACGAATTCTACTGCCCCGAACACGAGGGCGGCCTGCGCCACGACGACCCGGCGCTCGGCATCGCCTGGCCCCTGCCCGCCGCCGACCTCTCGGCCCGCGACGCCGCGCACCCGCTGCTGACATCCGACTTCGCCCCCTTGGCGACAGACTGAAGGAAATCCCATGAACTGCCGTTTTTGCGCCACCCCGCTCTCCCAGGTCTTCCTCGACCTGGGCGCAGCACCGCCCTCCAACTCGTTCCTCGCGCCGGAGGAGCTGAACGGCCCCGAGGTCTACTACCCGCTGAAGCTCTTCGTCTGCCCCGACTGCCGCCTCGTGCAGGTGGACGAGTACAAGCGCTCCACCGAGATCTTCAGCTCCGGCTACGTGTACTTTTCGTCCTACTCCAGGACCTGGCTGGCCCACGCCAAGGCCTATGTGGAGGCCACCCTCCCGCGCCTGGGCCTCGGCCCGCGGTCCCTGGTCATGGAAATCGCCTCAAACGACGGCTACCTGCTCCAGTACGTCAAGGAACGCGGCGTGCCCGCCCTGGGCGTCGAGCCCTCCGGCTCCACGGCCAAGGTCGCGCGCGCCAAAGGCATCGAGACCGTCGAGGACTTCTTCGGCGTGCGCCTGGCCACCGCCCTGGCCGCCCAGAAGCGCCAGGCCGACCTCATCATCGGCAACAACGTGCTGGCCCATGTGCCCGACCTGAACGACTTCGTGGGCGGCCTGGCCCTGGCGCTCAAGCCGGGCGGGCTCGTCAACATGGAGTTCCCGCACCTGTACCGCCTCGTGGAGTCCGCCCAGTTCGACACCGTCTACCACGAGCATTTCTCCTACCTGTCCCTGCTTACCGTGCGCCGCCTCTTCGCCACACACGGCCTCGTCGTGTTCGACGTCGAGAAACTGCCCACCCACGGAGGCTCCCTGCGCATCCACGCCAGGCACGCGGCAGACCCCCTGGCCGCCGAGACACAGCGCCTGCAGGACCTGCTGGCCCTGGAAACCGGCGCTGGCCTCCTCACCGACGCCTACTACCAGGGCTTCCAGCCGCGCGCCGAACGCATCAAGGCCGAACTGCTCGGCTTCCTGGCCGAACAAAAGCTCGCCGGACGCACCGTGGCCGCCTACGGCGCAGCCGCAAAGGGCAATACCCTGCTCAACTTCTGCGGCGTCAAGCCAGACCTCGTCAGCTTTGTCTGCGACTTAAGCCCACACAAGCAAGGCCTGTTCCTGCCTGGCAGCCGCATCCCCGTGCTGCCGCCCACGGCCATCGCTGAACGAAAGCCCGACTTCGTCCTCGTCCTGCCCTGGAACATCAAGGACGAAATCATCACCCAGCTCGACGTCATCCGAACCTGGGGCGGGCGCTTCGTCATCCCCATCCCCACGCCAGAAGTCGTGTAGCGTCGAAGCTGTCGGCAGCCGCAAGATGCACGGCGACCATGCATCGTTGCGAGTGACGCCAGGCCCCTCAAAGGGGCGGAACAGTGGGATGGTCGGGGCGAGTGCTTTGGCGGGTACGAGTGCTGGTGAGCGTCCTAACGGCCAGAAGGCTTGTGGTCATATGCTTTATGTGGGGCTCAATCCGTAGCCATCTCGCGAAGCTCTGATGACTTGGGCGTGTCGCGCAAATACCAGGGCAGGCCAACGAGACCCAGGATGACTCCCAGGACGCGCCAGGACAAGAAGATCTCGGCTCCGCCAAGCACCGGCATGGAGTTGGCGGTGCAACTCCGCAGCGCCTGGTCAAAGGCGAACTCTCCGACACCCAGTCCGCCGCCCGGCAGGGGGAGGCTGGACGTCAAAAAGGCCAGAGGCGCGGCAAAAAATATGTGCACGAACTCCGGCGGGTTGACCAAGGGTATGGCTTGGGCCAACCAGTAGAGCGAAAGCAGAATGAGTAGCTGCAGGAAAAGCGAAAAGACGAACATGGCTCCGACGGCCATGAGGTGGTCACGGTAAAGCAGGACGCTGTCGACCAGGGCCATGAGCTTGTCGCCCTGGGGCAGCCGGGAAGCCAGGCGGTGCAGCGTGCGTCCGGGCAACAGGCTGGGGGCTGCCAAGGCTGCGCACAGGGCTAGACTGAGGGCCCCGACGACCAAGTCCAGCAGGAGCTCTGAGTCTGCTCCTGGCGCCTGCCACACAACGCCTAGGGCTGCGGCGGAAAGCGCCACCCAGGCGACCAAGCCGTGTTTCCGGGTTCGCGTAAGGGCCACCAGCCCCACTATGCAGCACAGCACAAAGCCGCCAAAAATGCCCAGAACCAGCAGGGACATGTTTCTTAGCCCAGGCGCGGCCAGCACCTGTTCCGCGTTGATCAGCAGCGCCGCACAGCTGAGGGCCAAGAGAGCCACAAGACCCACCAGCCGGTCCACTAGCACGCAGGCAAGGGAGTCTGCTTTTCCGCCCCCAGCGCGTACCACGTAGATGACCTTCACCAGATCGCCGCCCAGCCCGCCAAAGAATACGGAATTGAAAAAGTCAGCGATCATGCCGATCCGGAAGACTTCGGCAAAGGGCATGCGGATCACCGCCGCGCGCAGAAGTACGCCGTAGCGGAAGATGGAAAGCAAATACTGCATCACAAGAGCCAGGCAGGCCCACATGAGAGGGACGAGTCCGCCCTCGCGTAGGCGGAAGTGCGCGAGGTCAAGCCGCCCGGACCAGAACAAATAGCCCAGGGCCGCCGTAACAACCCCATATTTGGCGAGGTTGATCAACGTGCTGCGGGCTCGGTCGGTCATGCGCGCGGCTTAGCTCCCGTAGAATGAACGGATGGATTGGGCCACGTACTCTACCTGCTCACGACGGACCTTCTCATTGGCCGGAATGCAAAGGATGCGTGCCTGCACGCGACGCGCGTTGTCCGTCTCTGCGCGGCAGCTTTTGTAAGGCGGCTGGTCGGGCATGAGGATGGGGTGCTGGATCTTGCACTCCACGCCGCGTTCTTCAAGGTATGCCTTGAGTTCGTCGCGGCGATCGGCCTGGATGGTATACGTGTAGTAGGAGTGGAAGAGCCCTGGCGTGGCGGGTGGCGTGTCGACTACGTCGGCAAGGAGGGCGTCGTACCAGGCCGCGCGCTCCTGGCGTGCCTGGATGATGGCTGGCACCAGAGGCAGGCGCTCCAGCAGTATGGCCGCCTGCATGGTCTCCATGCGGCCGTTGAGGCTCGGCTCGATACAGGTTTCGCGGTTGACTGTGCCGTTGTAGCGCAAGGACACCAAGCGTTCGCGCATGGCTGCGTCGTCGGTCAGGATCATTCCGGCTTCGCCGCAAGAGGCGAAGACCTTCATTGAGTTCATGCTGAAACAGGCGACGGTGCCGAAATTTCCTGCCGGACGGTCATTCAGGCGGCTGCCAAAGGATTGCGCGGCGTCTTCCACGAGCAGCAGCTTGTGTTCACTGCACAGCGCCTCGAAGGCCTCCATGCGGCAGATGCGGCCGGTGTAATGCACTGGCACGATGGCTTTGGTGCGGCTGGTGACAAGCCGGGTGGCACTGTCGGGGTCGATGTTCAGATCATCGCCGATGTCCGCGAAGACTGGAGTGGCGCCCAGGAGGCCGATGGCGTTGGCCGTGGCGATCCAGGACAGCGAGGTGGTGATGACTTCGTCGCCGGGGCCGATTCCCAGGCCCTTCAGAGCCAGATACAGGGCCACGGTGCCGGAGCCCACCCCCACAGCGAAGCGGCGCCCGCAAGACTCGGCGACCTTGGTTTCCAGGGTCTCCATCTCCGGGCCGTTGATGAGTCGACCATGGTCGAGCACGCGCTCAACAGCAGAAAGAAGAGCGGCCTTTTCGGCCGGGTCGGTGACTCGAAGGTCAAGAAAGGGGACATGCATGGGTGAACTCACTCCGGTTGGGTGGGGTTGAGGGAGAAGGGCAGTCGCTTGGCCACATGGGCGCACAGCTTTGCCAGTGCATCGTGCACGGCCTCTGGGCTGGAAGGGAAATCACGCAGAAGGAAGTCTAGGCCGAAGGCCTCGAAACGCTCTTTCCAGTAGTCGGAACATACGTTAAGCTTAGTGTTCTGCAGCTGTTCAGTGACGCGGGTGGTGTTGCCGAGAAGCACATGTCCCAGCGCGGCGAAAAGACTCATGTAGGGGTTCTTGGGATAGGCCATCTGAGCCATTTCCACCCAGGAGACGAATTTTTCCGGCCGCCCGCCGGGGGCCAGATTTTTGTTGAAGATATAGTTGCCCACCATGTTGTAGGTGAACCAGATCTCTTTGATTTGACGCTCGTCGGGTACGCTCGCGGGGTCAAGGTCGAAAATGTCCAAGCCGTGCCTATGTGTAGTGTCTTCAGTGAGAGTCCCATCCTTGGACTCACGGGTAGGGATAAAGTTCTTCACGTTTTCCCCGCCGGTCTGTATCTGGGTCTTGAAATAGTCCTCGAAGTCCGCAAAGGCCGAGGCTCCGCGTATGACTTGGCAGATAGTGAAGGCGTTCCAGTCCAGACGGATGTCCATGGCGAAGGACAAGGTGTCGAGCATCTCGGCAAAGTTTTCCTGTGGGAAGCCGACGATGAAGTTACCGCCCACAAATATTTCTGGGAAATTTTCTAGGCGGCGGGCCAGGTTGCGGAAGGTGGCCAAGGTGCCGGGCTTGCGGATGCGTTTGAGCATGGCCGCGTTGCCGGTCTCAATGCCGATTTTGAAACCGATACAGCCGGAGTCGCGCATTAGCTCCAGCAACTCGTCGTCGATAGACGCTGCCACCATGCCGTTGTTGGCCGACCAGTGAATTTTGAGCCCGCGCTCAATGATACCGCGCAATAGATCCTTGAAAACATCTTTGTGGAAGAGCAAATCATCGTCTAGCCATTCAAAATGGTAAATGTCTTTTTCACGAGCCAGATATTCCATTTCGCGCAGAACATCTTCCATCGGCCGGTGGCGTACGCCCCGGCCCATGATCTCGCGCACGGAGCAGAAGGTGCAGTTGCCCCGGCAGCCCCGGCTCAACTGAACCGGAGCAAAGCCAGTGTGGCTGTGGGCAGACATACGCGAATAGGGGTTGAGCGAGCCGTAGCGCCAATAGTCCTCGATGGGCACGGCCCGGTAGCTGTCGATGAGGTCGCCGTTCAGTTCCGGCAGGGTCCCGTCTCCCTCGGTTTGAAAAAAATCGCCCTGGAACGAGAAGTACACCCCAGGCGCAGGCGCTGTACCCGTGTCCTCTCCGGTAAGGTGATCAAGCAGGAAATTGAGTTTCTGCTCCCCCTCCTTGGCCGTGACGAAGTCCGAGAGATTCTGCTCCAGCAGATCTTTCCAAGCGAATGAGGGAATGATGCCTCCCGTGAGCAGCACGGCGCCGGGAGCAAACTTTCGAACGAAGCGCAACACTTCAAGAAACGGCGCAAGGCTCGCGTCGAAGTTGCAGGTCACGCCCACGAACTGCGGCCGCCAGGATTCAAGGCTCTCTTGCAGGCTCTCCAGCCAGCGCGTGTGCTCAAACTCCGAATCCTCGGCCGTGCGTTTCAGGAGTTCATAATTCATGTCCAGGATGCGTGTCTCGACATCGCGGTGCTTTACCGCCTCGAAAAGAAACTGCAGTCCGGTGGGTGGGAAGATATAGTAACCGCGCTTGACGGCGATGTCGCGCGAGAAGTGCTTGAGCAAAACCAGGGGGGGCTGCACCAGCAACAGGCGGGGACGGGCTTGCGAGATCGCAAGCTCCGCGCAACGGGCGGCAAAAGCTGTCATGGGAACGCTTCTCATGGTTCTCAGCCTTTGGCTGGCGACGGGGTCTGGGGCAGGTCGCGCTTCACCTCACGCCATAGAGTGCAGCCATCGCACAAAGGGATGTCAGCGCGGGTCCCGCTTGTGTGTTTTTGGCGGATGGCCTCAAGCCTTTGCCCGGTCCAGATGTCGCGGATGCTTTCCTCGGCAACGTTGCCCAAGGGTACGCGGGTGTCCGTGTCCATGCAGCACAAAGGCGCGGTTCCGTCCACATGAACCACAAAGGTGCCCCAGAGGGCGATGCACGGCACGTTGTTGATGAACGGGTCTTCCGCTTCGTTGCGGCCCTTGACCTTGGAAGCCCAGTTGTGGGCCTTCTGGATGGCGATCTGGTCGATGTCCGAGAGCTTGCTTTTCCAGAACGCTGTGAAAGCCTCGGGTTCGTCTTGATTGGCTGCCTGCTGAATCATCTGCACGCGGACGCGCAAGGCTGGATTCAGCCTGTCGCGCAGGGTGATGAACCCGAGCACGTTCTTCATGACGGTCTCGAACTTGAGCCCCCGGCGGATGGACTCATAAATGTCTTTATTCAATGATTCAACGGTGATGTAAACTTCGTCCAGGCCAGCTTTGATGAGTTCCTCGGCGCGGTCGGCGTCGAGCAGGCTGGCGTTGGTGGCGATGTTGGCGATCTTGATACCTTGGGCCTTGGTCAAGCGGATACGCTCGGCCAGCTTGGCGTCCAGCAAGGGCTCCCCATCAAGATAGAGCATGACCTTCTCCACGTGATCGCGGTACAGCCCGATCTCGGTGATGATTCTCTCAAAGAGAGCATCGTCCATGGGGCGGCGCTTCTTCTTGGAGAAGTCGATGCCGCACATGATGCAGTTGGCGTTGCAACCGCAGAAGGTTTCCAGCAGGAAATACTTGGGAAAGGTGAGCAAGGTCTGTAAGTCAAAGTTGAGGCGGCCTTCCAGGTATGAGGCGGCCTGTTCCCCGACCAGGGGTGCGGTTTGAATCATCTGTAATGGCCCTGCCTGTGTTGCGGTTGCCCCGGCACAAGCGGGCTGGCCGTCTGCGTCGGTTCGAGTTTGATCCTATCAGAAACGCCTGGGGCCAGCAATCCATAATACCCAGGCCAGGCGCGAACCAACTCTAAGCGGTTGCCTCTGGGGGAAAGTCGGCTTATGTTGAGCCCGCTTGAGTCTGGGCAGGATCCTCTGCCGGACGCGCTGAGAGGATTGCTGCACATGGATTATTGGCCTTCGCCACTCATATGGTCAGCCCTGGTCTCGGCCCTGGCCATCCCGCTTGGACTGCTACTGCTCTCGTTGGCCGGGCGCATCGCCAATTGCGGCACACGCTATCTGGTCGCTGTGGCCGTGGCCTGCACGCTGTTCGCCATCGGCGCGGGCTGGTCCTGGCAAATTTCCCCTTTTCCGGAAACCTATTTCCTCGACCTCGTCCCAGCCTTGTGCATCCTGGCCACAGCGATAATGCTCTTCGAGACCTTCTGGTCGCTTCTGGCCTTCGGGTTCACCATGAACATCCTGCTTTGCCTGCATGGCAGGCCTGAAGGTCTGGTCCTGGGCGAACTGAAGGCCCTGTTGGGAGCCGGGCAGGGTGTGGACGCCGTCATGGCCAACCGCCTCCTCATGCTCAAAAAAGCCGCCTTGGTGCGCGAAACCCCGGCCGGGCTCGTGCTTTTCGGTGCTCAGGGCCGCCTCATGGCTTTGGTGGGGCGACTCATGTACGCGGTGTTCAATATCCAGGCCGGGGTCAAGTCATGAACGCGATTTTGACCGGCCTGGGGGCCTTTGCCGTGTTTGCGCTACTGCATATGGCACTGTTGCGCCGTGGCGACGCCTTGCGCAGCGTCTCGGCCATTTTCGCCTTAAGTATGTGCGTGCATGTGCTGGCTGTCGCTGCAGAAGCGCTCCTGGCCGTTCGTCCCAACTACTGGTCCTCTGCCGGGGTGTATTGGTTTCTGCTCATGTTCTGGGTTTATTGCTACGGCACGGCCTACAAGTCCTTGTCAGTGCGCATGCTGGTGCGCGTGTCGCAGGAGCAGCCCGTGGCGGCCCAGACCCTGGTGGCGGACACGGCCGAAGGCGACTTCGCCGAGCGCATGAACACCCTGCGTGAAATGGGACTTGCGGAGGAGTCGGGAAGCAGGTGGCGCCTCACTGAGGCCGGTGCAGCCTCGGCCCAGCGTCTCAAGGTTGTGCAGCGTGCGCTTGGCGTTTGCGGCAGTTCCCTATACGGATGGGAAGAGACGAAGGGTCCAGAATAACCGCGCCAAGGTGCGGGAAACATCCCACAGCGTTCGTAGTCGTAGGGCTTTGCTCTTGGCCGCATCATCGGGGCGCAGGCTAACCGGCACCTGTACTTTGTCTCGACGGCGCATGAGTAAATGCGCTAGAATTTCCATCTGGTAAGAATACCCGGCATAATTGAGGGGCAGGCGCCGGACCTCGGACACGGGCACAGCTATTGGCCCGTGTACATCCTTGACCTGCAGGCCCAAGAGCATGTTCAGGCAGGCTGTAAACAACCAGGAAAGAACGGCACGCAACGGTGTACGCATCGCAGCTTGATTTTGGCGAAAACCGATAACTATGGCGCTCTCTTTGGTCGCTCCCCAAAAGGCGGCCATGCTGCCGATGTCGAAGGAGTCGTCTCCCGGGAGGTCGGTGATGGTGTCAAAGCGTGCGCTTGCGAGTGCCTTGCGGTAGCCCTCACCTAGACCAAGGTTGCGTTCGTTGTGGATAACCACTAACTCTGGATGTCGTGAAGCCAGTTCGTTCATGATCCGCCCGGTGCCGTCAGTGCTGCCGTCGTTGATCATGATGACCTCGAAGTGTTCCACGTTGGCCCGAAGACCTTCCACCAGGGCCTCAATCATGGGGCCGATGCATTTTTCTTCGTTTAAGGCCGGCACAAAAACCGTGAGGCCCGGGGCCCGTTCGCTCATGATGTGCTATCGCCCAGCTTGTGGAAAATGGAGAAATGCGAAGGCATGCCCCAGGTCTCTATAAAAGCGTTGTCCGAAGCGCAGAAGGAGATAGCCTCTGTGGCCTTGCTCGCCATCAGAAGCTCCATGATCTTGATCAGGCTGGCAACGGCCTTGACTGCGCGCCGAGTGTCCGCCGCACTGGCAAGCATGGTGCGCTCAGGCATGAAGCCCTTGAGCCACTGGAGTAGATCCTGGCATTCCTGCGCGAGCGCCATGTCAAAGGTCGAGATGAGGCCATCTGAAACGCGCAAAAGCCTTGTGAGCTTGCGCTCCACCTCTGGGTCTTGGGCTACTAGGGCGTGGGTGCGGCCGAAGAGATGCGTCAGCCGATTACGGCGGATGGTGTCCACCTGGTGTTCCAACTCCTCCTGCATGCTCATGGGTTGCTTGAACCAGCAGACATGGGACTTGTCGTCGTAGTTTGGCCAGGCGGAGTAGAGACGAAAACCGTGCTTCTGCATGGCCCGACACAGCCATACGGGATCGTAAAAGAATCCATTGCGTACAAAGGGATTTTCAAGCACGTCAAAGACCCAGGCCTCAAGGGCTCGGGTGTGTGGGATGGAGTCCCATTTGTTTTGAAAGATGGCTCGGGCCGCCTCGAAAGAAGTCATGCCAGTGAGTGCCATGATGCGTTGGTGAATGACCTTGTAGAACAACTCGATAAAGCCGCCGAACTTCTCGCAGTAGAACAGGATCAGCAGACCGTCTTTCTTGAGTATTCGCGCAAACAGATCCATCCACATTCGCCCGGGGCGTACGGTGTAGATGAAGCCTTCGGCCACCACGGCGTCAAACCGATCGGTATCCAGGCCGCTCTCCGCGTACTGCTTTAAGTCCAGGGCGTTGAGACTTTTCAAGCGTTCCCCAAGACCGAACTGCTTGAAATAGTTGTTCAGCACCGGATGTGCCTTGCGGTTGGGTTCCACCACATGGCAGTTTGCCCCCCACTGGGCATAGACCAGGGTTTTCTCTCCCGTGTCCGGTCCAATCTCCAACACATCCGCCCCGGCGAAAAAGCGAGGATGCAAGGACAGTTTGTTTAAAAAAAGGTCCTTGCGGTGTCTTTCATAGTCCAACAGGTCTTGGCGTGAGGTAAAGTTTCCGTGAGTGGGTAATATCTCCGCGCCCTCATAGTATTCGTAAAGAGCTTCGTACTCCATCATTCAGTCCTTTTTCCTGCCGTGCTCTGCCAATGCCATGGCAAGGCTGCTTAAATGCGCCGCAACGGCTTCGGCGTCAGTCTCCGCTGGGGCCCAGGGTGCCTGTTCGTTGTCTTCTCGCCGGAATGGCCCGGAGGTGGTCTCGTGGAACACGAAAAAATCTGTGCGAGGCACCATGCAGTGGTATGCACAGGAGTTTATGCGGAGGTAGAATAAGCCGTCTGCGCCAGGCGCGGCCACGCGAATGACGTCGGTCAGCACACCCTGTTCGTCAAAAAAAACCACATCGCATTCGCCCTCAATGACGTGCAGGGACTCGGACTTACCGTGGTGGCGGTGGGGGGGAACATACACCCCGCGCGCGTGGCAGATGAGCATCTCATGCACTCGGTCCTCGGGGTCCGGGTGGGCGCAGATGCGTGCCCGACGGCGCTGTGAAGCTGCGGCCATGGCCTTCACGGCGTCAAAATCGGCCGCGCGTACGCCCACGAGCGGCCCGGTGGCGAAGAGCACTTCGTCGTTGATCCTGTTGAACTGCATAGGCCGTTCCCTTACGCCCCGCTGAGGGCGGTCCACAGCGCCGGGAAGGTCTCCCGGTGCGGACCCTGCACATAATGACTTTTGCCGCCGTCCGCAACCGTGCGCACGAGCATGGTCTTCCAGGGCCGGAAGTAGTACCCGGCGCTGCCGCGTGGTGCTTCGGCCCGGAAGTCTTCGGGCAGGTCGTGGAGGTCGCACACGAGCGTGGTGAAGCGTTTGACCTCGCGTCCCTCCTGGCGGGCCATATTGCGCACCATGGCCAGGGCCTTCAGGTAGACCTCCGGCGCGGTGACCGCTGAGCCGAAATTCATGACCACCCCGCCTTCCAGGCGCTCCATCACCGCGGCCAGCGTCAGGAAATCCCCGTGGCTCGCCGCGCCCCAGGCCGCGCCGTCGCAATTCGGGTGCTCGTGCACAATATCGAGCCCCAGGCCCACGTGCACGCAGGCCGGGATGCCAAGCCGCCAGGCCGCGGCGAACACGCTCGCCTCGCGGTGCGGGAGGCCGCCTTCCCAGATGGCCCGGCCAACGGCTTCGCCCAGGCCCAGGCCTTCGGCCGCAGCCGTTTTGGCGATCTCGTTCAGCCTGCCGGTCTCGTTCCACAGGCCGAACTGGCCATTCTGGATGTACCTGGCAACGCTTTCGGTGGTGGCGCCGATGAGTGCGAACTCAAAGTCGTGGATGGCGCAGGCTCCGTTCATGGACAAGCAGTCGATGAGTCCGCGTTCCATGAGGTCGATGAGATGGCGCTGCACACCGCTTCGGAGCAGATGTGCGCCCATCATCAGGATGCGTGCCGCCCCCGAGTTGCGTGCGGTCCTCAGATCGTTAGCTGTATCGGCCAGGGCCGGAGGTACGAAAAGCACTGGTGTGAGCGGGACCAGGATTTGGGTCAGGTCCAAGTCATGCGCGCGTTCGGCCAGGGGCAAGAGGCGCAAACGCGCGGTGTCGAAGCGGCGGTGGCGCGTGGGCATGATTCCCCCCGGCACTATTTCAGCAAAGAGGTGATGAACTTCTGCACAGCGGATTTCTCGATGGATTTCTGGTTGCCGATGACGCCGACGGCCAGGCCGCCCACGATGTTGCCCAGAAAGGCCACCAACTCGCCAGGCACGCCGAGGCAGGCGGCCAGGGAGGCCACGGACAAGAAGGCATCTCCCGAACCCACGCGGTCCACCACGCGGGTGGCGAAGGCCGGCACTTCCACGAAATCCTCGGGCTCGTGCATGATGGAGCCCTTCTTGCCGGTGGTGACGGCGAACTTCTTGGAGCCGATGCGCAGGGCCGCCCGCTCAATGAGCGGTCGCAGCGGGCTTGTGAGGTCGCGGCAGTCCAGGCGTATCTCCGGTTCCGCCAGGCTCACGAAGTCCGCGCGGCGGTAGCGCGAGATGGTGTGGAAGCCGCGGTTGCCCGCGTTGGCCTGGGTGTTAACGGCCAAAAACGGAGCCTTGTCCTCCATCAGCCTGCGCATGCGCTCGCTGATGGCTCCATGGCCGAAGTCCGCGGCCAGCACCAGGTCGCAACGAGCCAGCTCACGCTCAAGGGCGGCCAGCATGCGCTCCTCCACCTCGCCGCGCACCCCGGTGTCGTCCATGTGGTAGACCTCGAAGAGCTTGTTGAAGGAGTATCCTTCCACAAAGCGCTGCTTGCGGATGGTGGGTGCGCCCGGCAGCATCTCAAACTGGGCATGGACGCTTGGGTGCAGCTTCTCGCGGATGAAGTCCTCGCGGCTGTCGGCCTCGCCCAACACGGAGAGCAGGCGCACCTCGCCGGCGTAGTGCTGCAGATGGTTGGCGATGGCCAGCGCCCCCCCGGCGAAGAGATCGAAGGATTCGTGACGCAGGGTCAGGACCGGGTCCTTGGACGAGGTGCCGATGACGTTGGCATAAACGTATTCGTCGAGGATGGTGTCGCCCACCACGAGCACCCGGAGCTTGCCCATGCGCTCCAACGGCTCCAGCAGGTCCTTTTCCTTATAGCGCTTGCGGAAGAGCGAAAGGTAGGCCTGCACCTCCTCCGGGAAGGTGGACAGGAAACGGTTGATGAGGTTCGAGGAGCTGAAGACCACGTCCTCGGTGAAGCGCATCTGGCCGCCCACGGCCTTGATGGCCTCCTCCTCCTGGGCCAGCTTGCCCGTGGGGTCGCTGGCGGAGTCCTTGAAGTCCGAACCCTTGACGTAGATGTCAGGGCGCAGCAGGCGGATGGTCTCCACAGCCGTGGGCCATTCGTTGATGGCCACCAGGGCCACGTTGTCCAGGGCGGCCAGGGCCTCGCAGCGCAGGTGCTCGCCGAAGGCCGGGCGGTTAGGGCCTTTGTCCACGTAGCGGTCCGGGGAGATGGTCACCAGGAGCACGTCGCCCATGGCCCGGGCCTGGTCCAAGTAGCGGATGTGGCCGATGTGCAGGAGATCGAAGCATCCGTGGCAGAGGACGATCTTCCGGCCTTCTGCGCGGTGCTGGGCTGCCAGTTCGGCCATTTTGGCCAGGGTCACGATTTTTTTCTTTTTGTTCATGGGCATATCCCCGGAAGGGTTTGATGTCTGGCCTGCGACTGGTTCGCGACCTTAGACAAAGGCCTGGTGGCGCGGATCTGCGGAGAGATACTCGAGCACCAGTTGGTTCTTGGCGTTGGCCACGCAGTGGTGGTTGCAATGCTTCGATGGATCGATGGTGAAGAATTTGTCCTTGCCGTTCATCCAGAACTCTCGGAAGCTCTGTTCCCTGATCTCGCCCAGCACGCCGCTGTCCAGGTTGTAGGCCTTGTCTTGGCAGGAATAGACCCGTTGGTCCGCGCCGATGACCGGCAGCATCTGCAGATACGGGCACCACGTGTAGTCCTTGGCGAACTTGCCGTCGAGCTCGTGGTAGGTGTCGTAGATCTCCAGGCGCGCGCCGAAGTCGGCCTTGGCCCGGGCGGCCTGCTCCTTTACCAAGTTGAACACGGGGCGGTGGTATTCGTTGTTGGCCGCGGCATCATTGGCGGTGATGCAGGGCGAGAGCTTCACCGAGTCCACGCCGACGTCGGCCAGCCGACCGATCTGCTCGTACACGTGGCTGGCGTTGTCCTGGCCGATGATCAGGCTGACTCCCAGGTAGCAGCCTCCGCCCAGAGCCTTGAAGTCTTCCATGTTGGTCATGATGCGCCGGTATTCGCCCGCGGGGGCGCCGCGAAAGCGCGTGTAGCTCTCGTCGTCCCAGCCGTCCATGGACACGCGCACCCAGACCCCGTGCTTGGCAAAGATCTTCGCCGTCGGGCCGGACAGGAGCGCGCCGTTGGTCAGGGTGGCGAAGGCCACGGGCGAGTCCGCCAGGCGCTCCAGGGTCTCGACCATGTGCGGGTAGCACAGGGGCTCGCCGCCGCCGCTGAAGGTAACGGCCTTGACACCCATGCCGATGATGTCGTCCACGATCTGGAGCATCTTGGCCTGCGGAATCTTGTCGCGCAGGTCCATGTCCTGGCCCAGCTGCAGCTCCGGGGCGCGATAGGCGCAGTAGGAGCAACGGTGGTTGCAGACGTTCGTCGGCTTGATGCGGATGTGCACCGGCGGACGGATCTCATCCTTCTCGCGGGGCAGCGAGTCGAGCTTGTCCTGGTAGTGGAAGACCTTGAGCCGGGTGTAGAGATTGCCCATGCGTTTCGCCCCTATTCGAAGAAGATGAATTCGTAGTCGCCGGTGTAGCCGAAATGTTTGAAGAGCCAGATCCACTCGCGCTCGGAGAAGAACGACTCGCAGGTCAGCGCCCAGCACTGCAGGTTGAAGAGCTCCCGATTGTTTCTGTAGCTCTCGACCATGACGTAGGCGCTTCTGCCCACCCGCTCGATCTCGCCCAGGGCCTTGGCCAGGTCGTCGATCTCCAGGTTGAACACGCAGCCAAGCGAAAGCACAAGGTCGAAGTGCTTGTCGGCGAAGGGCAGCTCGTCCTGGGCGCGGCCCTGGCGCAGGAACGGCCGGATGGCCTCGGGCGCGGTGGCTAGGCCATGGGTTGAAATATCCAGGCCGAGGACCTCGGCTCCGGGCAGTAGCAGCTTCAGTTCATGCAGCAGGTGCGCCTTGCCGCAGCCCAGGTCAAGAATGCGCGAGGCGTCCGTCAGGCGGTAATGCTCGATGATGCGCTCGGCCACGGGCTTCCAGCGGCCGTCGTAGCGGTAGCCGCCATAACCGAAGCGCCGGTCGCCGTCCCAGTAGTCGGCCTCGTACTCCTTGGCCTTGCCCATGCACAGCACCTTGTCGTCTACCATGCGCGCGAGGTAGTCGCGCTTGGTGCTGGTGTGCAGCGGGGTCACGAGGTTCAGCTTCTCGCCCACTCCTATGCCCCCTTGCCCAAGAGCGCCAGCGTCTGCGTCGCGATGGCCGAGGCGTCCATGCCGTAGCGGGCCATGAGACCGGCCTGGGACCCATACTGATCCGGGAACACGTCCGGGATGCCCAGGCGCTTTAGGCGCGGATGGTTCGGCAGCCCGGCCTCGGCCAGGACTTCGGCCACGGCTCCGCCCAGGCCGCCGAGGATGGTGTTCTCCTCGATGCTCACCACGGCGCGGACCCTGGCCGCCTCGCGCAGCACGGCCGCGGCGTCAAAGGGCTTGACCGTGTGCAGGTGCAGGATGGTGGCGGAAACGCCCTGGCCGGAAAGCTCGTCGGCAGCCAGCAGCGCCTGCTGGAGCGTCACCCCCGTGGTGACGAACAAAACGTCATCCCCCTGGCGCGCCAGCACGGCCTGGCCGATGACCGGCAGGGGGTGGCCTTCGGTCACCACCGGGTCGTAGCCTTTCCCCAGGCGGATGTAGACCGGGCCGGGGTGGTCCACGGTGAGCGGCATGAGCCGGGCCATCTCCACGGCGTCGGCCGGGGCCAGGATGGTCAGGTTGGGGATGCTGCGCAGGGCCGAGAGGTCCTCCACGGCCATGTGCGTGGGGCCGAGCGGAGCGTAGACCATGCCGCCGCCGTTGGCGATGAGCCTGACCTTGACGTCGTGCAGGCAGAGGTCCAGAACGATCTGCTCAAAGGCCCGGCGCGCCAGGAAAGTGGCGATGGTGTTGACGTAGACGATGCGGCCCTCAAGAGCGAGGCCCGCAGCCATGCCGAGGATGCTTTGTTCGCAGATGCCTTCCATGAAGAAGCGCTCGGGCATGTCGGCCTTGAAGCCCTTCAGCGTGCCCACGCCCAAATCAGAGCCCATGAACACGATGCGCTGGTCATCCTTGGCCAGGGCATGCACGCAGTCCAGACTGGTCTTGCGCATTTACACGCCCTCCAATTCAGCCAGCAGCTTTTCGTATTCCTCGTCCGAAAGCTTGGTTTTGTGGTGCCAGGCCAGGTTGCGCTCCACGCTCTTGAAGCCCCGGCCCTTCACTGTGTGGCAGATGATGGCCGTAGGCCGTTCGTCCTGAAGCGGCAGGCGGGCGAAGACGGCCTTGAGCGCCTCCACGTCGTGGCCGTCCACCTCGATGGCCGAGAAGCCGAAGGTCTCCCACTTGGCAGCGAAAGGCTCAAGGTCCAGCACCTCTGCGGTCGTGGCGTATGATTGCTGCTTGTTGTAGTCCACGATGGCCGTGAGGCTGGAAAGTTTGTGTTTGCCGGCGGCCATGGCGGCCTCCCACACGGAGCCTTCGTTGCATTCGCCGTCGCCCATGATCACGAAGGTGCGCCAGGGCGCGCCGTTGAGCCGGGCCGCCAAGGCGCGGCCCACACCGATAGGCAGGCCGTGTCCCAGGCTGCCGGTGGAAGCCTCGACCCCAGGCACCTTGCAGTGCTCCGGGTGCCCGCCGAGCATGGCCGTGGGCTTGCAGAAGCAGTCCAGCTCGCTGGCCGGGAAGAACCCCTTGTCGGCCAGGAGGGCATACAGCGCCAGGCAACCGTGGCCTTTGGACAGGATGGAGCGGTCGCGCTCGGCCCAGTCCGGCCTGGCCGGGTCGAAGCGCAGCACGTGGTCGTAGAGCACGCGCATGATCTCCACCAGGGAGAGCGCCGGGGCCAGGTGTCCTCGCCCGGCTTTCTTGAGCGTGAGCAGTATCTCGCGCCGAAGTTGGCGCGAGCGGTCATCCAGGGGGACGGAGGCCTGGGGTGTCGTTGTCGGCATATCGAAGGTCGGCATGTCAGAACTCGTAGGGGAACGACTCGTGTTCGAGGTTGAGGCGCGCAAGCAGCGCCCGGGCCTTGGACAATTGCCCCGCGCGCGCGGCCCTGGCCACCTGGGCTCCGGCAAAGCGGCGGCGCTCCCTGGCGGCCGGGAGAAATTCATTCAACAGGATCAGGCACCAGTTAATTCCGAAGAGGGGATACAGGCAGCGGACGCGTTTGTCGAGGGCCGGGTCGGCCTGAAACAGTTGCCCCAGCCCCTGCACGAAACGCTGGCCTTGCTTGGAGCCGAGCCCTGTTCCTGGATGCAGGAGCGCGTCCGAGAGCATTTTGGCCGGGTCGTCCCAGCCGAAATATTCGAAGTCCAGAAACACCAGCCCGCGCTCCGGCGTGCGCAGGGCGTTGTGCAGGCCGAAGTCCGAGGGGCTCAAGGTGCAGCGCTCGCGCGGCAAGGGGGTCTGCGGATCGACGCCGATGCGGGCCAGGCCGTTCATCCCGTGATCCCGGAATCGTGCCAGGGCCGGGCGCAGCTCCCGGTCCAGGAAAAGGCGCAGCTCAGCCAGCAGCGACTGGTCGTCCGGCCCTTCGCCGGTCCAGACGCTTTCCTGGTCAAAGGCATCCAGGCGGCGAAGGATCTCCCCGTCCAGCAGCGCCGCCGGAGCCAGGCAGGCCGCCGAGGCCAAGGGCAGCGCCTCTGCCTCGGGCTGTCTGCGCAGTTCCCACAGGCGCAGGGCGAAAGCGGCCATGGCCGCGGCGTCGTCCACGCTGCCAGCGCCCGGCGCGGTGTGATCACCGCCAATGAACTCGTAGGCCGCCACCCCGGCATGTGCGTCCGCGGCGACAGGCTGCGGCACGCAGGAGACCCCTGCCTTTGCCAGAAAGGTCAGCGTGCCGAACTCCACGCTCAGGCGGTCTCGCGGATCCCCAGGCGCGTGGTGGTAGCATTTCCCGGCCAGGGTCCGGCCATCGGTCAGGGTCAGGCGGTAGGCGCGGCTGTTGCGGCCAGCCAGGATGGGCCAGGCATCTGCCACGGCACAACCGAGCAGGGCCGCGAACGCGGCCACGTCGCCAGCCAGGTGCTGGGCCGGGTCGGTGGTCGGCTGGGCAGGCGCGGGCCTAGTTGGATCAAGGGTGTGGGAAGACATGGCCGAAGACATAGCCCATGATGCCCCGCCAGTCCACAAAACGACGGACAAGGGCGTCGCCGGTGGCCTCGAGGGTTGGCGGCAGCGGCGCAAGGAGCAGCCGCTCCACGTCCGGGGGGAAATCCTCGTGGGCAAAGACTTCCGGCAGGTCGTCGATGAAATGGGTGCAGCCAAGCTCGCGGATGCGCGCCACCTTTTCGCGCCGGGTGGGCTCGAAGAACACCTGCTCCTCGGCAAGCCCCAGGCCAGCCTTGGACATGTCGAAGAACTTGTGCTGGCGCAGAAAGGCGAGGGCGCACCTGCGCAGGTCAGTGACGCCGTCGCCGCCGCGCGCGAACTGCGTCTTGTGGCTCACCACCACCACCGGCAGGTCCGCATCGCGGCAGCGCCGGAAGAACGCGGCCACGCCGGGCAGGAGCTCGGCTCCGCTGATGCGCGGGCCATAGGCCAAGGCCTGCAGGCGCTGCCAGTGGTTCTCGCCATCGGGTAGCAGGCGCACGGCGTCGCGTACGGCGGTCTTGCCCCGGATAGCGCCGGTGGCCAGCGCGCAGGGCGCAAGCAGTCCGGACTCGGAGGCCAGGGCTTCGAAGAGCCGATCGTACCCGGCGATGGTGTTGTCGAAGTCCACCCCTATGCGCATGGCTGCCCTGTTCTCTGTCGCCGTGGGGTTCGCGGTCACAGGCTTAGATGAAGTTCACATGCCCGCCGGGGTGCTTGAGCTCCCAGAGGTAGCGGTTGATCTCGTCCATGCGGCAGTTGACGCGGCAGTCGGCCGGGTTGAGCGCGGCCGTGAGGCGCAGGGACTCGGCGCGTCGGGGGCCTTCCCAGATGGCCTGGAACGTCTCGTCGTTGATGTTTCCGTAGAGGAAACGCTCGTCCTCCAGGTACACGCTGCAGCCCCACACTCCGCCCCCGGCGTCGATGTAGGACCAGAATGGCAGGGCCTGGCAGCGTTTGTAGCCGCGTTCCTTGGCGTCCCACTTGCGCATGGCGTTCAGCCGGAAGATCACGGAGAAGTCCTTGGTGGACAGGGCGTTGACCTTCTCCGCCAGGGACTCGTATCCGGAGTAGGTGATGTTCTCGTGGGAGTGGGTGTTGCTCTGGGGATGCTGGGAATAGGGCTTGACCACCAGGTAGTCCAGGCCCAGGTCGCGGCAAGTCAGGGCCAGGGTCTCGATTTCGTCCTGGTTCTCCGGCAACAGCAGGGTCTGCAGGCCGAGGGTGCAGCCCGCGCCGGAGGCCTTGCGCAGACGCACAGCCTGGCGCAGGTTGTCCATGACCTTATCAAAGTCCTTGGGGTCGGTGCCGTGAATGCGGCCGTAGGTTTCGGCCGTGCCGGCGTTGCAGCTCACCTTGACCCAGGAGGTAACGGGCATGACAGCCTCGGCCACCTCGGGCTTGAAGAGCACGGCGTTTGTGGTGAAGGCCACGTCGATGCCCGAGGCCTTGGTGTGGCGGGCGATCTCCACCATGTCCTTGTGCAGGAAGGGCTCGCCTTCGCCAGCGAACATGATGCTCTTGAGCCCCAGGCCGCCCATTTCGGTCAGGCGTTCCTTGAACAGCGCGGTGTCGAGCCTGCGCGGCTTGTAGCCCATGAAGTCCAGCCCGCAGAACACGCAGCGGTGGTTGCAGGCCCCGATGGGACTGACCTCCATGTACAGCGGGTACACGGTTTTGCCCTCCAGCCAGTCGGCCACGCGGCGGGGATGGAACAGAAGCTTGTGGGAGTCGATGCGGTAGTCGCTCATGTAGGGGCTCCGGCGGCGCTATTAGGGGTGCCGCACCATGCTGTCGGTCCAGTGGTGCAGAATGGCTGCGTGGGCGGTCTCCGCCAAGCCGTAGGTTGCGGCCGGAACGTAGAAGTTGAGGTCGCCCAGGCTGCGCAGGGCGTTGTCCGGCCCCATGGCCGAGAGGGTCACCACGGCTCCGCCCTGCCTGCGCGCGGCGCTGGCCGCGGCCACGACATTGGGCGAATTGCCCGAGCTGCTGATGAGCACCAGCATGTCCTGCTCGGCCATGTACCAGCCCACCGGCTCGGAGAACACGTCGGGGTAGGACATGTCGTTGCCCAGCGCGGTCAGAAGGGCGGGGTCGGTGAAGACCATGGTGCGCAGGCCCGCGTTCTTGGCCAAGTCCGCGGAGAAGTGGCTGGCCATGGAGGCGCTGGCCCCGTTGCCCGCGAGGTAGCAGAAGCCCTTGGCCTGGCGCACCCGGCAGGTCAGTTCGGCCAGTGCGGAAAAGCCCTCAGGTCCGAGTTCACGGCCTTCAAGGTCGCGCACGGAAAGGGCCTGCATGGAGGCGTGAAGCGCGTCAAGATACTGCGGCCAACTTCGGTCTGTGTGGGCGGTCATAACGGTCCTTTGCCTAGTCGGCGATGCAGCGCAAATAGCCCTCGGGTGCGGCGCTGACCACCAACCGGTCCTCGATGTCGCGGTCGACCTCAAAGCGCTTGTTGGTTTTCAGGAATTCCCGCACGGCGGTTTTGGGGTTGTTTCCCTTGCCCCAGGGGCGGTCCGGGAAGGCGTCTTCCGGGCAGTCCTCTATGGCGGTGTCGAAGACAAGCAGATAGGACCCCTTCTTCACCAGGGGCGAGTAGAGTTCCAGCTCGCGCAGGACATGCTCGTGGGTGTGGTTGGAGTCCAGCACCACGATGACGCGCTCCGCGTCCTTGGCCTGTGCATACACGGCGTCTGCGGTTGCTTGGTCGATGGACGAACCCTGGATGAGGCTGATTCTGTGGGCCAGCTTGTGCGCTTCGATTGCAGCCCGGTTGTGTGGGCGGATATCGATATCCACGCCAAGCACTCGCCCATGACCGATGAGCTCCAGCATGGAGGCCGAGAGGACGAGCGAACCGCCGTGCGCCACACCGGTTTCGACCACGAGGTCGGGCCGCACGCGCCAGAGGATCTCCTGCCAAGCCATGACGTCCTGCGGGTGCTGGATGACTGGGATGCCAAGCCAGGTGAATCCGTAGGTGTAGCGATAGGGCCGGGTGGCATCCTTCCAGCGGCGGGTCAGGTCGGTAAGCGTGGAATCCTCGGCCATGCGGCGGGCCAACTCACGCTGGGTGCTGTCGTTCATCTGTGTTCCTGCGGTTTGCGGCGTCGGCCTAGCCGAGCTTCCCGGTGATGTAGGTAGCCAGCGGACCGAACACGCTGGCGTGTCCCTTAAGGTCCTCCTCGGGGATGTTCACCCCGAACTCCTCTTCGATTCGGAAGAGCGCGCTGATAAGATCCAGGGAGTCCATCCCCAGGTCTTTGGTCAAAACGGCAGTCTCCAACTGCTCCTGGGGGTAGTCTTTGGCCTTGCGGCAGGACTCGCACAGGATGGCGAAGAGTTTCTCGGATACTTCTGATCTGGTCATGTGTTCTCCGTGGCGAAGAGGATGGTGCTGCACCAGGAAAGGCCAACGCCGAACCCGGTGATGACGACGCTTGCAGGACGTGAGGCAAGCGGTAGGACGCGGCGCATGAGGGCCATGGGAATGGACGAGGACACGGTGTTGCCCACGTCCTCGATGTCGACGACCAGTCGGCCTTCAGGCACGCCGAGTCGGCGGGCGAGCATTTCCAGCATGTAGCTGCTGGCCTGGTGCGGTACGCAAAGGCTAACGTTGTCCATGGTCAATTCATTGGCAGCAAGGCAGCGTGCCACACTTGGCGGAATCTCCTGCATCATGAAATTGAAGATGCTCCGACCATCCATGAACAGCAGGCCGTCGCCGTCCTTGCGCGTGCCGCTGCCCCGCGCGATGAGCGCGTCTGAGCGGCTGCCGTCGGTGCCGAACACAAAACGACCTGCCACGAAGATGGGGCTATCTGTGAGCAGGGTGGCGCAGGCTCCGTCACCGAAGAGCGGGGCCGTACTGCGGTCCGCCGGGTCGATGATTTTACCGTAGGCCTCGGTGGTGATGAGGAGTCCGCACGTGAGGCCGTGAGTCTGCATGAAGGCCGTGGCCGTGGCCAAGCCATAGACAAAGCCGGAGCAGCCCAGGCCGATGTCCAGTGCTGCCACACTGGTAGGCAGGCCGAGAGCGTGCTGGACCAGGGCCGAGACCTGGGGGAGGCAGTAGTCCGGGGTTTGGGTGACCACTGCCAGGAATTGTACCTCCGCCGGATCAAGCCCGCTTTGCTCCAGCACGGCGCGTCCTGCGGCTGCGGCCATGTGGCTTACGTGCTCGTCTGCGGCGGCGCGGTGGCGGGAGCGAATCCCGAGTTTCTGGTCCAGAAAATCAGGGTCGAACCCATGCTGGGCCACAAGCTCATGGTTCTCCAGGTTGGCCTGGGGCAGATACGCGGCGATGGCGCGAATGCCGATCTTCGTTGGACTCACGAGATATCCTTCACTCCGGCCTCTAAGCTAGGCGGACCTTTTTCATATGTCGGACGTTGGCCCGGCGAATGGCTGTATCCACGGCGTCCACGACGGACTCCTTTGGAAGGTCGCGCATGAGCGCGAGCAGGGCCTTTTTGCCGGGCCAGTAGGCCCCGTTACGCAGAGCCTTGATGCGCTGGTATTCCTCCACTAGGCAGGAGGTGCTGACGGTGTCGGAACGCTTCTGTCCCTTGCGGAACGCACCCCTGTGAATCCCCTCAGGCAGGAAGCCGAACAGAACCTGGTAGCGCTGCCAGGCCTCCAACTCCACGCACTGCTCACCCCAGACGCGCTCCAGGCCAAGGGTGTCAAAGGCGTGCTGGACCATGAGCGCCTTGGTTTCCAGCCCCTCGAAGACAGCATTGCCAGAACGTTCGCGCGACCCCATGATGAGCCCGAAGTGGGCCTGCCGGGTGATGAAGTCGATGTCCTTCAGGTGCGCCACGCCGATCACTCCCGCGCCGCCCTTGGGCAGCACCAGGAGCACCAGGGCGTTTTGGCCAGGCTGGCGCAGGTTGGCCAGTTTTTCCCGCTGCTGAGCGCGCGAGTTGGGGAACAGACCCATGTTCACCAAGTGACGTGTCACATCAGGATCGTTAAACCATGCATGCCAGCCGTCAGCCTCCACGGCCCGCTCATCAGGTGCGATGAGATCCACGGTTTCCCCGGCCAGGAATACGTCGCGCGCGCCGTCTGTGCTCATGGTGCCTCCTGCTGCAAAAAGTTGAAGCAGATGACGGCTGGCGGGCCGTCTTGTCCCGGCCAGGTGACCTGGCTCAGGGTGTAGTCCACACCACCGATGCGGCGTAAGCTGCGGTTGCGGAACAGCAGCAGCGGCCTGTCGCCCTCACCGCACGGCGACGTGAGGGGGCAGCGTTCCAGGTACACTAGGCGGATTTCCGGCGTTAAAAGCCCCTGGCTGGCCAGAGTGGCCTGATGCAGGGCCTTGTTGGCCTCAACAACGCCGTTGATGAAACCGTACGCCGAGAGCCCCGGCACAAGTTCGGCCTCCCCGGAAAAATCCGCGCCAGGATACACCGCAGTCACCGGCGGCGGTGGCGCATCGATTCGCCCGGTTACAAATGGGCCGTTGGCCAGGAAACGAGCCTGTTGCGGCTGCCCCTGCGAATCCAGAAAGTCCAGCGTGGCAGAAGCGCTACCTTCCTCATCCGGTCCCAGAAGCCAACATCCTTGCCGGGTCACCGGACGCTGCATCTTGAACGACGCGACGAACGTCGGCACCAAGTCCGGCTTGGCCTGGGCTATTGCCCGGAGGAACACTTCCAGCAGCTCCGCGCCCCGGATATGGCTGCGCGAGCCGAGAAAATTCAGGGGGAGCATCGGAAGTGCTGTCATGTAAGCCAGGCTGGTTTGAACGTTTCGAGGCAATTGTCACTAGCATAGGCGGCATTGGAGATCAAGCCGGGTCAGGTGGGTGCTCGCGCATGTGCGCGGCCAGGCGGTCCAGCTCCTGGCGTTCCTCCGGACCGAGGGTGGGCGGGTGATCAAGGTGCGCGGCCAGGCGTGCAGCGCGCTCGGCGTCGGTCTGGTCTTGCTGCTGCCGCCTTATTCCGGGCGAAAGGGCCAAGGCCATGCGCCGGGCGTACTTGGGCAGCTTGCGCCAGAAGGGCTTGCGTTGCCTGGCCGGGCATTCACGCTCCAGGTATAGAGCCAGGGCGGCATCCACCGCTCCACGGGCCTCTGGCGCCGGGAGTCCGGTCCTTTTTGCCAGGTGTTCGGACACATGGGCGACGAAGCGCTCCAGGCGCTGCGGCCCGTCCGGCAGCATTGGCAGTTTTTCAATGCTGTCGCGGGAACGCTTTTGAACGCTCGGAACGTCCTCGCGCAGCACGTATGTAACAGGCAAAACCGCGCGCTTGCCGTTAATGGCAGTGACCATTGCCGAAAGCAGTTCGCGGCAGGCGTAGAAGGCCAAGCCGTCCAGGGCGGGGTCGAAGACCGGTTGCCACGCCTCCAAGCGCTGCACGCTGTAGTAAGTGGGGCTGTAGGTCGTGAATAATTCCAGGAGCCGTTCGGCTGGAAGATCGGCCTCGACGCGCGTTTGGAAATCGCGCTCGTAGGAGGCATCGAGCAGGAGTTCATCTCCCCGGCGCACTGCCTGGAACTGGCGCCCGTGGGCCGTGGCGTAGTCCGGGTTGGCATCCAGGAATGCCGCGCACGCCAAAAGCCCCGAGTGCGACAGGAGCATGTCGTCGGCGGCAAAGGCCACATAGGGGGTGTGCACGTGCTCCAAGGCCTGACGCACCTTGCGGGCGTAGACTGTGGCCGGGGTGTGCAGATAGACTGTATGGGCGGGGGCGGCCTGCGGGGGCAAGGGGCTGGGAGTTGAGTCGGCCACCACCAGCGGCAGGGCGAAGTCGGCGTAATGGGCCAAGGCGCGGCAGAGCAGCGTGGGCCTGCCGTGAGAGGGGATGAGTATGGTTACGTTTGGCTGGGACATGCGGGCATCGCTCCGGACGCCGCATAAGGCGACGTTCGCGCCCTGATACAGGCGGGCTGGCTAAATGGCAAGCCAGGCGCACGGCGGCTATTTGCCTTGGCTAAGGAATTTGGGTATTGGCACCAAATTTCACCCACCTGAACTCAGCGATTCGAAGGATGCCCCATGAGCCATTTCGAAGCCTCCTGTCCGCGCCCAAATCCCCTGACAGAGCCACATCGCCCCGCCCTGCTCTTTCTGGCGCTGGCGCTCGTCTTGTGCGTGGATCAGATCCTCGGGCCCTACGCCCTGGTGCGCTTCCACGATTGGTTTGACGACGGAGTCTTTAGCGAGCGCATGCTTGCGTTGGATTTTTTTCGTCATGGCCTTACGGGCTGGCGACCCAGCCTGGGCGGCCTCCCGACCTTCGTTGGACAAAAGCCGCCCTATGACCCCCTGGCTCTGGCTTTTGCCCTCATCCCGCCCTGGCTGGTAGACGCGGCTCTGAACCTGGGCGTTCTTTTTTTGGCTGGCTGGGGCATGGAGGGGATGCTGCGGAAGTTCTTCGGCGTCTCACGGCGCATTGCCTGTTTCGGTGCTGTGCTTTTCCTGTTTTCCAGCATGATGCGCGTTCGTTGCCTGTTCGTGTTTGTCTTCCCGACGTTCTTCCTGCTGTCGCTTGACCTCTTCGATGGCGGGCTCCGCCTGCCTCAGCGGTTGTTGAGGCTGGCTGGGCTTCTGGGCCTGACGCTTTTTTCCTTCCCGGTCATCACTTTGCCAGAGTTCTCCACGCTGCACTTCGTGTTGTTGCTGCTTTTCAGCCGCCGGGACCAGCTGGCTCGCCGCCTGGGCGGGGTGGTGCTGCTCTGGACGGCTTATGCCCTGATCTATTTGCCGCTATTCCAGCAGCTCCTTGACTATCTGCCGAACATTAACCGAGTCTATGCGGAGAAGGTCTACGATGGATTGCTGCCAGCCCTCAAGTCAATAGGCCTGGCGTTAAAGGATCAGCCCAATGACTCCATCGGCCTGGGCCTGCTGCTGCTCGGCCTGCCCGTGGCCGCGCGCTCCCGACAGGCTCGTCGAGGGCTGTTCATAGCACTGATTTTTCATGGAATTTACCTCTTCGCGCTGTCGCCTTTCAGCTCCATGTTCCACGGCACGTTCCTGGAAAAGGTTGACCTCTATAATTTCCGTCAGGTCGTTTCTTTCAGCTTCCCTCTTTTCGTGGCCCTGGCTCTGGAGCACATGCGCTCCGAGGGCCGGATGCCCCCGCTTTGGATGGTCCTGTTGGCCTTTGGGATTACCCTGCCCTGGGCCGGTGCGGACACGGGCTTGCGCACAGCATTCATGATGGCCGCGGGGCTTGGAACTCTGGCACTGTGCCTGGGAGGAGGCTTCCCGCGCCGGAAGAGCACGATGGCCGTAGCCATGGCCATTTCGATGACGGGCTTGGTTGGTGCGGGCATGATGACCATGGCACAACTCCTGGTGGACTACAGCCATGTGCCGTACGTGCGTGCCTTCGGGAACGTGCCTGAGCTTTCTGCTCTCGCCACCGGGCAGAGCGCTCCCTCCCGCGTTGGCTGCCTGGACCTGGCGCCTGCCGTGGCAATGAGCAACGGACTTGTAACCGTTGGCGAAAAGAAGGTTCTGTTTAACAAGGATTATAAACGCTATGTGCTGGCTGTGAACCAGCCGCAGTGGGCAAATAATCCGCAGGAGCGATTCCAGCAGGAGGCCCGACACATTGAACTCTATCTCTCGCGGCCCAGGGATTCCATGACCGTTCGGCGCGACGTGGTCACCAACGCTGGCCGCCCCCTGGCCGCCACGGAATGGAACATGCCGCTGCTACTCGCAATGAACGTCACGCACCTTATCTCCAGCAAACCAGTGGCCGGACTTGAGGCGTATGGCCCGCCGCCGCAGGTCGTTGTCGGCGGCGGGCTGCCGGATTTTGTTCCAGAGGCATTCCGAGGCGGAGCGCTGGAGCGGTTCTACTCCTTGCCTCTGTGGATTTACCACCTCGACGGAGCCTTGCCGCGCGCCTATTTCACCTCCGAGGCGGTAGTGCTGGACTCCCAGGACGCAGTCGAGCACGCTCTGTTGGCGCAGGATATGGATGGCCTGCGCCGTCGAGCGTTTTTTGCCGCCGCAGACGTTCCCGGCGCCAACCTTTTCAGTCCTCCCTCCAGCCTGAACGGCGGTGAAGCCAAAGTGCTCGCCAGCACGCCGGACGAACTGGTGGTGCAGGTGCGAGCTGAGAACGCAGGGCATCTGCTTGTAAGCAACTGCTGGGACAAGGGCTGGTTCGCTCGCGTTGATGGGGCCGCAACGCCCGTGCTGCGGGCAAACATGGCCTTCCAGGCCGTGGCAATACCTGGTCCGGGCGAGCACCGCGTGGAACTGGCCTACCGTAATCCCATGGTGGGTTGGATGCATCTTGCGAGCTTGACCGGGCTTCTGCTCATGCTTGGGCTGGCGCTCTCGCCGCGTCTGGCCGCGTCCCAGCACCAGCTCAAGACCGACAGTCCGCCTGCTTCCGCTGTTGCTGAACAACCCGCTCCAGCCCGAGTAGCCCTCCTGTCCGGCGGCGTCCTGGTGACCCTGTGGTCAGTGGTCTTTTTCCTGTCGCGTGTGCTCCGGGAACCTATTGCCAGCCACCGTCCCATGACCTACGCCCTGCTGAAGGGCTTGGCTGTGGGCGTGCTGCTGTGCGTCTGGTGGCTGTGGGCGGCAAGGTCCTCGATTGACAGGGGCGGGTGCGACAACTAGGTTATACGCGCTTGACGCAGGGAGGAACTCCGCTCATGAGCGCCGATAAGAGCGAACGCATTTATGTCTCCGGACCTTCGGTGACAGACCTTGAGATACAATACGTGGCCGAGGCCGCCCGCACCGCCTGGTTCGACAAGGCCGGGGTGTTCAACTCCCGTTTTGAGAAGGCCTTTGCCGACTACGTGGGCGTGCCCTTTGCCGCCAGCCTGCCCTCCTGCACGTCCGGGCTGCATCTGTCCCTGGCGGCCCTCGGCGTGGGCCCTGGTGATGAAGTCATCGTGCCGGACTTGACCTGGATCGCCTCTGCCGCCCCCATCAGCTACGTAGGTGCCACTCCGGTTTTCGCAGACGTGGACCCGGACACATGGTGTCTCAGCGCGGAATCCTTCGCCTCCTGCATCACGCCGCGCACAAAAGCGGTTATCCCGGTCGACCTGTACGGTGGCCTGCCCGACTACGATGCCATCCTGGCGGTTGCAGAAGCTTTTGGGATTCCCGTCATCGAGGACGCCGCCGAGGCGCTGGGCAGCCAATGGCGGGGTCTCAAAGCCGGCAGCCTGGGGCGCACCGGAGTGTTCAGCTTCCACGGTTCCAAGACCATGACCACCGGCGAGGGCGGCATGCTCGTCACCGGGGACGAGAAGCTCTTTGCGCGCGTTCAATTTTTGCGGGACCATGGCCGCATTCCCGGCGATGTGTCCTTTGTCAATGCAGAGGTGGCCTTCAAGTACAAGATGAGCGCGCTCCAGGCGGCCTTCGGCCTGGGCCAGATCGAGCGCATTGAGGAGCTCATCGCCAAAAAACGCAAGATCTTCTCCTGGTATTCGAAGCGACTGGGCGGCGTGCCGGGGCTTACGCTCAACGCCGAGCCCGAAGGTGTGCTCAATTCATACTGGATGGTCACCGTGGTCCTGGATGCGAGCCTGGGCCTGCCCAAGGCGGAGCTGATGCGCCTGTTCAAGGAGCGCAACATCGACACGCGGCCTTTCTTCAGCCCGCTCTCTTCCATCCCGGCCTATGCCGAGACGGAGCAGGGCCGCCTGGCAGCCAAGCGCAACACGGAGTCTTATGCACTCGCTCCTTGGGGTCTGAACCTGCCCTGCGGCCTGGACATGACCGAAGCCAAGGCAGAGCGCGTCTGCACGACACTCTTTGACATTCTCCACGCCCGCACCGGGCGCTGATAGGAACCGGAAGGAGCAGCACATGGAAGTCGTCATCCTCTGCGGGGGCCTGGGCACCCGCCTGCGCGAAGAAACCGAGTTCCGCCCGAAGCCCATGGTCGGCATAGGCACTCGGCCCATTCTTTGGCACATCATGAAAACGTTTGCGTCCCAGGGGCATAGTAATTTTGTTTTGGCCCTCGGCTATAAGGGCGAAATGATCAAGGACTACTTCCTCAATTACGAGGCGATGAACAACGACATCACCATCGAGCTGGGCAAGCCGCTCAATGCCCAACTGCACTCCTGTCACGAAGAGTGTGGCTGGAAGATCACCCTCGCCGATACCGGCCAGCAGGCGCTCAAGGGCGCGCGGCTCAAGAAACTGGAAAAGTACATCCAGGGAGACACCTTTCTTTTGACCTACGGCGACGGCGTGGCCAATGTGGATCTGGCCAAGCTTATCGCCTTCCACAAGTCTCATGGGAAGATGGTCACCATCACCGGCGTGAATCCGGCCTCGCGCTTCGGCGAGCTGAAGATCGAGGGCGACAACGTTACCTGTTTCCATGAGAAGCCAAAAGGCATGGGCGCCCGCATCATTAACGGCGGATACATGTGTCTAAACCGTGCCATCTTCGAGCGTCTGAGCGTGGACGATTCCTGCGACCTGGAGTACGGCCCGCTGGAACGCCTGGCCGAGGAGGGTGAGCTCATGGTCTACCGCCATCCAGGCTTCTGGGCCTGCATGGATACCCTGCGCGACACCGAGTATCTGAACAAGCTCTGGGAAACAGGCCAGGCCGGTTGGAAGGTCTGGTAGCCCTGGCCTGAAGCTCCATCCCCGTAGCTCTATCGCAACAGGCTTCCCTCGTCCCTGGCGCCTTGCCAGGACCTGCCATGTGCGGGTATACGGGGCCGACCGTCGGCTTTGGCGGTCGGCTAACAGGGAGAATGAATTGAGCGAGCGGAAGACGAGCGGGGTCCAACACTCCTTGCGCTTGATGAAGCGCAGCCTGGGCTATTTTCTGCCGTACAAGAAGCGCATCATGCTTGGCGTGATGGGCATGCTGGTGGTGGCGCCATGTGCTGCGGCCTCGGCCTGGCTGGTCAAGCTTGCCGTGGACGACGTGCTCATCAAGAAGGACATGCTGGCGCTGCAGATGGTCACCCTTGGCGTCATCGGGCTCATGACCCTGAAGGGCGTGTTCCGCTTCATCCAAGTCTACTACATGAACACGGCCGGTCTTTACGCCATCAATGACATCCGCAAGGATCTCTACGGCCGCATCATGTGCCTGCCCATGAGCTTTTTCAACGACACCCAGGTGGGCATGCTCATGAGCCGCATCCTGAACGACGTCGGGCTGGTGCGCTCAAGCCTGCCTTCGCTCATCATGCTCATCCGCGAGGTCTTCTCAGTCATCGGCCTGACCTTCTATGTCTTCTATCTGGACTGGCAACTGGCCTTTTGGGGCGTGCTGGTCATGCCCGCGGCCCTGTACCCGTTCATCACCTTCAGCAAGCGGCTGCGCAAGCTGTCGCGCATGGCCCAGTCCACCGTGTCGGATGTTTCGGTGCTCATCCAGGAGGGCCTGTCCGGCATCAAAGTCATCAAGGGCTTTGCAACGGAGTCGCGCGAGTCGAAGCGTTTTGATGGCGAGACGCATAAAAACGTCGAGGTGGCGCGCAAGCAGATCCGCGCAACCGAGCAGTCCTCGCGCATCATGGAGATCATCGGCTCCTTCGCCGCCGGGCTGGTGCTCTGGTATGGCGGCACCCGCGTCATCAACGGCGACTTGACCTCCGGCGCGCTGCTCTCGTTCCTCACCTCCCTGGCGCTCTTGTACGAGCCCATCAAGCGCATCAACGCCAGCAACATCGACCTGCAGATGGCCCTCACCGGGGCCGAGCGCGTGTTCGAGATCATGGACATGTCCGCACTGGTGAGCGAGAAGGGTGGCGAAAGGACGCTCGACGAGCCTTTCCGCGAACTGGCCTTTGAAAACGTGACCTTCAGCTACGACGGCACGCCGCGTCCGGCTCTGGAAAACCTGGACCTGGTGGTCAAGGCCGGGGAGCGCGTGGCCATCGTCGGCGCCAGCGGCTCGGGCAAGTCCACCCTGGCCAACCTGCTGCCGCGCTTTTTCGATCCCCAGGAAGGGCGCATCACCTTGAACGGCCACCCGCTCAAGGAGTACGACCTGAAGAGCCTGCGCCGCGCCACGGGCATGGTGGCCCAGGACACCTTTCTGTTCAACGCCACCGTGGCCGAGAACATCGCCTACGGCGCCACGCGCGACTACAGCCCCGAAGAGATTCAGGCCGCCGCCAAGGCCGCCTACGCCCACGACTTCATCCTTGAGCTGCCCGAGGGATACGAGACCATGGTGGGCGAGCGCGGGGTCAAGCTTTCCGGCGGGCAGAAGCAGCGCCTCACCATCGCCCGCGCCATCCTGAAGAATCCGCCGCTCCTGGTCCTCGACGAGGCAACCAGCGCCCTGGACACGGAGAGCGAGCGCATAGTGCAGCTGGCGCTGGAAAACCTCATGCTCTCGCGCACCAGCGTGGTCATCGCCCATCGGCTGTCCACCATCCTCACCGCCGACCGCATCGTGGTCATGGACAACGGCCGCATCATCGACCAGGGGCCGCACGCGGCGCTGCTCACCCGTTGCGAGATCTACCAGCGCCTGTACGAGATGCAGTACGGCTGCGCCAGCCCGGATTAAGCCATGCCCAGCCCGACCTCCTACCGCATCGACGGCCTGAGCGGCCTGAACCCCAAGCGCATCCTGTGCTGCCAGCTCCGGCAGATCGGCGACGTGCTGCTCTTGACCCCCAGCATCCACCTGCTGAAGAGCCGCTTTCCCGATGCCGAGATCGACGTGCTGACCGAGAAGAAGTGCGCGCCCGTGCTTGAAAACAACCCCGAAGTGGCGCACGTCTGGGCGCTGGACCGCAAGCTCGGCCTCGCGGACAGCCTGAAGTTCTATCGCCATGTGGGCACTGGCGGCGGCCGTGGCCGCTACGACCTCATCGTCGACTTCCAGCAGCTGCCGCGCATCCGCTGGGTGCTCATGCTGTCCGACGCGCGCGTGAAGCTCTCCTACCCGCCAGCCTGGTACAACCGGCCCTTTTACACACACTGGGCGCCCGTGAGCGGGCCATACGCCGCCAAGTGCAAGGCCGGGGTCCTCATGCACGCCTTCGGCATCGCCTGGAACAACGACCCGCCGCGCCTGTACCTCACCGACGCCGAGAAGACCGAGGCCGCAGGCCTGCTGCACGGCTGGGGAATCCTGCCCGAGCACACCCTCGTCACCGTGGACGCCACCCACCGCCGCGGCACGCGCCTGTGGCCCGCCGCCCACTACGGCCGCCTCATGGCGCTGGCCGCAAGCGTCCGCCCGGACCTGCGCTTCCTGCTGCTGTTCGGCCCCGGCGAGGAACAGCTCGTGGCCGAGGTGCGGCAACTCGCCCTGGCCTCCGGCCTGGACGCGGGCAGCCTCATCCTGCCTGAACAAATGCTCTCCCTGCGCCAGATGGCGGCCGTTCAGTCCTGCGCGCACCTGCACCTGGGCAACTGCTCCTCGCCCCGGCACTTCGCCGTGGCCGTCGATACGCCCACCCTTACCGTGCGCGGCTCCACCAGCAACGCCTGGACCTTCCCCGGCCCGGGACACGAAGACATCAGCCTGGGCCTGCCCTGCCAGCCCTGCAACGAAACCGGCTGCCACCTGAACATAAAATGCCTCACCGACCTCGCCCCGGAAGCCGTGCTGCCGCGACTCCTGGCCATGCTGGAGCAATAAGCCCAGACCGCCGGAGGCACCCCAGGCTCCCGGACCCTGGCCGCCGGGGCATCCCGGGCTGTTACCCCAGCAGTCCGCCGGGTCGGCTGAGGCCGAGGGTTTGGTAGACGCGTTTCATGTCGAGGTGCTGGCGCAAGCTGGCGGCGAGGCGTTCCAGGTCCGGCTCCAGCCCGAAGCGAGTCTGCGGTTCGCGCAGGGGGTCGAGTCCTTTGGCGCGTCGCAGGTCGTCGAGGAAGGCTCTGCGGAACTCGTCCTCGTCGAACACGCCGTGCAGGTAGGTTCCCCATATTCTGGGCAGCGCCTCGGGCGGGCTGTCGAGTCCGAAGCTCAGGGGCTGGCCTGCGGCGTTTTGGGCCAGGGTGATGGTGCGCTGCCCGGCCGTGTCGACGATTTCGGTCTGGCCGTGGTGGATTTCGTAGCCGGTGAGGGTTTTGCCGGTGCGCAGGCAGGTGGCGCTCATTCGCGTGAGGGTCTTGTCGCGTTCAAGGGTGGTGGCGAGCGGCAGCAGGGCGAAGCCGTCGGCGGTTTTCTGTGTGGATTCCAGGCCGAGGGGGTCGTCCACGCGCAGGCCGAGCATTTGCAGGCCCGCGCAGATGCCGACGACGCGGGTGGTTTCCGGAAGTCCGCGCAGGGCGGCGGCAAAGCCTGCGCCGCGCAAGAAGCGCATGTCCTCGATGGTGTTCTTGCTGCCGGGCAGGATGACGGCGTCGGGCGCGTGGCCGTCGAGGGCGAGTTCGCGCACGTCGCGCACGAGGCGCAGGCGCACGTCCGGCTCCGCGGCCAGGGGGTCCAGGTCGTTGAAGTTGGAGATGCGCTGCGGGACCACGACGGCGATGTCCAGCGCGTCCGGCCGCTTGTCGGCTTGGGCCGAGGCGGTGTTGCGGATGCCGAGGGAGTCCTCCTCGGGCAGGTTCAGTTCCGGCAAAAAGGGCACCACGCCGAGCACGGGCCTGCCGGTGCGGCGGTAGAGGAAGTCCAGGGCGGGCGCGAGGATGCTGGCGTCGCCGCGGAACTTGTTGAGCACGTGCCCGGCCACCAGGGCGCGTTCCTCGGGGTCGAGGATGTCGAACGTGCCGGACAGGGCCGCGAAGACGCCGCCGCGGTCGATGTCGCCCACGAGGAGCACCTTGGCTTCGGCGTGCCGGGCCATGGCCATGTTCACAATGTCCTGGGACTTGAGGTTGACCTCGGCGGGGGAGCCCGCACCCTCCAGCACCATGAGCCCGTGCTCGGCGGCGAGGGAGTCGTAGGCCTGCGTGGCGGCGCGCCAGGCCTCGGGCTTGTAGTCGTAGTACTGGCGCACGCTCATCTGGCCCACGGCGCGGCCCAGGACAACCACCTGGGAGCCGGTGTCGCCGGTGGGCTTCAGCAGCACGGGGTTCATGCGGGCGTCGGGCGTCAGGCGGCAGGCCTGGGCCTGGGTGGCCTGGGCGCGGCCGATCTCGCGTCCGTCCGGGGTGACGGCGGAGTTGTTGGACATGTTCTGGGCCTTGAAGGGCGCCACGTCGAAGCCGTCTTCCAGGAAGATGCGGCACAGGCCGGCGGCGAGCACGCTTTTGCCGGCGTTGGAGCAGGTGCCCTGCACCATCACGGCGGGAACCTTCCGGGTCTTCACAAGGGTTGGCGCCTTGACGGTGCCGGAGAAGCGCCCCAGGGCGTCCACCAGCCGGGCGTTTTCGTCCGCTGTGCGCACGGCGATGCGGAAGTAGCTGTCGTCCAGGCCTTCGAAGTTGGCGCAGAGGCGGATGGCCAGCCCCTCGGACAGCAGGCGCTCGAACAGCGGCTTCGCGGTCATGCCCACGCGGTCCAGGCGGCAGAGCAGGAAGTTGGCGTTGCCGGGGAACACGCGCAGGCCGGGTATCTCGCGCAGCTCTGAGGCCAGCTTTTGGCGCAGGGCGGCCACCTCGCGCACGGTGCGCTCCTGGTATTCCAGGTCGCGCAGGCAGCGCGCGCCGACGCGCTGGGCCAGGGTGCCCACGTTCCAGGTGGGCAGGCGGCGGCGCAGGCGCAGGATTGTTTCCGGCGCGGCGAAGCACAGCCCCAGGCGCAGGCCGGGCAGGGCATAAAATTTCGTCA
Source organism: Humidesulfovibrio sp. (assembly GCF_031082295.1). GTDB lineage: Bacteria > Desulfobacterota > Desulfovibrionia > Desulfovibrionales > Desulfovibrionaceae > Humidesulfovibrio. The sequence continues at coordinate 119,244 of NZ_JAVHLD010000006.1, forward strand.
ACGATGAAAGGACGATGACGTTGTCCGGCCGCAGGCGCACCAGCCGCCCCATGCCGCCCGCGCCGTCGGGCTCGCGGCCCGTGCCCTCGTTTTCGATGTCGGGCACGAAGTCGGCGAAGCTCTCGTCCACCACGAACAGGCATTTGGGGAAGGCCTTGGCCAGGTCGCGCACGTGGCGCGCCGGGATGCAGACGCCGGTGGGGTTGTTGGGGCTGGTGAGCATGACCACGGCGGGCGCGGACAGCATGCTGGCCAGGCGTTCCAGATCCGGCGCGAAGCCGTCCTGGGCGTGGCAGGCCAGCTGTTCCACGTTCAGGCCCGCCAGGCGGCAGCAGCGGTCCACGTCCACGTAGGCGGGCACCGGGATGATGGCCCGCTTGAAGCCCATGCGCGCCGCCAGGTTGCACACGGCGGGCAGCAGCTCGGAGGCGCCGTTTCCGGCGCACGCCTGGGTGGGCCAGACCTTGTAGCGCTCGCAGGCGGCCAGGGTCAGGTCCGCCGCCTCGGGGTCCGGGTAGTGGACCACGTCGACCAGGGCGCTGGCGATCTCTTCCGCCAGCCAGGGCGGGGGGCCAAGGGGGTTGATGCTGGCGGAGAAGTCCACGAGCTTGCCGGGGTCGATGCCCGCTCGCTCGGCGAGCTTGTACACGTTGCCGCCGTGGGCGTAGCGGTCGGCCTCGGTCTGCTGGCGCTGTCCGAGGGAGGGAGCGAGGCCGGATGCCAGGCCGGATGTCAGGCCATCGAGGGTGTTCTGGCGCATGAGCGCTCCTTGGCGATTGGTGGCGTGTGTTGGGGTGCCGCCTGATTGATGTAGCGTGGATGGGCCGTGGCGGCAAGCGCGCGACCGCTCTTTCAGGACATGGGCGCGGAGCCGCCTGGGGGGGGATGCGGCTAGCCGAAGGCTGCCATGTTTTCCGGCGCGCGGGCGGCCTGTTCGCGGCCCTGCCAGGCCGGGGGCGGATCGCCCGCCAGGGCGCTCTCCATGCCTTGGCGCAGGGGCGCCAGGGCGCGCACAACGTCCGCCGGATCGCCGCCGGGCTGGATGTCGGGCAGTTGCGAGGGGTCGAGCTCCAGGGAAATGGTGCCTGCGAAAGGCTCCCCGCCGACGCCCGCCCCGCCGAGCTCGGCCAGGAAAGGTCCCAGGGGCAGGGCGCCCCGGCCGGGCGGCAGGTGCTCGGTGTAGCCCAGGGCGTCGGAAAAATGCACATGCCGCAAGAGCCCGGCCGGTATCTTGGCCATGTCGGTGAAGAGATCGCGCCCGGACACCCCCAGGTGGCAGACATCCAGGGTCAGGCCCAGGTCCTTGGCCAGGCAGTCGGCCACCAGCTCCGCGAAACTGTCCTTGCCGAACAGCCCGCCGCTTCCTGCCCAGGGCAGGTTCTCCAGCGACAGGCCGACGCCCGGAGCCGCGCCCAGCAGTCTCGGCAGCTCCACGGCGCGGGAGAACCAGCGGGTCTGGATGGCGTCGCGCAGGGTTCCGGCGGGCGGGTGCAGGGTCACGTGGACGCTTTGGCCGTTGGCCGCGCCAACCAGCCCTCCGGCGAGGTCCACCGCCGCGCGCCAGGCGTCCAGATGCCCGCCCCAGGCGCTCCAGTTGCGGAAGGGCGCGTGCACCACCCGCACGGGGCAGAGGGCGTGGGCGGCGTCGATCTCCGAGCCGGGGGCAATTCTGGGCGAGCCCATGACAAGGTCCAGCCCGGCGAACCCCGACGCCTGGGCGATGGCCGCGATCTGCGGCAGGGGCAGGTGGAACAGGCAGCCCGTGGACATGACGACCAGGGGAGTCGACTTGGCCTGAGCGGGGCTTGCTTGCGCTGCTGCCTGGGGGTGCACGGGCTCGTCCATGCTCCAGTCTAGGCACCGCGCGGGTCAAGTCTCAATGCAAATCCGGGGAACGGCGGGCTGGCGTTGGTGAACGGCCACCCGCTGCGGCGAGCGTTTTCCACCCGCTCCGGCAAGCCTGCGCTCGCTTCCTCGTCGCCGCTTCCGGGTTGACAAAACCCCCTGGCGCGCCAATATCCTCCAGACACATCGCACGCGCAGGCCCAGGCGGCCGGGGAGGATACATATGGCCGGAAAATGGCGGCTCACAGTGGACGAGGCCTTCTGTGCCTCGCACCAGTTGCGCAACTACAACGGCAAGTGCGAGCACCTGCACGGACACAACTTCGGCGTCACCGTCGAGGTGGAAGGCGACAGGCTCGACCCGGCCGTGGAGATCCTGGTGGACTTCGGCGAGCTCAAGCGTCTGACGCGAGAGGCCGTGGGCACCCTGGACCACAGCCACCTGAACGACCTGCCCGCCTTTGCCGAACGGAACCCCTCCAGCGAGAACCTGGCCCGGCACCTCTTCAACGAGATCCGCGACAGGCTCGTGGTGGCCGCCCCGAACGCGCGCCTCGTGAGCGTCAGCGTGTCCGAAAAGGGCACCTCGCGCGCCACCTACTTCGAAGACAGCCAGGAGGATTGATGCGCCTGCTCGTCCAGCGGGTGAGCCGCGCGCGGGTGGAAGTGGAAGGCCGGAGCGTGGGTCAGATCGGCCAGGGGCTGCTGGCACTGGCGGGCTTCGGCAAGGCCGACACCCTGGCGCTCCCCGGCACGCGGCTTTGGAACACCCTGTGCGCCAAGCTCCTGGAGCTGCGCATCTTCCCGGACGACGCGGGCAAGCTGAACCTGAGCCTCGCAGACACCGGCGGCGGGCTGCTGCTCGTCTCGCAGTTCACCCTCTACGCCGATACCCGCCGGGGCCGCCGCCCCAGCTTCACCGACGCCGCACCACCGGACGTGGCCCGCGCCCTGTTCGAGCGCCTGGCCACGGACCTGGCCGCCCAAACGCCCGGGGACTTCGCCCAGGGCGTGTTCGGCGCGGAGATGCTGCTTGATTTCGTGAACTGGGGGCCGGTGACCATCCTGCTCGATTCCGACGAATACGCGGGCTAGCCGCCGGCTTCAGGACGACGCCCGCTGTGCTACGCGGGGCCGCGCTCGGCGAGCTTGCGGTCCATTTCGCGCAGGCGCTCGGCCATGTGCGCCAGGATGATCTCGTTCAAGGCGGCCTTCAGGGCGGCGCGGTCCGCAGGCTCAAGCTTGCTGAAGAGGGCGGCGTCCAGGGCCAGGCAGACCGACGAGGCGACGGCCTTGACCGTGGCCGAGCGCGGGCTGCCGTCAATGAGCCCCATCTCGCCGAACATCTCGCCGAAAGCCTTGAGCGTGTGCACCACAACGCCCTGGTGCTCCACCGAGAGCTCGCCCAGCACCAGGAAATACAGCCAGGAGTCCTGCGCGCCCTCCTCGATGATGACCTCATCCTTGGCATACTTGCGCAGCCTGGACAGCCCCACCACCTCGGTCAGCAGCTTGTCCCCGAGGGGGGCCAGGGCCGGGATGTTGCGCATTTTCGTAATGATATCTGCGGCGCTTGGCTCTAAGGGAATCTCGCGCATAATGGACCTCGCTCATCAGGGTTTCTATTCTGCTACACCATGTGCGCAGCGCCATCAAGCCGGAATAGACTTGGACCAACCCCGCCCAGCCCCTTGCGCCCTGATCGGGCGTGGTTATCCTTGCCGTATGAAACACCTCGTCTGCCCCAATTGCCACGCCGTGAACCGTGCCGACGACAGCCGCATCGGCCAAGCCGTGTGCGGCAAATGCGCCAAACCCCTGGCCGCCACCGGCGTCCTGCACCTGGACGCGCCCCTGCTCGACCGCCTGCTTGCCAAGGACGAGCTGCCCCTGCTGGTCGACTTCTGGGCGCCCTGGTGCGGACCCTGCAAAATGATGGCGCCCGCCTTCGATGAGGCCGCGCGGCTGCTCGGACCCGCCGTGCGCCTCGGCAAGGTCGATACCCAGCAACACCAGAACCTCGGCTCGCGCTTTCATGTCCAGTCCATCCCCACCCTGGCGCTCTTCCGCGCCGGCCGGGAAGTCGACCGCGTGTCCGGCGCCATGCCAGCCATGGAGATCGTGGCCTGGACCAAAAGCCGACTGGGCTGAGCCAGAGCCGGAGCCCGTAGCCTGGGATGCCTCCGGCGGCCAGGGGCACTGCCCCTGGACCCCGGTCAATGGATTGATTAAATATTATTTATTTTAGGCATGTTAGACTTGAAAAACCGTCTCGAACTGCCAGGGCTCCCAAATCTATTCACTACCGAACAGGCTGTTCGTCCTGCAGCAAGCGCAGCACGAATGGCAGCAGCCGGTCCGCGATGATTCGTGCGCCCTCGGCATTGGGATGCGCGCCGTCGGCCTGGACGTAGCGCGGGTCGCCGCGCACGCCGTCGCCGATGCGCGGATAGTACGCCACGCCATGCTTTTCCGCCAGGCGCCGGTAGATGCCCTCGAAGGCCGTCCGGTAGGCGTCCGTGCGTTTGATCCCGGCCCCGATTCCCGTCAGCAGGATGCGCGAGCCCCGCTTGCGCGCAAAAACCAAAACGGAGTCCAGGTTGGCTTCCACCCTTTCCAGTGCAAGCCGCTGGATCGCGTCGTTGGCTCCTAGTTCGACGATGAGCAGGTCCGGGGCGCGTGAAGCTTGCGGTGGGTAGAGGTCGGGCAGGCGAGCCAAGCCGCCTGCGGTGGTGTCGCCGCTGAGCCCCGCATTGACGACCTCGGACGGATGCCCGGCCCCGGCCAGCAGTCCTTGCAGCACAGCCGGGAAGGCCCGCTCGGCAGGCAGGCCGTAGCCTGCGGTGACGCTGTCACCCAGCACCAAGACCAGGGGCCGAGGGGGCTGCGCCGATGCGGGCACTGCGGCCCAGACCGCAAGCAGCGCCAGGGCGATTCCGAACAGGCGCGCCCTAGGCCGCATGGTCGCTCCTGCGCTGGTCCAGGTAGTACATCACCGGCACCACCATGCGCGAGAACAGCGTGGCCGCCACTTCTCCGGCCAGAAGCGAGAGGGCCAGTCCCTGGAAGATGGGGTCGAACAGGATGACGAAGGCCCCGGCCACCACGCTGATGGCGGTGAGCAGCATGGGCCGGAAGCGCACCGCCCCGGCCTCGATGACCGAGTCCTCCAGGCTGTGGCCCTCCGAGCGCCGAAGGTTAATGAAGTCCACGAGGATGATGGAGTTGCGCACCACGATGCCCGCCCCGGCGATGAAGCCGATCATGCTGGTGGCAGTGAAGAACGAGCCGGAGAGGGCGTGCGCCGGGATGATGCCGATGAGCGAGAGCGGGATGGGCGACATGATGGCGATGGGCGTGGTGTAGGAGCCGAACCAGCCCACCACCAGGATGTAGATGAGGATCATGACCACGCCGAAGGCCAGGCCCATGTCGCGGAAGACCTCGTAGGTGATCTGCCACTCGCCGTCCCACTTCATGCTGAAGTCGGCGCTGGAAAAGGGCATGCCGGTGCGCAGGCGCGGCAGCTCGCGCCTGTCGGAGGCCGAGGTCTGCCACGCGCCCTGGCCCTTGGCGGCCAGCTCGTCCAGGGCCGTGTCCATGCGCGCCATGCCGTACACAGGGCTTTCCTCGCGTCCGGCCATGTCGCCGGTGACGTAGACCACGGGCAGCATGTTCTTGTGGTAGATGGCCCCCGGCGTGGCGGCCTGCTCCAGGGTGGCCACCTGATCCAGGGACACGGCCTTTCCTCCGGGCGCAAGCCCCCCGCGCACCGGCACGGCCGCCAGTTCCGAGGCCGATGCTCGGCGCGACAGCGGCAGGCGCACCACGATGGGCACGTCCTCGCGCGTGGTGGGATCGTGAAGCAGTCCGGCCTTCTCGCCGCCAAGGCTGGCCGAGACCACCAGTCGCGCCCGGTCCGGGTCCACGCCGTTCTTAAGGGCCTTGTCGGTCTGCACGCGGATGCGCGTCTCCGGCCTGGGGTCGTCCACGAACCAGTCCACGTCCACCACATTCGGCGTGGAGGCGAAGACCTCCTTCACCTGCCTGGCCACGCGCTCGCGGCCTTCCCGCGTCGGTCCGTAGATCTCGGCCACCAAGGTTTGGAGCACCGGAGGCCCCGGCGGCACCTCCACCACCTTGATGCGGGCACCGAGCTTGCTGGCCGTAGGCAGCATGGCCTCGCGCACGCGCTTGGCGATTTCGTGGCTGGAGGCGCTGCGCTTGCCGCGCGGCACCAGATTGACCTGGATTTCGCCCTGCTCCGGGTTCTGACGCAGGTAGTAGTGGCGCACCAGCCCGTTGAAGGAGAATGGCGCGGCGCAGCCCGCGTAGAGTTGTGCGTCGGTGACCTCCGGCTGGTCCAGGGCGACTCGGGAGAGCTGCTCCGCCGCCGAGAGGGTGCCCTCCAGCGGCGTGCCCTGTGGCATGTCCACCACGATTTCGAACTCGGCCTTGTTGTCAAAGGGCAGCATCTTCACCAGCACCAGCTTAAGCGGGAAGAACAGCACCGCCCCCGCGAGCAGCCCGCCCACCGAGAGCAGAAATTTGCGGCGGTAGCCCGGCTCGGTGATGAGCCTGCGCATGGTGCGGCGGTACATCTGGGTGAAGCGGTCATCGTGGGTCTCGTGCTCGCTGTTTCCGGCGGGCTTGAGCAGCTTGAGCGATGTCCAGGGCGTGATGACAAAGGCCACGGCCATGGAGAGCAGCATGGCCACGCTGGCGCCCACGGGCATGGGCCGCATGTAAGGTCCCATGAGGCCTCCAACGAATCCCATGGGCATGATGGCCGCGATGACCGTGAAGGTGGCCAGCACGAGCGGGGCGCGCACCTCATTCACGGCTTCGGTAATGACTTGGACAAAGGGCCTGCCCTGGGAGCCAGGCAGGCGCACGTGGCGCACGATGTTCTCAACGTCCACGATGGGGTCGTCCACCAGGATGCCGATGCAGAAAATGAGCGCGAACAGCGTAACCCGGTTGAGGGTGTAGCCCAGGAACCAATATGTCGCCAGGGTCACGGCCAGGGTCACGGGCACGGCAACCATGACCACGTAGCTGGCCCTCAGCCCCAGGAACATGGCCACGATGGCCCCCACGCTCACCGCCGCAATGAGCAGATGCTCCAGCAACTCGTTGCTCTTGTCCTTGGCCGTTCGGCCGTAGTCACGCACCACGGTGGCCTGCACATCGGAAGGGATGGCGAAGCCGCGCAGGGACTGGATGCGTTCCAAGGCCGCCTCGCTGACCTTGGTGGCGTTCATGCCCGCCCGCTTGGCCACGGTCAGCGTCACAGCAGGGAGCAGGCGGCCCGGCGCCTCTGCGATGCCCTTGCTTGCGGCCTTGGGGCCGGGGGCGAAGAACACGTAGTCGCGCGGCTCCTCAAACCCGTCGCGCACGTTGGCCACGTCGGCCAGGTACACGGGCCTGCCCTCACGCATGGCCACCACCACGCGGGCCACGTCCGCCTCGCTGGACAGGAAGCTGTCCAGGCGCACGCCGAAGGTGGCCCCGCCCGAAGTAAGCGCCCCGCTCTGGGCGGCTTGATTCTGCGAGCGGATGGCCTCGGCCACGTCCAGGGCGTCCAGGCCCAGGGCGCGCAGACGGTCGGGATCCACCTCGACCGTGACGGCACGGGTGCGTCCACCAGTGAGCGTGACCTCACTGACGCCAGGCAGGGCGCGCACGGCCTCGGCGGCCTCGGCCGCCACCTGCCTGAGCGTCCTGCCGTCGCGGTCCTCGCCGTGGAAGCTCACGGCCAGGATGGGGACGTCGTCGATGCTGCGGGGCTTGAGGATGGGTTGGGAGCAGCCAGGCGGAATCCAATCCAGGTGCTGGTAGAGTTTGGCGTAGGTCTTGACCACGCTCTTCTCGGTGTCCTGGCCCACCTCGAAGCGCACGATGGTCAGGGCCTTGCCGTCCATGGCCGTGGAGTAGACGTACTCAACGCCCGGAATCTCCCACAACAGCTTTTCCATGGGGCCGACGACGCGTGTCTCGACCTCGGCGGGGGTGGCGCCGGGCATCTCCACCATGACGTCGATCATGGGGACGATGATCTGGGGTTCTTCCTCGCTGGGGGTGCTGACGATGGCAAACAGGCCCAGCAGCAGCGCCCCCAGGATGACCAGGGGCACGAGCTTGGAGTCCACAAAGGCCGCAGTGAGCCTGGACAGGACATGGTGGTCCGGGGGATTCGGAGCCTGCTGCGGAGAGTTCATAATAGCCTCAGGGCTTCGCCGGGGCGATGCGGTCGCCCTCGCGCAAGGTGTCCGGACCGCCTGCGGCCACGATCTCGCCTTCGGCCAGCCCGGAGAGCACCTCCAGCATCACACCTCCGGACTGCTTCGGGTCGTTCAGCATCTCGGCCTGGGCCTGCACGATGTAGGACTGGCCGTCCAACTCGGCCTTGAGGTAGGCACTGCCAAGTTTCACCAGCCGCAGGCGCAGTACGTTTTTTTCGTCCACGCCCAGCACCGTGGCCAACTCGCCACGCTGACGCACTGCGGCGGCGGGGATGAGCAGCTTCTTGGCGCGGGCCACGGGCACGCATACCTTGCCGAACATCCCGGCATGGGGCTGGGCTGCGGCAACCGGTTCGGTGGCGTTGGCGGGCGGAGATGAAGTCGGGGCTGCCTCGTAGGCCGCCTTGACCTTGAAGGTGCGCGTGGCCGGGTCCACCCGTCCCACCACGGAGGTCAGCCGCGTGATGAAGGGCGCGGGAGAGACCGAGGGCACCAGTCCCAGCACCTGCATGCCCTGGCTCACCTGGGGCATGAGGCTCTCGTCGGCCTGGGCCTCCAACTCGTATCCGCCCTGTACGTCGTCGATGGCGGCCAGGGGCGACCCTGCGTTGACGAAGGCTCCCTGGTCCACGAACCGGCGCGAGAGCACGCCTCGGAAGGGCGCTGTGACCAGGCTGTAGCCCATGAGGCTCTTGGCCTCGGCTCCCTGGTGCCCGGCTGCGGCGGCCCCGGCGGCCATGGCCTGCTCCTGCTTCTTCAGGGCTTGATATTCGGTACTTGCGCGGTCCAGTTCATCGCGGCTGATGACCTGTTGGGCGAAGAGCTTCTGCATGCGCTCCAAGTTCGTCTTGGCCATGTCGCGCCGGGCGGCCAGGGCTTGGCGCTCCAGCCCGGCCTGCTGGACCGTGGACTGAACGGCCTGTACCCGCTGGCGAATCTCTGAGTCGTCGATGCGCAGGATGGGCTGGCCCTTTTCCACGATCTGGCCTTCCGCAGCCAGCACCTCCACCACCGTGCCGGAAATCTTGCTGGAGAGGGTAACGCTATTGCGCGAGCGAACTTCGCCGGGCAGGCTACGGCACTCGCGGGCATCGTACAGGGTGGCACGCACGGTGGGTACGCTTGGGGCGGCTTGCGGAGCCTGCTTGTCTGCACTGCCGCATGCGGGCGCCAGGGCAAGGCAGGCAAGGGTGAGGAGGCGCAACCAGAGGCGCGGGGCAGGACCGAGTGGCAACATGGTCGCTCCTTTCCGGCCGGAAGAAGAGGCCGACGCCATTTTGATGCCCTGCCGGGGTACGCAAGTCAATGCCGTGCATGGTCCGGGGTCGAGAGGCTCGGCACTCTGGCCGCGCGGACAGCGACTATAGAGGGAAATTCTCCTCCCCCGTTTGCGGTCAAGGGAAGAATTGTAGCACCCGAGAAGAAAAGCCCTGGCCCCTCATCTCAAGGCTGCTCACTGCGAAATATCACGACGCATAATTGCGCACCGTTTCTCAGGTGGTTATTTTACTGCTGACGATCGAATCGCAGCCCGACCGAGCCCTGCCCGGCAAAGTAGTAGTGCTCGCGAAGTGGTCTGCAAGGTCCATCTCTTTCAAGTCAGCGTGCTCCCACAGCGGTGCACACGGTGGGGGCGACAGCCCACGGATTCACCGTTTGGATTATTGTTGTTGAGAGGCTTCAGAAGCCCTCATGACTTGATCCAGCTTACTGGTTGCTCTGCTGAGCAGTTCCTGTGCCTGTGAACTTTTATTCCGGTACTCAAGCAGCGCCATAGGGCTTTTGTCCGCGATAAATCTTTTGATGGCCTCAAATGATTCCGCGTGCGCCGTATATGCGGCAATCAAATCACTTTTTCCGTCTTTCAGTAAGTTTTTCACTTCAGCGGGCAAGGCTTCGGGAATACTTGCCTGAGCCAGCGATTCTACGGCGCGCAGGCTTTCATTCTTCGCCTTGTCGGTGAGGGACGCCAGCGTGATAGAGCCCTCGCCCCCTTTGATGACATTTATCGCTTCATCTTTGGCCAGCTTGACGGCCTTGTCCGCGAGACTTTCGACATTCAGGATGTTTTTACAATAGGCCTCCAGCGCAGCTTTTTCGCTGGGTGAAAGCGTAAAGCTGGGCAGCTTCTGCGGCTGCTCCGGTGCTGTTCCGCTTGAGCAGCCACACAGCGCCAAAACCATGCAGGTGAGTGCAATTCTCAATAGTTGCCTCATAATGTCTTTCTCCCATTTGTTGTGATCGTGCGCCGTGCGTTGATACGCAGATTCTCCTGTCAGGCCGATGCGGACTGGGGCGCTGCCCTCACACATGCTGCCGCCTCGCGCGCCAAAGCTTGAAGCCCTCGAACCAGCCGATGCTTGTTACGCCAGCAAGCACGCACAGGCCGAGGTCCAGGGGCCGCAGCGCGGCCAGGTGAAGCAGGCTGCGAAGCGCCGGGACATTGAGCACCAGGACCAGCATCACCGTTGCACCGCCCACCACCCACCATAACGCAGCGTTGGGTTCCCGGAACATGGCGGCCATGCTGCGGACCCAGGAGCGGTTGGTCAAAATTAGCCCCAGGTTACCCGCCACCAGTGTGGCGAAGACGAAGGACCGCCGAGTGTCCTCCTGTGGCTGGCCAAGAACGCCCGCCGCCCAGTACATGAGCAGCAGCCCGGCCAGGACGGCGCCACCCTGCAGCAGGCTGATGGTCAGCACCCGCGCGTTGAAGAGCCGCTCGTCGGGTTTGCGCGGGGGACGGAGCATGATGTCCTTTTCCGCGCCTTCGGCCTCGAAGATGAGGGAGCAGGCCGGGTCAATGATGAGTTCCAAGAAGACTATGTGCACCGGCAGCAGCAAGAGCGGCCAGTCGGAGAGAAAGACCGGTATCATGGATAGCCCCGCGATGGGCACGTGGATGGCCAGGGTGTAGCCCACGGCCTTCTTGATGTTGTCGTAGATGCGGCGGCCCAGGCGGATGGCCTGCACGATGGAGGAGAAGTCGTCGTCCAGCAGGATCAGGGCCGAGGCCTCACGCGCCACGTCCGTACCGCGGCCGCCCATAGCAATGCCGATGTGTGCGGCCTTGAGCGCCGGGGCATCGTTGACACCATCGCCGGTCATGGCCACGATCTCGCCGTTGGCCTTGAGCGCATTCACCAGGCGCAACTTCTGCTCCGGCACTACCCGGGCGAACACGTCGATGCCGGGGATGCGCCGCGTGAGCATACCGTCGCTCATGGCGTCCAACTCCGGCCCCGTGATGACGCCTTCCGCGTTGCGCAGCCCGATCTGCCTGGCGATGCTCCGTGCCGTGTCAGGGTGGTCGCCGGTGATCATGATTACCCGGATGCCGGCCGTGTAGCATTCCTGGACCGTTGAGGGAACAGCAGGCCGGATAGGGTCCTCCAGGCCCACGAGGCCGAGGAACTCGAAAATAAAGTCGTGCTGGTCGCCGGGCAGAGCGGCCTGGGCCCAATGAGCCCGCGCCACCCCGAGCACGCGCAGCCCCTGCCCAGCCATGCGGGCCACCTGGGCGACCATGGCTGCGATGGGTTCCGGCCCCAGGTGACACAGCTCGGCAATGGCCTCTGGCGCGCCCTTGGCTGCCACGATGAAACGTTCACCATCCGCTGCGCGCCAGACGTGGGAAAGGGCCAGCAGCTCGGGTGAAAGGGGATAGTCGCGCACCATCGTCCATTGCTCGTGCCAGTGCTCCGTCTTGCCCAGGTGCTCGTCGCCCAGTTGCCGCAAGGCGCGCTCCATGGGGTCGAAAACCTCCCTCTTGCTTGCCAGCACCCCATACTCCAGCAACGTATGGAAGCGCTCCTGTAGGGTTGCGCCTGGGTTGGCAACGAAGGTCTGGCCGTCTGCGCACAGCTGGCGTACGGTCATCTGGTTGAGAGTGAGGGTGCCGGTCTTGTCCGTGCAAAGCACCGTGGCCGCTCCCAGAGTCTCAATGGCGGGCATTCGTCGCGTGAGCACACGGCTGCGGGAAATGCGCCAAGCGCCAAGGGCCAGGAAGATGGTCAGAATGACCGGAAACTCTTCCGGCAGCACGGCCATAGCCATGGCTATGCCGGCAAGCATGCCCTGCACCCAGCTTTGCGCTGTGTTCCCGCGCGAGACGCCATAGGCCACAATGACTACCACGCATAGGCCCAGGCCTATGGCGGCCAGCTGCTTGACCATGCGGCCCGTCTCGCCCTGCAGCGGCGTCTTCTCCTGCTCGATGGTCTGGAGCGCCTTGCCGATCTTGCCAAGCTCCGTGCGAATGCCGGTGCCCACCACCTCGGCCAGACCCTGCCCCCTGGTGATGAGCGAGCCTGAGAAGACGTCAGGCAGGTCGTCGCCGCCGGGCTTCCCTGTTTGCGTGGCCGACTCGGAACTGGCCTTGCGCACCGGCACGGACTCGCCCGTCAGCAAGGACTCATCTGCATAAAGATTGAGTGTCTGGCGCAGGACGGCGTCTGCCGGGACACGGTCGCCCTCCGAGAGCAGGAGCAGATCACCCCGGACAACCTCGCGTCCGGCGATGCGCCGCTGCTGCCCGTCTCGCAGCACCAGGGCGCGGGGGCTGGAAAGGTCGCGCAGGGCGTCCAGGGCCCGCTCGGTTCGCCGCTCCTGCACGATGGTGATGCCCATGACCACGAAAACGAAGCCCAGCAGCATCAGCGCGTCCGAGAGCTCGCCCATGAGCAGGTACAGGCTGCCGCATGCCACCAGCAGCAGGAACATCGGCTCGCGCATGACCTCCAGGGCGATGGTGAACACGCCGCGTCTGGTCCCGTGCGGCAATTCGTTGAAGCCCTCGGTCTGCTGGCGTCGGGTGGCCTCGGCTTCGCTGAGGCCGGTGGCCTGTGCGGGGTCAAATATCTGGGGGGGCATGGTCATCCTGTCGCCGAAGGCGTTTTGCGGTTGGTGTGCCGGGTGGCACAGGTTCTGGCCTTGGCCACCCGGCTGATTCATGGCCTAAAAGTCGAACAGCTCGGAGAACATGGACTTTTTCTTGTGGTGGCCAGAGCCGTGCTTGTCACCGTGATGGCCGTCGTGGTGGCCGAACTGGGGGTGGACAGGGGGCTGCTGGTACACGGGCTGCTGCTGAGGCGCGTAGCCCTGTGGGGCAATAGGCTGCGGGGCGGCTGAGGGTGTCAAGGCGGTCGCCCTCTCGATGATTTTGTCCAATTCGCCCCGGTCGAGCCAGACTCCCCGGCATTTGGGGCAGTAGTCGATCTCGACGCCGCTGCGTTCCGTCATCACCAGGGACACGTTGCAATGGGGGCAATTCATAAAATCTCCTCCGCGTATGTCAGCTTGTTCGGGTGAAGCCTATTTGGCTGGAATCCTGACCCTGTCGTCGTCAAAATCAAGGCCCGCCGCTCCGGGGTGGCAGGCGATGCAGTTCGCCAGCCCGCCCACGCCTTTCCTGGCCAAGACATCCGGTGCGAGCTTGCGGTGTTTCCTCTGGATGTAGGGCACCTCCGCCACCCTGGACGGCGAGGCTCCGCCTAGGCTGCGCATCACCTTTCTGCCAAGCTCTGATGAGGATACATCCGCCGCGCCTGACAGCAGGTGGTCGGACACGGCCCTCTTCTGCTGTTCTGAAAGCACTACTTCGCTTCCGAAGTGGTCGCCAAGGGACGCGAGCGTGTTTTTCCACGATTTCTTTGGGAGCAGTTGAGGGGCATAGGCCCAATGGCAACTCCCGCAGGCTGCGGCATAGGCGCTGTTGTCTCCCGCGATTTGCCCCTTGGGTCTGCCGCCATGTTCCTCCTCCTCCCCGTGATCATTTTCTTTTGAGTGTTCACGCTTTCCACGATGTTCAAAGTAGTCATCTGCAACACAGTAGGCTGTAAGGGAGATGGCGATGGTGAAAATGGCTAGAGTCAAAAATACATGCTTCGTCTTCATGGTTCCTCCTGAGGGGCGTGCCTAGACCACATGGAGAGGCAAAGACCACGGCTGGGCGTCAACAATTTCAAGACTCTACCAACGTCCATGACCACTGCCTCCCTCTCACTAGAGCGAGGTCATCCATGCGCCGAGAGGAGGGAAAACAGCCCAACGACATTTGTGTTCACACCGATCATCCGCAAAGCGAAATCATGGGCGCGACGCCGAAGCAGAAGCAATAAGAGAGAGAGGGTGCCCGCCAGCGCTGCCAACTCCAGCAAAACATTGTTGTGACGCAATAGGTCGTTCCAGGAGAACGTGTGCGCAAAAATGGCGTGGTCCCCAGGATGGTGCGTGAGGACGAAGAGCAGGCTTATACCCAGCAATGGCAACACAAGGGTGGCGACAAAAATTTCCTCGTGTCTATGCCAAAGTTTCGATAGGCTTTTTGAGAAGAGTGTCAGGACAATTCCAAGCCCGAGCAGTCCGGCAGCTGAGACGTCATGGAGCACAAGTTGGGCAAGGCTGTCGGAGAGCGGCCCCAGTTCCCAATGGCCCAGGCCAAAAGCGCCGAGCAAGAGCGCAAGCGCGGTCAGAGCGCCGCCCCCAAGCGCCACCCTGCTGGCAGTTCCAAACTGCTGGAGCAATTCGACCGCGCCACTGAGTCCGTGGCGGTGCAGGCCCGTGAGTGTGCCCAGGCACACGCCGGTCAGCGTCACCACGTGGTGGGCGGCCATGAGGCCGAGATAGGGCAGGACGGTCTTCCAGCCGCCGTGGCCGTAAGCCGCCGGGATGTGGCCGAGAAGCCCCGCGCTGTAGAAGGTGGCCAGGAAGGACCAGAAGAAAAGCGCCTGCCCAGAGAGCAGCACCGTGAGCAGGAACGCGGCCCAGGGAAAGGCCGCCACTGTCAGCACGGGCAGGATGCGGCCATACAGCCAGGGGTGGGAGACGAGCTTCTCCCCGGTGCGGCGGCGCAGCCGGAAGCGGTAGCGGAGGTGGGCCAGCACGGAATCCGGGTAGCGGTCATGGCGGAGGCTCAGGCGGGGTTCGTTGGCGAAGCGTGCCACCTCGCGGGCGCGCATGCAGAACTCGAAATCGTCCATGTCCCAGGGGATGTCCTCGGCCAGCGGCCCGGTCAGGGCGAATATCCGGCGCGGGATGACGCAGTTGCAGAACGGCACCTGGTACCAGCACACCGACTCGCGGCACTGGTTGACGTGGGACTTGGTGCCAGCCCCGAACTTGCTGCGCGAGACGGCGTAGACCAGCCGCGCCTGGGCCCCCTGGGCCACGGGACGCTCCGGCCCGGTGAGGATGGTGTCTCCGTCTGGGGCCAGTTCAAGGGCCGTCTCCACCCAGTGCGGGTCGGGGATGGTGTCGTCGTCCAAAAGGCCCACCAGTGCGCCGTGCGATCTGGCGATGCCGATGTTGCGCCGCACGTTGGCGTGACGCGAAGCGCAGGGGACCAGGGCCAGGGCGAAGCGAGACGGCTGGAAGTCCACCCCCTCCACGTCGCCCACGGCGAAGACCTCAAAGGGCTGTGTCCCGGACTGGGCCTCCAGCCCGCGCAGGCAGGCATCCAGGGCCTCCGCCCGGGTCGCCGCGATGACGATGCTGAGCAGCGGCGCCTGGGTCAGCATGCGCCACCCACAATGCGCCGGGCCAGGATGCCAAGCCCACGGACCGCGAGTTCCGGCAGCATGCCCGGCGTGACGGCGATGGCCGTGTGCATGGCGCAGGACCAGGTGCAGTTGCACTGGCCCGGCCCCAGCCGTGTGGCGCGGAAGTCCTCGTAGGATTTCCCGGCCAGGATCGGGCGCGGGTCGTAGCCGGTCTCGCGCAGGTTGCCGATGCAGTGCCACAGGGGTTCGCAGGGGAACGCCCGGCCCTCCTGGTCGATGACGAGCATGTGCCGCCCGGCCTCGCAGTAGCCGCCCGTGCTCCTCTCGCCGGAGGAGGCTTCCAGCAGCAGGCGGCGGTACATGCCCTTCACGGCCAGCATTCCGGCAACATGGAGGTCGGCCCGGCGGCGGCACGGGCTGGCCTTGGCCAGCGCCCGTTCGGCCCGCGTGGCGTAGGCGGCGGCGTCCGCATGCACGGCCCGATCCCCTCCGCTGGGCAAGAGCATCTGGGGGTAGGACACGCTCATGCGGTCGAAGGCGAAGGTGCGGGCCAGTTCCGCCAGCACCTCGTCCAGGCGCTCGGCGTTGTCGGGCAGGTACAGGGTGCTGCCTTTGATGCGCAGGTTGGGGCGCCGTTCCCGCAACTCCGCCATGGCGCGGAAGCTCTCCTGGGCCTTGGCGAACAGCCCCGGCACCTTGCGCGAGGCGTCGTGCCGCTCGCCCAGGCCGTCCAGGGAGAGTTGCAGGTCGAAGGCCACCTCTGGGTTGGTGGCGGTGAGCCGGTCCATGACCGCGTGCATGGCCTTGGTGAAGGTGAAGTTGGAGGGGATGTCCACCACGCGCACCTGGCAGTGGTCGATGAAGGATGACCGGCCCGAACCGGCCCCTGG
>NZ_JAVHLD010000070.1 GCF_031082295.1 Humidesulfovibrio sp.
CCAGAGGGCCTCAGGCCCTTTGGCGGGGGTCCAGGGGGCGGCGCCCCCTGGCGGCGCTCCTGGGTTTCGTCGTCGGTGGTTATTCGAAGCCCAGGGCGCGGATGATGCTGTTTGAGACGAGCATGCCGGTGCGTGTGAGTCGCAGTCGGCCCTGGTTGATGCGGATGAGTTCTTTTTGTCGCAGTGCCTGGATGATGGCCTTGTGGCTGGTGAGCAGGTTGACGCCTGAGAGGGCGCGGTATTCGGCCAGGTCGAGTCCTTTGGTGGTGCGCAGGGCGAGCATGAGTCGTTCCTTCGCGCGTGTTTCCGGGGTGAGGGTTTCTCGTTGGTGCAAGCCGATCTGCCGGGTGCGCACGAGTTCGGTCCAGGCGCGCAGGGATTCCGGGTTGGTGTGCCGCAGGTGTCCGAGGGTGGAGGTTGCGGCGGGTCCGAGGCCTAAGTAGTCGCGCCCGTCCCAGCAGAGCTGGTTGTGTCGGCAGGCCTGTCCCAGCCGGGCGTAGTTGGAGATCTCGTACTGGAGGTAGCCCGCGTCTTCGAGGAGCTCCCCGGTGTGCACGTACATGCGCGCCAGTTCGCGTTCGGGCGGCAGCTGGCGGAGGTCTTCGGGCGCTTCGGCCAGGGGGGTGCCGGGTTCGAGTGACAGGCCGTAGCAGGACAGGTGTTCGGGCGAGAGTTCGACGGCGCGGCGCAGGGATTCGAGCCATTGGCCTTCGCGCTGGGCGGGCAGCCCCCAGATGAGGTCGAGGCCGAGGTTGCCGAACCCGGCGCCGCGGGCGTTGGTGGCGGCCTCCCAGGCCTGGCGGGCGGTGTGCGGCCTGCCGAGCAGGGCAAGTTCCTCGTCGCGGAAGCTTTGGACGCCCAGGCTCAGGCGGTTGACGCCCAGGTGCCGCGCGGCGGAGAGGAAGTCGAGGGTGGCGGATTCCGGGTTGGCTTCCAGGGTGATTTCGGCGTCGGGCGCGAGGTCGAAGCGCTGGCGCAGGGCGTCGAGGATGCTGTCGAGGTGGTCGGGTGGCAGCAGGCTTGGCGTGCCGCCGCCGAAGAAGACGGTGGGCACGTTCAGGCGGCCCAGGCGCTCGGCCCAGAGGGCGATCTCGTCGAGCAGGACGGTCAGGTAGGCGTCGAGCATGCCCTCGCGCAGGGGCTGGGAGTAGAAGGCGCAGTAGCCGCATTTGGAGCGGCAGAAGGGAACGTGGATGTAGAGGGAGGCGGAGGGTGCGGCGGAGCGCGTCTCAGCGCACATAGCGTCGCGCGCCCATGTAGCGCTTTGTCCAGTAGGAGTCGCCCATGTTGGCTTCGCTGATGCTGCGGCCTCGCCTGGGGCTGTGCACGAAGATGCCGTCGTCCATGTAGATGCCCACGTGCCAGCGTCCGCGGCGGTTGATCTTGTAGAACACGAGGTCGCCCGCGCGCAGTTCGTGCTTGTTGATGCGCTCGCCCACGGCGAACTGCTCCCTGGCGGTGCGCGGCAGGGTGATGCCGTGCTGCTGGAAGGTCCATTGGGTGAAGCCTGAGCAGTCGAAGCCGGTGCTTGGGATGGACCCGCCCCAGCGGTAGCGGCGGCCTTTCTGGGTCAGTCCGGTGCGCACCACGTCCAGGCCCAGGGAGGGTGGCAGCTTGGCCAGGCGTTCCAGGCGCGCCTCCACCTCGAGGTCATCCAGGGAGGGGAACTCCGGGATGTCGGTGGCCTTGGGCGGGGCCTCGGCCAGGGCCTTGGGCCGGAAGGGCACGGCGCCGGGGCCGAGGAGGCCGGGCGCGAGCTTGGGCATGGGCGGCGCGGCCACCGGGGCCTGTTGGGACTCCGGCAGGTGCTGTTCGGCCAAAAGCCCGCTGTTCTGGGCGAGGATGGGGTCGGGCGCGCCAACGGGGTAGCGCAGGGCCGGGGCGCGCAGGCTGGAGACCGTGGCGGGCACGCAGGCGCTGAGCGTCAGCAGCAGCAATCCTGCCAGCACGGCCAGGGCCAGGCGGGAGGTCGGCGCGGTCCGGACCGCAGGGGGGCGTATGCAGGCGTCGGGCGCTATGGTGTCCGGCCTGCTGGGCACGAAGGTCACGTGTGATCCAGCTCCTTGGGGGCTGCTCGCTGCCGGCATCTCCCTCTATTGGTGGGGGGAGGCGGCGCTGGGCGGCCAGGTGCCTAGGCCGGTCCACGGCCCGCCGAGCACGGCGGGAAGGGTGTGAGGTGTGGGACCGGGCGTTGGCTTCCGGGTGCTATAGCCCGAATGTGCGGCCCGCGCCAAGGGAAAAAGCATGCACATCGTTGACCGGACCGGGCGGTGCCCTGGGGTGTGTTTGTGCTCGGTACCAGGCCTTGACCTGGCGGCATCGCTACGATATCGATAAGCGACAAGGTGTCGTTTTCAGGCGATTTCAGTCAATATCGATAAGCGCCGATGACGGCGTGGCCCAGTGGCCGGACGGGGCAGGAATGACCGCGCAGACGTACACGCATCGAGACTTGGCCGGGTTGCTCGGCGTCTCCGAAACCACGGTGAAGAGCTACCGGAGCAAGTTTCCGGGGTTCCTGCCCGTGGCCCGGCAGGGCAAGCCCGTGCAGCTGCACGCGGAGTCCCTGGAGGTGTGCCGCCGCATCCGCGACCTCTTCGCCGAGGGGCTGACCGTCGTGCAGGCCACGGAGCGGCTGCGCCAGGAGTTCAAGCAGTATCCGCAGGCCCGGCGCGCGCCCGCTGTGGTCCGGCAGCCCGTTCCGGCGGATGCCGACGCAGGGCTGGACGACCGGCTGGAGTCGCTGGCCCAGGCCCAGGAACTGGCCTGGCGGCGCGTGGAGCAGCTGGAGGCCGAGGTGCGCAATCTGGCCACCCTGGAGGCCGCGTCCAAGGCCCTGGTGGCGGAGCTGCTGCAGGAGCTGCGGGCCTCGCGCCAGGCCG
>NZ_JAVHLD010000071.1 GCF_031082295.1 Humidesulfovibrio sp.
GAAACAGCCCTTTCGGCGTACTGGGGCGTCCAGAGGGCCTCAGGCCCTCTGGACGCCGGAGGTCGCCTTTCTGTACTGCTCCCAGCCCGCCGCGCGCAGCTCGCAGGCCGGACAGGCGCCGCAGCCGTGTCCCCAGGGGTGCCGCTGGCCGCGCTCTCCCTGATAGCAGGTGTGGGTGTGCTCCAGGATGAGCTCCACCAGTGCCTCGCCGCCGAGGCTGTGGGCCAGGCTCCATGTCTCGGCCTTGGTCAGCCACATGAGCGGGGTCTCGATGGCCATGCGCGCCTGCATGCCGAGGTTGATGGCCACCTGCAGGGCCTTCATGGTGTCGTCGCGGCAGTCCGGGTAGCCGGAGAAGTCGGTTTCGCACACGCCGGTGACGAGGTGCTTGATGCCACGGCGGTAGGCCTGCGCGGCGGCCAGGGTCATGAAGATGAGGTTGCGGCCCGGCACGAAGGTGCTTGGCAGGCCTGAGGCGGTCATGGAAATCTTTACGTCGTGGGTGAGCGCGGTCTCGCCCAGCTGCTGGAACACGTCGAGGCTCAGCAGCGAGTCCGGGCCGAGACGTTTGGCCCAGTCGGCAGAGTAGGCGCGCAGGCGAGCCAGGACTTCGGTGCGGCAGGCGAGCTCAACTGCGTGGCGCTGGCCGTAGTCGAAGCCGATGGTTTCCACCCGCTGGAAGCGGGAGAGGGCCCAGGCCAGGCAGGTGGTGGAGTCCTGCCCGCCGGAAAAGACCACGAGGGCGCTGTCGGAGGTGTGTTCCATGATCCCCTGTCCTTGAAATCAGACACCGCGCCTGTCTGGTGGCCAGATGAATTTGTGTTGTTGCAGGTTCAGGCGCACGTTCAGCCCCTCGGCCAGAATCCAGGCGGCCAGTTCGGAGGCCTCCAGCGCACCGAACAGGGGCGAGACGTTGACCGTGTTGCGCGTGGTGTCGATGCGCGGCAGCAGGGAGCGCATGTGCTCCCAGTCCTCGAGGTGGGCCACCACGAATTTGACCTCGTCGCGCCGGCGCAGACGGGAGAGGTTCTCCAGGTCCATGCGCCCGTCCTCACCGCTGGACGGTCCCTTCATGTCAACGATGGCGATGGCCTCGGGCGGTAGCGCGCTGATGTCCAGGCTGCCGTTGGTCTCCACGAGCACGGTCAGGCCAAGGGCGGCCAGTTGCGCGGCCAGTTCCGGGGTTTCGTCCTGCAGCAGCGGTTCGCCGCCGGTGATCTCCACCATGCGGCAGCCGGTGGCCCGCACTTCCTCGACGATTTCTGGCAGGCTGCGGGGCGTGCCGCCTGTCTGCGCGTATGTCGTGTCGCACCAGCGGCAGCGGAGGTTGCAGCCGCCAAGGCGCACAAAGGCGCAGGGCCAGCCCGCGAAGCTCGACTCGCCCTGGATGCTCAGGAAAGATTCGCAGACCAGCAGGCTCAAGGCGCTTCCCAGTAGGTGACGCCCGCGCCCGGAGTCTCGGCCACGTGCACCTTGGAGATGCGCGCGGCGGCGGTGTCGGGCTTCGACGCCAGCAGTCGCGAGAGCTCCTCGAACAGGTGCCGGGCGATGTTCTCCGCCGTTGGGTTTTGCGCGGCAAAGGGGGCCAGGTCGTTCAAGAAGGCGTGGTCCAGGCTGCCGAGGGCCTCCTTGACCAGCGTCTTGATGGCGCGGAAGTCCAGACCCATGCCCAGGTCGTCGAGCTCGGTGCAGAGCACATAGACCGTGACGCCCCAGTTGTGGCCGTGTGTGTGCCTGCAGTTGCCGGGGTAGCCGTCGAGCCGATGCGCGGCGCAGAATTCTGCGCTGACCGAGAGTTCGTAGTTGCGTGTCATGCGCCGGATGTAAGGCTTCGGCGCGAGGTCGTCAACAGCCTGGCCAAGGCTCTATCCCCACGCGTAGGCGGCCATGGACAACACGCCATAGGTGTAGCCGTCGTGCAGGAGCCTGCCTGCGCAGTTGTTCGTGCCGTTGCCCGTGCCGGCTCCAAGTGCCACCAGCAGCGGCAGGAAATGGTCCGGCGAGGGGTGGTTGCGATGGCCGTTGGGGCCTTGCCGCAGATAGTCCAGCAGGGCGTCCGAGTCGCCCGCGCCGCCTGAGACGATGCGCGCGGTGAGCCAGTCCGCAAAGGCCTTGGCGTACGGCACGGGAGGCTCAAGCATGTCGTGGTTGAAGACATCGCGCAGGTTGTGGGTGGCGTTGCCGCTGGCGATGATGAGCACCCCCTCCTCCCGCAGGGGAGCCAGGGCTCGACCCATTTGCAGATGATGATCCGGCGGCAGGTGCGACTGAATGGACAGTTGCAGCACCGGGATATCCGCCAGGGGGTACATGAGGCTCAACGGCACCCAGGCGCCGTGGTCAAGGCCGCGTTGATCATCCAGGGTGACGGGGATGTCCGCGGCGTCGAGCAGATTCGCGGCTTGTTCGGCCAGGGCCGGATAGCCTGAGGCGGGGTAGTGCAGGTCGTAGAGCTTCTCCGGGAAGCCGTAGAAGTCGTGCATGGTGTGCGGACGCAAGGTCGACCCCACGCGAGGGGCAGTGGTGTCCCAGTGGGCGGAGACGCAGAGGATGGCCTTGGGGCGTGGGATGGTGCGGGCCAGGCTGCGCAAAAAGTCGCGGGTGGGCACCGGGTCGAAGACCAGCGTGGGCGCGCCGTGGGACACGAAGATGGAGGGTACTGTTGACATCATGGCAATCCCTCCCCCCCTGCTACGATTTGTAGGCAAGTATAATGATAGTATCTCCATATGATTTGGCAAGACTTTGCGAGCGTTCAACCGCGGATGTCGCAAGCAGAAGTATTACGGGGGGGCTTGGCGGGATGATGCTGCAATGGTTCGAGATGTTAACAAAAAAGGCCCCGGAGCAGT
>NZ_JAVHLD010000072.1 GCF_031082295.1 Humidesulfovibrio sp.
CCGACGTGTTGAGGCATCTGGGCCGTTTGAAGCTCATTGCCACCCGCTCAACCGGCTTCGATCATATCGACCTGGAGTATTGCGATGCAAACAACATAACCGTTTGCAATGTCCCGGTCTATGGCGATAACACCGTTGCGGAGCATGTCTTTGCGCTGCTTTTGGCAATCAGCCACAACATGATTGCAGTGGTTGACCGCACCCGCAGGGGGGATTTTTCCCTCAAAGGACTCCAGGGTTTTGATCTTTTCGGCAAGACGCTTGGCGTTATCGGCACCGGGAGCATCGGCAGATGCGTCATCGAAATAGCCAAAGGCTTCCGCATGGAGGTGCTGGCCTCGGACGTGCGGCCGGACGAAGGGTTGGCCTCCCGCCTGGGTTTTCGGTATGTGGAGATGCACGAACTTTTGGGTTCATCCGACATCGTCACGCTGCATGTGCCTTCCAACGAGAATACCCGGAATCTTATATCCAGCGATGAATTTTCAAGGATGAAGGAAGGCGTGATTCTGATCAACACATCCCGGGGTGATGTCTTGGACATCAAGGCCTTGGCCAAGGCCATCGGCGAAGGCAAAGTGGCGGCTGCGGGACTGGACGTCCTGCCGGAAGAGGGAGGTATCCGAGAGGAGGCCGAATTGCTGCGTTCGGTTTATGACAAGAAGCATGATTTGGAGACCATGCTTCTCAATCATATCTTACTGCGTCTTCGAAATGTGATCATAACCCCGCACAGCGCCTTCAATACCCGGGAGGCCGTAGAAGCGCATCTTGAGCACCACCGTGGGAAACATCGCGTCCTTCACCCGCGGCGAATCCGAAAATGTCATACCCGATGAGCGAATGTAGTTGGAAGAAAGGAGACAGAAGGATGTTCAAACACCTGCTTGCGCCCCTGGATGGTTCAATCACCGCGGAATGCACGCTGCCCCACCTGGTCGCGTTGGCCCGCCTCTATCAGGCGCGGGTGACCCTGGTTCGCGTGCTTGATTTTCCTGAGACAGGCTTGGATAAGCAGCCGACTGATCCGCTGCAATGGCAGCTGTACAAAGCTGAAGCCAAAGCCTATTTGGACGACGTCGCAGAGCGTTTGCGCACCGAGGCCGACCTGGAGACTGAATCGGTTCTGCTCGAAGGTGAGGCGGCGCAGAGCATATGCGATTTTGCGCACAGTAACGACGTGGCCATTATCATCATCAGCAGTCACGGCCAATCGGGGTTAAGCCGCTGGAACGTCAGCAGCGTTGCGCACAAGATCGTGCAGCGCGCCCACCGCTCGGTGATGATTGTGCGCGCCTACAACGCAGGGGAGCAAGCCCTGACCGGCTTGCGTTACGCGCGTTTGCTGGTACCTCTGGATGGCTCACAACGGGCTGAAGGTGTGTTGTCAACGGCCGATACCATCGCCCGCGGCCATGAGGCCCAACTCCTGCTGGCCTATGTCGTCGTCAAGCCCGAAATGCCGCATCAGTTTCCGCTCACCGCTGATGACAAAGAACTCATCGAACACTTTGTCGTTCGCATCTGCGAAGCCGCAACCCAATATATGGAACTACTGCGCGACCGGCTGATGTATCCGTTTGAGCTGCGCCTGCTGACCAGCCAGAACATCGCTCTCGCCCTGCATGGCCTGGCCGAAGAGGCCGAGGTGGATATGATTCTTCTCGGCGCGCACGGCTCCAGCGGCAAGCCCAAATGGCCTTATGGCAGCGTCACCACCAGCTTCATCGAATACGGCAGCGTGCCGCTGCTGGTCGTTCAAGACTTGGACCCGGAAGAAGTAGAACCGACTCAGGCGGAGAAGGCCGCTGAGGAAAAAAAGGGGCATTGACGCATGTCATTGGATCATCACTCAGAAACGCTTACCGCCGAGCAGCAGCGCGAACTGCGGCGCCTGGCGCGCAGCACCTGGCTTTACTTCGAGCATTTCATCGGACCGGAAGACCACTGGCTGCCACCGGACCATTTTCAGGAGGACCCGCGCGGCCAGGTGGCGCACCGCACGTCACCCACGAACGTCGGCCTGATGCTGGTTTCTACCCTGGCCGCCTACGACTTTGGCTACGTGGGCATATGGG
>NZ_JAVHLD010000073.1:0-501 GCF_031082295.1 Humidesulfovibrio sp.
AGTAGGGCCAGGTCTACCGAGCTGCGCACGTCATCTTCGGTAACTTCATCCCGGCCGTACAGCGCTGCCGTGGTCTTGGCCGCCTTCATCATGATCAGGTCGGCCCGGTGGCCGTCCACTCCCATTTCAACAGCAATCTTGGCGATTAAGAAGAGTATTTCGTCAGATATCCGTACCTTGGGCAGGAGCGCCTTGGCACTGACAATTCGCCGGCGGAGTTTCTCTTCTTCTCCTTCCCACTGCAAGGAAAAACTCTCCGGGTCTTCTTCAAAGGCGGCCCGGCGCTTAACTACTTCTACCCTGAGTGCCGGGTCAAGAATCCCGGTAATGTTTACACAGAGCCCGAAGCGGTCCAGGAGCTGGGGCCTGAGCTCGCCTTCCTCCGGGTTCATGGTGCCCACTAAAATAAAGTTTGCCGGGTGGGTAAAAGATACACCTTCCCGCTCCACGGTATTGACCCCCATGGCCGCCGAGTCCAAAAGCACATCCACGATGTGGTCG
>NZ_JAVHLD010000073.1:511-804 GCF_031082295.1 Humidesulfovibrio sp.
TGTGGTCGTCCAAAAGGTTTACCTCGTCGACGTAGAGAATGCCCCGGTTGGCCTGGGCCAGCACCCCGGGCTCGAAGTGCCTTTCCCCTTTCTTGATGGCCTGTTCAATGTCCAGGGTACCCACTACCCGGTCTTCGGTAGCCGATACGGGTAGGTCCACCACCCGCATCTTGCGCCGCGCCCGGAGCAGTTCCTCACCTGATGCCAGGCGCTCCCGGCACTGCGCGCACATGGTAGCGGTGTCATCCGGATCACAGCCGTATGTACAATCGGCCACCACCTCGATCTCCGGC
>NZ_JAVHLD010000007.1 GCF_031082295.1 Humidesulfovibrio sp.
CGCAGGTATTTCGGCGTCTTCGCCGAAAACCTGCGCGCATTGCCTTCGCCCAGCCGAGCCGACGCGCCTGTCCTCGCCACCCTGTCCAGCCCCATTGGGGGGTCCGGGGGCCTCAGGCCACCGGCCGCCGGAGGCGTCTCCCGGTCCAGGCGAAGCCCCTGGCCCGGCGTCTCGTCGGCTAGCGCTTGCCCCAGGTTCTGTGGTGCTTGTCCTTGAGTTGCCGGAGGGAGCGGCCGAGCTGGGTGGCCAGGGACGGTCCGCTGTTGTGGCTTGTGTGGGTCTGGCCCGTGAAGTTCTGGCCGGGGTTGGCCTGGCCGGGATTGGGCTGTGTTTCGGCGGTCTGGCCGCCATTGGCTTTGCCGAGTTTGCGGTACTTGATCTTCATGCGCAGCATGCCGCCGATGAGCAGCAGGCTGACGCCGTTGGCGGCGATGACGGCCGGGGCCTTGATGAGGACGCCGTAGGCCAGCCAGAGCGTGACGCCCAGGAACATGGACGTGTACATGACAAGCGAGATGTCGCCCACGGCCTTGGTGCGCCATGTTTTCCAGACCTGCGGCAGGTAGGCCGCGGTGGTCAGCGTGCCTGCGGCCAGGCCGATGTATTCGATGTAGATGCGTTCCATGCGGTGTTCCTTTCCGGCGCTGGCGGCTGGCGGCATTGCGTCGGGGGCTTCTTCGGGGGCACTGATACCCGAGTCCGCGCGGCGGGGCAACCGCCAGGTCGCGAGGTTTTCGGCGCGCGCAAAACCGTTGCCTTGCACCCGCCCGTGGGGGTATTGCAGCGGGGATGCGCCATGCGCGCGATTTTGGAAAGGGGACAAAAGTGCAGCACCCGGCAATCGAAATCGACGACCTCTGGTTCGCCTACGGCGGCGTGCGCGTGCTGGACAAGGTGCGCCTGGCGCTGCCCGCGGGCGAGTTCCTGGCGGTGCTGGGGCCCAACGGCGGGGGCAAGTCGACGCTGTTGCGGGTGCTACTCGGTTTGGTGAAGCCCGGAGGCGGCAGCGTGCGCGTGCTGGGCCAGGAGCCGGGGCTTGCGGGCGGCCGCATCGGCTATCTGCCGCAGTTCACCAGCGTGTCCGCGAGCTTTCCCATCACGGTGCTTGGCGCGGTGAGCCTGGGCCTGGTGCGGCCCGGCTTTTCGGGGCTGGGCGCGGGCCTTGTCTCGTCGGTGACGGGGTGGCTCAACCCGGCTGTCCGCCGCGCCGAGCGCGAGGCCTCTCTGCACGCGCTTTCCCGCGTGGGCCTGGCTGACCAGGCCGGGCGCAGGTTGTCGGAGCTTTCCGGCGGGCAGCGCCAGCGGGTGTTCATCGCCCGGGCCATCGTGAGCGGGCCGGAGCTGCTGCTGCTGGACGAGCCCACGGCCAGCGTGGACGGCAGGAGCAGGCAGGAGCTCATGGAGCTTCTGGCCGAGCTGAACCGCGACATGACCATCGTCATGGTCAGCCACGACATGAGCACCGTGGACGGCTGCGTGACGTCCATCGCCTGCGTGAACAGGAGCCTGCACCACCACGCCGAGAGCAGGCTGACCCCGGAGATCTTTGCCGAGGCCGCAGGCGTGGACCTGAAGGCCACGTGCCCGGTGGAGCTGGTGGCGCACGGGCCGGTGCCGCACCGCGTGCTGCTCGACCACGACCACCCGGACTGCTGCGGCGGCGCGCACCGCCACGATGGAAAGGGCGAAGGGGGCGCGTCATGATGGAGGCGCTCGGCTTCGAGTTTTTCCGCAACGCGCTCCTGGCGGGGCTGCTGGCCAGCGTCATTTGCGGGGTCATCGGGTCGCTGGTGGTGGTGAACCGCATCGTGTTCCTGGCGGGCGGGGTGGCCCACGCCTCCTACGGCGGGGTTGGGCTGGCCTTTTTCCTGGGCCTGCCGGTGCTGCCCGTGACTACCGCCTTCTCCACCTGCGCGGCCCTGGGCATGGCCTGGGTGACGCTCGACGCGCGCGAGCGCTCGGACACGGTGGTGGGGGTGCTGTGGGCGGCGGGCATGGCGCTCGGCATCATCCTGCTGGACCTGACGCCCGGCTACAATTCCGACCTCATGAGCTACCTGTTCGGCAGCATCCTGGCGGTGCCGCAGAGCGATCTGGTGCTCATGGCGGGACTCTCCGCGCTGGTTCTGGCGCTGGCCGCGCTGTTCTCGCGCGGGCTCCTGGTCATGAGCTTCGACTCCGAGTTCGCCCGTTCGCGCGGGGTGCCCGTGCGCTTCCTGCACTTCCTGCTCATGGCGCTGGTGGCGGTGTGCGTGGTGCTGGTGATCCGGGTGGTGGGCCTGATCCTGGTCATGGCGCTTCTGACCATTCCGCCCTTCATGGCCGAGCGCCGGGTGCGCTCGCTGCCGGGCATGATGTTTTTGTCCGCCGTCTTGAGCGCCGTGTTCTGCGTGGCCGGGCTGTATCTTTCCTACATGCTGGACCTGACCTCCGGGGCCACCATCATCGCCACTGCCTGCGCGGGCTTCGCGCTGTCGCTTGCGGTGCCGGGCAGGAAGCGGGGGGCCGCGTCGTGAGCCACCTGCGCGAATACGTGGAGGTCGGGGACATCGCCCGGCACATCCGGCGCATGGCTCTGCTGGTGCGCTCGGCCGTGACCGGCGGGCCGTTCGCGTCGAGGTCCACGGACGTTGGCGGGAGCGTGCCGACGGGCGGCTGCGACGCCACCGGCTGCCGGGACAAGGGCTGCGCGTCCGGGGGGTGCGCCTCAAAGGGCGCGCCGCAGCCGGAGGAGCCCGGGGCCGGACGCGGCTGGTGGGTGCTGGCCCAGGGCGGGCCGCTCGACGAGCATGACTTTCAGGCGCGGGAGGCCGCGCGCGAGGCGTTGCTGGAGCGGGTGCGCCGGGCTGGCGTGCTGGTGGGCGAGAACGTCTGGGTCTGGGACCTGTCGGGCCGTGCGCAGCTGGTGCTGACCACCCTGCCGACGCTTGAGCGCGCGCGCAAGGTGGCCGTGCGCCTGCGCCAGAAGGGCCTGGCCATCGTCATCCGGCGGGAGATGCCCGAGGCCCCGTAGGCCGGGACTGCGCGGCTAAACGGCCGCTCGGGAGAAGGCTCCGGGGCGTGCGCCGCTGATAACCAGCAGGTCCGCCGGGGCGATCTCCAGGGTGCGGTCAGGCCTGCCGAAGCCGCAGTACAGCGTGGGCGTGATGCCGAGCACGTCCTCATCGACATGGATCATGGCGCCCCCGTAGAACGGCAGGGGCAGCGGCGAGACGCTGCCGGGCTCCACGCCGAGCCGCGCGAGCACCTCCGCCGGGGCCAGCGCGGCCACGTCGCGCCGGTTCACGCCAAGCGCCGCCGCCAGCTTCGCATAATCGACCCGAAGGGTTCCGCGCAGGGCGGCCAGCACAAGGCGTCCGTCGCGCAGGCCGAAGGCGATGGTCTTGACGATGCGCGTCACGTCGAGGCTCAGGTTTGCCCGGGCCTCGTCGATGGTGCGCGTGCTCTGGTGGGCGTGCAGCGTGTGGGGCACGCCGCTTCCTTCCACAAGGGCGCGCAACGATTCGAAGGGTGTCCCGCCCCCGGGGGGCGAGGCTGGCGATGGCGTCATGATCCCGGGGCGGGGGCCTCGGCCCAGCAGCCCAGCAGCCCCAGCTTGCTCAGCTCCTCGCGGATCTGCGCGGCGCGGAAGGGCTTTGTCATGTACGACACGGCCTGGCCGTGGATGAAGGCGCGGGAGGCCGTCTTGTCGTCGTCCAGGGTGGTGGTGATGATGACCGGCACGCGCCTTTCCTGCGGGACGCCGTGCCTGTCCTCCAGGGCGCGCAGCTGCTCCAGGGCCTGCAGGCCGTTGATGCCGGGCAGCATGATGTCCAGAAAGACCACGTCGAAGGGCTGGTTCTGCTCCAGGGCGGTTCGCTGGGCCGCCACGGCGTCCTCGCCGGAGCTGACGGCCAGGCAGTCGCCCAGGCCGCGCAGGGACAGCCGCAGGAACTCCCGGTTCACCGGCTCGTCCTCAACGATCAGGATGCGCAGCATATCTCTCCCCGGCGGTCACGATCGGCGGCAAGCCCTTCGCGGCGCTAGCCCTTGGGCCTGGCGCCCAGCTCCATGACGGACTCGAAGAGGAAGTGGTCCACCACGTGGCAGAGCATGTGCCCGGCCGCGATGTGCACCTCCTGCACCTGGGGGGTGTCCTTGCTGCCCACGCTGATAAGGTGGTCGCAGAGGGGCTCCATCTCGCCGACCATGGCCCCGCACATGCCGATGGTGGTCAGCCCGCGGCTCTTGGCCTCGCGCAGGGCGGCCAGCACGTTGCGGCTGGTGCCGGAGGTGGAAAGTCCCACCAGGATGTCGCCCGCCTGGCCCAGGGCCTGGACCTGCTTCACGAACACGAGGTCGAAGCCGTAGTCGTTGCCGATGGCGGTGATGATGGATGTGTCGGTGGTCAGCGCGATGGCTGGCAGCGGCGGGCGCTCCAGCTTGAAGCGGTTCACGAATTCGGCTGCCAGGTGCTGGCAGTCGGCTGCGCTGCCGCCGTTGCCGCAGAAGAGCACCTTTCCGCCCTCGGTGAGGCACAGGGCCACGGCGCGGGCGATGCCGACCAGGTGGGCGGCGTGCTCCTCGAAGAAGGCTTCGCGCACGCGCAATCCTTCGCGGGCGTGGTCCAGAACCTTGCGGATGGCTTTTTCAGACATGGGGTCTCCGGTGTCTCGGTCAATGTGTCGCGCAACCGGGATCTGATACACGCTTTTGCCCTCGCAGGCAACGCGCCGCCTCTGCCCAGGGCGCCGAATAATGTTCGGCGTCTATGTCCGACCGTCATTCTGTGAGAAATGCTTTGAACTCCCGTTCTGATTGAGGTAAGGAACTGAGCACATAGGTTTGTGTTGCACAATTTTCTACAATTTTGGAGGAGGAACGGATGAAAAAGACGACTATGAAACTGCTGGTGGCGTTCCTGGCCCTGGCTCTGGGCGCGTTTGCGCTCATGGGTTGCGGCAAGGACAGCGACACGATCAAGATCGGCTTCAACCTTGAGCTTACGGGCGACATCCCGAAGGTCGGCGAGGCTTCCAAGTTCGCCGCCGAGATGCTGAAGGAAGACATCAACAGCAAGGGCGGCCTGGAAGTGGGCGGCAAGAAGTACAAGGTCGAGTTCGTCTACCAGGACAACGAGGCCAAGGCTGAGAGCGCCGTCAACGCCGCTCTGAAGCTCATCACCCAGGACAACGTCGTGGCCATCATCGGCCCCAACTCCTCCAAGCAGGCCATCCCCGCCGGCGGCGCCTGCAACGACAACCAGACCCCCATGGTGAGCCCCTGGTCCACCAACCCCGACACCACCAAGGACCGTCCCTGGGTGTTCCGCGCCGCCTTCCTCGACCCCTTCCAGGGTCCCGTGGCCGCGAATTTCGCCGCCAAGCAGTTCGGCGCCAAGACCTCCGCGGTGCTCTTCGACATCGCCAACGACTACTCCAAGGGCCTGGCTGAGATCTTCAAGGCCGAGTGGGAGAAGAAGAGCGGCGCCGGCACCGTGGTGGCTTTCGAGTCCCACGGCACCAAGGACCAGGACTTCTCGGCCCAGCTGACCAAGATCGTGGCCGCCAACCCGGACTTCATCTTCGTGCCCGACAACTACAACCAGGTCGCCCTCATCGTGAAGCAGGCGCGTGACCTCGGCTACAAGGGTCCCTTCATGGGCTCCGACGCCTGGGGTTCCGCTGAGCTCATGACCCTGTGCGGCAAGGAATGCATCGGCCAGTTCTTCAGCACCCACTACGCCGCCGCCGGCGCCCAGGGCGCGACCAAGGAATTCATCGATCGCTACAACGCCAAGTACAAGTACGTTCCGGACGACGTGGCCGCCCTGACCTGGGACGCCACCCGCCTGGTGCTCCAGGCCATCCAGGAGGCCGGCAAGGTCGAGAAGGACATCAAGGCCGAGCGCAAGCTCGTGCGTGATGCCCTGGCCAACATCAAGGAATTCGCCGGCATCACCGGCACCATGAAGTTCGCCGGCACTGGCGACCCCAACAAGTGCGCCGTGGTTGTCCAGATCAGCCCCGAGGGCAAGTTCGAGTTCAAGGAATCCGTCTGCCCCCAGTAGCCGGATAGGCATGCTTTGCGCGGCGGGGACCACCAAAGGTCCCCGCCCGCTTTGTGTTTAAAACGCGGGCCAGGCGCTCCCGGCCCGCTCAAGCTCTCTCCCAAGGCAAGGTGTCTGCGGTGGAATTCTTTCAGCATTTATTGAACGCGTTGCAGTTCGGCAGCTTTTACGCCCTCATCGCCCTGGGCTACACACTTGTGTACGGCGTGCTGCGCCTGATCAACTTCGCGCACGGCGACATTTTCATGGTCGGCGCGTACATAGCGTATTTCGTGGCGGTGCTGCTCCTCGGCGGCGAGGGCATGAACGGCCTGGGGCTCTCGCCCGGGCTCACGCTCGCCATCACCGTGCCCGCCACCATGATCCTTACCTCGCTGGTGGGCGTGACGCTTGAGCGCACCATGTACCGGCCGCTCCGCCGCAAGGGCGCGGACCGGCTCTACGTGGTCATCACCGCGCTCATGGCCGGACTGATCCTGGAGAACGGCAACCTGGCCCTCTTGGGCGCCAGCCGCAAGAGCTTCCCCGAGCTGATGGAGAAGGTCGTCTGGACCTTTGGCGGCATCTCGGTGACGAACCTGAAGCTCGTCGTCGTGGTGGCGGCCATCGCGGTCTTCGTGCTGCTCGAGTTCATCGTCAGCAAGACCAAGATCGGCATGGCCATGCGCGGCATCAGCTACGACAAGTTCGCCATCCCGCTCATGGGCATCCCGCTGGACACCATCATCGTGTTCACCTTCATTCTCGGTTCGAGCATGGCCGGGCTGGCGGGCATCCTCTTCGCCATGAGCTACCCCATCCTTGAACCCTACATGGGCGCGCTCATCGGCTGGAAGGCCTTCATCGCAGCCGTCGTGGGGGGCATCGGCGACATCCGCGGGGCCATCGTCGGCGGGTTCCTGCTCGGCTTCATCGAGATCGGCGTGGTGGCCGTGTTCCCCAGCACCCTGCGCGACCTGTTCGCCTTCTCGGTGCTGCTAGGCATCCTCTGGCTCAAGCCCACAGGCCTCTTCGGCGTAGCCAAGACCACGAAGATCTAGCGAGAAGAGCATGCAGAAACACACCTTCACCATCTCGCTCTTCGTCGGCATCTTCGCGCTCACGGTGCTGGCGCAGCTTGGCGTCATCAACCAGTATCTGCAGTCCGTCATCATGCTCATGGGCGTGAACATCATCCTGTCCACCAGCCTGAACCTCGTCAACGGCTACATGGGCGAGTTCTCCTGCGGGCACGGCGGGTTCATGTGCGTGGGCGCCTACGTCACCTCCGTGGTCACGGTCCTGTGCTTCAGCAAGAACCACATCCTGGGCGCGCCGCTGCTGCCGCCGTCCATGGCGCTCTTCGCCTTCCCCATCGCGCTGTTCGCCGGGGCGGCCGCTGCCGCCGTGGCCGGCCTGGTGGTGGCCATCCCCTCGTTCAAGACCCGCGGTGACTACCTGGCCATCATCACGCTGGCGGCCAACTACATCGTCATCTCCGCCATCGACAACCTGGAAATCATCGGCGGGCCGCGCGGGTTCATGGGCATGAACGCCGCCGTCAACGGCATGGAGGGCATCGTCGACATCCCCTGGATGCTCCTGTGGGTGCTCTTCGGCACGCTGTTCAGCGTGTGGCTGCTCCGGCGCTTCGTGTCCTCCACCCTCGGCAAGGGCGTGCCGGCCATCGCACAGGACGAAATCGCCGCCGAGATCATGAGCGTGGACACCAACCGCATGAAGCTCATCGCCTTCATGCTGTCCTCGGGCATCGCAGGCCTGGCGGGCGGGCTCTTCGCCCACATCCTGGGCTACGTGAACCCGCACTCCTTCGACATCATGAAGTCCACCGAGGTCATGGTCATGGTGTACCTGGGCGGCATGGGCTCGCTCTCGGGCGCCACGCTCTCCGCCGTGCTGTTCACCGTGCTGCTCGAGGTCCTGCGCCCCCTGGAGATCTGGAAATGGGTGGTCATCCCCCTGCTCCTGATCCTGCTCATGCAGTTCCGGCCCGAGGGCATCATGGGCAACAAGGAGTTGTCCGACCTGTTCCCGAAGCTCAAAAAGTACTATTCTTTCAAATAGTCCCCTGGAGAGAGCATGCCCCTTCTTGAAGTAAAAGGACTCACGCGACGCTTCGGCGGCCTCATCGCCGTCAACGACTTCAACATCGACCTTGGCGAGCGCGAAATGGTGGCCTTGATCGGCCCCAACGGCGCCGGCAAGACCACGGTGTTCAACCTCGTGTCCGGCTTCTACCAGCCGAGCGAGGGCGCCATCACCATCAACGGCCGCGATACCAAGGGCATGCGCCCGCACCAGGTGACCAGCCTGGGCGTGGCGCGCACCTTCCAGGGCATTCGCCTTTGGGGCGAGATGACCGTGCTCGACAACATCCGCGTCTCGCAGCACTACCGCGCGGGCTACAGCCTGCTGGACTGCTTCCTGCGGACCAAGAAGTACATGGTCCGCGAGAAGGAGATCGAGCGCATCGCCTGGGAGCTTTTGGAAGCCATGGACCTGAAGGAATATGCGCTGGAACTGCCGCGCAACCTGTCCTACGGCATGCAGCGCCGCGTGGAGATCGCCCGGGCCATGAGCCTCAAGCCCTCGCTGCTTTTGCTCGACGAGCCCGCCGCGGGCCTGAACTCCGCCGACGTGGAAGGGTTGATCAAGCTGGTGCGCTGGATCCACGACACCTTCCCGGTGACCATCTGGATGATCGAGCACCAGATGAAGGTGGTCATGAGCCTGTGCACGCGCATCAAGGTCGTGGACTTCGGGGCCACCATCGCCGACGGCACGCCCGAGCAGATCCAGAACAACCCGCTGGTCATCAAAGCCTATCTGGGAGACGACACGATTTGAACACGCTCTTGGAAGTCAAGAACCTCAAGGTTCGCTACGGCAATATCGAGGCCCTGCACGGCATCTCCTTCGACGTGAAGGAGGGCGAGATCGTGACCTTGATCGGCGCCAACGGCGCGGGCAAGTCCACGACGCTTCTGTCCATCTGCCGCCTGCCACCCCCGGAGGCCCCGCGCGTCACCGAGGGCGACATCCTGTTCAAGGGCCAGAGCCTCTTGAACGTTCCGCCGCACAAGATCGTCAGCGAGCTGAACATGGCGCTGGTGCCGGAGGGCCGAAGAATATTCGGCAACCTCACGGTGGAGGAAAACCTGAAGCTGGCCACCTACGCCCGCACCGACGGGCACGAGGCCATCCACCGCGACTTCGAGCGCGTGTACACGCTGTTCTCGCGTCTGGCCGAGCGCCGCAAGCAGCGCAGCGAGTCGCTCTCCGGCGGCGAGCAGCAGATGCTGGCCGTTGGCCGCGCGCTCATGAGCAAGTGCAGCTTCATCATGCTCGACGAGCCCAGCATGGGCCTGGCCCCGCTCTTGATGTACGACATGTTCCGCACGCTCAAGGTGCTGAACCAGGAGGGCATGACCATCCTCTTGATCGAGCAGAACGCCAACCTGGCCCTGCGCTTCGCCCACCGCGGCTACGTGCTGGACACCGGCGAGATCGTGGCCCGCGGCACCAGCGAGGAGCTGCTGGCCGACCCGGAGGTCAAGAAGGCGTATCTCGGAGGATAGCTCGCGCGACGGAAACGTCGTTTTACTGAAATTGTATGGGGGGGGCTTCGGCTCCCCTCTTTTTTTGCGCGTATACGATATTTCGGGCTAGAGTTTTGCGCCTGCGTGATATAGGTTGCACGAAATGGACGCGCAGGAGGACGCATGGTTACGGTGAAGGATATCGAGAAGCTGCGGGCGATGAGCGTTGAAATCGACGTGCTCTACGGCAACGGCGAAGACCAGCAGGGCCAGCATCGACTGGATGAGGCCTTGAAGCTGGCGGAAGGGCTGGATCCTGCCTACGCCAATTTCTTCCAGGGGGAGGTGGCGGACTATGTCAAGAACGACAACAAGCGCCAGGAGGCCCTTTTCCGCAAAGCGCTGGCCCTGAGGCCGGAAGACCATTTCCTCCTGCGGGGGCTTGGTGTCAGCCTGTCCAAGCAGGGCAAGCTGGCGGAGGCCCTGCAATTATATGACAAGGCCCTCTTGCTGGGTCCGAAGGACGGGCGCGCCTGGTGCAGCAAGGGGGTTGTCCTCTCCGAGATGGACAGGGAGGACGACGCCATCGCCTGCTACGATCAGGCCCTGGCGCTGAACCCAAAAGACTTCAACGCGTTGCGAAACAAGGGCATCGCTCTGTATAAGCTGGGCAAGGAGCCCGAAGCGCTCGCATACTATGACCAGGCCCTGGCGCTCAACCCCAAGGACTACAACTCCTGGCGCGTCAAAGGCGTTTCCCTGGGCCAGCAGGGCAACCATCGCAAGGCTCTTGAATGCACCGAAACAGCCCTGAAGCTCAAACCGAACGATGTCCAGGCCCAGGCGAACAAGGCCTTGCAGTTGCACCAGCTGGGCAACGTCGATGAGGCGATGCGGCTCATTCGGAAGGTTGCAAAGGAGAACCCTGGCGATGGGTATGTGCAGCGTTTCAGCCGGTATTTGAACGTTCTGCAAGGCAAGAAGCAAATAACGGCAGCTGCCACGGGCAGCCAGAAACAGCAGTTGGATGACCTGATGGCTGTTGTGGAGAGGGTGCGCAGCGAGTTCAACGAGTCCATCAATGAGATCTGCAAGAAGATGGAGGAGAGCACTCGCCACATCAACGACTTTCTGGAGCCGGAGTCGTTGCTCCGAGACGACCAGGCGCTGTTCTTCATCCTGCGCAAGTGGAATTCTTATACCCCCTGCATACCGCGTGAGGATGGTGAGCGGAGCATCGGCGGCGGCTACTTCTTCCTTGTGAACGGGATCGGCACTGTGGTTGATCCAGGCTACAACTTCCTTGAAAATTTCAACCGCATCGGCGGGCGCATCACCGATATCCACAACATCGTCATCACCCACGCTCACAACGACCACACGGCGGACCTGGAATCAATCCTCTCACTCGTGTACAAGTACAATGATGACAAGGAATTGAGGGAGCCGACGGACGAAGGCTTCAAGTCCGTCAAGCTGTTCCTCAACGCCGGGTGCCAGATGAAGTTCTCCGGCCTCATCGATCTGCGCGGCGCTCACCATCTCGAAGATGTGCAGACCCTCATGCCCGGCCACCGCTATGACCTTGGCGAGGGGCTGGTCCTGCGGGTATTGCCTGCCTACCACGACGAGGTGGTGGCAAAGAAGTATGCCGTGGGTTTGGAGTTTACCTTGGGTGCCCAGGACGACAGCGCTACACGCGTGGTCATCACCGCTGATACGGGGCTGTTTCCGCAGACCAAGGACCGAAAAGCCGACATCGAGGGTGAGGAGATCTGGAAGCGTTACGGCCTGGAGCCCGGCGGCACGCATCTTCTCGTTCCGCACCTTGGCTCTGTTAAGGAAAAAGAGTTCACCGCAACGCTGCCCACGGACACGCAAGGCGTCTTCTACCCCAACCACCTGGGGCTCATGGGTACGGTGCGAGTCATATCCTCTCTGCGTCCGGAACTGGCCATGGTGTCGGAGTTCGGCGAGGAACTGAAGGAATTTCAGCAGAAGCTGGTGGAGATGATCGCGGAGTGCGTGCAAAGCTTCCAAACGACTGAAGCCACCCGGACGTTGGTGCTGCCCGGCGACCTGACCTTCATCTATGAATTGCGGGAGCGCAAGGTGTACTGCATCAAGAGCAAAGGCCCCGTTCGACCCTCCGCCGCGCTCGAGGCCGAGCTCTGCAAGGAGGAACGGCTGGCCCTGTTCTATTATCACAGCACGGAGACGAGGGGGCTGCGGAACTTCAACGAACTGGTCAAGGACTTTGAGAAAGCCTTGAGAGAGCGTTGCCTGACCTTCATCCACAAACAGGCCGCAGGGGAGAAACCGCCCAAGCCTTCCTCCCGAAAGCGCGGATAGGGTGCATGGGGGAGCTTCGGCTCCCCTTTTTTTCGCCTCGTTCCTTTCCGCACAATGCTTGCCAAATTCTCCTGGCGGATTATAGAGGAGGTCTCGCGCGGCGATTCCCGCTGCCGAGGATGCGCGAGCGCGCAAGGAACGCCCATGCCCCGCAGCAAGAAAACTTCGGCCCAGGCCTGCCCGGTCCCGTCGCCGCCCGTCCGCCAGGAGCTCATGGCGATCATGGGGGCGGCCCCGCCCGCTGTGCGCCGTTCCATGGGCGAGCTCATGCTCTCCATCAAGGCCGGGCTCACCGCCGCCAACCAAACCCCCAAGTTCGTCGACGCCCGCGCGAAGATCTACGACTGGCGGAACCTCCTGCCCATGCTCGCCGACATCCGCGTCAAGCTCGACAAGCCCGTGGCCGCGCGCCTGCGCCGCCGGGGCAAGGCCAAGACAGAGCTGAACCGCCTGGAGGAGAAGTTCGCGCTCCTGCGCCGCGCCCACGAGCGCATGTCGCTCATGGTCCAGATCACCTACGCGCTGGTCAACGTGGGCGGAGAGTTCCAGACGCCCGAGGAGGTGCTGGAGCAGAGCGCCGAGGTCCTCATCGAGCTGCTGGAGGCCGACCTTTTCGTCTGCCGCCTGCGCGACGAGTATGAGGAATGGGTCAACGTGGCGGCCAATACCCAGCACGGCGCCAGCACGCCGATCCTGGTGCGCGCCATGGAGGAGAGCATCCCCGGCCACCCGGTGATGCAGGCCGTGGCCAGCAAGCAGTGGA
This sequence comes from Humidesulfovibrio sp., assembly GCF_031082295.1. GTDB lineage: Bacteria > Desulfobacterota > Desulfovibrionia > Desulfovibrionales > Desulfovibrionaceae > Humidesulfovibrio. Next base: position 12,704 of record NZ_JAVHLD010000007.1, read on the forward strand.
GCTACGTGCTCTCGAACAACCTCATGAGCTCCGAGCGCGGGGGCGAGTCCTACGACTGCGTGGCCTATCAGGAGGGCTACCGCTCGCGTCTGGCCTTCATCCTGCGCGGGCACGACACCCGCCCCTTCGGCCTGATCATGCTCTATTCGCGCGTGGAGGGCTTCTTCAGCGGCTACGAGCACCAGTTCCTCATCGACTGCTCGCGCATCGTCTCGCTCACGGTGGGCTCGCGCCTGGAGGTGGGCCGCGACGCCCTGGCCAAGGCCTCCGGGGGCATGGCGCACGTGGGCAACAACGCCCTGTCGGTCATCAAGAACTGCCTGGAGCTGGTGAAGGAGGACCTGGAGGCGGGCATCCAGGCCGGGGCCGTGCCGGTGCTCCGGCAAGTGCGCTCCGGGCTCGACCTGGCGCGCGAGATCGAGCTCATCGCCTGCGCCCTGGGCGGGGCCGAGCGCCTGCGCGGGGCCATCGCCAACCTGCTGGACGCCGTGGACCACCCGCGCATCATGCACTACATCCGCGGCGAGGAGGTTCTCGACCTCGACCCGGTGGGCCTTCCCGGCAAGTACGGCAACCAAAGCTGAAGCCGGTTCCGGCAACCGCTGGCAAAACCGGCGGGTGTCCGTGCGCGTCGCCTCCCCCCCCATAAGGCCCGGCATGGGGCCGTCCCCCCGGTCAAGGCTCTCCTCTGCGAGGGGTTCGTGTGTCTTTGCCCACCGCCGGATTGCCATGTTTCCCTGCTTCGGGTATGACTTGTCAAAAGTCCCCGCACCCGCAAGGAGGCACCCATGCGCCCACGCCAATCCGTCTGGACCCTGCGCGCGGTCCTTGCCCTGGCCGCGCTGCTGACCCTGGCCCTGCTGGCGCCCACCGCCTGGGCCGAGACCCCGCAGCACCGCCTGGCCCTGGTCATCGGCAACTCGAACTACGAGACCTCGCCCTTGAAGAATCCCGTCAACGACGCCACGGACATGGGCAACATGCTGAAAAGCATGGGTTTTGAGGTCATCCGAGAGCTGAACGCCAACCAGAAGCAGATGGAGAACGCCATCCGCACCTTCCAGGGCAAGCTCGGCAAGGACTCCGTGGGCCTGTTCTTTTACGCGGGCCACGGCATGCAGGTCTCCGGCACCAACTACCTGGTGCCCGTGGGCGCGAAGATCAACCAGGAGTCCGACGTCAAGTACGAGTGCGTGGACGCGGGCCGGGTGCTCGACGCCATGCACACCGCCGGCAACCCGCTGAACATAGTCATCCTGGACGCCTGCCGCGACAACCCCTTCGCCCGCAGCTACCGCTCCAGCACCAAGGGCCTGGCGCGCATGGACGCGCCCACCGGCACGTTCATCGCCTACGCCACGGCCCCCGGAGACACCGCCGCCGACGGCACCGGCAAGAACGGCGTGTTCACCAAGTACATGCTCGAGTACATGCCCACCCCGAACCTGGAGGTGGACAAGGTGCTCAAGAAGGTCCGCGTGTCCGTCATGCGCGAGACGGGAAAGAAGCAGGTGCCCTGGCAGGCGTCCTCGCTCACCGGCGACTTCTTCTTCAAGGGCGGCGGCGCGGCCGAGGGTCCGGCCGACAAGGCCGTGGCCGAGGAATGGGCGCGCATCGAGAAGGAGCGCCAGGAAATCAACGAGATGAAAAGCCAGCTGGAGCGCAGCAAGGCCGCCTCGGCCCAGGCGCCCCAGGCCGCACCCCAGGCTCCGGCGGGCAAGGCTGCCGTAGCGCCCCAGGCCGCGCCGGCGGCCCTGAAGCCCGTCGCCGCCAAGCCTCCCAAGCTCATGTTCCTGCTGCAGGAGGACTGCGTGAACTGCCCGGTGAAGGGCATGAACATGGCCGAGAACGAGCTCATCGCCAAGCTCAGCCAAAAGGGCTACCCGCTCATCGACAAGAGCCAGCTTGAGGCCGCCAACCAGATGGGCCAGGCCCGGCTGGCGCTCTCGGGCAACGTGGACGCGGCCAAGCAACTGGGCGCCATGTTCGGCGCCAAGTACGTGCTGGTGGGCAAGGCCGTCATCCAGGACGGCGGCGAGATCATGCCCGGCACGGGACTCAAGTCCATCCAGACCAACATCCAGCTCAAGATCATCAGCTCCCAGACCGGGCAGATCGTCGGGGCCACGGTGAAGACCGCCAGCGCCGCCCACATCAGCGCGCTCAACGGCGCGCAGAAGGCCCTGGCCCAGGCCGCGCAGGAAACCGTGGACGGCTTCGTGGCGCCCACCCTGGCGGAGGCCGCGGCCAAGGCCGGGGCGGAGGGCGGGGCGGTGCGCGTGTTCGCCACCGGGGTCAAGGACATGGCCGTGTACGGCGCGCTCATCGCGGCCCTGGAAAAGACCCCCCGGGTGACCCAGGTCAACACCGACCGCTTCAACAAGCAGAGCGGCCTGCTGGTGCTCGACCTGCTCTTCGGCGGCAGCGGCGAAGACCTGGCCGTGGCCGTGGACAACCAGTCCCTGGGCGGCAAGCGCAAGATCTTCGTGCAGGACTTCGGCGCCGAGCAGGTGGATATCCGCGTCAAGTAGCCGCACAGCGCCGCCGACAACAAAAGGCCCTGCCGGAGCGCATCCGACAGGGCCTTTCCCATTGTGGTGACGGGAGGTTACTTCAGCGCGCCGAGCACGCCGTCCACCTGGCGCTTGTAGGCCGGGTCGGCGGCCACGGTCTCGGCGAAGAGCTTCTCGGCCCCGGCCTTGTCGCCCTTGTCCAGCGCCTCCAGCGCCCGGGAGTAGAGCATGGCCGCGTCCATGCCGCCGCGCGCGGCGGGCGCCTCGGCAAGGCTGACCTTGAGGGCCGCGGCGATCTTCTCGGCCAGTTGGCGCTCAAGCTTCATGAAGTCGTCCTTGTGGCCCATGATGGACGAGGCCAGGATGCACTCGCTGGTCTCCACCTTGATGATGCGGGCGTCCATGCGCACGTCCTTGCCGAGCACCATGAAGGAGCCGAAGGCGATGGCCTGCGCGCCCAGCAACCGCCCCGCCTGCACCGCCGTGCCGGAGTCGATCATGCCGGTCTGCCCCATGGCGATTTCCTTGAGCAGGGCGGCGATCTGGGCGCGCTCGATGACCTTGAGGCTCGTCCCGGCCAGCTTGAGGTCAGTGATGAGCATGGCCGCGAGGCCCTGGGCCAGCGGGCCGTACGACGCATGGTCGGTGACGGCGTTGTTCTCGAAGGGCAGCACGGCCAGGGTGGTGGGCGCGGCGTCCTGGGCCTGGGCGCGAACGGGCGCGAGGCAGACCAGGGCGGCCAGCAGGGCGAAAGCGGCCAGGGCGGCCAGGGGCCGGGCCGTCAGCGTATGGGAAAGGGTGCGCATCGCGGATCCTCCTCGGGGATGGGCATGTGTCGCGGGTTATTGCTTCTTGCGGGACGAGCGCCGCCTGCCGGAGTCGTAGCCGGGCTCCGTCCGATACGAGGCGAAGTCGATGCTGAAGCTCTCTCCGTCGCCGTAGTCCTTCTGGCAGTAGCCGGTGTTGTATTCGTCGATGTAGGCGGTCAGGGGCTGGTTGCCCACCTTCACGGCGTAGCCGTAGATCTGGCCGCTCGGCAGGATATACAGGCCCAGGGTTTCCTGGCCTTTCTTGAAGACGCGGATGTTGGTCTCGTCGCCGGGAATCTCCGGGAACTTGTCCTCGAACTTCTCTCCGGCGAAGCGGTAGCCCGCGCGGATGAGCTGATCCTCGGAGGGTTTCGGGTTGTAGGCCTTGTCCGCCGCCATTGCCATTGGCGGAAGCAGGGCGCCGAGAGCGACGCCGAGAGCGACGACGATGGCGGCGCCGAGGGCGAGCGCCTGCCAGCGCGCATGCGGGAAAGTTCGGTGGGTGCTGCGGTCATCCGGTGCGGACATCTCGTTCCTCCCAGGCCCGGAGAAGGGGGGATGCGGGCGCCAATTGGTCATATTGTGCCAGAAGTGGGGCTTTCTGGCAACCTCCGGGCCGGTTGCGCCGCATGGTTGCCGCGCCGTCTTGAGGCATGGGCGCGCACCTTGCGCGCGGGCGAAATCTTTGGCAAGAATGGACCAGGACCAGAAGCATCTCAGGCATGAACGCGCCAGGCTCCCCGCCTGCGCCACAACCCTGGAGGTCGCATGAACGCAGGCCCCCGTTTTCCCCGCTGTCTGTCTTTCGGGCTGGCTTTCGCCGGCGCCGCCCTGGCCCTCTCCGTGGCCTTGACCAGCCCGGCCCTGGCCGAGGAGGTCAGGCGCTACAAGCCCGTGGTGGTGCAGGGCGGCGACAACAACCTCTATCCGCCCAAGGTGCTCATCGTGGATACCCGTGACGGCCACCTCTGGCTCTGGCAGGAGCGCGGCAAGAAGGACTCCCAGGACGGCCTGGCCGACACGCAGCTCATTTACCAGGGCAAGGTGGCCCCCGGCCGCGCCGCCGGGGACGTGATCTCCACCATCAAGCGCAAGTAGGCCGGGCCGAACTACTTGTTGCCGCCCACGGTGACGCCGCCGATGGCGCTGTCGGCGCTGGTGTTCTGGCCTCCGGCCTGGGTGGTCACGCGGTCGGCCTTGCCGCTGACGTTGACATCGCCGGTGTGGCTGCCGCGCCGGATGTCAATGGTGTGGACGCTGGTCCGGGCCTCGGTCTTGTCGCCCGTGGCGCTGGTGGAGACCTTGCCCACCTTGCTCGACACCATCAGGTCCGTCTCGCGGATCTGCCCGGCCTGGGCCGCGCCCGTGGGCAGTGCCGTCGCCAGGAGCGCCAGGAGCGTGAGGCTGGCCAGGGCGGTCAGCGGCTTCGGAGCCCGACGAGGGAGGGGACCCGTCAGCGGCGTCTCATGGGGGAGTGTTGTAACGAGGTCGCGGCGGAGCATGCGGCACCTCCTGGCCTGTTGTCGGCCCTCTGGAGTCGGATCGGACTGTTGCGGGCGCGGTTTCGCTGCGCCTCCCGCAAGAAATGGTGATGCCATGTGTATGGAATTAAATAGCACAAGGCCGTGAAGAGAGCAACGCCTTGGCCTTCTGCTGAGTTGTGGCAGAGGGTGCGCGCCTTGACAGGGCTATGGGCTTCGGAGTAATTTCAATGCATCCTGTGGGACCTCTCCCCAGCGGTCCTTGCCTGGGCATGGTGCCCAGGGACGACGGCTGGCAGGGTCTGGCCCGCAAGGGGGACACATGAAACGCGCCTCGCTCATCCCGTTCATTCTGGCCCTGACCCTGGTATTCTGCGGGTCGGCCCTGGCCAAGGACATGGACGACAAGATCGGCAACGATGACGGGTTCGAGTTCGACAACGACCTGAAGAGAAGCACCAACGTCAAGTACACGAAGGTCAAGGCCAAGAGCGACGCCAAGCGCGACAAGGGCGGCTCCATCGAGGCCGGCGACGGCGACACCAACATCAACAGTGTCGTGGCCGGGGGCAACATCTACGGCGATATCGTGATCATTGACGAAGGCAAGGGCAACAAGAACATCATCAAGAAGTAGACGCCCGCGGCAGGCGCCGCGCGGCTCGCAAGCCGCCACACGGCAAGGAGTTGGCACCATGAAAAAACGCCTGATGCTTGTTACCCTGCTCGCCTTGAGCCTGCTTTTGTCCTCGTGCAAGCAGCCCACGGACGTGACCCTGCCCGTGGAGGCGCCCAAGGCCACCGAAACATCCTATTCACAGGCCCTGAAGAAGTTCGGGCGCCTGACGCGCGAATTCCGGGTGAGCACCCTGCGCGTGCAGACCACCCAGGTGCAGGACGACACGGGTTCCTCCGCAGCCACGGGCGCGGAGATCCCGTTTGACATCACCAAGATGATCATGAGCGCCATCAACGGCATCGGCGGCAGCATCCAGTTCATCCCCTACGACCCCATCTACATCAAGAACCAGGCCGCCCTGAACATGACCACGCTGGAAGGCAAGATGAAGCCGGAAATCGTGCTGAACGGCGGCATCACCGAGTTCGACCGGTCCATCGAGTCCGGCAGCTCCGGGTTCGACTTCGGCGGCAGCTTCGGCGCGGGCAAGAACTCCCCCAGCCTTGACGCGGGCAAGCAGGACCGCGATTCCGTGTCGAGCATCACCATCGACCTGAACATCACCGACGTGGAGACCATGGCCATGGTGCCGCGCGTGCAGGCCGTGAACACCATGAAGGTCTTCAAGGCCGCCAGCGACCTCGACCTCGGCTTCTCCATCTTCGGCGCAAGCTTCGGCTACAAGAGCAGCATCAAGAAGATCCAGGGCCGCCACGCCGCAGTGCGCGTGCTGGTGGACCTCTCTGTGCTGGAGACCCTCGGCAAGTACCTGAACCTGCCCTACTGGAAGTGCGTGGACCAGGGCGCCAAGCCCGATCCCGTGGTCATCGAGAACATCCGCGACCAGTACCTCGAGGCCAACCAGCAGGGCCGTGTGCGCATGATCCAGAACCTGCTCTACGTCTACGGCTTCCGGGGCCTGCGCGCCACCGGCAACCTCGACGGCGACACCGTGGCGGCCATCAAGGCCGTGAGCGCGGCGTACGGCTTCCAGGCCCAGACGCTGGACGAGAACTTCTACGAGCAGCTCTTCCTGAACGCCCCTGTGCTGGGCGAAAAGAGCAAGGTCCAGGGCAGCGCCGGCGCAGCCGCGCAGAACATGACCATCGACGGCTCCGTGGTGGGCCGCGCGGCCAGCCAGAGCGCCCAGCCCGGCGTGCCCTTGAGCGTGGACATCAAGACCGACAAGGCCGTGTACAAGCAGGGCGAGAAGATCCGCATCACCCTCCAGGGCAACAAGGACTTCTACGGCAAGATCGTGTACCTCACCGCCGACGGCCAGACCGTGCAGCTGCTGCCAAACGGCATGCGCAGCCTGGACTTCTTCAAGGGCGGCCGCACCTACAATGTGCCCGAGGACTCCGACGGCTTCAGCCTCGACGTGGCTCCGCCCTACGGCGCGGAGCGCATCATGCTCTACGCCAGCGAGTCCCCGCTGCCACCGGTCAAGACCCGCTCGCTGGGCGAGGGCACGGGCGGCATGCTGAGTCTTGAGGGCGGAAAGCAGGCCCTGACCAACCTCTCGCGCGGCATCAAGATTTCCCAGGCCGCGCCTGCAAAACCCGTGGCGACCGAGGCCCGCGAGGCGGCACCCCCCATGAAGCCGCAGCCGGTCCAGGGCGCCAGCACCAGCGTGGTGGAGCGCGCCGTCGCCATCACCACCAAGGCCAAGTAGGGGCACCATGCCGGGGCGTTTCGCCTCTCGAGGAGAAGGCCCCGGCACAGACTGGAGAGTTGTACACGTGCAACGTAACCTGTAGCCTTTCAAGGGGGAGTCTCATGAAAAAGCTCGTATTGTGCGCGTTCATCGTCCTGGCTAGCGCATCCCTGGCCCTGGCCGCCACCAAAACCGGCGACATCAGCGTGGACAGCAAGGCCGGCACCGTGACCAACGTGGGCATGGGGCAGAACGTGAAAGCCACCACCGACGTCCATTCCGTTGACGTGAAGGGCGGCTCCAAGACCGGCGACATCAAGGTCAAGGGCAAGGCCGGTCAGGTCACCAACGTGGGCATGGGCCAGGGCGTGAAGGCCGAGACCAAGGTCGGCAGCGTGAAGGTCGGCGGACAGTAAGCAACAGCGAAAGAACAAGCGAAGAGGCGGGGCGACCCGCCTCTTTTTTTGCGCCGTGGATGCCGGAGGAAGGTCTACTCGTAGCGCAGGGCGTCGATGGGGTTCAGCCGCGCGGCCTTCCGGGCCGGGTAGAACCCGAAGAAGATGCCGATGGCGCTGGAAAAGGCCACGGCCAGCCCGATGGCGTTGGCCGAGATGAGCGTCGGCCAGTCGAACAGGGCAGAGATGAGGAGCGCGCCGCCCACGCCCATGAGGATGCCGATGACGCCGCCGAGCAGGGTCAAGAGCACTGCCTCGGCCAGGAATTGCAGCAGGATGTCCTTCTCCCGGGCGCCTATGGCCATGCGGATGCCGATCTCCCGGGTGCGCTCGGTGACGGAGACGAGCATGATGTTCATGATGCCGATGCCGCCCACGATGAGCGAAATTGAGGCCACCGCGCCGAGCAGCATGCTCATGACCTGGGAGGACTGCTGCGACACGGCCAGGATCTCGGTCAGGTTGCGCACGGTGAAGTCGCGCTCGCGCGTGGGGCCAACGCGGTGGCGCTGGTCGAGGAGCGCTGTGACCTCCTTCTCGGCCTGGGCGAGCAGGCTCTGGTCCTTGGCCTGCAGCAGGATGACCCCCACGGTGCCCGGGATGGGACTGCCGAAGAGCTTGCGCTGGGCCGTGGTGATGGGCACGTAGACCACATCGTCCTGGTCCGAGCCCTGGGGCGAGCGGCCCTTGACCTCCAGCACGCCGATGACCGTGAACGGCATGCCCTTGATGCGCACCTGCTTGCCCGTGGGATCCTCGTCGCCGAAGAGGGTCTCGGCCACGGTGTTGCCCAGGGCGCAGACCTTCTGGGCCGTGTCCGAATCGTTCTGGGTCAGCTCCCGGCCGCGCACGGTCTTCCATTCGCGGATCCAGAGGAAATCCGGCGTCACGCCCTGGATCATGGTGGACCAGTTCATGTTGCCGAAGACCACCTGGGCCGTGCCGCGGACCGTGGGCGCGGCGAGCGCCACCGCCGGACACTCGTTGCGGATGGCCTTGACGTCGTCATAGGTCAGCGTCGGCGCGGAGCCGCCGCCAGCGCTGATGCCGCCGCTGGTGGTGGAACCGGGCAACACCAGGATGAGGTTGGAGCCCATGGTGGCGATCTGGCCGGCGATCTGCCTTGACGCGCCCGTGCCCACGGCCACCATGACGATGACCGCGCCGATGCCGATCATGATGCCGAGCATGGTCAGAAACGAGCGCATCTTGTTCACGCGCAGGGCGCGCAGCGCGATCTTGAGCGGCAGCAGGAGGTCCATCAGGCCACCCCGCCCTGGGCGCCGCCGCGCGTGTCGTCGACGATCAGGCCGTCGCGGAAGGTGATGCGGCGGCCGGCGTAGGCCGCGATGTCCTGCTCGTGGGTGACCATGATGATGGTGATGCCCTGGCTGTTCAGCTTCGTGAAAATGTCCATGATCTCCTCGCTCATGTGCGAGTCCAGGTTGCCGGTGGGCTCGTCGGCCAGGATGAGCGCCGGACGCCCTGCCAGGGCGCGGGCGATGGCCACGCGCTGCTGCTGGCCGCCGGAAAGCTGGTTGGAGAGGTGCCCGGCGCGTCCGCCCAGGCCCACCATCTCCAGCGCCTCCAGGGCCCTGGCGCGGCGTTCGGGCGTTGGCACACGGCCATAGACCAGGGGCAGCTCCACGTTTTCCAGGGCGCTGGTGCGCGAGAGCAGGTTGAAGCCCTGGAACACGAACCCGAGCTTTCTGTTGCGGATGTCCGCCAGCTGGTCCTTGCCCAGGCCGTGCACGGCCTCGCCGTCCAGGTCGTAGCTGCCGGAGGTGGGGCGGTCCAGGCAGCCCAGGATGTGCATGCAGGTGGACTTGCCCGAGCCGCTGGAGCCCATGATGGCCACGAACTCGCCCTGGCTCACGCTTAAGCTCACCCCGCGCAAGGCGTGCACGGTCTCCTCGCCCATCTGATAGGCCCGGGTGACGTCCGTGAGGCGCACGACTTCCTTGCCAGCCGCCCCGCTCATGGCGGACACCCCGTCCACCTAGAGCCTCGGCCCCATGGGCGGGCCGCTCTGGGTGGAGGACTTGGCCGCGCCGTTCTTGCCCTTGGCGCTCACGGCCTCGACGATGACCTCGGCGTCGGCGGGCAGCTCGCCTCCGGCGATCTCGGTCTCCTTGTCGTTGCCGATGCCGAGCTGCACGCTGACCGCAACCGGCTTGCCGTCCTTGAGGATGTAAATCCTCTTGCCTGCCTTGCCCTTGTCGGCGGCCTTTCCGCCGCTCTTGTCGGGCGTCTTCTGGCTGGCGTCGGCGTCGGTGGCCTTGGGCCGGAAGCGCAGGGCGGGGGTGGGGATCTTGAGCGCGTCGGCCTTGCTGGCGGTGATGAAGGTCACGTTGGCGGTCATGCCGGGCTTGAGGCGCAGGTCGGAGTTGTCCACCCCGACGACAACCGTGTATGTGACGACGTTTGACACCGTGGTGGCTGCGTTGCGCACCTGGGTGACCACCCCGGCGAAGTTCGACTCGGGATAGGCGTCAACAGTAAAGGTGGCGTTGCCGCCCTCCTTGACCTTGCCGATGTCCGACTCGTCCACCGTGGCGTAAATCTGCATCTTGGTCAGGTCCTGGGCGATGGTGAACAGGGTGGGCGTGGTGAAGCTGGCGGCCACGGTCTGGCCCACGTCCACCGCGCGGGAGATGACGATGCCGTCCACCGGGGAGCGGATGGTGGCGTAGTCGAGGTTGGTCCTGGCCTGGTCGAAGCTGCCCTTGGCCTGGGCCACGGAGCCCTGGGCCGCGCCGAGGGCGGCTTTGGCAGAGGCCGCGGCGGTGGCGGCGGTGTCGTAGTCGCTCTGGGACACGGAGCCGTCGTGCACGAGGCTCTTGTAGCGGTTCAGCGTGCGGGTGGTGTCGGCCAGGGTGACCTTGGCCTTCTCCAGGTTGGCCTGGGCGGCCAGATAGTTGCCTTTGCTCTGCTCCACCTGCGCGCGGAAGGTTGCCGGGTCGATCTGCGCGATGACCTGGCCCTTCTTCACCTGGGAGTTGAAGTCCACGAACAGTTCCTTGATGGTGCCGGACACCGGCGCGCCCACGTTCACCGTCACCACCGGGGTGATGTTGCCGGAGCTGGTCACGGTGGCCACGATCTCGCCGCGCGTGGCCTTGGCCGTGCGGTAGGTCTCCGCCGCGTTGCCGCCCCGGAAATAATAGAAGGCCCCGCCCGCGAGGGCCAGTGCCAGCGTGGCCGCAAGGGCGAAGCCCAGGGGCTTCTTGTTGATGAGGGTGGGCATTTATCTGTTCTCCTGGGAGACGATTTCCGGGTGTTCAGGCAGCGCGGTCCAGGGGGTGGCCCTGTCCCAGATGGTCTGTGCGGGCGTTCTTGCAGTCAAGGTTCATGGCGCACTACGTAGCGAGAAGCGTGCCAAGGGCGATTGCCCCGGAAATACAGCCTATTTCTCTCGACACGCCAGCCGTTGTGCAAAGCCTTGCGCGCACTTGTGCACATGTCCATGCTGGCCTTTCAGGGGCTGCGCGTGTTAGCCTTGATTGCAGTTCCGGTGCTTCCAGCCGGGGAGCGTCTTCACGACGTGCCAGAGCAAGACGCGCTGGCCTTCCGTTTGGTTACCGGAGGCGACTCAAGGGGAGGCCGCCATGCATCCGCTCTCCGCGCAGGTGTCCGTGATGACCGGCTTGAACGCCGTGGGCTTTCTGGCCCGCTTCTCCTACGCCCTGGCCAGAAACCCGGTGCTGCCGCTGTTCGCCCTGTTCCTGGGCGCGGGGCCGGAGGCCGTGGGCCTGGCCGTGGGCATCTCCACGGTGACGGGCATATTCTTCAAGATGCCCGCCGGGGCGCTGTCCGACGTGGTGGGCCGCAAGCGCACCATGCTGGCCGGGCTGTTCGTGTTCGGCCTGCTGCCCTTCGCCTACCTGTTCATCCAAAGCTACGAGGCCCTGGTGGTGGTGCGCTTCGTCCATGGCCTGGCCACCGCCATCTACGGGCCCGTGGCCATGGCCGTGGTGGCCGAGATGGCGGGCGAGCGCCGGGGCGAGATGCTCGGCTGGTTCTCCTCGGTCATGATCATCGGCACGCTCTTGGGCGCGCCCCTGGGCGGCTACATGCTGCACCACGCGCCAAACGCCGCCGCTCCCGGCCTGTGGGACTTCCGGCTGGTGTTCCTGGTGAGCGGAGCGGCGGGCATGTCCGCGCTGTTGCTGGGCCTGTGGCTGCTGCGAGGACCGGAAGAGCACGCCGAGGCGGGCAGCCCCCTGGCCGACCGCCTGGCCAGGTTCCGCCAGGGCATCCGCGAGGTGGTGGCGGACCGGCGCGTGCTGCTGACCTCGGCCATGGAGGGCGTGCAGAACATGGGCATGGGCGCGCTGGAGGCCTTCCTGCCCGTGTACGCCGTGACCCGCGCGGGCCTGAACGAGCTGGAGGCCGGAATGCTCTGGGCCGTGCAGATTTCCGTGACCATGGTGGGCAAGCCCCTGCTGGGGCGGCTGGGCGACGCCCACGGCCGCAAGGCTCCCATCGCCGCGGGGCTGGCCTGCTGCGCCCTGGGCCTGGGGGCGGTGCCCTGGCTGGCGGGCTTCTGGGCCCTGGCCGTGGCGGCGCTCCTCTTCGGCCTGGGCGAGGCGCTCGTCACCTCGTCCTCGGCCGCCCTGGTGGCCGACCTCTGCCGCAAGCGCCATTACGGCGCGGCAATGGGCACCTTCGGCACCATCTTCGACGTGGGCCACGCTTCCGGGCCCATCCTGGGCGGCGTGCTCGTGGCATGGCTGGATTTCCGGCTGGCCTTCGCGGTGCTCGCCGTGGTATTGCTGGCGGCGATACCGGTATTTCTCGCCGGAGTGAGCCTTGACGACGGCTCAAACGACAACACCGATGACCGTGCGGCTGCCGCATAGGGAGCGACTCCATGAAAAAGACCCTGACCCCCGCCGAATTGCGCCAGGAACTGGCTTCGGACAAACCGCCCCTGGTCATCGACGTGCGCCGGGTGGACGACCACGAGGGCGGGCCGGAGGGCATCCCCGGCGCGGACTGGCGCGCCCCGACACTGCTTGAGGACTGGGCGGGTGGCATCCCCGAGGGCGCCGACGTGGTGGTCTACTGCGTGCGCGGCGGCGGCGTGAGCCAGGGCGTGCAGACGGTGCTGGCGAAGCGCGGGGTGGCTGCGCGCTACCTGGAAGGCGGGCTGGCGGCCTGGGCCGCCGACGAGGCGCTTGAGCGCGACCCGGACCTGGAACTGCTGCGCACCCAGGGCGTGGGCGACAAGGGTCTGCGGCACGCCCTGCAGGTGGCCCGGGTGGCCCTGTGGCTGGCGGCGGGCCTCGACGGGGCCAAGGCCGGGCCGGTGGACGCGGAGGTCCTCAGGCGCGGGGCGCTGCTTCATGATCTGGGAAAGGTGCGCGACACGGGCAACCTGCACGGAGTCGTGGGCGCGGAGCTGGGGCGCGGGCTGGGCCTGCCGGAGGCGGTGCTCGGCTGCATCGAGAAGCACGTGCGCCACGGGGTGCCGCTGGACCAGGCCGAGGCCCTGGGCCTGCCCCGGCGCGATTTTTCCTTCACGCGCCTGGAGGAACGCCTGGTGTCCTATGCGGACAAGATAGCCGACATCCTGGCCGCCGGACTGGCCGAAGGGCCTGCGGACGCGCACGCGCGCCTGCCGGAGATCCTGGCCGCGCACCCGGCCCTGGCCAAGGACGACGCCACCAAGGCCCGCTACCTGGAGAGCCGGGGCCTGCTGGAGGGCCATGCGTGAGCGTGGGAGACCGGCCCGTGCTCTGCCTCTGCCGGGGCCTGACCCGGGAGGGGGTGCTGCTGTCCCTGGAGGCCGGGGCGCGCAGCCTGGGCGAGGTGCGCGGGTTCTGCGAGGCCAACGGGCACGTGGTCGCGCCCGCCCCGGACGCCATGCATGACTGTTGCACGGACGTGCTGGCCGGGTTGCTGCGCCAGGCCCAGCAAACACCCAGCATCGAATCATGAGGAGAGCCATGAGCCCCGCCCCCACCTTCCGCGAGTTCTTCCGCTACTGGCTGCGCCTGGGGTTCATCAACTTCGGCGGGCCGGCGGGCCAGATCGCCATGATGCACAAGGACATCGTGGACGAGCGGCGATGGGTGCCGGAGAAGCTCTTCCAGCGCGCGCTGGGCTTCTGCATGATCCTGCCCGGGCCGGAGGCGCACCAGCTGGCCGTGTACCTGGGCTGGCGGCTCTTCGGCTATGGCGGCGGCTGCGTGGCCGGGCTGTTCTTCCTGCTGCCGTCCGTGGCGCTCATGCTCTTCCTGTCCTGGCTGGCGGCGGCCCATGGCGGCGTGCCGCTGGTCCAGGGCGTGTTCCGGGGCATCGCCGGGGCGGTGGTGGCCATCGTGGCCCAGGCCGTGTGGCGCATCGCCAAGAAATCCCTCAAGCACCCCGTGCTGTATGCTTTCGCCGCCGCCAGCTTCCTCATGGGCTACGCGCTCAGGCTCAAGTTCCCCGGCATCGTGGTGGCGGCGGGGCTGCTGGGGCTGTGGCTGGGCCAGGTGCGGCCGGACATCTTTTGCCCGAAGGGCGCGTGCGAGCCCGAGGACGAGCTGCCGCCGCCCGCGGCGCGGCCACTAAAGCATCTGGCGCGGGTGGGCGGGGTGTGCGCCGGGCTGTGGCTGGCGGTGGCCCTGCCGACCTACCTGCTCTCCGGGCCGGACTCGCTGCTGCCGAAGATCCTGAGCTTTTACTCCCGCGCCAGCTTCGTGACCTTTGGCGGGGCCTACGCGGTGTTGTCCTACGTGTCGGACATGGCCATGCGGCTGGGCTGGGTGGGGCAGGAGCAGCTGGTGCTGGGCCTGGGCCTGGCCGAGACCACGCCAGGACCGCTCATCATGGTCACGCAGTACGTGGGCTTCCTCACGGCCTGGAACCACCCCGGCGGGCTTGACCCGCTCACGGCGGGCATCCTGGGCGGGCTCTTGACCACCTTCGGCATGTTCCTGCCGAGCTTCCTGCTGGTGTTCGCGGGCGCGCCGTTCATCGAAGCCCTCACCGCCAACGCCCGGCTGCGGGCGGCTCTCACGGGCATCACGGCGGCGGTGGTGGGCGTGGTGCTGAAGCTCGGCGTGGTTTTCGCCACGGCCACCTTCTGGCCGAAGTTCCTGGGCGGCGGGGTTGACCTGTTCGCCGTGGCGGTGGCCGCGGCCTGCGGCGTGGCCCTGTGGCGCTGGAACACCGGGGTGCATTACCTGGTGCTGGCCTGCGGGGCGCTGGGCGCGGCCATGACCCTGGCGGGTGGGTAGGCTGGGCTTATCTGGCAAATTGCCTTTCGCCAGGGGTTGGAGTAGGAAGCGGCCAGTTGCGGCCCCACCCTCTGACCCCCGGGGCCGCGCCGCCATGAACCGGAGACCGCCATGCGCCTCACGCCCCGAATCATCGCCCAATGCTTCTGCATCATCGTCCTGTCCGGCGTTTTCGCCTTTGGCGTCAACGCGCTGCGGCCCGATGGCCTGCCCCTGGCCCAGGCCGCGGCCAAGCCGGCGCCCAGCGCCGTGAAGCTCTCGCCCGTGACCGGCGAGATCGCGCTGAAGGACGCGGCCATGCTGTTCCTGTCCGACCGCGCAGTGTTCCTCGACGCCCGCTCGGCCTACGAGTACCAGCTGGGCCACATCAAGGGCGCGCTCAGCCTGCCCGTGCGCAGCTTCGCCTCGGACTTCCAGGACATCAAGCCCCGGCTGGCGGGCAAGGACGCGGTCATCGCCTACTGCGACGGCGCGGACTGCCCCCTAAGCCACGCCCTGGCCAAGCACCTGGTCGAGGCCGGGGTCAAGAACGTCTACGTGCTGGTGAACGGCTGGACCCTGTGGCAGGCCGAGAAGCTGCCGGTGGCCCAGGGAACGGAGGCCCAGGGCGCGCCAGCCAAGGTTTCGGCGGCGGTCCCGGCGGCCAAGCCCGTTTCGGCCAAGGCCAAGGACCCGGCCAAGGCCAAGGATTCGGACAAGGGCAAGGCCAAGCTGTGCACCGACTGCACCAACTGATGCCCCTGCCGTCGCGCGCGGCGGACTTCACGCTGCGCTTCGCCCTGGCGCTGGTGCTGTTCTACGCCAGCGCGGACAAGCTGCTGCACCCGCAGAATTTCGCGGCCATCGTGGCGGGCTACCACATCCTGCCGGACGCGCTCATCGCGCCGGTGGCCGTGTGGCTGCCGTGGTTCGAGCTGCTGCTCGGCCTGTGCCTGGTGTCCGGGGTCTGGTGCGAGGGCGCGGCATCGCTCACCGCCGCGCTGTTCGCCGTGTTCTGGGTGCTGCTCATCGTCAGCTGGGCGCGCGGCATCGACGTGAACTGCGGCTGCTTCTCCACCAGGCCTGTGGACCCCGACGCCGAGCCCACGCCCGTGCTCTTCTACGTCGGCCGCGACGCGGCGCTGCTCGGCCTGGCGCTGCTCACGGCCTGGGCGCGGCTCAAGGTGGCGCGGGAAGGCGCGGAGTAGGCGAGGCGTCGAGCCCTATTTGATGAACGTCCCGTCCTGATACTCGCGGAAGGCCGCCTGGATCTCCGCCTCGGTGTTCATGACGATGGGGCCGCGCCAGGCGATAGGTTCGCCCAGGGGCCGCCCTGTGAGCAGCAGGAAGCGCACGCCCTGTCCGTTCGGCCCGCCGCCCCCCAGCACGCAAAGCTCGTCCCCATCCTCAAACAGCACCAGGGTGCGGTCCGCCACGGGCGTTCCGTTCACCGAGCCCTGCCCCCCGATGACGTAGATGAAGGCCGTGTACCCGCGCCGCGTGGGGTGCGTGAACTCCACGCCCGCAGGCACCGAGCAGTCCAGGTACTCCGGGTCGATGACGATCTCCTCCATGGGGCCGCGCAGGCCGCCCACCTCGCCGGCGATGACCTTCACGCGGGTTCCGCCGGGCAGCGTCGCCTCGGGGATTTCCGCCGCGGTGATGCCCCGGTAGCGCGGGGCCATCATCTTCTGCCGCGCCGGGAGGTTGGCCCAGAGCTGGAAGCCGTGCATGGAGCCGTGGGCGTCGCCCTTGGGCATCTCCTGGTGGATGATGCCGCTTCCGGCGGTCATCCATTGCACGTCGCCGGAGGAGATGACGCCCGTGTTGCCCATGCTGTCGCCGTGCTCCACGTCGCCCTTGAGCACGTAGGTGATGGTCTCGATGCCGCGATGCGGATGCCAGGGAAAGCCTTTGAGGAAGTCCGCCGGGTCGTCGGCGCGGAAGTCGTCGAGCATGAGGAAGGGGTCGAAGGTCGGCGCCTCGTAGTAGCCGAAGATGCGGCGCAGGCGCACGCCCGCTCCCTCGGTGACGCTCTCGCCCCTGTAGATGTCCTTGATGGCCCTGCGCATGGCTGTGCCTCCGGTTTGCGGATTGCTGATGGGGGCAGGATAGGCCAAGCGGCGGGGATGTCAATCGGGGAGGCGAAATAGACAAGCCCCGCCACCATCCATGCGGACAGCGGCGGGGCCTTGCAGTCTCAATAATACGCGCGCTACTCGATGATCCGCTGCTCCACCGCCGCGCCGCGCCGCAGGTCCCAGACGTCGTGGCGTTTCATCCAGACAACGATGAGGAACAGCGCCACGTAGCCCGCGCTGAAGATCTGGTGGATGCCGTCGGTGTCGCCGCCCCAGGGCAGGTCGAGGTTCATGCCTTCCAGCAGGGACGGCCCGGCCAGCTGGCCCGCGAACATGAAGAACAAAAGCGCCGCGGCCCCAGGCCCAAGCGACAGCGCGGCCAAGAGCGCCACGGCCAGGAGCGACTGCGCCGCCGTCAGGAAGAGCTCGTGCAGCTGGTACGGCCCCAGCGGCAGCGGGTGCTCGAAACCGCCGCTGGCCAGTCCGTACACCCCGGGGATCATGCCGACGAGCAGGGTCCACTGGTTGAGCTTGCTGGAGAGCAGGCTGCCCATGGCCACCGCCGCCTGGCCGCGCAGCACGAACATGATGGCCACGATGAACTCCGGGGCCTCGCTGGCAATGGGCGCCAGCCACTGCACCAGCAGAAACTCGTTGATGCCGAAGACCTTGCCCGAGGCCACCAGGTTCTCGCTGAACAGCTCGGCGCTGGCCAGGATGACCCCGGCGGCGAACACGAACAGGCCGATGGTGGCCCAGCGGCGGCGAATCTTGGGCAGCGCGCCGATGAGCTCGGCCGGGCCTTCCAGTTCGCAGTCCTCGCAGGGGCGCTGGGCCGCCAGCCGGATGTACCAGGCATAGATGGCGAAGAACACCAGTCCGTCGTACCAGGCGAGGCTGCCCTTGATGGGGATAAGGAAGGCGTACGCCGTGGCGATGCCCAGAAACAGCACCTCGGTGCGCTGGTCCTGGTGCAGAAACACGCGTCGACGCGACTTGAACCAATGGATGGCGGCGATGCTCGTCCAGGCCACGCCGATCAGGAGCCGGTTGGCCCCGGTCATGTTGGCGATGGCGTAGTGCGCGTAGTCCGAGCCGGGGTTCTTGCCCGCCTGCCAGGTGAAGTACATGTCCACCGCGTATTCCGGCAGCACCGCGATGAGCGCCACGACCGCGAGGGCCAGGGTCTGCGGGATGTCCATCTGGGCCACGTCGCAGGCCCACAGGAGCAGGAACGACGCGCCCAGGATGGCCATGCCGGACAGCAGGGCGGCGGGCGGCGGCGCAAGATGCACGCCGGAAAGCTTGAGCCACAGGCCAGGCAGGGTGATCAGCGCGGCGAGGATGAGGGGCAGGGCCTTCTTGTTCATGGGGGGGGGTGGGCTCCGGGTTAGCCGTCGGCCAGCAGGCGCTCGGCCACGGCGACGTCGTACAGGCTGGTGGGGTCGCTTTCCTTGCCGCTGGCCTTGAACATGGCCGCGGCCTGCTCAATGACCTCGTAAGGCAGCCAGTTGTGCTTGTCCCACACGCTCTGGTCGCTCTGGTGCCACATGCGGAACTCGATGCGCCCGCCGAAGCGCCGCACGTACATGCGCGCCTCCGGGTGCTGGGGGTTGGGATAGTAGTACAGGCCGAGCTGGTCCTTCATGTCTAGAACTCCAGGTTGGTTGGCAGGGGCGTGGCGACGGGCGCGCTCAAGGGGTCGGCCTGCACGCGCAGGCCGGTGCGGGCGTCCGGGCGCAGGGAGAGCCCTGCGGCGGCGAAAAGGGCGCCCGCGTCGCGGCCGAGGAAAAACTCATGGTACTCCGGCTCGATGTTCGCACGTTCGGTGAGCCCGGCGCGGAAGGCGCGGTCGGTGAGCGCCATGCGCGTCAGCTCGTCCTGGGCGTCCAGGGCGTCCTGGCCGCCCGCGCGCAGGGCCGCGGCCAGGGGCGCGATGCGCGCCGGGGGCACCAGGGCGTCGTGCTCGGCCATGACGGCCAGCAGGCCGTGGCCCTTCGGCAGCAGGTCCGCGCGGGTCAGGCGGTCGACCTCGTACATGGCGGCGATGGCCTCCGTGTCCTGGCAGGACAGTACGCGGCACTCGACCGGGCGGCGGTCGTACAGGGCGCACTCGTTGCCGGGCTGGGTCAAAAGGGCGCAGGCCCAGCCGGTGCCGCCGCTGACCCTGTCGGCGTTGGCCCCGCCCCCGCGCAGCTTCAGCACCTCGGTCTGCAGGGGCAGCAGGCGTCCCTTGGGCTGGTCGAAGCAGAGCTCGCCCGCGCGCAGGGTCACGATCATGGACAGGGCCAGCGCGCCCGGGCCTTCAAAGAGGGCGAGGTCCTGGGTGTGCAGGGCCGGGCCGCTCTTGCGGCAGCAAGTTCCGCAGCGGCGGCAGACAGGTTTTGTGGAGTCGGGTGCGATTTTCAAAATATTTATTGCCTGAGGGAAGATTTTTTTGCTACGTAATGAACTCTCATCGGGAACAGCTGCTTACCCTGGCGCGGGCCGGAAAGCAACCCGCCGGGACCACCGGAGACGGTCGTTCCGGCGGAGTGTAATGCTTGCCGGAGTGTGTGTTTTACCGGATTTATGTTGACAAAGACGGTGGATTTTCCGTAACTGATGGGCAATCATGCGCTGGACTTGGACGGGGCGGGGTTCATCCCGCCAATTCGTTCTGTAGGCGTCTCGCAAGATGGAGGAAAGGCATCCGACAGAGTCCGCGCGCCAGCGGACAAGGGCCGGATGGTTTTTGGAGTGTGGCAACATCTTAAATCAAACAACGGAGGTTAAGGGAATGGCGAAACACAAAACCCCCTTGTTGGACCAGCTGGAGAGCGGCCCGTGGCCCAGCTTTGTGTCCGACATCAAGCAGGAAGTAGAGCACAGATACGCGAATCCGAAGGGCATCGACTACCAGATTCCCGCGGAGTGCCCGGACGACCTGCTGGGTATCCTTGAGCTGTCCTATGTCGAAGGTGAGACCCACTGGAAGCATGGCGGCATCGTGGGCGTGTTCGGTTACGGCGGCGGCGTCATTGGTCGTTACTGCGACCAGCCCGAGAAGTACCCGGGCGTTGCCCACTTCCACACCGTGCGTCTGAACCAGCCCTCCGGCATGTTCTACAAGACCGACTTCCTGCGCCAGCTCTGCGACATCTGGGAACTGCGCGGCTCCGGTCTGACCAACATGCACGGCGCCACCGGCGACATCGTGCTTCTGGGCACCAGCACTCCCCAGCTGGAAGAAATCTTCTGGGAAGTCACCCACAACATGAACAACGACCTGGGCGGCTCGGGCTCCAACCTGCGCACCCCGGCCTGCTGCCTCGGTGAGAGCCGCTGCGAGTACGCTTGCTACGACTCTCAGGAGCTGTGCTACAACCTGACCAACGAGTATCAGGACGAACTGCACCGCCCCGCCTTCCCCTACAAGTTCAAGTTCAAGTTCGACGGCTGCTCCCTGTGCTGCGTGGCCTCCATCGCCCGCTCCGACATGAGCTTCATCGGCACCTGGCGCGACGAGATCCGCGTTGACCAGAAAGTCGTTGCCGCTTACGTGGGCGGCGAGCTGGCCCCCAACGCCGGCGCCTACGCCGGTCGCGACTGGGGCAAGTTCGACATCCAGAAGGAAGTCGTGGACCTGTGCCCCTCCGGCTGCATCCGCTACGAGGGTGGCAAGCTCGAGATCAACAACAAAGAATGCGTCCGCTGCATGCACTGCATCTGCGTCATGCCCCGCGCGCTCAAGATCGGCAACGACCGCGGCCTGTCCATCCTGGTCGGCGCCAAGGCCCCGATCCTCGACGGCCCGCAGATGGGCTCGCTCACCATCCCCTTCATCAAGGCCGAGGGCGACTTCTCCGAGATCAAGGAATTCGTGGAAGCGACCTGGGATTGGTGGATGGAAGAGGGCAAGAACCGCGAGCGCATTGGTGAGACCCTGAAGCGCCTCGGCTTCTCTCGCCTGCTCGAAGTTACCGGCACCAAGGCTGATCCGCGCCACGTGAAGGAACCCCGCCACAACCCCTACATCTTCTGGAAGGAAGAGGAAGTGGAAGGCGGCTGGCAGCGTGAGATCTCCGATTACCGCTCCAGACACCAGAAATAAGTAGGACAGGAGGAAACATCATGGCTTTCATTTCTTCCGGATACAATCCCGCGAAACCGATGGAGGGACGCATCACCGACATCGGTCCGCGTCACTTCACCGACTTCCTGCCCCCGGTCCTGGCCAAGAACAAAGGCGCCTGGGACTACCACGAGATCATCGAGCCGGGCATCCTGCTGCACGTGGGCCTCTCCGGCGACAAGGTCTACACCGTTCGCTGCGGCGCTGCCCGTCTGATGTCCGTCACGCACATCCGCGAGATCTGCGACATCGCCGACAAGTACTGCGGCGGTCACCTGCGCTTCACCACCCGCAACAACATCGAGTTCATGGTTGCCACTCTTGACGAGGCCAAGGCCCTCAAGACCTTCCTGAACGGCCAGAAGTTCGCGGGCGGCTCCTACAAGTTCCCCGTTGGCGGCACCGGCGCCGGCGTCACCAACATCGTCCACACCCAGGGTTGGGTCCACTGCCACACGCCCGCCACGGACGCCTCCGGCACCGTCAAGGCGACCATGGACGTGGTCTTTGAAGAGTTCCAGCAGATGCGCCTCCCGGCTCCCGTGCGCATCTCCATGGCTTGCTGCCTGAACATGTGCGGCGCGGTGCACTGCTCCGACATCGCCATCCTGGGCATCCACCGCAAGCCCCCGATCCTCGACCACGAGAACCTGGACAACATCTGCGAAGTGCCCCTGGCCGTCGCCGCTTGTCCGACCGGCGCCATCCGCCCGACCAAGATCGAGTTCCAGGGCAAGCAGGTCAACACCGTTGCCGTCAAGAACGAGCGCTGCATGTTCTGCGGTAACTGCTACACCATGTGCCCGGCCATGCCTCTTGCTGACAAGACCGGTGACGGCATCGCCATCATGGTCGGCGGCAAGATCAGCAACCGCATCACCCAGCCCAAGTTCTCCAAGGTCGTTGTGCCCTTCATCCCCAACGAGCCCCCGCGTTGGCCGAAAATGACCAAGGTCATCAAGCAGATCCTGGATGCCTACGCCAAGGACGCCCGCAAGTACGAGCGTCTGGGCGACTGGGCCAACCGCATCGGCTGGGAGCGCTTCTTCGAGAAGTGCGACCTGGAGTTCTCGGCTCACCTGATCGACGACTTCCGTGATCCGGCGTACTACACCTGGCGCCAGACCACCCAGTTCAAGTTCTAGCCAAAGACTGCAAACGGGGCGCGGAGGGCAACCTCCGCGCCCCTCACAACAAAAAGGGGCAACACCATGGCGCTCGTTTACGAAGAAGCCAAGGCCAAGATCATCGAGTTCTGCAACTCCAAGGCCAAGAGCAAGAGCAAGTTCTACTTCAACGACTTCACCGCCCTCTTCCCCGAAGAGAAGGGCCGCGACGTGAAGAAGATCCTGACCCAGATGATCAACGAGGAAGTCCTCGTGTTCTGGTCCAGCGGCAGTACCTCCATGTACGGCCTGGCTGGCGCCGGCAAACACGCCGACGGCGAGGACTAAACTCCTCCAGCCTCAAAGCTTAGTTCGAGGGGCCTTGCCCAGATAATGGGCAAGGCTTTTCTCGTTTGCAAAAGCAAATGCGCCGCACCACCCAGGCCAAAGCCACATGACAGCCTTTCCCCGCATCATCCTGGCCGGACTTTCCGGCGGCTCGGGCAAGACCTTCGTCTCCGCCGGGATCTGCCGCGCGTTCGCCCGCCGCGGCCTGTCCGTCAAGCCCTTCAAGAAAGGCCCGGACTACATCGACGCCTCCTGGCTTTCCCACGCCGCGCGTTCGCCCGCCTGCAACCTCGACCCCTTCCTGCTGCCGCAGGCCGTCGTGGCCGGCTTGTTCCAGGAGAAGGCCGCGAAGGCCGACATCTCCATCGTGGAAGGCAATCGCGGCCTGTTCGACGGCAAGGATTTCGAGGGCACCTGCTCCACCGCCGAGCTGGCGCGCCAGCTTTCCGCACCCGTGATCCTCGTGCTCGACGCCACCAAGATGACCCGCACCGCCGCCGCCATAGTGGCCGGGTGCCGCGCCTTCGAGCCCGGCCTGAACCTCGCCGGGGTCATCCTGAACCGCACCGCGGGCGAGCGCCATCGCGGCATCCTGAAAGAGTGCATCGAGGGCCTGGCCGGGGTACCGGTCCTGGGCGCGCTGCCCAAAAGCAGCAGCAACCCCATCCCCGAACGCCACATGGGCCTTGTGTCCGACCAGGAACACTCCGGCCGCGAACAGGCGCTCGACGCCATCGCCGACACCATCGAGGCCTGCGTGGACCTCGACCGCGTGCTCGAAATTGCCCGCGGCGCGCCCGCCCAAACAGCGGCAGAGCCCGTGCCCTGGCCCGAGCCGGTTTGCGCGCCGGCGAAAGCCCCGGTCATCGGCTACGTGTTCGACGCCGCCCTGTGGTTCTACTACCCCGAAAATCTCCAGGCGCTGGAACGCGCCGGGGCCAGGCTTCACCCATTGAGCCTGCTCTCAAACGAGCCCTGGCCGGACATCCACGGCCTGTACCTGGGCGGCGGCTTCCCCGAAACCCAGGCGGAGGCGCTCTCCGCCAACACCGCCGTGCGCGACCGCGTGCGCGCCCTGGCCCTGGCCGGGCTGCCCATCTACGCCGAATGCGGCGGCTTCATGTACCTCTGCGAAAGCCTGACCCTCGGCAGCGGCGCGGATCAAAGCGCGCACAGCCTGGCCGGAGTCTTCTCCCTGGCCACGCGCCTTTGCCCCCGGCCCCAGGGCCTGGGCTACGTCGAGGCCCTCGTGGAGGTCGAAAACCCTTTCCACCCCCTCGGCGCGCACATCACCGGGCACGAGTTCCACTACTCCGCCTGCATGGACCCCGCGCTGCCCACCCTCGCGCCGCCCACAGCCCTCAAGATGCTGCGCGGCCAAGGCATGATCGGCAAACGCGACGGCCTCGTCAGCAACAACACCTTCGCCTCCTATACCCACATCCACGCCCTCGGCACCCCGCACTGGGCACCAAACTTCGTCCGCGCCGCCCTGGCCTGGCAGCAGCAGAAAGGCCAATAGCCTCCAGGCGGGGTGCGGGGGCACCACCGTGCCGATGAAGAGAATGGATTATGGGGATTCCAGGATTTGCTATTGTCTCTAAGGATGCTTGAGCCAATCGCTTTCGACAACCAAAGGTTGTAGCCCAGCTTTCTCTCGAGCTATAGCGATTTGTGTTTTTAGCAACTGATGTATGCGGTAGCCACGGTTGTAGATCGAGTAGCCGAAGTTGAAGTCTTGCCCAATCGACTTAACACATAAATGCGCAATTTTCGGAGACCAAATGCCGTAAGAATAGTTTAATCTTGTTTCTGAAATGTCAGTCAGATTAATGCAAACTGTTCGTGTCGCATGCATTCCGCTTTTAACGGCAAGCCTAGATTCAGTTAATACGAAAAACCCATTGATGTAGTTGAGAAGCAAAGATGTATGAAATATAATCTGATGAACAGCAAGTATGATAAATACAATTAGTAGCGCATAAAATTGAGCGGCATTCTCATATATATTGATTGTGCAATACAACATCAGTGCTAAAAAGAGAAATTCTTGAAAATAAAGTTGTGATGGTGCGTCAAATCGCTCGATATAAATAATTTTCTCGTGTTGTGGCGTGACGGAGTCAATGTAGGCTTGCGCCCGCATGCGTCGCCATTCGCCAAGCGCAATTTTGTGCTTGCGCTTAATAAAGTAGATTGGAAGTTTGTGGAGAATATATAATATAAATACAGATACAGACAAAATATCATATGCCACAAGCCAGCTAACAAGTATAGTTGCGGAATGTGGATGTGTGTTCAACAGACGGTCAACGATGAACCAAACTCCAACAACGCTTGCCACCCAAAGGCAACAGAGCGATGCTCTGAAAGGCGTCAGTGTGGGCAGTGCACCATCTTTCCGCCAGTCTTCATTTCCTGGAATTTCATCTAAAGGTTCGAACAGTGTCGTTTCTGCCTTGAAGCTGAGACGGTCATACCATGAGCGTTCCTCAGGATTGCTTTTCATATTACTGGTTGTGCCTCATCCAGAGCATTAAGGTCATCGTCTTAGCGGCACAGGTCTGGCCTGTGCGATTCATACGCCGTCGCCCTCTGGCAACTGCACGCTGACGACTTCGACTTCCTGGTCGAAGCCTTTGACCTTGATGCGTGTGGGTTCGTTGAGGTTGAAGTGGTCGTGCACGAGGGCGGCGGTGCGGGCGGAGAGCAGCACCCCGCCCTTGGGCGCGTTGGATTCCAGGCGTTGGGCGAGGTTGACGTTTCGGCCGAGGAGGGTGAACTCGCGTCGCGTGCGGGAGCCCATGTCGCCCACCACGCAGTGGCCGGTGTTGACGCCGATGCGGATCTGGATCTCGTGGCGGCCCTGGGCGCGCCAGCGGGCGTTCAGGCGTTTGAGCGCGGCCTGCATGTCCACGCTTGCGGACACGGCGGCCACGGCGGAGCGCCGGGCGTTTTCCACGCTGTCGACGCCGGGCGCCTCCGGATAGCCGAAGAAGGCCATGATGCCGTCGCCCATGAACTTGTCCACCGCGCCGCCGTGCCTGAAGATGCAGGCAGTCATCTCCTCCAGGTACTCGCCCAGGAAGCGTTGCACCTCGGCGGGTTCCATGCGGTCGCTCATGGCCGTGAACCCTGCGATGTCGGAGAACAGGATGGACAGGTCCACGCCGCGGCCTTCCATAATGTCCGTGCCGGAGGCAAGGATTTGCCGGGCGATGCTGGGGGAGAAATAGGCTTCGAGCATGCGCTTTTGGCGGGCGCTGTCGCGGGCGGTGCGGGCCAGGCCATCGGCCAGCAGGCCGAGGGTGAAGGTCAGGCAGGCCAGGGTGCTGGCCGTGAGGTTCAGCGCCAGGCCTGTGGACGCGTAGATGCCGAGGGCGGTGGCGGGGCAGAGGGCCGCCGTGCCCAGGCTCACCGGCAGGAACAGCCGGATGGGCAGGCGCAGGTAGAGCAGGGTCAGCAGCGCCAGGAAGCAGGCTGTAAGCGCGCTGGACTGCCAGGCCGGGGCTTGGCGCAGGAAGCTGCGGGAGAGGATGGTGTTCATGAGGTTGGCGTGCAGCGTCGCCAGGGGCTCTGCCGGGGAGAGCGGCGTGGCCTTGATGTCCGTGGTGCCGGAGGCGGCGAGGGCGACCAGCACGATCTTGTTCTTGAGGCCTTCGCTCAGGAAGGCCATGCGCGCGGGGTCGGCGGCGGACTCCAGCACCTCCGCGTAGGACAGGTGCCAGAACCCCTGGCCCCAGGGCGCGGCGAGGTTCACCGGCAGCAGCCCCTCGGCATCGGTCGGCACGCTGATCGACCCGGCCTGGGTCGTCACTCCGTTGCGCGCTCCGCCTGCCCAGGTGATGTCGAGCTGGCCGGGGCGGGCCTGGGCCGTTGCGTCCAGGCGGCGAAGCACGGCGGTCAGCGCCAGGGAGGGCAGCAGTTGCCCGTGATAGCCCACGTAGAGCGGCATGCGCCGGAACACGCCGTCGGCGTCCGGGGTGGCGGCCACGTGGCCCAGGCCCAGGCTGTGGCGCGAGAGCCGCGCCAGGGGCAGGAAGGTCCGCTCGGCCTGGCGCAGGTCCGGCACGTGCAGCTGGCCTGGCGGCAGCAGCGAGGGCAGGAGCGGCAGGTCGTCAGCCTCCGGGGTCAGGCGCACCACTTCATTTTCAGTGACCAGTCCCACCCCCACCGGGAGCACAACCCGGCCATTGCGGACGATGGCCGCCTCGAGGGCGGCGTCCTCGGCGGAGCCTTTGTCGCCGCCCTGTCCATCTGCCGACGGGCCGTGGAACACGATGTCGTAGGCGACCAGGTCGACGCCGCAGTCCGTCAGGATGTCCAGCACCTTGGCGTGGGCAGAGCGGGCAAGCGGCCATTTGCCGAACAGGCGCACGGAGTCGTCGTCGATGTCCAGGAACACGATGTCCGGGTTGGGCAGCGGGCGGGCGGCCAGCCGGAAGCGAACGTCGGACAGGGACAGCTCAAGGCGCGTGAAGGCGGCGGGGAAGGCCAGGAGCAGCGCGCAAAACAGGGCCAGCAGCGCGCCGCCCACAGCCAGGCCGCGCGCCTTGGCCGACAGGATGCCTTTGGGGCCGGACACCCGGGCCGCCTACGGGAGGTCCTTGCCGGGCGTTCCAGGCACGGGGAAGCCGCCCTCGCGCCCGGCGGCGCCGGTCATGTTCACAGGCGACTGGGAGCCCTTCTGGCGCATGGAGCGCGTGGGCTTGGTGGCAACTCCCGGCAGCGCGGACTTGACCTCCACGCATTCCGAGACGACGCCCTGCATGGTGGTCGGCTTGGGCTTGCCGGCGCGGGCCTTGCCCAGGGCCTCGTCGAGGGTGGGGGCTATGGCCGGGGCCGCGAGGCCGCCAGTACAGGCCAGCACGCGCAGGGAGGCCGGGGCGCTGAACTTGGGCAAGCTTTGTTGCATGGGCTTGCCCGGAGCCAGCCGGTAGGCCGCGCCACCGCCGCCCGGCAGGAGCTCGTCCTCCACGTCGGCGCCGGAGTCCACGGCGATCATGACCTCGCAGGCGCGGTTGGCCTGCAACTGGACCTGGGCGCTGTCCGCGGCGATCTGCAGCACAGGCAGGGCCAGTGCTGCGGGCGGGGGCTCGGGCAGGGGCTTCAGCCGCAACTCCACCAGCACCACGGCGCGCACCGAGGCCAGGCCCATGGGCGGGGTGCTGTGCGCGGCGATGACCCGCATGCCCTGGGGCGAGAGGTCCAGCGCGTTGCCGCCGCCGAGGGCGGCGTAGTGCTTGGCGGCCAACAGGCGCGCACTGTGCAGGGCGTCCTGTTCGGCCTCGTCAGCGCCCACGCCCTGGCCAACGGCTTTGACGAGGACGTGGCGCACCGGGCCGGGGGCAAGGCCACGGTCTTCATCAGCTTGGGGAGAAGCGGCCTGGGGCGCGTCGGCCTGGGCTGCGGCGGCCTGGGCTGCGGCGGCCTGGGCCGGGGTGCTCAGGCAGGGCAAGAGCGTCAGGGCGAAGAGCGCCCAGGCAATGGCGCGAAGGGGGCGAGGGGTGGCGCAGGGGCGTGGGTTCATGGCGGCCTCCTGGGTTGAGCGGTCGTGCGCATCCTAGCGCAGATCAGGGCTCAAGACAATGCGCCCCAAGGGTCTTTCGGCAGCGCAGCCACCTCGCCGGGGCCAATCCACGCCCGGCGGGCGTTGCCCTGGCGGGCCAGGTCTGGTAGAAGGCTGACGCGGCGCAGATGAGCGCCTGAACCATTCACAGAAGGAGTTTGCGAGATGCAGCGTCTTTTCCGCGCGGCCCTGTCTGCGGCCCTGGTGATCGTGATGACCCTCGCCTTGTCCGGCCTGGCGCTGGCCCAGGGCAACCCGGCGGCCACCCCGCAGCCCGGCAAGACCCTGGTGAAGATCGAGACCACCAAGGGCGACATCGTGCTGCAACTGTTCAAGGACAAGGCTCCGCAGTCCGTGGGCAGCTTCCTCAAGTACGCCAAGAGCGGCCACTACGATGGAACCATCTTCCACCGCGTCATCAACAGCTTCATGATCCAGGGCGGCGGCTTCGACATCATGATGCAGGAAAAGCCCACCGGCGCGCCCATCCGGAACGAGGCCGACAATGGGCTCAAGAACTCCCTGTACACCATCGCCATGGCCCGCACCTCCGACCCGCACTCGGCCTCGGCCCAGTTCTATATCAACGTGAAGGACAACCGCTCGCTGGATTTCCGCAGCAAGACCGAGGAAGGCTGGGGCTACGCGGTGTTCGGCGTGGTGGTGGACGGCAAGCGCGTGGTGGACGAGATCAAGGGCGTGGCCACGGGCAGCCGCGGCCCCTACGACGACGTGCCCCTGAAGCCCATTCTCATCAAGAAGGTCGTGGTGCTGTCGGAATAGCCGACGCGGCCCACGCGACGCATGAACGAGGCGGTCCCGCATGGGGCCGCCTTTATTTTTGGGCCTAGGCCGCCTTTTCGGACTGGCTGCTCGCGAAGAACTCGTAGCTGACGCGGTGGGCTTCCTCGTGGGACAGGCCGCGCCCGTGACGCAACATGGTGTAGAGCAGCCCCACCGGGTGGGTCGGGGTGGGGGACAAGGTGGGGCTGGCAGGTTCGCTGACGAGAGACAGGAAGCGCGTGTTCGTATGGTGTGCCATGTTTCCTCCGGGGGTAAGGAAGGTTTCTGCGATCGTTAAGGCAATATTCGCGCCAACTTCTGTATGCCATTAAGAATAAAGCTTATTCAGATGAAGAGGCCTTTCTCTGCCTCAAAATAATTATCAAAAATGTTAATATCTATGTGGTTCTTGTCAGGAATTGTTATTAGGTTAATCGCATTCGGAACAAGATTTCAACGTTCCAGGTGAAACTTGGCGGATCAGCGGGCGGGCTTGCGCTTCTGCGGATGGGGTTATGGCTGGGCGGCATGGCCATGGCCTCCGGGGCTCGCGGGCGAGGGAAGCGCCCGCCTGCCGGAAAAATATGCCTGGGCTGTGTGACGGCAGCGTGAAGGCGGGGTGACTGTTTGCCCAAGGTGGTGGTATGCTGAGCGTCAGCGAGAAGAATGTTGCATCCTTTTGCGTCCTCTGCCGTCTTCACTACACATCATGCCGCTGCTGCGGCACAGGGAGGCGAGGACATGCATATGAGCAAGGACAGCGAGATCAGGGAAGCGGTTCGCAGGCGCTACTCGGAGACGGCACTTTCCGGCGCTGCCGGTTGCGGTTGCGGCGGCGGGTGCTGCAGCCCGCACAACACGGCCACGTCCGGGGCGCTGGCCATCTCGGTCGGCTATTCTGAAGAGGAGCTGCAAAGCGTTCCGGAGGGCGCCAACATGGGCCTTGGCTGCGGCAACCCGCAAGCCATTGCGGCGCTTACACCGGGCGAGGTGGTGGTGGATCTGGGGAGCGGCGGCGGTTTCGACTGCTTCCTTGCCGCGAGGCAGTTGGGCGCGGCAGGTCGTGTCATCGGCGTGGACATGACGCCGGAGATGGTGGAGAAGGCCAGGAGAAACGCGGCGGCTGCCGGGTTCACCAACGTCACCTTTCGCCTGGGGGAGATCGAGCATCTGCCCGTGGCCGACGCCGAGGCCGACGTCGTGTTGTCCAATTGCGTCATCAACCTGAGCACGGACAAGGCACAGGTGTTCCGTGAGGCGTTTCGGGTGCTGAAAAGCGGGGGCAGGCTGGCCATCACGGACATCGTGGCCGTGGCGGATATGCCCGAGGACCTCCGGGCGAACGTCATGCTCCATGCCGAGTGCCTGGCTGGCGCGGCGCGGGTTGAGGCGCTGGAGGAGATGATGCGCCAGGCGGGGTTTGCGCAGGTCTCCATCCGCGTGAACCCCGCAAGCGCCCAGATGATGGACACGATGTTCCCCGGCCTGGGTCTGGGCGGGGTTGTGGCCTCGGCGGTGCTCGAGGCGGTCAAGGCCTAGGGGGGAAGCGCATGGTGCAGACTCCGGAAGCCGTCTGGCAGGAGCACCGGGGCGTGCTCAAGTCCTTCATTCTGAAGCGGGTGCGCGGCGCGCCCGAGGCCGAGGACATCCTGCAGGACGTGTTTCTCAAGATGCTTGCGGGCCTGGGGTCCGTGCAGCGGATGGACAATTTGCGGGCCTGGCTGTTCACCGTGGCGCGCAACGCGGTGACGGACCACTTCCGCGGCAAACGGCCCACGCAGGAGCTTCCTGAGGATCTGGCCGGGGACCCGGCCGACCACAGACAGGAGGGGACCAACGGCCAATTGGAGGACGTGGGCGCCTGCCTGAGTCCCATGATCGCCGCCTTGCCGGAGAAGCTCCGTCTGGCGCTGGTCCTGGCCGACCTGGAAGGCCTGAAGCAACGGGAGGTGGCGCAACGTCTGGGCATATCCCTTGCCGCGGTCAAGTCCAGGGTCCTGCGCGGACGTCTCCTGGTCAGGCGGATGATCGAGGACTGCTGCCACCTGGAACTGGACGCCAGGGGGAGCATCATGGACTATACGGTCAAGCCCAAGGGCTGCCCGCAGTGCGGCCAGGAAACAGGGCTGCGCAAGTTCCAGAAATAGAAAAGGCCCCGTCGGTTGGCGGGGCCTTCTTGATTTTTTGTGGGAGCTCAGCCCTCTGAGCTGGTGTCGTCCACCACGGGGGGCACGCCGCAGGCCTTGGCGCGTTCGTTTTCCTCGGCGCGCAGGGCGCGGCGCAGCACCTTGCCGACCATGGTCTTGGGCAGGCTTTCGCGGAACTCCACGTGCCGGGGCACCTTGTAGCCGGCCAGCTTTTTGCGGCAGAAGGCGATGACGTCGGCCTTGGCCAGGGTCTCGCCGGACTTGACCACCACGTATGCCTTGACCACCTCGCCGCGCGCGTCGCAGGGCACGCCCACGGACACGGCTTCCTGGATCTTCGGGTGCTGGTGCAGCACTTCGTCGATCTCGCGGGGGTAGATGTTGTACCCGGCGCTGATGATGAGGTCCTTCTTGCGGTCCACGATGAAGAAGTAGCCTTCCTCGTCCATGTAGGCGATGTCGCCGGTGTAGAGCCAGCCGTTCCTGAGCACGTCGGCGGTTTCGTCGGGCCGGTTGTAGTACCCGGCCATGACCTGCGGGCCGCGGATGACCAGCTCGCCCATCTTGCCCGGGGGCAGGGCCGGGCCGCCCAGGTCCTGGTCCACGATCTTGGCGTCGGTGCCGGGCACCGGCAGGCCGATGGAGCCGTGCTTGGCCACGCCGTCCAGCGGGTTGATGTGCGTCACCGGGCTGGCTTCGGAAAGCCCGTAGCCCTCGCAGATGCGCGCGCCCGTGACTTTCTTGAACTGCTCGAACCACTCCACGGGCATGGGCGCGGAGCCGGACACGCAGTACTTGACGGAGGACAGGTCGTAGGCGGCGATGTTTTTCTGCTGGAGCAGCGAGATGTACACCGAGGGCGCGCCGGGGAAGGCCGTGGGCCTGTGCTTCTGGATGGCCTTCAGAAGGTCGCCGGGCACGAAGCGCGGAAAGAGGATCTGCGTGGCGCCCTTGGCCGTGGCCAGGTTCAGGCACACGGTGAGCCCGTAAATGTGGAAGAAGGGCAGCACGCCGAGGAATATCTGGTGGCCCTTGGACAGTCCCGGGAGCATGGCCACGGCCTGGCTGGCATTGGCCTGGAGGTTGGCGTGGGTGATCATGCAGCCCTTGGCCAGGCCGGTGGTGCCGCCGGTGTACTGCAAGAGCGCCAGGTCCTTCTCGGGGATGATCTTGTCGCAGGTGTAGCCGCCGATGCCGCGCTGCAGGGCGGACCAGGGCAGCACTTTGGGATCGTCCACGGGCACCGAGGACTTCTGGCCCTCGCGCCAGCACTTGAGGCGGTAAAGCAGGCCCAGCGGGAAGCGCAGGCCGTCGCTGATGCTGGTGACGAAATATTTTTCGATGGGCAGTTGGTCGCGCAGGGGCGCGATCTTGGGCCAGAGCAGGTCCAGCAGGATCAGGAAGCGCGCGCCGGAGTCCTGGAACTGATGGACGATCTCGGTCTCCATATAGAGCGGGTTGGTGAAGACCACGGTGCCGCCCGCGCGCAGCACGCCCCAGTAGGCGATGACGGCTTGCGGGGTGTTGGGCAGCATGACGGCCACGCGGTCGCCCCGCTTGAGCCCCTGCTTGCGGAGGTTGGCCGCCAAAAGCGACGAGAGCCTGTTCAGCCGGGAGTAAGTGATGCTCAGGTTCTGGAAGATCAGCGCGGTCCGGTCGGGCCATTGCTTTGCGGCGTCTTCGAGCAGCGAGTGCACGGGCCTCGGCGACGCGGTAAAGGTGTGTGGCACTTCCGGGTCATAGTGGGCAAGCCAGGGGCGCTGAATATCGGGCATGAACCAACCTCTTGGGGGGGGAGATGCAAGGACGCCTTGAGGCGCCAAAGGAGTATAGGGGGCGGCCAGACTTGAGGCAAGGGGAAATGCGAACCCCGAGGGCAGGCCCGTGCGTGAGGTAAAGATTGTGTGAAAAAATCCGATCTTTCATTGTGTCCATGAATGATTTTGCGAAATGTTGAAGATTCCTGCCCCAGTGTCATAAGGTCGCCAATTCCCGCCGGGATGTTGACAATACTTGCCTGGTGCGGATAAAGGTACCGTAGAGCCTGTTGCGGGTGGAGGCGTGAAATCATTGACTGGCTGAATGATCCGTGCAGACTTGGCGCGAGGATTGCAAAAAGCTTAACGCAATTCCGCGACGGCAGACTCTTCCGGACCGGGATTGCCTGCAAGGGACCGGTTTGAACGCATCGCACCAACCATTGGGTGAATGAACATGCTGCTCGCTGACGGAAAATACATCAAGCCAAGCAAGGAAACCAGGGTGCTCGCCATCCTGAACTCCCTGTCCCAGGACTCCGCGCTGTCGCAGATTGAGCTGGGCAAACGGCTCAAGCTCTCCGGCGCCATGGTCAACCAGTACCTGAAGCTCCTGCAGGAGCAGAATCTCATCGAGTACCGCCCGGTGAACGGCAAGAGCTATCGCTACGTGCTGACCAGCGGCGGCGAGAAGAGCCGCAGACAGATGTTCTCCGACTATTCCAGCGAAACCATCCGCCTGTACACCAACATCAAGGACTTCATCCTCTCCAAGCTGCGCAGCCTGGAGCGGCGCGGGCGCAAGAAGATCGTCCTGTTCGGGGCCTCGGAAACCTGCGAGGTGGTGCTCTCCGCCCTGCGTGACACCGCCTTCATGGTGGTGGCCGTGGTCGACACCGACCACGAGAAGCACGGCTCCATCTTCCACGGCTACGTTGTGTCATCGCCCCTGGTGCTGGACCACGTGGACTGCCAATGCGTGGTCATCACGTCCTTCGGCCGCCAGGATGAAATATATCAGCAACTGCAGCCTGTGGCACAGAAGCGCGGGCTCGAAATCGTGAGGCTGTGAGCATGGCTAACTCTCCCTACGTCACCACCCGTTCTGGACTGCGCATCGGGCAGGGGCAGCCCTGCTTCATCGTGGCCGAGGTGGGCAACAACCACCAGGGCGAGATGGATCATGCTCGGCGCATGGTCGAAGAGGCCGCCAAGGCCGGCGTGCAGGCCGTGAAGTTCCAGAAGCGGCACCTGGAGTCCCTGCTGACCCGCAGCGGGCGCGAGGCACCCTACGGCGGCGCCAACAGCTTCGGCCCCACCTATGGCGCGCACCGCCTGGCGCTGGAGCTTGAGGCCTCGCAAATGGCCGAGCTGAAAGCCCTGGCGGAATCCCTCGGCCTGGTGTTCTTCGCCTCGGCCTGGGACGAGGTCAGCCTGGACGAGATGCTCGCCCTCGACGTGGAGCTTCTGAAGGTCTGCTCCGCCGACCTGGTCAACGTGCCGCTCATGCGCCGCGTGGCCGCCACCCGCCTGCCGGTGATCCTGTCCACGGGCATGAGCAGCCTGGAGGAGATCGACGCCGCGGTCGCGCTCATCCGCTCCTATCACGACGACCTGGTGCTGCTGCACTGCAACAGCTCCTATCCCTGCCTCGAAGAACAGATCGGCCTGCCGGTGATGGACGCCCTGCGGGAGCGCTACAACCTGCCCGTGGGCTATTCCGGCCACGAGCGCGGGCTTGCCCCCAGCGTGGCCTCGGTCGCGCTCGGCGCCTGCGTCATCGAGCGCCACTTCACCCTGGACAAGGGCCAGACCGGCACGGACCACAAGGCCTCCCTTGAGCCCGACGAGCTGGCGCTTTTGGTGCGCATGGTGCGCGAGGTGGAACAGGCCATGGTCCTCAAGGGCAAGAAGGTCTTCCCCGAGGAGCTGGCGGCGGCGAAAAAACTTCGCAAGTGTCTTGTCTTCTCGCGTGACCTTCCCGCCGGGCATGTGCTAACGTCTGCCGACCTGACCACGCGCAGCCCGCTGGACGGCATTTCCCCGGCTCACTGGGACGAGGTGCTGGGCGCGGTGCTGCTGCGGCCCGTCAAGCACGAGGAACCCCTGCAGTGGGAAACCTTGGGCATCAGCGGCGCAGCGGCGCGGGCGGCCTCCTCGTCTACATAGACGTCGCCGCGCGGGTTCAGGCAACGCACCGGGCTTCAAGCCCGTGAGCCCAGGGAGCGCATGCCATGAATCAGACGAGCATCCTGCTGGAAAGCGGCACCAACGAGCTCGAGATCATCGAGCTCTATCTGCTGGAGCCCGGCCCAGACGGCAAGCCCGAACCCCATTACTTCGGCGTCAACGTGGCCAAGGTGCTCGAGATCATCGAGGCCTCGGACAAGCTTGAGCCTTCCGCCTCGTCACCCCATCCGAGCTTTCTCGGTGTCATCCCCCTGCGCGACATGGTCCTGCCCGTGGTGGACCTCTCCATCTGGCTCGGCGTGAGCCGCGTGCCCACCGCGCACGAGACCGTCATCGTCACCGAGTTCAACGGCGTGCGTTCGGGCTTCCTCGTCTCCGGCGTGACCATGATCCACCGCGTGGGCTGGGCCGAGGTGGAACCCCCGAGCCGCATGCTGGCGGACCTGCCCGGCAACTGCATCACCGGCACCGTGCGCCTGGGCGAGCACTTCGCCCTGCTGCTCGACCTGGAGCGCGCCCTGGTGGAGCTTGGCGCGGTGACCATCGACCTGCCGGACCACGTGGAGCAGAAGGACGAGGAGCGGCCCCTGCGCGTGCTCCTGGTGGACGATTCGACCTCGGTGCGCTTCCTGCTCAAGCGCAACTTCGAGAGCGCCGGGTTCGAGGTGGAGGCCAAGGGCAACGGCGAGGACGCCTGGAATTTCCTCGTGGACCTGAAGGCCGAGGCCGCCAGCCGGAAGACGCCCATCACCGGCCTGCTGGACGCCGTGATCTCGGACGTGGAGATGCCGCGCATGGACGGCTACACCCTCACCCGCAACATCAAGGCCGACAGCGAGCTCTCGCGCCTGCCCGTGGTGCTCTTCTCCTCGCTCATTTCGCCCGCGCTGCTGCACAAGGGCCAGAGCGTCGGGGCCGACGCCCAGATCACCAAGCCCGAGTTCGGCGGGCTCACCACCCAGGTGCGCGAGATCATAGAAAAGAGACGGGCGGGGTAGCCCGGCGCACTTTTCGCCCGGGCCGATTTTTTGTCGGCAGGGGGGCTTGACGAACCCGGACTTTCGGCGTTAGGCAGAAATCACGAACCAAACCCGCAACCTGCGAGACCCATGACATGAACCGCACCGCCGCCGCCCGCATGAGCCTAGCCCAGGCCCTCCGCGTCGACGTTGTCGTCGTCGTAGGAGTCGTAGGCAGACGCGTGTCGTAGCGGTCCAGGTCCTTTTCAAGGCAACCAAAACCCCCGTCGGCGCGCGCTGGCGGGGGTTTCGCGTTTCCGGGGGGAGCGCAAGGTCCGCACCAGCCGCACACGGGGCACCCACGGGAGGTGACCCATGTTTGAAGGAAACGGCGCGGAACTTGTGATCCGGCTGCTGGAGCGCCAGGGCGTGAAACGCATTCCCGGCATTCCCGGCGGGGCCAACCTGCCCCTGTACGACGCGCTGGGCGCAAGCCGCCAGATCCGCCACATCCTGGCCCGGCACGAGCAGGGCGCGGGCTTCATGGCCCAGGGCATGGCCCGCACCACCGGCGCGCCCGCCGTGTTCTTCGCCACCTCCGGCCCCGGCGCCACCAACACCCTCACCGCCATCGCCGACGCCAAGCTCGACTCCGTGCCCATCATCTGCATCACCGGCCAGGTGCCCAGCTCCCTCATCGGCACCGACGCCTTCCAGGAGGTGGACATCTACGGCATGAGCCTGCCCGTGACCAAGCACAACTTTCTGGTGCGCAGCGTGGACGAGTTGGTCCACGTCATCCCCGAGGCCTTCCGCATCGCGTCGTCGGGCCGGCCCGGGCCGGTGCTGGTCGACATCCCCAAGGACGTGCAGACCGCCCGCGTAAGCCTGCGCGAGCTGCCCGAGCCCGCCCAGCCAGACCCCGTGGAGGCCCCCGACGCCCAGGCCATCAGCCAGGCCGCGCAGATGATCGGCCAGGCCAGCAGGCCCATCCTCATGCTCGGCGGCGGGGTGGCCGCCTCCGGGGCTTCCGCCGCCGCCCGGGCGCTCGCCGAGGCCGCGAGCCTGCCCTCCACCATGTCGCTGCTCGGCCTGGGCATCCTGCCCGACGCCCACCCGCTCAACCTCGGCATGCTCGGCATGCACGGCACACGCGCGGCCAACATCCTGCTGGAGGAGTGCGACCTCTTGATCGTGGCCGGGGCGCGCCTGGACGACCGCGCCACCGGGCGGCTGGAGCGCTTCTGCCCGGCGGCCAGGCTCATCCATATGGACATCGACCAGAGCGAGCTGGACAAGCTCAAGGTGGCGCACCTCGGCATCACCGGCGACGTGGGAGCGTCCCTCGCGGCCTTGCTGCCGCTTGTGGGCGCCAACGGAAAGGAGAACGACCGGGCCGCCTGGCTGGCCCGCGTTGCCGAGTGCAAGGCCGCCAACCCGCACACTTTTCCCGGCCTGGACAACCCGCTCACGCCCTACGGCCTGGTGCGCGTCACCGGCGAGCTGCTGGGGCAGGACGCCATCGTGGTCACGGACGTGGGCCAGCACCAGATGCGCGCGGCCCAGGCCTACCCGGACCTGAAGCCCCGCGCCTGGCTGACCTCCGGGGGGCTCGGCACCATGGGCTTCGGCCTGCCCACGGCCATCGGCGCGGCCCTGGCCAACCCGGCTCGGCCGGTGGTCTGCTTCAGCGGCGATGGCAGCCTCCAGATGAACATCCAGGAGCTGGCCACAGCGGCCGAGCTCGGCGTCAACGTCACCGTGGTGCTGGCCGACAACGGCGGCCTGGGCCTGGTGCAGCAGCAGCAGGACCTGTTCTACGGGCGGCGCATCTTCGGCTCGGACTACCGGGTGCGCATCGACTTCGTGAAGATCGCCGAGGGTTTCGGCGTGCGGGCGCTGGACCTGAACGAGAGCCGCGACCCCATGGCCGACCTGGAGCGCGCGCTCAAGCGCGAGGGGCCGTGCCTGGTGCGCGTGCCGGTGCAGGCGGAGGACAACGTGTATCCCATGGTGCCCCCGGGGGCGGCCAACATAGACATGATCGGCGGGGAAACGTGCACAGAAAAGGGAGGGAACTAGCCATGGGCGCGAACGGAATCGGAACCAACGGCTTCATGGCCCTGCGGCTCACGGTGAACAACCACCCCGGCGTCATGAGCCATGTGTGCGGGCTGTTCGCCCGGCGCGCCTTCAACGTGGAGGGCATCCTGGTGACGCCCCAGCAGGGCGGTGATACGAGCCGCATCTGGCTGGTGGTCCACGCCGACGACCGGCTCGGCCAGATGATCCGCCAGGTGCGCAAGCTGCACGACGTGCTGGAGGTCCTGGCCTTTGAGGCCGACCAGAGCGCGCTCTCGCGCATGGACGAGTGCATGGCAGGGTGGGAACAGGCCGGGCCGTGCGCCGAAGCCGGAATGTAGGGGCCGGAATGTAGGGGCCGGAATGTAGGGGCCGGAATGTAGCGGACGGAATGTAGCGGACGGAATGTAGCGGTCGGAATGGAGCGGGCTGGCAGGCACGCGGGGGGCTGTTCCTCCGCCGGGCCAGTCGGAGTGGAGAGCCATGCCCCGCGATGAAAGTAAGTGCTCGCACGCAAAATCGCTGGTGGCCAACGAAAGGCCGAGGGGGAGAAATGCGCAAGACGGTTCGTGACGTGTATTGCAGGAATATCGTGGGGGTCAGCGAGGATGTGCGGGTGTCCTTGGCCCTCGCCATCATGCGTGAACGCAAGATCAGCTCCATCTGCGTGCTGCGGGAAGAGCGCGCCGTGGGCATCTTCACCGAGCGCGACGTGGTGCGTTGCGTGTCCGAAAAGGGCGTCCACTTCGAAACGCTGCCCATCAGCGAGGTCATGTCCGCGAACGTGCTGGCGACCAGCGCGGACACCTGTCTCTTTGAGGCCTTCCAGGTGATGGCCGGGAACAACATCCGGCATCTGGTGGTGCTTGGCGATGACGGACGGGCCATCGGCATGGTCACCCAGTCGGACATGATCATGCACCTCGGCTACGAGTACTACGTCAAGGTCAAGAACGTGTCCCAGATCATGAGCCGCAAGGTGCACACCGTTTCCCGCTCCTGCACCGTGGAGGACGCCATCCGCGAGATGGCCCGCCTCAAGGTGAGCCTGCTGGTGGTCATCGAGGACCGGCGGCCCGTGGGCGTGTTCACCGAGCGCGACGTGCCCCGGCTCCTCGGCGTCATGAGCGAGATGAATCCGCTGCTCGTGGGCGAGGTCATGAGCAGCCCGGTGATCACCATGCATGAGGACGAGGCGGTCTTCCACATGGTCGAGGTGCTCCTCGAGAAGCAGGTGCGCCGTGTGGTGGTGGTGGACGACCAGGGGTGCGTTGTCGGGGTGGCCACCCAGACCGACCTGGTCCGGGGCATGGAGAGCAAGTACATTGATTCGCTCAAGAGCGTCGTCAAGGTGCAGAGCACGGAGCTGGACCGGGCCATCCGCCAGTTGTCCGAGAAGACCATGTATCTCGACAGCATCCTGCGCACGTCCATCTCCATAGGCATCGCTGCCACGGACGCCGAGCTGAACATCGTCTACTTCAACCCCGCCGCCGAGGCTATCCTGAACGTTCCCCAGGCCGAGGTGCTGGGGCGCAACCTTCGGGAGCTGCACCTGGGCAAGGCGGACCGCTTCGATGCGTGCCTGCCCAAGCTGCGGCTGGGGCTGGACCACCTCTTCAGCTTCGAGCACGACGCCGGGGAGGGAGGGACGAAGCTGATCCAGGCCCGGGCCTCTGGCATAAAGGGCCTGCAGGGTTCCCTGGGCCTGGTGCTGATGCTGGAGGACGTGACCAGCCGCCGCAAGGCCGAGGAGACCATCCGGCACCTGGCCTACTACGACCCCCTGACCGACTTGCCGAACCGGGCGCTGTTCCACGAGCGCCTGGAGCGCGACCTGATGCGGGCGAGGCGCAGCGGCAAGCTCCTGGCGCTCATGGTCATGGACGTGGACCGC
Organism: Humidesulfovibrio sp.; assembly: GCF_031082295.1. Lineage (GTDB taxonomy): Bacteria > Desulfobacterota > Desulfovibrionia > Desulfovibrionales > Desulfovibrionaceae > Humidesulfovibrio. The sequence goes on from NZ_JAVHLD010000007.1 coordinate 52,539, forward strand.
TTCAAGGAGATCAACGACACCTTGGGCCACGCCGCGGGCGACAGCGTGTTGCGGGCCGTGGCCGACAGGCTGCGCGACCTGCTGCGCAAGTCTGACACCATGGCCAGGGTGGGGGGCGACGAATTCGTCTTCATTCTGCCGGAGGTCAACGACATGAACGACGCCAGGGGCATCGCCGCGAAGGTTTTGACGGCGCTTGCGCCCGCCTTCAGCCTGGGAGACGCTGCCGTGCCCGTCTCTTTCAGCCTGGGCATAGCCCTGTTCCCCCAGGACGGCGAGGACGTGGAGTCGCTGTTGCGCCTCGCGGACCAGGCCATGTACCGGGCCAAGGAGCAGGGCAGGAGCACGCGCTCCTCCAGCGTCTGCCTGTCGGCCGGGTGAGGGTGCGGCCTAGTGCCGCAGCTTGGCCGCAAGCACGGCGCTCAGGCGCTCGTGCACGCCCTTTGAGTGGTCCGGCACGAAGAGGTTGGTGGGGGTCTTGGCCTTGCTGGTCACCGTGACCAGGGTGCCGCCCTGCTGCGGCGCGAAGTACACGCCCACGTTCTCGCCGTTGGAGAAGGCGCTCAGGCCATGCTCGGCCAGGATGTAGTGCCTGGACGGGTCCACCTCGACCACGTCAAGGCCCATCAGGCGCAGGGCGGTCTGCGCCGCCTGGAACACCGTTTCCGGGCTCTCGGGGTAGGGCATGGTCAGCCCCTGGGGGATGAAGGTGACATCGCCCGAGGCGTCCGTCTTGACCTTGCTGTCGGGCGCGATGGTCAGCTCGCCGGAGCTGTCGGCGTCGGGCCGCAGGGTTCCCACGCCGATGCAGCCGCCGAGGGCGGCGCAGAGCGCCAGGGAGAGGAGGAGCGCCGAAAACTTCATGGGGTGCCTCCTTTGTGCGGGAGCTAGAACCCGTGCTCGCGCAGGAAGTCCATGCTGAGCGTGGAAGCGGGCCCGCCCTTCGAGCCGTGGCCGCCAGCCGCGAGCCAAGGCCCGATCATGTTGCGCACGTACTTGCCGATGAGGTCGGTCTCCATGTTCACCTTGGTGCCCGGGGTCCAGCCGGAGATGGTGGTCTCGCGCTGGGTGGCCGGGATGATGTTCACGGACAGGAACTCCGGCCCGCAGTCGTTCACGGTCAGGCTGATGCCGTCGAGCGTGATGGAGCCCTTGGGCACCACGAGGGGGCCGTATTCCGCCGGGAAGGCGAGGGTATAGACGCGGCTCTCGCCGGCGGGCTTGATGTCGCTCACGGTGGCCAGGCAGTCCACGTGCCCGCTCACCAGGTGGCCGCCCAGGCGGTCGCCCAGGGCCAGGGCGCGCTCCAGGTTCACCGCGGCGCCGGTCTTCAAGCCCCCCAGGCTGGTGTGGGCCAGGGTCTCGGCGCTGGCGTAGACGGTGAACCAGTTCTCGCCGAAGGTTTCAACGGTCAGGCAGGCGCCGTTGACGGCGATGGACTCGCCAAGCACGATTTTCGGCAGGTCGAACAGGGCGCGTATCTTGAGCCGGGTCTCGCCGCCGCGCGCGCCGCCCTTCTCCGTGCTCTCCACGCGGCCCATGCCCTGCACCAATCCAGTGAACATCTCTAGCTCCGGGGCTTGTAGGTCAATTTCAGGTCCTGGCCGCAGGAATCGGCCACGGCCAGGCGGAAGTTCAGGGTCTCGTCCATGCTCTGCACGGCGTCGCCCGCGAACAGGCTCTTGCCCTCGGCATCGCCCAGCACGCGCGGGGCCAGGTACAGCACGAACTCGTCCACCAGCTGCTGGCGCGCAAGGGAGAGGGCCAGCTGGCCGCCGCCCTCGCACAGGGTGCGGTAACAGCCGAAGTCCTGGCGCAGCCGCGCGAAAGCCCCGGCGAAGTCCAGGCCCTCGCCGTTGCCAAGGCGCATCTCCGGCAGGCCCCAGATGAGCGTGCCGCGCTCGCGCAGCTCGTCGGCCAGCGGGGTCTTGGCCGAGTACTCGCTGGTCCAGAACAGCACCTGCTCGGGCCGCTGGCGCAGCAGGTTGAAGGTGGAGTAGGCCTTGGGCAGGGTGCTGGTGACCACCACCGCCAGGGGCTGGCAGAAGCCTTTCAGCACGCCGTCGCCGTCCAGGCGGCAGGTGAGCTGGGGGTTGTCGCCGTAAAAAGTGTTGCCGCCCACGATGACCGCCTGGACCTGGGCGCGCAGCCTGTGCACGTCGGCCTGGGATTCCGGGCAGCTCACGGGTTGGGGGCGGCCGCCGCGCGCGGCGATCTTGCCGTCCAGCGTGCTCGCCATTTTCAGGATGGAGTAGGGGCGGTTGGTGGTCTGCCAGATGCGGAACTCGTCGATGAGGTCCTGGCACAGGGCTTCCTGCACGCCCAGGACGACCTCGACTCCGGCGGCGCGCAGGGCCTTGGCCCCGCCGCCCGTCACGTGCGGGTTGGGGTCGGCGCAGCCCACGACGACGCGCTTGATCCCGGCGTCCAGGATGGCCTTGGTGCAGGGCGGGGTCTTGCCCTGGTGGTTGCAGGGCTCAAGGGTCACGTAGAGGGTGCAGGCGGAAGGGTCCACGCCCTTGGCGCGCGCGTCGGCCAGGCATTCCACCTCGGCGTGCGGACCGCCACAGGCCTTGTGCCAGCCCTCGGCCTTGATCTCTCCGTCTTTTGCCAGCACCGCGCCCACGCAGGGGTTCGGAGCAGTCGAGCCGCGTCCGCGCAGGGCCAGTCTGGCCGCGCGCAGCATGAACCGGTCATGCGGACCGGTAGTCTCCAGGCAGGTAGGCATGTTCCACCCCCGCTTCTTTGAGCATGTCGTTGGCCAGTTCGTCCGGGTAGCTTTCCGCGAAATAGATGGCCTTGACCTGGCAGTTGATGAGCATCTTGGTGCAGATGAGGCACGGCTCGGTGGTGCAGTAGATCTCCGCCCCGGCCAGCGAGAGCCCGTGCAGCGCGCATTGGATGATGACGTTCTGCTCCGCGTGCAGCCCGCGGCACAGCTCATGGCGCTGGCCCGAGGGGATCTGCATGCGCTCGCGGATGCAGCCGACCTCGGCGCAGTGGGCGACGTTGGTGGGGGTGCCGTTGTAGCCGGTGGCGATCATGCGCTTGTCGCGCACGGCAACGGCGCCCACACGGCGGCGCAGGCAGGTGGAGCGCTCGGCCACCAGGTGGGCGATGCGCATGAAATAGATGGGCCAGGGGACGCGGTCGTTCATCTGCCAAAGCCTCCCGAAGCCGTTGGTTCTCGCCGCCCGGCCCGAAGCCCTCGCTTCAGGCCGGGTGGCGGGGATGGTCGATTACCAGGCCTGTCTACCAGGCAAAAAGGGGGAACTCGCGCGCGAAGTCTTCCACCTCGAGGCGGATCTCGTCCAGCACGGTGTCGTCGTTCATGTTCTCAAGGGCGGCGGTGATGGCCTCGGCCACGGCCTGCATGTCCTCTTCGACCATGCCGCGGGTGGTCATGGCCGGGGTGCCGATGCGGATGCCCGAGGTGATGGTGGGCGGCGTGGTGTCGAACGGGATGCCGTTCTTGTTCACCGTGATGCCCGCCTTCTCCAGCGCCGCCTGGGCGTCCTTGCCGGTGATCTTCTTGCTGCGCAGGTCCACCAGCATGAGGTGGTTGTCCGTGCCGCCGGAGACCAGGTCGAACCCGGCGTCCTTCAAGTAGCCCGCCAGCGCGCCGGCGTTCTTGACCACCTGCTCCTGGTACTGCTTGAAGCCGGGCTGCAGCGCCTCGCCGAAGGCCACGGCCTTGGCCGCGATGATGTGCATGAGCGGGCCGCCCTGGATGCCGGGGAAGATGTTGGAGTTGAGCGCCTTGCCCAGCTCCTCGGTCGACAGGATCATGCCGCCGCGGGGGCCGCGCAGGGTCTTGTGGGTGGTGGTGGTGGTGTAGTGGGCCTGACCGATGCTGGTGGGGTGCAGGTCGGTGGCGATGAGGCCCGCGATGTGCGCCACGTCGGCCATGAGCACGGCCCCGACCTCGTCGGCGATCTTGCGGAAGCGCTTGAAGTCGATGGTGCGCGGGTAGGCGCTGGCGCCCGCGATGATCATCTTGGGCTTGCTCTCCTTGGCGATCTTCTCCAGCTCGTCGTAGTCGATGGTCTGGGTGTCCTTGTTGACGCCGTAGGAGACGATGTTGAACAGCTTGCCGGAGAAGTTCACCGGGCTGCCGTGGGTCAGGTGCCCGCCGTGGGCCAGGTTCATGCCGAGCACGGTGTCGCCGGGCTTGCACGCGGCGAAGTACACGGCCATGTTGGCCTGGGAGCCGGAGTGCGGCTGCACGTTGACGTAGTCGCAGCCGAAGAGCTGCTTGGCGCGGTCACGGGCCAAATCCTCGGCCTGGTCCACGAACTCGCAGCCGCCGTAGTAGCGCTTGCTCGGGTAGCCTTCGGCGTACTTGTTGGTCAGCACGCTGCCGGCGGCCTGGCGCACGGCCGTGGAGACGAAGTTCTCGGAGGCGATGAGCTCAAGGCCGCCCACCTGGCGGTCGATTTCCCCGGCGATGACGGAGGCTATTTCCGGGTCCTGAATGAAAAGTTCTTCCATGGCGTTGGTTCCTCGTGAAGTCCGTTGTGCGTGCTGGGCCTTAGCCTTCGTAGCGCTTGAAGAGCATGCAGGCGTTGGTGCCGCCGAAGCCGAACGAGTTCGACAGCGCGAACTCGGCCTGCTTTTGGCGTGCGCCGCCCGCGCCGTAGTCCAGGTCGCACTCCGGGTCCGGGGTGATCTGGTTCACGGTGCCGGGGATGATGCCGGTGTGAAGGGCCATGACGCTGAACACCGCCTCGACGCCGCCGGCGGCGCCCAGCAGGTGGCCTATCTGGCTCTTGTTGCCGCAGATGGCGATGTCCTTGGCGTGGTCGCCGAACACGGTCTTGATGGCCCGGGTCTCGCCCAGGTCGCCCAAGTGGGTGGAGGTGGCGTGGGCGTTGATGTGGTCCACGCGGCTGGGCTCAATGCCCGCTTCCTCAATGGCCTTGCGCATGGCGATGACCGCGCCGGAGCCGTCCTCGGGCGGGGCGGCCATGTGGTAGGCGTCGCCGCTGGCGCCGGCTCCCACCACTTCGGCCAGGATGGTGGCGCCGCGCTTCTGCGCGTGCTCCAGGCTCTCCAGCAGCAGCAGGCCGCAGCCCTCGCCCATGATGAAGCCGTCGCGTTCCTTGTCGAAGGGGCGGGAGGCATGCTCCGGGTCGTCGTTGCGGGTGGAGAGCGCCTTCATGGCGTTGAACCCGGCGAAGGCCAGGGGCGTGATGGTGCTCTCGGCCCCGCCGCAGATCATGACGTCGTTGCGGGCGAGCTTGATCTCGGAAAAGGCGCTGCCCACTGCGTGGGTGCCCGAAGCGCAGGCCGTGGTGGTGCAGATGTTTGCTCCGCGCGCGCCGTGCTCGATGGAGACCATGCCCGCGGCCATGTTGGCGATGATGGTGGGGATGAAAAACGGATTGATGCGCCCGGGACCGGCTTCCACGAGCTTCTTGTGCTGGGTCTCGATGCCTTCGAGCCCGCCCAGGCCGACGCCGATGATGACTCCGGCGCGGTGGGCCTCCTCCGGCGGAATGCTCCAGCCGGCCTGCTCCATGAGCATCTTGGAGGCGGAAATGGCGTACTGGGTGAATTTCTCCATGCGCCGCGCGGCCTTGGGGTTGATGTACTTGGACGGGTCGAAATCCTTGACCTCGCCCGCAATCTGCGTGTCATGGCCGGTGGCGTCGAAGCTCGAGAGTCTGGCGATGCCGCTCTTCCCGGCCAGCAGGTTGGTCCAGCTGGTCTCAAGATCGTTTCCAAGGGGGGTGATGGCGGCCAAAGCCGTGACGACAACCCTGTTCATGGGCAAAGTCCGTGGTTCGGGTTCATCCCTGGCGGGAAAAGACGGAGCGCTCCGCAGGCGCGCGGGCCGGGAGCGCTCCGGACAGGTCTAAGGAGATAAGGCGGCCCAGAGGGCGGCCTTCCTACTTGTTCTTCTCGATGTACTCGATGGCGTCCTTGACCTTCAGGATCTTCTGGGCCTCTTCGTCGTCGATCTCGATGTCGAAGGCCTCTTCCATGGCCATGATCAGCTCGGTGAGGTCCAGCGAGTCGGCGCCCAGGTCTTCGACAAAGGAGGCCTCGGGCTTCACTTCGTCGGCGGACACGCCCAGCTGCTCAACGACAATGGCTTTAACTTTCTCGGCTACAGACATATTCCCTCCAAAAGGTGTTTTTGACGTGATGGTTACATGTACATGCCGCCATTGACAGCCAGGATCTGGCCCGTGACGTAGCCTGCGCCCTCGCCCGCAAGGAACGAGACGGCGCTGGCGATGTCCTCGGGTCCGCCCAGGCGGCCAAGGGGAATGTTCTCCAGCATTTTTGAAACTATGGCTTCCGGCAATTCGGCGGTCATATCGGTCTGGATGAAGCCGGGGGTCACGGCGTTCACCGTGATGCCCCTGCTGGCCAGCTCGCGCGCGGCGCTCTTGGTGAGCCCGATCAGGCCCGCCTTGGCGGCCACGTAGTTGGCCTGGCCCGCGTTGCCCATCTGCCCGACCACGGACGCGATGTTCACGATGCGGCCCCGGCGCTGCTTGACCATGATCTTGGCGGCCTCGCGCAGGCAGGCGAAGGCGCCGGTCAGGTTCACCTGGATGACGCGGTCCCAGTCCTCGTCCTTCATGCGAATCAGCAGGCCGTCCTTGGTGATGCCGGCGTTGTTCACCAGCACCTCAAGGCTGACCTTGTCCTTGATTTCCTCGGCAAAAAAGGCCGTCATGGCCTCGCGGTTGGAGGCGTCCAGGCGGAAGGCCTTGGCTTCGCCGCCGGCCTCGTTGATGGCGGCAACGACCTTTTCGGCCTCCTCGGGCCTGCTGACGTAGGTCAGGTAGACCTCGAAGCCGTCCTTGGCCAGCCTTTCGGCGCAGGCGCGGCCGATGCCGCGGGAACCGCCCGTGACCAGCGCAACCTTGGGCAAGTCGCTCATGTTATCCCTCGCTCGCGGCGGATTCTTCCGCCGAGTTGATCGCTCGCCATTACCCGAATTCGCGCCGGACTGCAAACGTCCGCAGGCCAGCGCGGCGCCTTGGTTCTAGAAGCGGACCAGGGCCGAGCCCCAGGTGAACCCGCCGCCAAAGGTGCTCAGCAGCACCATGTCACCGTCCTTGACGAAGCCTTCCTCGCGCGCCTCGGAGAGGGCGATGATCACCGACGCGGCGGAGGTGTTGCCGTATTTCTGAACATTGGTGAAGACTTTCTCGGCGGGCATTTCCATGCGGCTGCCCACTGCGTCGATGATGCGCATGTTGGCCTGGTGCGGGATGAACACGTCGATCTGGTCATTGTTCAGGCCGTGCTTGGCCATCATGGTCTGGCAGATGCCGCTCATGGCGCGCACCGCGTACTTGTATACTTCGCGGCCGTTCATCTCCACGAAGAAGCTGCGGCCCACGGTTTCGCCGGGCTTCACGGGCGAGCCGGAGCCGCCGCCCTTGACGGTCAGGAGGTCGTTGGCCGAGCCGTCGGTGGCCAGCAGCACATCGAGCACGCGGCCGCTGCCGGTCGGAAAGTCGGCGCCCGCGCCGGTGATGACCGCCGCGCCCGCGCCATCGCCGAAGAGCACGCAGATGCTGCGGTCGGAGTAGTCCACCCGGGAGGAGACCACGTCGGCGGCGGTGACCAGGATCTTGGCCTCGGGGTGCAGGCACACGAAGGCCCGCGCCGTCTCAATGGCGAAGAGGAAGCCGGAGCAGGCGGCGGAAATGTCCATGCACGTGCGGCCCTTGATGCCCAGGCGGTCGGCCAGCATGCACGCGGCGGAGGGGATGTAGGCGTCCGGGGTGAAGGTGGCCACCAGGATGTGGGTCAGTTCCTCGGCCGCGATGCCCGCATTGGCCAGCGCCTTGAGGGCGGCCTGGTGCGAGAGGCTGACGGTGGTCTCCCCGGCAGAGGCGATGCGCCGTTCCTTGATGCCCGTGCGGGTGGTGATCCACTCGTCGTTGGTGTCGCACATGCGCTCAAGGTCGGCGTTGGTGAGACGCTTCTCCGGCACACAGTGTCCCAGTCCGCGGATGATGCAGGATGTTGTCATGGGGCTCGCTCGGTGTGGTGTTTGCCGGTGCTTACCGGCGGTTATCCTCGGTCCGGCCTTTGGGGCGCCGGGCCGGGGCGCATCAGGCCTTGTGCCTGCTGAACTGCGCGAGTTCCGTGTGGGCGGTAAGCTCCGCCGCCAGATGCTCGTGGGACTTGCGCTCCACATAGGTCGCGGCCATGCGGATGGCGTTGGTCACGGCCTTGAGGTTGCTTGAACCGTGGCAGACGATGAGGATGCTCTTGAGCCCCAGAAGCGGCGCTCCGCCATACTCGGCGTAGTCCATCATCTGTGCGAAATTCTTGAGCGAACGCATGGAAAGGGCGGCCCCCATGCGCGAGAGCATGTGGCGCTTGAGCTCGCGCTTCAGGACCCGGCCGAAGGACCTGGCCAGCCCTTCGGAGAGCTTCAGGCAGATGTTGCCCACGAAGCCGTCGCACACGGCCACGTCCAGGTCGCCGGTGAAGATGTCGCGGCCCTCGACGTTGCCCACGAAGTTGAGCGAGGTGCGCTTGAGGAGGTCGTACGCCTCCTTGACCATGACGTTGCCCTTGCCCTCTTCCTCGCCGATGGAAAGCAGGCCCACGCGGGGCTTTTCCACGCCGAGCACGTCGCGGGCGAGCACGTCGGCCATGATGCCGAACTGGGCCAGGTGGAAGGGCTTGGAGTCCACGTTGGCGCCCACGTCGATGAGCACGACGGGCTCCTTTTCCGTGGGCATGATGGTGGCGAGCGCCGGGCGCTCCACACCCTTGATGCGGCCAAGCACGAAGATGCCGCAGGCCACGGAGGCCCCGGAATTTCCGGCGCTGACCACGCCGTCGGCCTTGCCTTCCTTCACCAGCTGGCAAGCCACCTGGATGGAGGAGTCCTTCTTGCGGCGCAGGGCGTCGGAAGGCTTCTCCTTCATCTCCACCACCTGGGAGGCGTGGACGATGTCGATGGGCAGGCTGGCTGGGGCTTCCAGGCGCGAAAGTTCGCCACGCAGGACATCCGCATCGCCGACAAGGGTGATGCGGATGCCTTCGCGGGCGGCCTGAACGGCTGCAGCAACGTTGATGCGGGGGCCTATGTCCCCCCCCATGGCATCAACGGCGATGCGGGGCGGGGTCTCAGGCATTCGCGGTGCTGACGGCCTGGCGGTCCTTGTAGTTGCCGCAGGCGGAGCAGGCGCGGTGCGAGAGCACGGGCTCGCCGCACTTGCACAGAACAACGTTGGGCGTGGCGCAGTGGTCGTGGGCGCGACGCATGTTCTTGCGGGACTTGGAGGTCTTTTTCTTCGGTAAGGCCATGAGGCACTCCTTATTTATGCTTGCCGAGCGGGGGAGGGACTCCTCCGGCGCGCGGGCTATTGTATCTTCAAATTGCGCAGGACCGCAAGCCTTGGATCGCCCGTGTCCTGGACGCAGCCGCAGGTTTCCTGGTTGCGGTTCACACCGCACTTGGGGCACAGGCCCTTGCAGTCCTCGGCACACAGGGGGCTCTCCGGCAGGGCCAGCATGAACTGCTCCCAGAGATAGCCGCTCGCGTCGAGATCGAGCACGCCCTTGGCGCGCCGGATGCGACACTCGTCCAGGGGGTCGTCGTCCTTGGAGCGGGGCTCCTCGAAACTGTCGAACTCGCCGGACAGCGGAATCTCGAATTCCTCGGCGCAGCGGCCGCAGGCGGCCATGACCGACCCGGAAAAGCTCCCGGACACGAGAAAGCCGTCATCCTGCGGGGTGATGAACATGCTGGCCTCGAAATCCTTGCCGGGTTTGACCGGAAGGCCGAGCTCGCGCATCGGGCCGGTCCACAGGGACTGGTCCGTGAAATGAAATTCCCGGCCCTCGGCCGGGATGTCCTTCAGCGCTATCCAGAGTTCAAACATATCGCCTCGCAGGCCGCATCTCTATCCGCATGGGTTTTTGTTTGTCAAGAAAAAAGCACTTGCGTTTTTCCGTGGTCGGGGCTACAAGTCCTCTTCCCTGATGCCGGGGAGCCCGGTTTCAGGCCTGCGCGGCTTTTTCGCGCACTGACAGAGCCAGTTAGTTTCAGGAGGATTCCAATATGTCCCAGACCTGCGATATCTGCGGTAAGCACCCCAGCTCCGGCAACAACGTGAGCCACGCCAACAACCGCACCAGAAGGCGTTTCCTGCCGAACCTGCAGCGCGTCCGCGCCCTGCTGCCCTCCGGTGAAGTCCGCGCCCTGCGCGCCTGCACCCGCTGCATCCGCAGCGGCGCCGTGGTCAAGCCTCCCGTTCGCGTCATCCCTGCCGCTTAGGCCCAACGCCTCAGCTTGCCGAGCCAGGCCGACGGCCTGCGAAAGAGCCCCGGAGAGATCCGGGGTTCTTTTTTCGCGTCCGCCACCCTGCCCTCCCCGCCCTTCCTGTCGGTCATCAGGAATTCTGAACGCCTCCTTCCGAAGTCGCCATTGGACCTTGGCCCGCGTCTCTGGCATATGCAAGACGTGGACGCAGGGCGCTGCATGGGCGGCGCCTATTAGATAAGGAGGGGGACATGTCGAGCCAAGAATATTTCGCCCAGGTGGCCGGAGACTGGGACCGGCTGCGCGCAGGATTCTTTCCTGAGGCCGTGCGCGTGCGCGCGCTTGAACTCGCCGGAATCGGGGCCGAGGCGGCGCACGGCCGCCAGCCGGTCGTACGCACCGCCGCCGATCTGGGCGCGGGCACCGGCTTTCTCACCGAGGCCCTGCTCGGCGCCGGTTTGTCCGTGGTCGCCATCGACCAGTCGCCGCAGATGCTCGCCGAGCTGCGCGCGAAGTTTTCCGCCAGTGGGCGCGTCACCCTTCTGGAAGGCAAGGCCGAGGCCCTGCCCCTGCCGGACGCCTCGGTGGACTATGTTTTCTCCAACATGTTCCTGCACCACGTGGACGACCCGGCCAGGGCCATCGCCGAGATGGCGAGGGTGGTGCGGCCCGGCGGGCGCGTGGTCATCACCGACCTGGACAGCCACACCTTCGACTTCCTGCTCACCGAGCACCACGACCGCTGGCCCGGCTTCGCCCGCGCCGACGTGGAGGCCTGGCTGCGCGCCGCCGGTCTGGCCGAGGCCAAGGTGGACTGCCTGGGCGAGAACTGCTGCGCCAGCTCCTGCGCCGACCCCTGCGGGGAAAATTCCCAGGCGCAGGTCTCCATCTTCGTCGCCCACGCCCGCAGGCCTCTGGTCCGGGCGTCCGGCCTGGCCGATCCTTCCGCCGTGGGCGCGCGGGCGCGGTCCTTCTTCGCGGATGCCGCGCCGCTGCTGTGCGCCGAGTCCGTGCTTCTGGCCGTGAGCGAGGCCCTGGGCGTGTCCTCGCCGTTGATTCCACGCCTGGCCACGGGCTTTTGCAGCGGGCTTGCGCGCACCTCCGGGCCGTGCGGGGCGCTTTCCGGCGGGGTCATGGCCCTTGGGCTGGCCCTGGGGCGCGGCTCGGGCCGCGAATCCCTGGACCCGGCCTACGCGGCTGTGCAGGAATATCTGGAGTATTTCCGCGCCACCTTCCCGGCGGAGGACTGCCTGGGCCTCACGGGCTGTGATCTCGGCACGCCCGAGGGCCAGCGCTGCTTCCGCGACACCGAGGCCAAGCAGCGGGTCTGCCTGCCTGTGGTGGAGGCCGCGGCGGCGCAGGTGGCGCGCATGCTGGCGGAGCATCCGGCCCTGGCGGAGACGCACCGGAGCAGCTGACATGGAAGGCCGCGCCATATTCCTCGACGCCACGCCAGACGGGAGCGGCTGGGGCGCAAGCCTGCGCTTCGGCGCGCCCATCGCCGTGCGCCGGGCAGAGACCCTGGACGGGGTGCTCGGCGTGGTGGACTGGGCCGAGGAACAGTCACGCGCGGGATGCTGGGTGGTGCTGGCCCTGGCCTACGAGGCAGCCCCGGCCTTTGACGCGGCCCTCTCGGTCCACCCGCCGGAGCCCGGCTCGCCCCTGGTCTGGGCCGCCAGCCACGAGGGCCCGTGGCCGCTGGAGGCAGGGCGGAAGGCCGAGCCCGGCGCGTACACCCCCGGTCCGTGGCGCGCGCTGATCGAGCCCCGGTCCTATGCCGAGAGCTTCGCCCGGCTCAAGCGCGAGATCGCGGACGGCGAGACCTACCAGGCCAACTACACCATGCCCTTTGAGTGCGGCTTCGCCGGCCTGGAAGGGGATGCCGACGCAAGGGGCGACGCTGGCGGGGACGGCGACCGCGCCTGGTTCGCCGAGCTCGCGCGGGCCCAGGCCGGTGGCTTCTGCGCCTGGCTGGACATGGGCAGGCACCGGGTGCTGTCGCTCTCGCCGGAGCTGTTTTTCCGCGTCACCCCCGGCGCTCGCGGGCGCGAGGCCTTGACCCGGCCCATGAAGGGCACCGCCCCGCGCGGGGCGACGAAGGCGGAGGACGCGGCCCTGCGCAAGGCCCTGGCCGAGAGCCCCAAAAACCGCGCCGAGAACGTCATGATCGTGGACCTGCTGCGCAGCGACCTGGGCCGCGTGGCCAAGCCCGGCAGCGTGCGCACGCCCCGGCTGTTCCACGTGGAGGAGTACCCCACGCTGTTCCAGATGACCTCGGACGTGCGGGCCACCCTGAAGGAGGGCGTCGGCCTGGCCGAGCTGCTTGCCGCGCTGTTCCCCTGCGGGTCCGTCACCGGCGCGCCCAAGGTGCGCACCATGCAGCTCCTGCGCGAGCTGGAGCCCTACCCGCGCGGGTTCTACTGCGGGGCCATAGGCCTGCTGGAGCCGGGCAGCCCGTCTTCCGAAGGGCGCATGGCCTTCAGCGTGCCCATCCGCACCCTGGTGCTCAACCGCGCCACCGGCCTGGCCCGCTTCGGGGTCGGGGGCGGCGTGACGCATGATTCCGAGGCCGCCTCGGAGTACGCCGAGTGCCTGACCAAGATGCGCTTTCTGATTCCGCCGGAGAGCGATTTCGAGCTGCTGGAATCCCTGCTTCTGGTGCGCGGCCGCTACCCGCTGCTGGAATCACATCTGGCGCGGCTGAAGCGCTCGGCGGCGCATTTCGGCTTCGCCCTGGACGAGGCGGCGGCGCGCGAGACCCTGATGGCCCTGGCCCGCTCCCATCCGCCGCAGAACTCCCTGTCCGGCCGCTACAAGGCCCGGCTCACCTGCGCCCGCGATGGCCTGCTCATGGCCGAGGCCGCCCCCATAGCGGGCGGCCGAGCGCCCCGGTTGCGCCTGGGCTTCGCCCGCGAGGCCGTGGACTCCGGCGACGAGCTGCTGCGCCACAAGACGACGCGCCGGGAACTTTACGACCGCGCGCTCAAGTCCGCCTGCTCCGGCCCAGGCGGGCCGGGCTGCGACGACGCGCTCCTGGTCAACGAGCGCGGCGAGGTCACGGAGTCCACGCGGGCGAACCTGGTGCTGAAGCTTCAGGAAGGGTTGGTGACGCCGCCGGTGTCCAGCGGGCTGCTGCCGGGGGTGTTCCGCGAGCGCCTGCTCGCGCGCGGGGTGGTGCGGGAGCGGGTCGTCACCCCCGCCGACGTGCTGCGGGCGGAGCGCATCTGGCTGGTGAACTCGGTGCGCGGGTGGATGGAGTGCGAGGTGGCGGGGTAGGTCGACGTGGAGGTGAACTATGCTTTACGTTAAGCGATGCTGTGACGGTTTATGAGGAATGATCTCTAATGATTTGCAGGAGCAGTCCAAATGCTGCTAACCAGATGCCACAGTATTTAGTAATACGACTTGATATTAGAGTATAAACTTCAGGGTTGTGAGCTTTGCTCGAATTACTGTCATTGAAGAGATTGGAGTCAGTTAGGAAGAATAGGATAGTCCCGAAAAATCCGAGCACTGAACCATATTCTTTTAACGTCAACGTTGGCATTTTGTTTATTGAATAAAGAATGTCGAATGGAAGGCGTACAGTTAATGCAAAAATAGCCAGCAAAATGCATATAAATATTTTTTCTGAGAGGGATGTTTTGTCTATGTTATAAACATCTGCTTTTGAATATACATTGAAAAGGATAGTAAGATTAATCCAGCACCCCATAAAAATGACCAAAACAAAAAGCGCTAAGTATCCGATGATCTGAAAAATACCCATAAATTGTTCCCATTCTTGACTGCAATTCACACGTATCAGCCCAGCCGCACGCAGTCGCGCCCGGCGTCCTTGGCCGCGTACATGGCCGCATCGGCCCTGCCCACCAGCGTCTCCGCGGATTCCTTGGGCTGAAGCTCGGCCACGCCCAGGCTCATCGTCACCTGGCCCGTGGTCCGCTCAGCCAGGTCGAGGTTGTCGGCGATGGCCTTGCGCAGCTTTTCGGCCAGCAGCAGGGCCGCGGTGGCGTCGCAGTCCTGCACGATCATCAGGAATTCCTCGCCGCCCCAGCGGCACACCGTGTCCGACTCGCGCAGGTGCTCGCGCAGGTTCGCGGCCACGCGCCTCAAGACCTCGTCGCCCACCAGATGTCCGTAGGTGTCGTTGATGGACTTGAAATGGTCCACGTCGGCCAGCAGCACTGACAGCGGAGTGCCTGCGCGCCGGGCGCGGGTAATGGCCTGGTGCAGCAGCACGTCCAGCGACTGGCGGTTCAGCAGGCCGGTGAGCTTGTCCGTGGTGGCCAGCTCCTCCATGCGCACCTGGTAGCGGCTCAGGACCAGCCCGGTGATGCCCACCACCAGCAGGGTCACGAAGGCGCACACGGCCAGGTTCACGTACAGGGTGTGGCGGATGCCCGCCAGGGCCTCGCCCTCGGTCTTCTCCACGAACAAAAACCACTTGAGTTCCGGGATGAAGCGCACGTTGAGCAGGTGCGTGTCGCCGTTGCGGACATACTGGTAGCTGCCAGCGCCCTGGGCCAGGATCAGGCGGGCCTGGTCGCGCAGGCCGGGTACCTCGTCGATGTTTCCCGCTTCCATGCCCTCGCCGTTGCCGTAGAGCACGATGCGCCCCGTTGTGTCCACGAAGCTGATGGTGCGGCCGAAGCGCTGCTGGTAGGCCCTGAGCGCGCTGCGCACGGAGTCCATGGCCAGCCCCACTCCGGCGACGCCCAGGAAGTTTCCCCGGTAGTCCAGCACCCGGTAGTTGATGAAGATGGTCAACAGGTTGCGGTTGGCCAGGTCAGGGTCGACGTTGATCTCGTAGGGCTCCATGAGCCTGCGCACGCGGAAGTACCAGGCGTCCAGCGGCTCGTCCTCGTGCACGGTCTTGAGCACCCCCGAGGGGTGGTAGTAGTTGCGCGTGGCCTCGGACACGAAGAAGCTGGTGAAGGCCCCGTAGCGGGCCATGATCTCCCGCAGGTAGCGGACCATCTCCGAGGGGTCGCGCTCGCCGCGCAGGGTCCAGTCGCGCAGGAAGGTGTCGCTGGCCATCATGGAGGAGATGAACACCGGCCGCACCAGGTCCTTCAGTATCTCGGAGTAGATGTTGTCCGAGGTCAGCGGCAGTTCCTGGGTCAGGATGGATTCGCGGATGGAGCTGCGCGAGACATGGTAGCTGATGAGGGTGGTGCTGAAGAAGCCCACGCACAAGAGCAGGCTCAACCCCAGCAGCAGAACCCGCTTTCTGGGGATTGAGGCGTTCCGTGCTGAAGGCTTGGGACTCGGCATCCTGGTTTCCATCCTGGGCGCTACTCCACAGTGACGCTTTTGGCCAGGTTGCGCGGCTGGTCCACGTCCTTGCCCAGGTAGTCGGCCATCTCGTAGGCGAAGAGCTGCAGGGCAGGCAGGGTCAGGAAGGCCGACAGCGGCCCGGTGGCGCGGGGCAATATCCAGGGGTGCTCCACCTTCAGGTCCACGCCCTCGTTGGTGAGCGCCACGATTTCGCCCGCGCGCGCCTGCACCTCCACCAGGTTGCTCTTGACCTTGGGGAAGAACTCGTCGTCCAGCGCGATGGCGAAGGTGGGGAAGCGCGGGTCGATGAGCGCGATGGGGCCGTGCTTCATCTCGCCCGCGGCGTAGCCCTCGGCGTGGATATAGCTGATTTCCTTGAGCTTGAGCGCGCCCTCCAGGGCCAGCGGGAACGACGGCCCGCGCCCCAGGTAGAGGAAGCTGGTCGTCTCGGCGAAGTGCTTGGCCAGGCGCAGGGCCTCTTCGCGCAGGGAGGGCAGGGCGTCCTCGAGGATTTTCGGCAAGGTCAAAAGCTCGCGCACCATCTCGGCGCAGGCGGCCTCGGTCATGGCGCCATTGCGTCGGCCCCAGTACAGGGTCAAGAGCAGCAGGGCGGCCAGCTGGCTGCACATGGCCTTGGTGGAGGCCACGCTGATCTCCGGCCCGGCCTGGCTGTAAACCACGTAGTCGGACTCGCGCGAGATGCTCGACCCCACCACGTTGCACAGGCCGATGACCGGCAGGCCGCGGCTCTTGGCCAGCTTGATGCCGGCCATGGTGTCCATGGTCTCGCCGCTTTGGCTGATGGCCAGCACCACGCCGCCCGCGGGCAGGATGGGGTCGCGGTAGCGGAACTCCGAGGCGATTTCGGCCTGGACCGGTATCTTGGCGTACTTTTCCAGCAGGTAGAGGCCCCACAGCCCGGCGTGGTAGCTGGTGCCGCAGGCCACGATGTGCAGGCGCTCGGGCACGGGAAGCTGGTCCAGCTCCGGCAGGCGCACCTGGCCGGTGGCGGCGTCGATGCGGCCCAGCAGGCAGTCGCGGATGACCTTGGGCTGCTCGAAGATTTCTTTCAGCATGAAGTGCTTGTTGCCGCCCTTCTCGGCGGCCTGCACGTCCCAGTTGATGCGGTGGACTTCCTTCTTGAGCGGCTCCAGGGTGTCGGTGCGGAAGACCTCCCAGCTCGAAGCCGTGAGGCGCACCAGCTCGCCGTCCTCCAGGAAGACCACGTCGCGGGTGTAGGGCAGGAAGGCCGGTATGTCCGAGCCCAGGAAGTTCTCGCCGGTGCCCACGCCCATGACCAGCGGGCTGGCCACGCGGGTGGCCCACAGGGTGCCGGGGTGGTCCGCGCTCATGAGCACAATGGCGTAGGCGCCCTCGGCCCGGCCAAGCGCCTGGGACAAGGCTCTCATGACGTCGCCGCCGGTACCCTTCAGGCATTCGGCGATGAGGTTCACGAGCACCTCGGAGTCGGTGTCGGAGCGGAACTCGTAGCCCTTGGCCAGCAGTTCGGTCTTGATGGCTTCGTAGTTCTCGATGATGCCGTTGTGGATGATGGCCAGGCGGCCTTCGTGGTCGCGGTGGGGGTGGGCGTTGCGCTCCACGGGCACGCCGTGGGTGGCCCAGCGGGTGTGGCCCATGCCGGTGGTGGCGGAAAACACGTTCATGGTGGCGAGTTTCTGCGCCAGGTTCGAGAGCTTGCCCTCGGCCCGCAGCACCGAGAGCGTGCCCGCCTGGATGAAGCTGACCCCGGCGGAGTCGTAGCCGCGATATTCAAGACGGCCCAGGCCCTCCATCACGAGGGGGACAGCCGGGCGATGCCCGCAGTAGCCGATGATGCCGCACATGATTTGCTCCGTCGTATTGTTTAGGCCGAGGCCTTGGCCCAGAAGGCGGGCCAGTCATTCAAGAGGGCGCGCAGGGCCTGGCCCCGGTGCGAGCGCGCGTTCTTTTCGGCGGGGGCGAGCTCGGCAGCGCTTTTGCCCAGCTCCAGGTCCAGAAACAGGGGGTCGTAGCCGAAGCCGCCCGACCCGCGCGGGCGCTCCAGCACTCGGCCTTCCCAGCGGCCTTCGGCCAGCGCCTCGGCGCCGTTCGGCGCATGCGCCGCCACCACGCTGTGGAAGCGGCAGCCGCGCCCGCTCTCGGGCACGTCCTTCAGGGCGTCGAGCAGCTTGGCGTTGTTGGTGGCGTCGGTGGCGTTTTCGCCGGAATAGCGGGCGGAGTACACGCCGGGCGCGCCGGAAAGGGCGTCCACGGCCAGGCCGGAGTCGTCGGCCAGGGCCACAAGCCCGGTGGCCTGGGCCACGGTGCGGGCCTTGAGCCGCGCGTTCTCGGCGAAGGTGGTGCCGGTTTCCTCGATTTCGCCGATGTGGGCGAAGGCGTCCAGGCCGACGACGTGCAGGCCGTATCCGGCCAGCAGGGCCTCGAGTTCGGCGACCTTGCCCTTGTTTCTGGTGGCCAGGACTACGGTGTTGGCGGGGGGTGTGTGCTTCTCTGGCATGCCGGGAGTTTACCCGGTTGCCTCCGGTTTCGCAACCGCCAGATGCGGGGGCAGGAGCAGGGTCACGCGGGTGCCCTCTCCTGGGATGCTCGTCAGGTCGACCGTGCCGCCCATGTCGTCGAGGAACTTCTTGATCATGGCCAGGCCCAGGCCGGAGCCCTTGCCCTTGGTGCTGAAGAAGGGGCTGAAGACCTTGTCGCGCAGCTCCGGGGGGATGCCCACGCCGGTGTCCTCCACCTCCAGGAACACGTGGGACGGCGCCAGGCCGGTGCGCACGATGAGAAGCCCGCCCGACGGCATGGCCTCCACCGCGTTCTTGACCAGGTTGATGAGGCCCTGCTTGATGAGCTCCGGGTCGGCCTTGACCAGGGGGATGTCCTCGGTCAGGGCCAGGATGGGCTCGATGCCCTGGTTCTCGCAGGCCATGCCCATGAGCTCCATGGTGCCGCGCACGATGTCGTTCACGTCGGCCAGGCCCGGCGCGGACTCCGTTGGGCGGGCGAAATTCAGGATGCTTTTCAGGATGCCGTCCAACCGGCGCGACTCGGCCACGATGATGCCGAGCTTCTCCTTGCTCTTCTCGTCCGGGGCGTCGCGCAGGAGCTGGTTGGCGAAGCCGCTGATGGCGAAGAGCGGGTTTCTGATCTCGTGCGCGATGTAGGTGGACATCTCGCCGATGGAGGCCAGCCGCTCGGACTGCTGCAGGCGCAGCTCCATCTGGGTGCGGCTGGTGATGTCGCGGCGGATGCACAACAGGCTCGCAAGGTTGCCGCCGTCATCCATGATGGGGTAGATGTATTCGCGCACGTAGTGCATGCGGCCGTCGTCATCCACCTGGGCCAGGGTGGCCTCGGCCGTCTGGCGGGTGGCGATGGCCTCCTCAAGGGGCGACGGGGCGCTGGGCTCTCCGCCGCCGTTGCCGGTGACGGTCTCGGACGGGCTGAACAGCTCGCGCAGGTGCCGCCCGGCGATGCCGGCCTTGGAAAGGCCCGAGCGCTCCAGCACGGCCTTGTTGCAGTCCAGCACCAGGCCTGCCTGGTCGGTGAGGACGATCTCCTCCTTGAGCTGGTCGATGACGTTCTTCAGCAGGGTCTGGGTGTGCAGCAGGTCGATCTTGCAGGCCACCCACATCTGGTCGGAGGAGAGCAGGCGCAGGAAGAAGCTGGCCGCCGCGCGCTCCACCAGGGCCACGGCGTCCGGCAGGCCCAAGCGCAGCTCGTGGATCAGCTCGGCGCGGCCCGTGGTCTCGATGACCATGTTCAGCTCGGGGTGGGCCTTCAGCATCTCTTCCCAGCTCGCAAAGACGGGAAGGCCCAGGGTGGCGGAGAGCCGCTCGCCCGCGGGGGCCTGGTCGTGCAGGGCCAGGGCCATCAGGCCGAGATTGCCGAGGATGCGCTCGTTGCCCAGGTTGGCGAAAAGCTCCCAGAAAGGCACCAGCGACGACTTGTCGCCGATGATGCCTATGCGGTATGGCTTCTCAGCCCGCAACGATTCGACCATGATGCTGTTGCTCCTTGCGCCGTGAGGGCGGCCTCGCAGCAAAGACGTAGGGCTATCCTACAGGAGTTTTTGCAAAGCGCAACACCTCGTTACTTCAATTTTTGTAATACACCGTAATCCCGCAGAAGCGCAAAGGAAACCAGATGTCCAAAGTCCGCGTGCACACCATCAGCCTGGGCTGCCCGAAAAACCGCGTGGACACCGAGCGCCTGCTCGGGGTGCTGGGCCGCAACTTCACCCCGGCCGAGGACGTCGCCGGTTCTGACCTCGTGCTCATCAACACCTGCGGGTTCATCCGTCCGGCGGTGGAGGAGTCCATCGAGACCATCCTGGCCGCCATCCGCGACGCCGCCGAGGCCGACCCGCGCCCCACCGTGGCCGTCGCCGGGTGCCTGGTCTCGCGCTATGGCCAGGCCGACCTCGCAGCCGACCTGCCCGAGGTGGACCTCTGGCTCTCCACCCGCGAGCTGGCCAGCTGGCCCGGCCTGGTGGGCGCCGCCCTGGGCAGGAAGAACCTCGAGGCGCTGGGGCCGCGCCGCCTGAGCACCGGCCCCGCCTACGCCTATCTCAAGGTCAGCGAGGGCTGCTCCCACAAGTGCGCCTTCTGCACCATTCCGAGCATCCGCGGCAAGCATGTGAGCCGCCCCCTGGACGAGCTGGAGCGCGAGGCGCGGCTTTTGGTGGAGCAGGGCGGCGTGCGCGAGCTGGTCATCGTGGGACAGGACGTGACCTCCTACGGCCACGACCTGGGCCTGAAGGACGGCCTGAAGCACCTGCTGGACCGGCTCATGCCCATCAAGGGGCTCAAGTGGCTGCGGCTCATGTACCTGTACCCGGCGGGCCTCACCGACGGGCTGCTCAAGCACATGGCGGGCCTGGGCCAGCCCCTTTTGCCCTATTTCGACATCCCCCTGCAGCACGCCCACCCGGACATCCTGTCCGCCATGGGCCGCCCCTTCGCCAAGGACCCCTCCCTGGTCATCGAGCGCGTGCGCAAGCACTTCCCCGAGGCCGCCCTGCGCACCAGCCTCATCGTGGGCTACCCCGGCGAGACCGACGCGCACTTCAAGGCCCTGAAAGCCTTTGTGCAGCGCACGCGGTTCGCGCACCTGGGCGTGTTTCCCTATCACCAGGAAGAGGGCACCCCGGCGGCGGCGCTTCCGGGCCAGGTGGCCCAGGGCGTCAAGACCCGGCGCAAGAACGCCCTCATGAAGCTGCAGGAGTCCATCAGCCGCGAGCGCCTGTCCGCCCTGGTGGGTTCCCGCCTGGAGGTGCTGGTGGAGGAGCCGAGCCCGGAGTGGCCGGGCCTGCACGTGGGTCGCGCGTGGTTCCAGGCCCCGGAGGTGGACGGCGTGACATACGTGAGCGGCCCCAAGGTCAAGCCCGGCAAGATGGTCCTGGCCGACATCGAGCAGGCCCAGAGCTACGACCTGGTGGCGCTGGCGTAAGGCGGGAGACGTTCCGCTGACCGCACCCGGCAAAATTTTCCAGATAATTTCTAGACTGTCCGCCGCGTGCGCAAGAATTGCCGGGTGGCCTGCCGCGCCGCCGCCAGGGGGAGCAGCCTGTGCCCCCCGCGATGTGAGGAAAGGGCTGGATCGGGGGGAACCTGATCCAGCCCTTTCGGCGTGTGCGGGCCTATTTCGTCGGGCAGGTGCTGATGCCGAGCAGGGTGTAGAGCATGCAGTGGCCCATGAGGCCCGTGGCCAGCGGCGCGATGCCGATGAGTCCCCACCACCACAGCCCGTCCTCGGTTTTCAGGACGAAGACGAGGGAGAGCAGGACGACCCCGGCGACAATGCGCAAGATCTTGTCGATTCCACCAACGTTCGGCTTCATGCCCACCTCCAGCGGTTACAGGGTTGGGGCGACTTCCCGCCATGCGACACAGCCTCTTGAAAATTGGGCAACCCCGCGCGCATTGCCGACGCCCGGCCAAGGCTTCCGCCTTCGTCGCCGCGGCCCAGGCCCCGCGGGGTTTCCAACGGGCCTCAGGTCCTTTGGCCGCCGGGGGCCTCTTCTCCCCCGGCAGGGTGCTCGTGCCGGTACTGGTCCAGGTAGTACATCACCGGCACCACCATGCGCGAGAACAGCGTGGCGGCGATCTCTCCGGCCAAAAGCGAAATGGCCAGGCCCTGGAAGATGGGGTCGAACAGGATGACGAAGGCCCCGGCCACCACGGCCAGCGCGGTGAGCACCATGGGCCGGAAGCGCACGGCCCCGGCCTCGATGACCGAGTCCTCCAGGCTGAACCCCTCGCCGCGCTTCAGGTTGATGAAGTCCACCAGGATGATGGAGTTGCGCACCACGATGCCCGCCCCGGCGATGAAGCCGATCATGCTGGTGGCGGTGAAGAACGAGCCGGAGAGGGCGTGCGCCGGGATGATGCCGATGAGCGAGAGCGGGATGGGCGACATGATGGCGATGGGCGTGGTGTAGGAGCCGAACCAGCCCACCACCAGGATGTAGATGAGGATCATGACCACGCCGAAGGCCAGGCCCATGTCGCGGAAGACCTCGTAGGTGATCTGCCACTCGCCGTCCCACTTCATGCTGAAGTCGGCGCTGGAAAAGGGCATGCCGGTGCGCAGGCGCGGCAGCTCGCGCCTGTCGGAGGCCGAGGTCTGCCACGCGCCCTGGCCCTTGGCGGCCAGCTCGTCCAGGGCCGTGTCCATGCGCGCCATGCCGTACACCGGGCTTTCCTCGCGTCCGGCCATGTCGCCGGTGACGTAGACCACGGGCAGCATGTTCTTGTGGTAGATGTTCCCGGGCGTGACGGCCTGCTCCAGCGTGGCTAGCTGCCCCAGCGAGACGACCGCCGCGCCCCCGCCGGAGAGCGAGCCGCGCACCGGGATGGCCGCCAGCTCCGCCACCGAGGCCCGGCGCGAAACCGGCAGGCGCACCACGATGGGCACGTCCTCGCGGGAATTCACGTCGTGCAGCAGCCCGGCCCGCTCCCCGCCGATGGAGGCGGCGATGACGCGCCGCGCGCGCTCCGGGTCCACCCCGTTCTTGAGGGCCTTGTCCGTCTGCACGTTGATGCGCGTCTCGGTCCTGGGGTCGTTCACCAGCCAGTCCACGTCCACCACGCTCTTGGTGGAGGCGAAGACCTGCTTCACCTGCCGGGCCACGGCCTCGCGCCCGGCCTGGGTGGGGCCGTAGATCTCGGCCACCAGGGTCTGGAGCACCGGCGGTCCGGGCGGCACCTCCACCACCTTGATGCGCGCGCCCAGCTTCTCGGCGATGGGCAGCATGGCCTGGCGGGTGCGCCCGGCGATCTGGTGGCTGGAGGCGCTGCGCTTGCCGCGGTCCGTCAGGTTGACCTGGATTTCGGCCACGCCTGGTCCCTGGCGCAGATAGTAGTGGCGCACCAGGCCGTTGAAGGAGAAGGGCGCGGCGGTGCCTGCGTAAATCTGGGCGTCGGTGACCTCGGGCTGGTCGAGGATGACGCGTGAGAGCTGCTCGGCGGCGCTGGCCGTGGCTTCCAGCGGCGTGCCGTCGGGCATGTCGATGACCACCTCGAACTCGCTCTTGTTGTCGAAGGGCAGCATCTTCACCAGCACGGCCTTGAGCGGGAACAACGCGATGGAGGCCACGAGCAGCCCGCCCACGGAGAGCAGGAAGCGCCTGCGGTAGCCCGGCTCGGTGATGAGCCGGCGCATGATTTTGCGGTAGAGTTGGGTGAAGCGGTCGTCGTGCTTCTCGTGCTCGTGGGCCTCGGCGGGCTTGAGCAGCCGAAGCGAGGTCCAGGGGGTGATGACGAAGGCCACGGCCATGGACAGCAGCATGGCCACGCTTGCGCCCACGGGCATGGGCCGCATGTACGGCCCCATGAGTCCGCCCACGAAGCCCATGGGCATGATGGCCGCGATGACCGTGAAGGTGGCCAGCACCAGGGGGGCGCGCACCTCGTTCACGGCCTCGATGATGATGCGCGCGAACGGCCTGCCCTGGGAGCCGGGCAGCCGCGTGTGGCGCACGATGTTCTCCACGTCCACGATGGGGTCGTCCACCAGGATGCCGATGCAGAAGATGAGCGCGAAGAGCGTCACGCGGTTCAGGGTGTAGCCCAGGAACCAGTAGGTGGCCAGCGTCACCGCCAGCGTCACCGGCACGGCCACCATGATGACCCAGCTGGCGCGCAGGCCCAGGAACAGCGCCACGATGGCCCCCACCGAGATGGCCGCCAGGAGCAGGTGCTGGAGCAGCTCGTCGCTCTTGTGCTTGGCTGTCTGGCCGTAGTCGCGCACCACGGTGGTGTGCAGGCTGGCCGGGATGACGCGGCCGCGCAGGGTTTCGATCTTTTTCAGGGCGTCGTCGCAGAGCTGCGTGGCGTTGACCCCGGCGCGCTTGGCCACGCTCAAGGTCACCGAGGGCAACAGCCGCCCCGGCGACTCCTTGATGCCCTTGGCCGCGGCCTTGGCCCCGGGCGCGAAGAACACGTAGTCCGTGGGCTCCAGGAAGCCGTCGCGCACTTTTGCCACGTCGCCCAGGTACACGGGCCTGCCCTGGCGCATGGACACCACCACGCGGCCCACGTCGTCCGGGGTCTTGAGGAAGCTGTCCAGCCGCACGCCGAAGCTCTCGCCGCCGCTGGTGAAGGCCCCGCTCTGGGCGGCCTGGTTCTGGGCGCGCAGGGCGTCGGCCACGTCCAGGGCGTCGAGCCCCAGCGCCCGCAGGCGGTCCGGGTCGGCGTCCACCGTGACGCTGCGGGTGCGACCGCCGGTGAGGGTGACCTCGCTGACGCCGGGCAGGGTGCGCACGGCCTCGGCGGCCTCGGCGGCCACCTGGCGCAGGGCGCGGCCGTCGAAGCCGTCGCCGTGGAAGCTCACGGCCAGCACCGGCACGTCGTCGATGCTGCGCGGCTTCAGGATGGGCTGGGAGCAGCCGGGCGGGATCCAGTCCAGGTGCTGGTAGAGCTTGGCGTAGGTCTTGACCACGCTCTTCTCGGTGTCCTGGCCCACGTAGAAGCGCACGATGGTCAGCGCCTTGCCGTCCATGGCCGTGGAGTAGACGTACTCCACGCCGGGGATTTCCCAGAGCAGCTTCTCCATGGGGCCGACGACGCGGGTCTCGATCTCCTTGGGCGTGGCGCCGGGCATCTCCACCATGACGTCGATCATGGGCACGATGATCTGCGGCTCCTCCTCGCTCGGGGTGCGCAGCACGGCGAACACGCCCAGGAGCAGCGAGCCCAGGATGATGAGCGGCACGAGCTTGGAGCTCACGAAGCTTGCGGTGATGCGGGAGATCAGGCCCTCGTCCGGGCTTTCGCCGGGTGCGTTCATGGCCCGGTCCTAGCGCTTGGCCGCGAGGCGGTCGCCTTCGCGCAGGGTTGCCGGGCCGCCCACGACCACGGTTTCGCCTTCCACAAGGCCGGAGAGCACCTCCACCATGGTGCCGGAGACGTCCGCGGCGTTCGCCTGGCTGCCGCTTTCCGGCAGCGCCTCGGTCTGGGCCTGCACGATGTAGCTCTGGCCGTCCAGCTCGGCCTTGAGGTAGGCTCCGCCGAGCTTCACCAGCCGCAGGCGCAGCACGCCCTTCTCGTCCACCACCAGCGCCGTGGTCAGCTCGCCCTGCTGGCGGATGACGCCCGCCGGGACAAGCAGCTTCTTGGCGCGGGCCACGGGCACGCAGACCTTGCCGAACATGCCCGCCCGGGGCCGGATGTTCCGGCCGGAGTCCTGCGTCGCGTCGGCCTGGGTGGCGTTGTCTTGAGGAGTGTCCGCCGGGGCGGGCGCGGGGGCCTTGTAGTCGGCGCGGAGCTTGAAGGTGCGGGTGGCCGGGTCCACGCGGCCCACGACGGTGGTCAGCCGTGTGACGAAGGGCGCGTGCGAGAGCGAGGGCACCAGCCCCAGCACCTGCATGCCCACGCTGACCATCGGCAGCATGCTCTCGTCGGCCTGGGCCTCGATCTCGTAGCCGCCCTGGGCGTCGCCGCCGGGGGCCATCTCGTCCACGGAGGCCAGGGGCGCGCCCGCGTTCACAAAGGCCCCCTGGTCCACGAAGCGGCGCGAAAGCACGCCCCTGAAGGGAGCGGTGATGAGGCTGTAGCCCAGCAGGCTCTTGGCCTCGGCCCCCATGTGCCCGGCGGAGGCCGCGCTGGCGGCCAGGGCCTGTTCCTGCTTCTTCAGGGCCTGATGCTCCGTGCGCGCGCGGTCCAGCTCGTCCTGGCTGATGGCCTGCTGGGCGAAGAGCTTCTGCATGCGCTCCAGGTTGACCTTGGCCAGGGCCGAGCGCGCGGTGAGCGCCTGGCGCTCCAGCCCGGCCTGCTGGGCCGTGGACTGCACGGCCTGCACCCGCTGCTTGAGCTCGGTGTCGTCGATGCGCAGGATGGGCTGGCCCTTCTCGACCACGGCGCCCTCGGCGGCCATGACCTCGACCACGGTGCCGGAGATTTTGCTGGAGAGCACCACGCTGTTCTGGGAGCGCACCTCGCCGGGCAGGCTGCGGCACTCGCGGGCGTCGAACAGGGCCACGCGCGCGGTGGGCGCGCTGACGGTCTGGGGCTCTGGGGCTTTGTCACCGCCGCCGCAGGCCGAGGCCAGAAGCGCGGCGGCCAGGAGAAGGGCCGGGACGAAAATCTTCTTACGCTGGGGCATGGGCCCTCCTCGCTGCATGTTCGACGGCAGGCGCCAGGGCTGGGGAAGCTTACGTATTTCTACTCAGCAGGGGGGGGGGCGTCAAGGATGGGGCGGAAAATGACGTGATTGGTCGGAAATGGCGGGCGCCGGGAAGCTGCCGGGAAACGGCCCGGACCGCCACCCGTTGTTCGGATGCGCGGCCCGGGCCGGGAGGATTCAGGCTAGATCATGAACCAGGTGGCGATGAGCCCGGTGATGGTCATGGTCACCGTGTAGGGCAGGGCCAGCACCACCATGCGCCCGTAGGAGAGCCGGATCACCGGCGCCAGCGAGGAGGTCAGCAGGAACAGGAAGGCCGCCTGGCCGTTGGGCGTGGCCACGCTGGGGATGTTGGTGCCGGTGTTGATGGCCACGGCAAGGAGCTCGAACTGCTCGCGGGTCATGCCGGTGAGCCCGGCGTCGAAGACCTTCTTGGTCTCCGAGATGTACACCGTGGCCACGAACACGTTGTCGCTGATCATGGAGAGCAGCCCGTTGGCCAGGTAGTAGGCCGCAAGCTGGGTGCGGCCGCTCAAGGCCAGCACCATGTCGATGATGGGCTTGAACAGGTGCTGCTCGTGGATCACGGCCACCACGCCGAAGAACACCACCAGCAGCGCGGTGAAGGGCAGGGCCTCCTTGAAGGCGTTGCCGATGCGGTGCTCGTCGGTGACGCCGTTGAGCGAGGTCAGCAGGATGATGACCGACAGGCCGATGAGGCCGACCTCGGCCAGGTGGAAGGCCAGGGCCACAACCAGCCAGATGCCCGCCGCGGCCTGAACCAGGAGGCTCATGCGGCCGCGGTCGTCGAGCTTGGCGTCGCGCTTGGCGGCCTCGTCGACCAGCACCTTGCGCACGTTGATGGGCATCTCCAAGCCGTAGCCGAAGAGCTTGAAGCGCTCCACCATCACGCAGGTGCAGAGCCCAACGGCCAGCACCGGCAGCGACACCGGCGCCACGTGCCGGAAGAACTGCACGAAGTTCCAGCCCATCTCGCTGCCTATCAGCAGGTTCTGGGGCTCGCCCACCAGGGTGCACACTCCGCCGAGCGCCGTGCCCACCGCGCCGTGCATCATGATGTTGCGCAGGAAGCCGCGGAAGTTCTTCAGGTCGTCGCGCGCGGACTGGTTGAAGGCCTCCTCTTCGAGCAGGCAGCGCTTCTCGCCCGCGCCGGAGACGTGGCGGTGGTACAGGTCGTAGAAGCCGTAGGCCACGGTGATGATGACCGCCACCACGGTGAGGGCGTCGAGGAAGGCCGAGAGCACGGCCCCGGCCACGCAGAACATGAGCGAGATGAGGGTCTTGGAGCGCATGCGCACCAGGATCTTGGTGAACACGTAGCGCAGCATGTCCTGCATGAAGTAGATGCCCGCCACCATGAACATGAGCAGCAGGATCACCGGGAAGTTGTGCAGGGTCTCGTTGTAGACGGTCTGCGGGCTGGCCATGCCCAGGGCGACGGCCTCAATGGTCAGCAGGCCTCCCGCGGGCAGGGGGTAGCATTTTAGTGCCATGGCCAGGGTGAAGATGAACTCGAGGATGAGCGCCCAGCCGGCGATGAACGGCCCGGCGGTGTGGAGCAGAATCGGGTTCAGGACCAGAAAGCCCAGGATGGCGAGTTTGTACCAGCGTGGCGCGTTGCCGAGCAGGTTCGACTGGAAGGCCTGGGCCAAGTTGCGCTGCATTGTTGTTCTCCGGGGGGGTTGGGTGTTGATATGCCCTGGCGGGAGGCTGCCCCGCCGGGGGCTTGGCGCTCACGTTTATAACTGGCTTTGTCGCGTTGCGCCAGTGGGTGCTTTTCAGGGAGAACCGCTGGCGCGCAGCCCGATGGGCAGGCCGCGCGCCAGCGGCGGGGGATGAGGCAACCGCTCGTGCCGGCAAGCGGAGACCTCAACGATTGGAAATTCTGGCCGGTTTGTCCTTGTCGGCCTTGTCCTTGTCGGGGGCCTTGGGGCGCACCAGGCGCAGGCCGTAGAAGGGGGTGCGCAGGTCGGGCCAGCCCCTGCTGCGGTTGGCCGAGCGCAGGGTCGAGGCCTTGGTGACCCAGGAGCCGCCACGCAGCACGCGCGATTCGCCCTCGCCGCCGCTCACGGGATTGGCCAGCGTGGAGTTGGAGTAGAACTGCCCGGCGTACACGTCCTGGCACCATTCCCAGACGTTGCCGTGCATGTCGTGCAGCCCCAGGGCGTTGGGCCGGAAGCTGGCGGTGACGTTGGTGTGCATGTTGGGCCAGATGCGGGGCTTTGGCCTTGCCACCTTGCGTCGCGACTTGCGGGACTTGCGCTTTGCGGAGGGCAGGTCCGCGGGCAGGCTGAAGCGCTTCTCGAAGCAGGCCTGGTCCTGGCTGATGGTGTCGCCGAAGGCGTAGGCCGTGGTGGTGCCCGCCCGCGCGGCGTATTCCCATTCGGCCTCGGTGGGCAGGCGGAAGCTTTGGCCGGTCTTCTTGCCCAGGGCCGCGGCGTACTCCTTGGCCATTTCCCAGGAAACCCCGTCCACGGGGTAGTCGTCGCCGTTGGCGATGAGCGAGGGGTTCTTGCCCATGACGGCCTTCCACTGGCCCTGGGTGACCTCGGTCTTGCCCAGCCAGAAGCCGGTCAGGCAGACCTGGTGCTGCGGGCCTTCGTCCGGATTGCGCTCCGGCTCTGTCTCCGGGCTGCCCATGACGAAGCAGCCCGTGGGCACCCAGAGGAAGGTCATGCCGGTCTTGGGCTCGGTCCAGGCTGCGCCGGGCCGCGGATCGCCGGGGGCGGGCCGGAACTCCGGCGGGGCCGGTTCGAGGAGGACGGCGCGGGACTTCGTCGAGTTGGCCTGCGTTGCGCTGGCCTGGGTGGCGTTGGCCTGGGCGGGAGCCGTCAGGACTTCGCACAGGCCAGGGGCCGCCAGGGCCAGGCTCAAGGCGCAGGCCAGGGCGAAGGGCAGCGGCAAAGCGGCCAGGCGTTTCAGGAAGGAAGCGGCTTGCATCAGCGCCCGGTCCCTGTTCGCGGGGTCTTGGGCAAAAGCACCGTGACCGTGGTCCGGCCGGGGGTGGAACAGTCGAGGCTGACGCCCCCGCCGTGGAATTCGGCGATGCGCCGGGCCGAGTAGGTGCCCAGGCCGGTGCCGTTCTCCTTCCCGGCGGTGACGAACTTGTCGAAGAAGCGGTCGCGGATGGACGCGGGCACCTCGCCCTGGTTGCGGATGGTGACGCGCACCGCGTCGTCGCCCGCTTCGGCCAGGTCCACCTCGACCACGCCGCCTTCGGGCGAGGCCTCCAGGGCGTTCTTCAGCAGGTTGCCGAGCATGGTGGAGCAGAGCGTCTCCTCGCAGGAGAGGGAAAGCCGCGCGTCCGGGGCCAGCTGCTCGCCGTTCAGGGTCAGCAGCACGTGCCTGTCCTTGAGCTGCGGCAGCAGCGCAATGTTTTCCTTGGCCTGGAGCGCCAGCTCAACGAGGTCGGCCTGCACCGGCTCCAGCGCAAGCCCGCCGCGCTCGATGCGCGAAAGCTTCAGGTAGGCGTCGATGATGCGCAGCATGTTCCCAGCTGCCGCGCCGAGCCGGGTGATCCAGCCGCGCTGCTCGTCGGTGAGGTTCTGCTGCGTGAGCAGCAGCCGGGGCAGGCTGCTGAAGCCCACCAGCGGGCTGCGCAGGTCGTGGCGCATGATGTGCTCCACGCTGTCCCTGGCCTGCTCGCGCTGGGTGCGCTCGGTGATGTCCTCCATGACCACGATGACCGCGCGCAGGTTGCTGTCCTCGTCGCGCAGGGGGATGGCGGCGCAGTGGACCACCGCGCGCCCGGTCCCGTCGGGCGATTGGATGTCGAGCACCTGCGTGGGGCCGGGCTCGGTTTCGCTGGCGGCCTCGCCGACGGACCAGTTGAGGGCCTGGGCCAGGACGAAGTCCTCGGCGCGCAGGGCCTCCCCCGTGTCATGGCGCCAGGCCCGGAGATCCCGGCTCAGGTCGGGCGTTCCCTGGCCGAAGCCCCAGATGCGGCGGCTGGCCTGGTTGGCGTACAGGATGCGCCCGCCGGGGTCGGACATCCACACGCCCACGGGCAGCGCCTCCATGATCATGCGCAGCAGGGCCTCGCTCTTGCGCACCTCCACCTCGGCGGCCTCGCGCGCGGTGATGTCCTCGGACAAGGCCTCGGCCATGTCGTCCAGCGTCTTGGCCAGCAATGCCAGCTCGCCGAACTCTTCGGGCGCGCCGCTGCGGGCGTCCAGGTCGCCGCCGCCCAGGCGCCGGGCCACGGCGGCCAGCCGCTCCACGGGCCTGCTGATGACGACGCCGCCCACCACCCAGGCCACGAGCACGGCCAGCAGCGCCGCTCCGGCCAGGAAGGAGAGGTCGCGGTACAGGGTGTCGATGGCTCCCGCCAGGGCCTGGTGCTCGGGGATGCCGATGGTGATGTAGAGGTAGGGCTGGGCGTCGGGCTGGAGGCGCAGCTGCGTGTAGGCCACGATGCGGCGCACGCCGTCGGCGAAGTTCACGGTGGCCGTGCCCAGGTGCTTCGGCCCGCTGACCTCGTTCCAGAGCTCCATGACGATCTTCTGGCCCGGGGGGCTGGTGTCCTGCGAGGCGGGATAGCGGTAGAGGCGCGTGCCCGAGCTGTCGGCTATGGACAGCACCGAGCCCTGCGGCAGGGAGGCCACGCCGAAGATGCGCTCGAAGCGGTCGGGCCGGAGCGCCGTTGCCAGCAGGCCGAGCGTCTGGCCGTCGGCGCCGGTGATGGGATGGGCGAAGTGCAGCAGGGGGCCGGGGGGCGAGCCGGGCAGGCCGAGGGCGAAGTCGCCCACGGTGAACTCTCCGCTCTCCAGCGCGGCGCTGAATTGCGGGCCGGGCTTGAGGGTGGCGGGGCGCTCCAGGTGCAGGGCCGAGCCGAACACCCGGCCCTGGGCGTCTGCGGCCACGATGTTGGCGAAGACGGAGTTCTGCCTGCGCAGCCTGCGCAAAATCGAGCTTGTTGCGGGGCCGTCCAGGCTTTTGACCTGGGGCATCTGGGCCAGCAGGGAGAGCAGCTGTTCGGCGCGCACGGTGATGAGCTGCTGCTCGCTGGCCAGGAACTGGGCGGCGCGCATGGCCTCGGCCTGGGCGTCCTTGAGGGCGCGGTCGCGGTTCTCCAGGCTTGAATGCAGAATGACCCCCAGCGCCGGGAGCACGGCGATGAGCGACAGCGTGAGCAGGCTGTTGCGCAAGGAGCTGAAGAAGAGGTTCCGCACTATCGTTTCCTGGGCCGCTGCCGGTCTGTTGCTGGAGGTTGTGTCCGGGCGTCATGCCCGGCCGCTTGCCTGGTTATTGGAGGCCACGGGGCGAACCCCGTGGCCTCCGGTTGATGATGGCGTCCGGCGTGCAGGATGGGCCTGCGGAGGGTCAGGGGAGTCACCACACCCCCCCTGCCTCGGGCCGGACGCGCTTGGTCACCGTCCTTGGGAGATTTTTTCGCCTCCGGGGCTGTCCTTTTGTCCCGTTTTCGTTCCGCCTTTCTGGCCGCACTTTCCGCCCAGGGAGCGGCCATGCTTGGACAGCAGGCCGTACAGGCGCGAGGGGCTTAAGCCCGAAATTTCCAGCGCGCGCCGCAGCTCTCCGCCGCTGAGGCTGATGAGCCCGTCCACGTAGGCCAGCTCGATGCGCTCCTGCTCCTGCTTCTTGTACTCGTTCCAGCTGCCCAGCGGGCCTGCGGGCTGCTCCGCCTGGAGGGCCGGGTCCGCATGTCCGGCGCGGCCCACGCGGGCGCGCAGCATCTGGATGCGCAGCTCCTGGGGCAGGTGCGCGGGCAGGAGCATCTCCTCGTCCGGGGCGCTGGCAACCATGGCCTCCAGCACGTGGATGAGCTCGCGCACGTTGCCTGGCCACGCGTACTCCTTGAGGAAGCTCTTGAGGTCGCAGGACAGGGTCTTCTGGCCGAGGCGGGAGTCGCGGCAGATGCGCTCCAGGTGGTGGTTGGCGATGACCACGATGTCGTCGCCCAGCTCGCGCAGGGGCGGCAGCTGCAGCACCGCCGCGCGGATGCGGTAGAACAGGTCCTCGCGGAAGGTGCCCGCGGCCACCATGTCGGCCAGGCTCTTGTTGCTGGCGCAGACCAGCCGGAAGTCCAGGCGCAGCTCGCGAGTGTCGCCCAGGGGGCGGAAGGTGCGCGTCTCCAGCAGGCGCAGGAAGCTCTTCTGGAGCTCCAGGGAAAGCTCGCTGATCTCGTCGAGGAACAGGGTGCCGCCGTCGGCGCGCTGGAGCACTCCGGCCTTGTCGGACACGGCCCCGGTGAAGGCGCCCTTGCGGTGGCCGAAGAGGTCGCTGCCCACGAGGGCTTCCTGCAGGGAGGCGCAGTCCACCACCACGTAGTTCTTGTTCCTGCGCGGGCTGTTGGCGTGGATGGCCCGGGCGAAGATCTCCTTGCCGGTGCCTGTCTCGCCCTGGATGAGCACGCTGGCCGAGCTGCGCGCGGCGGTGCTCATCTGCCGCAAGGCTTCCAGGATGCGCGGGCTCTCGCCCACGATGCCGCGCCGCTCCACGGGCTGCGCCGACTGCTTGTTGCGGCGGAACTCGAGCGCCCGCTTGAAGGAGAGCTGCAGCCCCTCGGGGGAGCCTGTCTTCTGGATGTAGTCCCAGGCGCCGTTGCGGATGGCCAGCTCCGCCCCGTCGGGGTCGCCCAGGCCGGTCATGATGATGAGTTCCGGGGCCGAGGCCAGGTCCTTGATCCGGGGCGCCAGATCGAGCCCGCTGCCGTCGGGCAGGCGCACGTCGAGGAACACCACGTCGAAGTCCGACTCCGAGAGCAGGGCTTCGGCCTGGGCCAGGTCGCGGGCCACGGCGCAGTCCACCTCCGGGCCGGAGAGCAGCGACGCCAGCAGGCGCCCGAAAAATTCGTCGTCGTCGATGATGCAGACCCTGGTCACGAGTGGCCTCACAAGGTTCATGGGGTTGGTGTCGCAGCGGACAGGAGAATAACCTGCTGCCACCATACCCAAGGGGCCAGATTCAAGCAAATCGTCACGAAGCATTGGGCTCAAAGCCTTTGTCGCGCAGCTTGGCGAAGATCCAGCCCAGCACCAGCGACAGCCGCTCAAAGGCGTGCCCGGCCGAGGGCAGGTCGGCCTGGTCTCCGGCGGCGTAGATCTCCCGGGCGTAGGAGGCCAGCGCCTGCACCGGCACCAGCCCCGTCAGGCTGGCCAGGGAATGGGCCGCGTCCATGACCGCCTTGGCGTCGCCCGCGCCCATGGCTTGGCTGAGCTCGCCCAGGCGCTGCTCCCCGGCGGCCAGAAACAGGCCGCCCACCCGGGCGGGCAGGCGCTCCAAAGCCTTGTCGAAGTCCACGCCCCGGCATTCCGCGGGCACGGCGTCCAGTCCCTGCATGGTCATGCGCTCCTCATTCTAGATCAGGCGTGTGCACCGGCTTTGGGGGCGCCGGGAACATGGCGCGCCGACGGAACGGGGCCGTCGGCGCGCCTTTCGTGCAGCGCCGGAAGTCGCCACACCCACTGCCCTATCAAAAAGCCTGCCAGGATTGCATGAAGCGTAACAGTTTGAAATTAAACAACGATTAATTTTCTGCGGGACGCTGAGGGGAGATATTCCTAAAAATCAGGAGTTGCCGCGCAGGAGCGGCGCTGAAATCCGGTCTCTCGGAAACCCGCGGCGGCTTGCCAAAACGAACGAGCGGAGCGCGCCCGGCCTTCCGGTCACGCCCCGCTCGCGCAGGGGATCGCCATGCTGGCGGTGATGTGCGTACCCTATTTCGGCTCGATGCGCTCCAGGCCCTTCATCTACGGCCGGAGCGCCTCGGGCAGCACCACGGAGCCGTCGGCCTAGTCTACCTTCTTCGTCGCCTTGGCCATTTCCGCAGTGGCCTTGGTCGTCTCGCGCAAGGTCTGCATCATCTCCTTCATTACCGTGCCCCACGGGGCCTGGGCGTCTGGATTGATGTTGGAGAACGCGTTGTCCGGGTTGGAATTCCAGTTGAAGGCCTTCTCCATCTCGTCGATGGACAGCCTGCCGCCGTTGAGATGCACGAACATGCGCCCCTGCCGCAGGGCGTGCCGCCTGTCCTTGATGCGTTCGGACTGGTCGATGAGCGCCTTGGACATGCGGTAGCAGTAGACCGCGATGAGTACGATGAGTCCGTAGAACGTAAAAGCCTTAATAAACTTGCCGATCAGCTCAAACATGGCAATTGTGACAGCGCTACCTACAAGGCGCATAAGGATTGGTTCAATATTGTTTTCGTTAACCTTTTCCTTGAGGTGAGAATCGTTAATAATACTCGACAGTGTGGCATTAACGTTTTGGTACAATAAATGATTGTTATTTGTACCTGCCTTTATCGTCGTTATGTAAGGTATGGTCCAATCGTCTGTCAGATTCTCTGAAATAAAGAGTTTTGCGGACACAGCCACCGCCAGAAAGACGGCAAGCATTGCAATACCGAAGAAAAACTTCCCAGAACGCTCATAGCCTCTGGCCTTCCTGCTCAGATAGGCCAGCGCCTTCTCGACGAAGAGGTCGGTGACGGCGAGGTTGTAGGCCCGAATGTCCGCCGGGAGGAAATCGTGGGAGTGCCTGTGGTGGGCGCCGCCCGCTCCCTGCCCGCTGGCCGAGACCGTGGTCTCGGTCTCCAGCTCTGTCGGGCCGCCTTGCCCCGCTCCCCCGGATTGTGTTGCTGTCACCGTCGCGGTGGTGGAAGCCGGGGCGCCCCCCTGGGGCGGGGCAGGCGTTCCCTCCCAAAGCTTTGGATTCCAGAAAAGCCGGTGGACATCATGGCATTTCGTCAGGTGTTCAACCTGATTGAGGACTGCATGCCTGAGGTTGAGCCTGCGGAACACCTTCTTGGTTATGTCATCGTGGTGGGGGTCACTGTTTGGATACCAGAACTTGAAGAGGCGTCTATTGAGGATGGCCCATCCGTTTTTGTTGTCTTTAGTGAACTGTGTGTCAGGAAACGTATGGTCAAGGGCTTCCAAGCTCTCTTGTATGTCTTCGCAGCAGGGCTTTGGTCGGCTGCGGCGAGTTGTGCCGTTTTCCCCGGCCGTGCCACCATGGCTCAGGCCGGACTTGTCGCCGTCCTGGGTAGGTACGGCTGCCTGGTCTTCTGTATGGGGTCGAGTTGCGCCGCCTGCGTCGGGTTCGGGACAGGCGTTTTTCTGTGTACCGCCATGGCTCAGGTCGGACTTGTCGCCGTCCTGGGTAGGTGCGGCTGCCTGGTCTTCTGTATGGGATCGAGTTGCGCCGCCTGCGTCGGGTTCGGGACAGGCGTTTTCCTGTGTGTGCTTGGCGCTGGAGTCGTCATCTGCCATGTCCGGCAATGCCCCCGTGCTGAAAGGATCAGCAGAGGTATACGCATCTGTATTTTTCGTCAAGTATCTTGCGGTATTTTATCCCTTGTGCTCGCCGACTGGCGCTGTCCGCAAATATGGCCCCCAAAACGAACGAGCGGAGCGCGCCCGGCCTTCCGGTCACGCCCCGCTCGCGCAGGGGATCGCCATGCTGGCGGTGATGTGCGTACCCTATTTCGGCTCGATGCGCTCCAGGCCCTTCATGTACGGCCGGAGCGCCTCGGGCAGCACCACGGAGCCGTCGGCCTGCTGGCCGTTCTCCAGCACCGCCACCAGCGCGCGGCCCACGGCCAGGGCCGAGCCGTTCAGCGTGTGCAGGTATTCGCTCTTCTTCGCGCCCTTGGCCTTGAAGCGGATGTTCGCCCGGCGCGCCTGGAAGTCCAGGAAATTGGAGCAGGACGAGATCTCCCGGTACTTGTTCTGCCCGGGCAGCCAGACCTCGATGTCGTAGGTCTTGGCCGAGGAGAAGCCCAGGTCGCCGCCGCACAGCGCGATGACGCGGTAGTGCAGGCCCAGGCGCTTCAATATCTTCTCCGCGTGGCTGGTCAAGAGCTCCAGGTCGGCCATGGACCTTTCGGGATGGCTGAAGCGCACCAGCTCGACCTTGTGGAACTGGTGCTGGCGGATGAGGCCCTTGGTGTCCTTGCCGTAGCTCCCGGCCTCGCTGCGGAAGCAGGGGGTCAGCGCGCAGTAGCCCAGGGGCAGCTGGTCCTCCTCGAGCACTTCGCCGGAGTGCAGGTTGGTCACCGGCACCTCGGCCGTGGGGATCAGGAAGTACTCCTGGCCCTCGATCTTGAACAGGTCCTCGGCGAATTTCGGCAGCTGGCCGGTGCCGGTCATGGCCGCGCGGTTGACCATGAAGGGGGTCAGCACCTCGGTGTAGCCGTGCTCGGCCGCCACATCGAGCATGAACGCGCCAAGCGCGCGCTCCAGCTTTGCTGCCCAGCCGAAGCTGACGCAGAAGCGCGAGCCGGTGATCTTGCCCGCGCGCTCGAAGTCCAGCCCGCCCAGGGCCTGGCCCAGCTCCCAATGTTCCTTGGGCTGGAAATTCAGCACAGGCTTTTCGCCCACAACGCGGATCACCGGGTTGTCGTCCTCGGTGCAGCCGTCGGGGGTGGTCTCGTGGGGGATGTTCGGCACCTTGAGCAGCCAGTCGGACTCCTGCCCCTCGATGACCGCCAGCTCGGCGTCCAGCTCCTTGATGCGCTCGCCCATCTTGGACATGGCGGCCATGAGCCCGCTCGCGTCCTGGCCGGAGCGCTTGAGCTTGGCCACCTCGGCCGAGCCCTGGTTGCGCTCGGCCTTCAGGCCCTCGGCCTCGCGGATCAGCGCGATGCGCGCCTCGTCCAGGCGGGCGAACTCGGCCACGTCCGGCTCGGTTTTGCAGCGCTTGGCCAGGCCCTGGCGCACGGCATCCAGATTCTTCTGCACGAACTTCAGATCAAGCATGGTCGTCTCCTCGAAAGATCTGCCCGCGCCGCTGAACGCGACCAGGCTCCCCGCCGTGTACCCAAAGCCGGGGCGGGAAGGAAGCGGAAAAATGGGCGGGTCACGGCTGGATGCCGTCCTCCATGTTCTTGCGGCGCACGCGCAGCAGGTAGGCGGCCATGACCACGATCCCGAGGGGCGCGAAGTCCCGTTCCCACAGCAGCCAGCCCGAGAGGGGCGCGCCCAGGACGAGGAAGGCGATCTGGCGCATCTTGCGGTTGTCCAGGGGGTGGGCCAGCCAGGCGCATTCCAGGCCGATGAGCCGTTCCACGCCGGGCAGCAGGCGCTTGAGCTCCGTCTGCTCCATGGGCGGCAGGGGCAGCTCCAGGCAGCCCGCGACGATGCCGAGGGCGGCTAGGGTGAGCAGGGCCATGCTGTGCAGCACGAGCCCGACGGGCAGCAGGGCGAGACCTGCCGTTTGCAGGCTCCAGTTCCAGGGCTGCCGGCGGCGCAGGCGCAGGCGCTGCACGATGTTCCAGGCCCGCTCGCGCAGGCCCCGGTTGGCTTGGCCGATATCCATGCCCTGCAATTGCCACGGGCGGGGCCATCCTGTAAACAGTGGCGAACGAAAGCCGGGGGTGTGGGCATGAAAAAGGTGGATTTCCAGCATCAGCTGGAGCACGAGGGCGCCGAACGCCTGGGGGCCCTGGCTTCCGAGGCCGCCCGGCACGTGCGTGGCCAGGGCTGGATGCTGGCCACGGCGGAGTCCTGCACGGGCGGGCTTCTGGCCCATACCCTGACCAACATGGACGGCAGCTCGGCCTGGTTTCACGGCGGGGTCGTCTGCTACGCCAATGAGCTCAAGACCGGGCTTCTTGGGGTGGCTCCGGCCATTCTGGCCGAGCACGGCGCCGTGAGCGAGGCCACGGTGCTGGCCATGGCCAGGGGGGCGCTTCTGCTGCCGGGCATGCCGGAGGGCCGTGGCGTGAGCGTGGCCGTTTCGGGCATTGCCGGTCCCACCGGCGGCACGCGGGAGAAGCCCGTGGGCACTGTCTGGATCGCCTGGGCCTGGCCCGGCGGGGAGCGCGCCGAGCAGTTCCTGTTCCGGGGGGCGCGTTCCGCCGTGAAGTCCCAGAGCGCCGCCGGGGCGCTGTTCGGCCTGTCGACCTTTACCCGCTAGGAGCTGCCGTGGCGGGCGTGCGCTGTTTCGTGGGCCTGCCCCTGCCGAAGGACGCGCAGGCCGGCCTTGAGCGCGTGGTGTTGCGGCTCTCCGGTCAGCTCGCCTCGCGCATCAGCTGGACGCGCCCGGGCAACTGGCACCTGACCCTGAAATTTCTTGGCGACGTGGCCGAGGAGCGCCTGCCCGGGCTGATCCAGGCCCTGGGAGGCGTTGCCTTCGCGCCCCTGCCCCTGGCCGTGGGCCGGGCGGGCTTCTTCCCGTCGGCCGGGCGTGGCGGTCCCAAAGGGCTTTGGGCGGAGCTCCGGCTGGGCGGGCCGGAGTGCGCGCGGCTGGCGGCGGCGGTGGAGCGGGCGCTTGAACCCCTGGGCTTTGCGCCGGAGAAGCGGCCCTTCGCACCGCACCTGACCCTGGGCCGCGTGAAGGATGCGGCTCCGGGCGACGACTGGACGCTGGTGGACCGCGCCCTGGCCGCGGAGTCCTGGCCCGTGGGCGAGGTCGACCGCTTCGTGCTCTGGCGCAGCGCGCTCGGCCCCGGCGGCCCGCAGTACTTCAGGCTGGCGGAGTTCGGTGTCGGGCGCGGCGCGTCTGGGATCCTCTAAGGTGCTTCCAGTGAACCAGGGCCAGCCGCCTGGCTGGGCACGTCTCGTCCTGTTCCGCATCTCCACCAAGTAGGCCTCTGCCTCTCAAGGAGAGACGTCGGCATCCGTTGCCGCGGGACATCGTCAGAATCTGAGCAATCGAGATTACTTTGTCTTCCCCCCTTGGCAGTATCGAATTCTTTGTCTATAGTTCTTTATTGTCCTTTCTGTTTCGCCGTCAGGGCGACGGGCGTTTTGATCACCTTTGTGCGCACCGGGTGTAATGTGCCGCACACTATCAACCGAAGACGCTCTACAGGGCATCCTGCCGCCTGACCAGTGGCCGGGAGGCTTCCTCACCAAATTGTGTTTGAAAATTGATTTTGGGGGAAATATGTTCCGCAAAAGCATCAGCAGCGTGCTCATCGCATCCGTGACGCTCGCCATCGCGGTGGCCGTGGTAGCGATCATCGTCTATGTCTCCAAGTCCTCGAACGACATGACCCTGGCCTTGCAGCAGCAGTCCATGCAACATGTCTCCGAGAGCACGCAGGCTGCGCTGGACAGTTATCTCGACAACACCAGGACCATGGTGGAGACCCTGTCCGCGCAGAAAGCCATCCAGGAGGCCTTCGAAGGCGAGCCGAAGCGCGCCAAGGAGCGCCTGCTCAACTACATCAAGACCAACAAGGACTACTGGGCCATCTTCCTGTTCGACGCCAACGGCGTCATCCTTGCCGGCTACAACGCCAACGAGGCCGACCTTGCCGGGCAGAGCCGGGCAGAACGCGACTACGTCAAGGCCGTGCTCGGCGGGCAGGACATGTTTGTGGCCAAGGAGATTCTCAAGGCCAAGAGCGGCGAGGGGGAAATCTTCATCTTCTCGCTGGCCAAGGCCGTCAAGGACGGCAGCGGCAAGGTGCTGGGCGGTGTGGCCGCTTTCCCCCGGTGGGAGTCCTTCACCAAGGCCTTCATCGACCCGCCGCGCTTTGGCGCCCGGGGCTACGGCTTCATGCTGGACTCCAAGGGCCGCATCATCGCCCACGCCGTGGACAAGACGCTGATGCTCAAGGATTTGAGCGAGCACGAGTTCATCCGCAAGGCCCTGGCGCTTAAGAGCGGCAACATGTTTTATGAGTGGAAAGGGGAGCAGAAGTACCTGACCGTTTCCACCGACGCGGATACGGGCTGGGTCGTGTGCATGAGCGCCTATGTCTCGGAGCTGACGGCCACGGCGACCATGCAGCGCAACATCCTCATAGGCATCGGGCTCGGCGTGATCCTGCTGCTGGTGGCGGTCATCAGCCTCATCGTCAAGCGCCTGGTGGTGCGGCCGCTCTCCGACATCGAGGCCTTCACGCACCGCATCGCCCAGGGCGACTTCAAGGCCGAACTGCGCACCGGGTTCAAGTTCGAGCTGGCGGACCTGGCCGACAACATCCGCGTCATGGTGGCCGAGATCAAGAACAAGCTCGCCTTCAGCCAAGGCGTGCTCCAGGGCATCCCCACCCCGTGCGGCATCGTCGGCCCGGACTTCAAGATGCTCTGGGTCAACCAGCAGGTCTGCGAGCTGCTCGAAAAGACCGACCCGCCCTCGGCCTATATCGGCCAGAAATCGGGCGAATTCTTCTGGAACGACCCCAACCGCGAAACCCGGTCCGACGTGGCCATCCGCAAAAATGCGAAGCAGACGGGGAAAACCGTCTGGACCGGCAAGAGCGGCAAGCAGGTCCACGTTGACGTGGTCACCACGCCCTTCTACGACATGGACGGCGCCATCCTCGGCTCCATCTCCTTCTGGATAGACATCACCGAAATAATGGACAACCAGGCGCGCATCGAGCGGCAGAACGAGAAGATCGCCCGCGCCGCGGAAGCCGCCACCAACATCTCCGACCAGGTGGCCTCGGCGTCCGAGGAGCTCTCGGCCCAGATCGAGCAGTCCAGCCGCGGCACCGACGCCCAGCGCGCCCGCACCAGCGAGGCCGCCACGGCCATGGAGGAGATGAACGCCACGGTCATGGAGGTGGCCTCCAACGCCTCCGGCGCGGCGGAGCTGGCCGAGCAGGCCAAGCACAAGGCCCAGGACGGCGCGCGCCTGGTGGACGAGGTCGTTGCCAACATCAGCCAGATCAACACCCGGGCCGAGGCCCTGAAGGTGGACATGGGCGAGCTGGGCAAGCAGGCCGAGGGCATCGGCGCCATCATGAACGTCATCAGCGACATCGCCGACCAGACCAACCTGCTGGCGCTCAATGCCGCCATCGAGGCCGCGAGAGCGGGCGACGCCGGGCGCGGGTTCGCCGTGGTGGCCGACGAAGTCCGCAAGCTCGCAGAGAAGACCATGACCGCCACCAACGAGGTCGGCGCGTACATCAAGGCCGTGCAGGACAGCGCCAAGAAAAACATCGAGGGCACCGAGGCCACCACCAGGGCCATCGTGGCCAGCACCGCCACGGCGGGCAAGTCCGGCGAGGCCCTGCGGGAGATCGTGGGCATGGTGGACCGCACGGCGGACCAGGTGCGCTCCATCGCCACGGCCAGCGAGCAGCAGTCCGCCGCCAGCGAGGAGATCAGCCACACCACCGACGACATCAACCGCATCGCCAGCGAGACCGCCGACGCCATGAACCAGTCGGCGCATGCTGTGTCCGACCTGTCGCGCCTGGCCCAGGAGCTCAAGCGGATCATCCGCGACATGCAGCACTAGCGGAAGCGTAAAACGGAAAAGGCCCCGCCTTGCGGGGCCGAGGCAAGAAATGGCAAAGGGCAGGAAGCGTCTTCCTGCCCTTTGTCGCGTGGGATGGCTAGAGGTTAGCGGCGGGGTCTACGAGAGGTAGTCCCCACGGTTGAACTTGATGCGTTCCGTCACCGCCAGCACTTCCAGTTCAGAGACCACGCCTTGCAGAGTCGGGGACTGCTGCGCAAGGTTCGGGTTCTCGCCCTTGATCTGCTGCACGGTTCCGTCGATGTCCTGGAGAACGCCATAGGCCTTCTTGAGGTCCACCTGGCCGGAACTGCCTTGCAGGTTTTGGGCGTACTGGTCCCATTTGTCGAGCAGGTTCTCCACCTTTTCCATGATCGCTTTCTCCGCCTGTTGTGTCGGGGCCACGGATTCGACTGCATTGACGCCCATGAGGGCGCTCAAGGCTCCGAGTCCGCCCGGCGGGGGCAGGAGGGCGCTGGTCTTGGCGGTGTCGGTGCCCGATTTGGCGACTTCCTGGGTCAGGAGATCGCCGAACGCGGTGCTGGCCGGCTTGGCCTTGTTCGTCTGCGACAAGCTGTCCGGACGAACTCCTTCCAACTGGTCAGGATGGATCTTCATGGTTGCTCCTCATCCTGTGGTTTCTCTCTGATGTGCAGAGACCATGCCAAGGCGCTCTCGCCGTATTTGACCGCAATCATTCGTCTTTTATTGTTCAGGCAGGGGGAAAATCTTGCCCGCCCGCTCCGGAAGCGGCCCGTGCCGCGCCTTTCGGATATCCCATGGCCTGGTGCTTGTCCATGCCCGTGCGGATTATGATCCGCCAGCTGTCATTTCGGTTGGTTTTGCCCTTGCGTTAAGGATGCTAAGTGACTATTTTCACATTGTTCCCTCATCCCCCTGGCCCCAAGGGGGGGCAACCGAAGTCGATCCTTGAGGAGGAGAGCCATGGCCGAGATCAAGAAGATTCTTTGCGCAGTGGATTTTTCCGAGCACAGCCCGGCGGTGGCCGAGTACGCCAGGATTATGGCCCAGGGGCTTGGCGCCAGTGTGGAGTGCCTGTACGTCGCGCCCTCGCTCAGCCAGTATGTCGGGTTCCATGTGCCGCCGAGCTCCATCGAGAACTTCGTGGGCGAGATCGTCACCGGCGCCGAGGCCACCATGAGCGCCTTCCTGAGCGAGAACTTCCAGGGCGTTAAGGCAGTGGGACATGTGGTCACCGGCTATGCGGCCGAGGAGATCTTCGGCATGGCCATCAAGGAGGACGTGGACCTCATCATCATGGGCACCCACGGCCGCAAGGGCATCGACCGCATCCTGTTCGGCTCCGTGGCCGAGAAGGTGGTCAAGGGCGCCAAGTGCCCGGTGCTGACCATCCGCCCGAACAAGTAGCCGGGTCGCCCGGCGCGGCGGCACGTAATCGCGGGATTGCGTAGTCGGCCGGACACGCAGGCGCCCGGAAACGCAGGCGTTCCGGCGCGCCGTTGCCCGCTCCGTCGGTTGCGCCGGAGGCCAAGTCCGGCTATAGGCATGGCAAATGGCTGCGCGCCGGGATAGCCTCGGGCTTTCTCGCGCGCGGTCGCGTCCAGATCAAGAAGGGGTGCGCCATGCCGAGCCAGAGAGTCCGACCGGAGATCCTCACGTTCACGCCTTATGTCCCCGGCCTGACCATAGAAGAAATCAAGGAAAGATACGGGCTGTCCACGGTCATCAAGCTCGCCAGCAACGAGAACCCGCTGGGCGCTTCGCCCGTGGTCCAGCAGGTGCTCGCGCGCTCCCTGGGTCAGGTCTTCCGCTATCCCCAGAACCACAGCCCGCGCCTCTGCCAAGCCATCGCCAAGTCCATGGGCGTGCGGGCGGAGCAGGTGGTGGCGGGCAACGGCTCGGATGAGATCATCGACCTGCTCATGCGGGTGGTGGCCAAGCCCGGCCAGGACAACGTGGTCTGCTACGAGCATTCCTTCAGCATGTACGCCATGATGGCCCGGCTGTGCGGCGTCGAGTATCGCGAGGTGCCGCGCGGCGGAGACTTCCGCCTGCCGTTGGAGTCCCTGGCCGAGGCCGTGGACCACAACACGGCGCTGGTCTTCGTCACCAGCCCGGACAACCCCACGGGCCTGGCCGCCAAGGCAGAGGAACTCATGGTCCTCTCCGGCGTGCTGCCCGAGGGCGCGCTGCTGGTGGTGGACGAGGCCTACATGGACTTCACCTGGCCGCCGGAAGAATATTCCATGATGAACACGCTGAGCGAGCTGGGCAACGTGGTGGTGCTGCGCACCTTCTCCAAGGCCTACGGCCTGGCCGGGCTGCGCCTGGGCTACGGGGTCATGCCCGAGTGGCTGGCCGACCACCTGCGCCGCGCCCGCCCGCCCTTCACCGTGAATCTGCTGGCCGAGGAGGCGGGCATCGCCGCCCTGGAGGACGACAGCTTCTACAGCGCCACCCTGGAGGTGGTCTTCGCCGGGCGCGAGCGCCTGTTGAAGCGCCTGCCGGAGCTGGGCTGCAGGGTGTGGCCCTCCCAGGCCAACTTCGTCATGTTCAGCCCGCCCTATCCCGCCGGGCAGGTCTGCGAGGAATTGCTGAAGCGCGGCGTCATCGTCCGCCACCTGAAGAGCTTCGGCCTGTCGGACAACATCCGCGTCAACGTGGGCACAGGCCCGGAAACCGAGGTCTTCCTGAAGACCCTCGAGGAGATTCTCCATGCCTAGCGCCCCCGCCGCCTCCCCCCTCATCGTCACCCTGGACGGTCCCGCCGGCGTGGGTAAAAGTTCCATCGCCTCGCGCCTGGCCGGGGAGCTGGGCATCGCCTTTCTCGACACCGGGGCCATGTTCCGCGCCGCGGCCTACACCCTGGGCGAGGGCTCCTGGGACTGGACCCAGGGCATCCTGCAGCAGAAGCTGGGCGACTTCGAGTTCACCCTGCGCGGCAGCGGCAAGGACACCGAGCTCCTGCTGAACGGCCAGCCCCTGCCGGGCGACATCCGCTCCGAGCAGACCGGCCTGTGGGCCTCGCAGCTGGCCGTGGTGCCCTCGGTGCGCGCCTACATGAAGATGGCCCAGATCTTCCTCGGCCAGACCACCTCCCTGGTGGCCGAGGGCCGCGACATGGGCACCGTGGTCTTCCCCGGCGCGCAGTTCAAGTTCTTCCT
Organism: Humidesulfovibrio sp.; assembly: GCF_031082295.1. Lineage (GTDB taxonomy): Bacteria > Desulfobacterota > Desulfovibrionia > Desulfovibrionales > Desulfovibrionaceae > Humidesulfovibrio. The sequence goes on from NZ_JAVHLD010000007.1 coordinate 97,026, forward strand.
CGACGCCGACCCGGCGGAGCGCGCCCGCAGGCGCTTCCTCCAGCTGCAGGCCCAGGGCAAGCCCGCCGATCTCGACGCCATCCTGGCGAGCATCACCCAGCGCGACGACCAGGACCGCAACCGCAGCATCGCCCCCATGAAGCCCGCCCAGGGCGCGGTGGTCATCGACACCACGCACATCAGCGAGGGCGAGGTGCTGGCGCAGGTGCTCGGCACCGTGCGCCAGTAGGCCTGCCTCTAAAAGTGTCTTTTGTCCCCTGGCATCGTCGGGATCCGATTTTGAGCCAGGGCTGTACCATTGGAGTACTATCCCTGGCTCCTAATCGGCTCTCTCCTCGCCAGGAAACAACATCCATCTTTTGGAGACAGGCCTAATATCTTTGCCGACACAACAAGAACGCCCGCCCCGGCAAATTTACCGGAGCGGGCGTTTTCTCGCGTGGGCGTCGGCTCGAACTAGTGGGACTCGCTGACCCCGGCGGAGGCGAAGGAGGCCATCTCGTTGAAGATGGCGGCGGCGCTGCGCAGCAGGAACATGGCGATGGCCGCGCCGGTGCCCTCGCCCAGGCGCAGGCCCAGGTGCAGCAGCGGGGCCTTGCCCATCTTCTCCACCGCGAACTTGTGGCCGGGCTCGGCCGAGGCGTGGGCCAGCACGGTGTAGTCCGCCGTGGCTGGGCAGAGCTTCCAGGCCGCCACGCAGGCCGCCGTGGAGATGAAGCCGTCCACGCAGACCAGCTGGCGGTTCTTGGCCCCGCCCAGGATCAGGCCCGCCAGGCAGGCGATTTCAAAGCCGCCCAGGGCCGCCAGGATGGAGAGCGCGTCGCCCGAGGCGACCGTCGCGGCATTGGCCGCGAGCCCGCGCTTGATGACCTCGGTCTTGTGGCTCACGCCCTTGCTGTCCAGTCCGGTGCCGGGGCCGGTCATGTTGGCGGGATCAAGCCCCAGGTAGGCGCAATAGAGCGCGGTGGAGGGCGTGGTGTTGCCGATGCCCATGTCGCCGGTGCCGAGCACGCGCACCCCGTCGGCGTGGGCGCGGTCGGCCAGGCTCACGCCCAGCATGAGGGCCTGCTCGCACTGCTCGATGGTCATGGCCGGGCCCTGGGCCAGGTTGGCCGTGCCGGGGGCCACCTTGCCCTGGATGAGGTTCGGGTGCTCGTCGAAGGCTCCGCCCAGGCAGCCCGCGTCGACCACGAACAGCTCGGCTCCGGTGGTGCGCGCCAGCACGTTGATGCCCGCGCCGCCGCCCACGAAGTTCAGCACCATCTGGCGGGTGACCTCCTGGGGGAACAGGCTCACGCCCTCGGCCACCACGCCGTGGTCGCCTGCCACGGTGTACACGCGGCAGGGATCGGCCTGGGGCTTCGCGCCGCCCTGGACGAGGTACATCTGCAGGGCCAGCTCTTCCAGGCGGCCCAGGCTCCCCTGGGGCTTGGTCAGCATGTCCAGGTGGGCCTGGCCCGCTGCGGTGAGGGAGCGGTCCACCGGGGCAATGGCCTGCAGCACGGCGCTAAGGGATGCGTTCATATGAATTCCTTTTTTTTAAGTTCTTGCGCGGGGTGGTCCGCCCCGCGGGGCAATAAAAAAGGGTTCCGGCAGACGCGCCAACGCCCGCCGGAACCCTTTGCCATCACGTTCCAGAGTCAGGCCGACGCGGACAGGTCTTCCGGCTTCCAGATCACTCGGGGGAGACGGCCTTCCCGGCGGGGTGAACCCCGGCAGTGGCTGGGCTGACGCGCCCTGTGTCTCTCCCCGTCCCTGGTTACGGCGGCGGGACCGCCACGGAATCGCACCGTGTTCCGAGATGTCCGCTCGGTCTACTTCCACTTCTCTCTACATTCAACATGCGGGAATCATTAGCCTTAGGCTAGCTGCCCCCCCCGTTGGTGTACCAGCAAAAACTACCACCCTTGGTACATCAGGTCAACGAGGATAACTCCCCGCAGACCGGTGAGTCTGACCATTCATCTGCTGCCCTGAAGCCTCTTGCCCAAGGTGGCAAGGGGGGGGCCTGTTCTCTGCTTCATATCTCTTGCAGGCTTGCTGCAACCTGGATAGTGTCAGGCATCAAAATGGCTCGGACGTCTGGCGCTTTCGCAATCCGACTGTGCCGTGAACCCGTCCGGGGAGCCATGCCCATAGACCACTGGCTAGACACGTTGCCGCAGAATAACCATGGTTTCGTTGATGGCGATCTGGCGGCGCTGACCGCGCCGCATCCGTTTCTCAGCGATCAGAGCGCCAGCAATCAGATTGAGCGCCTGAGCAGCCACCTCGGCGGACTGAAGAGCCCGGTGCGCCGCATGATCATTTCCTACTCCCTCTACATCCGGCAACTGGACATAATCCTTGATGCAGGGCCGCGCAACCTATGCGCAGGAGACTGCCCACGGCCTCCTGTCGGCTGTTGCGTCAATGACTACTTCGTCATCCTGAGATTCATGGACCTCATGAACGCGCAGCAATCCCCCGTGGCGCTGCAAATGGCACATGTCATAGGCCTGCTGCAGAAGAACGAGTCAGCACACAATCTGGCCCAGGGGCGCAGACTCCAGAACGGCTATTGCAAGTGCCTGGCCGAGGACGGCTGCACCCTGCGCCTGTTCAAGTCGCCACGTTGCGCACACTATCTCTGCGAGGGTGTCGAGCAAGCCATGCAGGACTTCCACAAGGGGCAAGCCACAGCATTTCTTGCGGCCATGCACTTAACCGTGAGCAGCTCCATCTCCTCGCCCAGCGACTTCATGAACGCTGATTGCCTCACCGAAGCGATGCCGCTGTTCGGAGCGCTTCTGGCCTAGTGTCGCGTCCTCGAAAGTCGTCCACGCTACTGGCTGGGCGAGGTCGCATAGGGCCACGGCTCCTGACCTGTCCCGCATTTCAAGAAAGGGTGGGGACCTGCCGCTGGGGCTGTTCCGGCACGGGCATTGCAACGCCTTTCGCGTGGACAAGCGCACAGCCATCCTGCACGCCAACTGCCAGGGCGAACCCCTGGCCGCGCATCTCCTGGCCAGCCCGGAGTTCGCCCGGGCCTATGCCCCGCGCGTGTACCTGAACTATGCCCGGGAGGCCCTGCCCGAGGCCGAGCTCTCGTCCTGCGGCCTGTTTATGTACCAGCACCTCGGCCCGGAATGGGGCGAGCTGTCCTCGGCGGCGCTGCTGGCAAAACTCCCGGCGGACTGCCCCCGGTTGTGCATCCCCAACATGTTTTTCCGGGGGCCGTGGCCGCTGTGGTCCGGCGCGCCCGGCTTCGACTACCGCGACGTCTTCCTCGACCGGCTGCTCGACATGGGCCTGCCCGGGGCGGAGATTCTGCGCGTGTACCTGACCATGCCGCTGGAGCGGAAGTTCGACCTGGACGCGCTGCTGGCCGAGACCGTGGCCCGCGAGGCCGAGCGCCAGGCCCACACCCCGGTCAAGTACCTGGACTTCGTGGTGGAGCACTGGCGAAGCCGCCCGCTGTTCCTGTCGGTGAACCACCCCGGCCCGGAGCTGCTGCGGCTGGCCGCGGCGGGCATTCTGCGCGAGCTGGGCCTCGCGCCGCCGGATTATTCGAAACAGGCGGACCCCGGCCTGCTGCCCGGCGCCATTGACCTGGGCGAGGGCTACGCGGATTTCGAGCTGCCGGTGCACCCGCAGGTTGCCGCCTTCTACGGGCTGGGTTACGGCGGGGAAGGGCGCGCGTACAACGTCTACGGCAAGGCCAAGTCCTCCGCCCAGTATGCGGCGGCCTACGTGGAATGCCGCCTGGCGGGCATCGACGACTTCATCGGCTACCTGCACGTGAGGTGAGCGAGGGCATGGGCGAGAACGGAACATTGCTGGCCTGGGTGGGCGGCGAGTTCTTCATGCACCACATGGAGGCCGAGGGGTTCCGCGTGGTGCGCCTGCCGCTGACCAGGCCCGGCGCCTTCTCCTGGGAGGAGATCTGCGAGCGCTGCGGGGCCGCCCCGGACGCCGTGGTCTACACCGACCGCAGCCTGCCGCCGCCGCTGCTCGGCCTGGAGCGCTACCCGTGCCTCACGGCCTTCTACTGCATCGACTCGCACATCCACGGCTGGTACCCGCTCTACGCCGGGGCCTTCGACCTCTGCGCCGTGAGCCTCAAGGGCGATGTGGAGCGCTTCCGCGCGGAGCTGCCGACGGGCCATGCGCCTGAGCGCGTGCTCTGGCTGCCGCCCTTTGCCGAGGACCGCTACCGGCCCAGGCCTGCCGGGGATCAGGCCGTCGCCAAGGACTTCGACCTCCTGTTCGTGGGCACGGTGGACCCGGAGACAACCCCGCAACGGCACGACTTCCTGGCCCGCCTGGGACGCGAGTTCCCGGCCCTGGCCGTGCGCCGGGGCGACTTCGCCGAGCTGTTGCCCCGCGCCAAGGTGGCCCTGAACATCGCCGAGCGCGGCGACCTGAATTTCCGGGTGTTCGAGGCCCTGGCCTGCGGGGCCTGCCTGCTCACGCCGAGGATCGCCAACGGGCAGGACGAGCTCTTCGAGGACGGGGTGCATTTCGTCACCTATGAGGCCGACAACGAGACCGACTGCGCCGTCAAGGCCCGCGGGCTGCTAGCCGACGGTCATCCGGCTGGCGACGACCGGCGCGAGGCCTACGCCCGGGCCGGGTTCGCCCGTGTGGACGCGGCCCACCGGCCCCGGCACCGGGCGGCGGCGCTGGCCGCGCTCTTGCGCCAAGGTTTTGACGAAGGCCTGCCCTCCTGGCGCCTGTCAAACCCGGACCGCGCCAGAATTTCCACCCTGCGGCTGTTGTTTCTGCATTGGGCCGAGCACTGCGGCGAGGCCGACCTGTCCGCACTCTATCTCGCGGAGGCCCGCAGGCTCTCGCTTTCCGGGCTTTAGTAAGAATAATTATCGCCAGCCTGCTGACTTTGGCACAGGACATGCTTATCTTCAAAGTACCCTGGACGACAGGTGAGAGCCAGAACGGCATCGGGAACCAACATTACAAGAAGTGAAGGGCAGTGCCCATTATCACAAAGGTTCCGATCCACTGCCCACGGTCAACTGGGGTTTTTTAATGCCCGGCGTCCGGCCGCAAGGCCAGGAACGCAAGGAGGCCGCCCATGCCCGCATCACCGCCCAGTCCCCCTTTCCGACATACAGCCCGCTTGCGCCCGCTTCCTTGTGCCCTCTGCGTGCTCGGCCTGGCCCTGCTGGTGGCCTCCTGCTCCGTCAGCGACGCCGTGAGCATCGCCCGGGTTGCCAGCGGCGACACCAGCGCCGCCGTCAGCATGGCGCGCAACAAGGCCATCCACTACGCCACACACCCCAGCGCCATCGAGGCCGACTACAAGCGCTTCAAGAGCCTGGTGGCCAGTTTTCGCCGCGCCGTGGGCGGCACCTGGGGCGAACGCGATGTGCGCGAACCGGAACCCAAGAAGTACGTCAAGTACACCCAGAACTACCTGTCCCGCGCCAGCGTGGACTTCGAGCGCGGCCTGATCCTGGTGGAGACGCTCGACCAGGACACCCCGCATGCCAGCCTTCGCGCGGCCATCGCCACCATGCTCCTGACTCCGTACGACCCGCGCGCGGTGGACCTCTATTCCGCCGGGCCGGTGCGCCTTGGCGGCAAGCCTTTCCTGCTGGGCGAGGTCAAGGACTCGCGCGGGCGCGACATCGCGAGCGAAGCCCAGGCCGAGGAGTTCGCCCGCGACGTCGTGGAGCGCAGCGTGCAAAGGCGCGCCTCCGAGAACGCGGGCAAGACCGTCAGTTTCGTGGTCATCCCCATGATCAACGACCACATGCAGGTGCGCGCGGCCAAGTTCCGCCCGCAGGTGGAGCAGGCCGCGGCCCGTTTCCACGTCAGCCGCAACCTCATCTACGCCATCATCCGCGTGGAGAGCGACTTCAACCCCTACGCCATCAACTCCATCCCCGCGGTGGGGCTCATGCAGGTGGTGCCGCAGACCGCCGGGGCCGACGTGCAGGAGTACCTCACGGGCAGGCCCGGCGAGCCGAGCAAGAGCTACCTGTTCGAGCCCGCGCACAACATCACCTACGGCACCGCCTACCTGCGCCTGCTGGCCACCCGCATGCTTTCCGACGTGGGCGACGAGCTCTCCCGCGAGTACTGCGTCATCGCCTCCTACAACGGCGGCGCGGGCGCGCTGCTGAAGACCTTCAGCCGCGACAAGCGCCAGGCGTTCAGGCTCATCAACGCCCGCCCCCCCATGGCAGTTTACGACACCATCGTGGAGCGCCACGCCGCGCAGGAGACGCGCGACTACCTGAAGAAGGTGCTGGCCGCCAAGAAGGAGTTCGTGGGCATGTAGCCCGCGCATTTCCGCAGACCCTTGCAAGCCGCGCGCGCCTGTTGTAGTGGCGAAATCAGGAAGCTCCCCCCGCAGAGACAACGCATGACCTCTTGGAGGTGCCGCATGCGCAGGGTGTTCACGACATTCGTGGCGTGTCTGTGTCTGTTGCTGGCCGTTCCCGCCCCGCTCCAGGCCGGCATCGGCAGCAAGGTCAAGGGCAAGGCCAAGTCGATCGCCGGCCAGGGCAAGAAGATGGCGGAGAAGGCCGAGGACTCCGCCCCGAAACCGGTTCAGAACGCGGCGGAACGGGCCAAAAGCGGCGCGAAGAAGGGAGTTGAGAAGGTCAAGCCCAAGGCCTAGGAGGCGGGTCGGCAGGGCAAGGCAAAGGCCAACCAGCTGGGGGATGTCGTCGAGAAGCTCTAGGCGGTACCCGGCCTAGCGCCACTCCTCCCCGCTCATGAGCCGCCAGGCGTTCCTGAAGGCGATGGCCCGGCCACGGGCCTGTTGAGGCGCGCCAGCACAAGCCCCAATGGGGACAACAGAGGGGCACGCCAGTCTGGTCGCGGAGCGCGGGGGGGCTAGTCGTCCGGGGCAACGTCCACGAAGGTGCAGGTGAGAGCGCCGTCGTCGGCCACGTCGATGTAGGCCATGGAGCCTTCGGCCAGGCTGCCGGGGTTGAGCAGGTGCGCGCCTTGGTGCTCGGTCCAGGCGCGGCGGTGGGTGTGGCCGAAGCAGATCAGGTCGTGCGCGGGGAAGGTGTCGGCCACGCGTTGCCAGACGGTGGAGCGTTCGCCCCAGCCGTGGGCCATGCCGATGCGCAGCTTCCGGCCAGAGGCCAGGGGCAGCTCGGCGCTCAGCGTCTGCGGCAGGTCGTGGTCGAGCAAGAAGTGGTCGCAGTTGCCGCGCACGGCCAGCAGGCGCGGATGGCGGCACAGGGAGTGGTAGAGCGCGGCGCTGACCATGTCGCCGCAATGCAAGAGCGCGTCTGCGCCGGAGAGGTACCGGTCGTAGACGCGCTCGAAGCGGTCATCAGGAATGGACAGGTGCGAATCGGAGATGACGGCCAGTCGCATGGTGTGGAAACTGGCCGCGGCCTGTCCTAGTCGTTGATCTTCTTGTAGCGGTTGCGCAGGTAGGCGTCGCGCACGGCCTCGTACGGGTCGATGGACGCTTCCTTCAGGGTCTCGTAGTCGCCGATGCGCATGGAGACCTCGTTGATCTTGTCATAGCCCTTGGTGGCGATGGACCAGTACCAGGGGTGGATGTAGGAGATCGGGGTCAGGAAGTAGTCTCCCGCATAGCCCACGGTGTCGCGCGCGGAGGAGGGGCCGATGAAGGGCCACACCAGGTACATGCCGTTGCCCGCGCCCCAGTAGCCGAAGGTCAGGCCCAGGTCCTTTTCGGTGGAACCGATGGGCTTGTAGGGCTTGCTGTCGGCGGTGACGTCGGCGAAGCCGCCCAGGCCGAAGGCCGTGTTGCCGATGAAGCGCGAGGTCTCCACGGCGGCGGCGTCGGGCTTGCCCTGGAGCATGAGGCTGACGAAGCGCACCGGGAACATGAGGTTGTGGAAGAAGTTGCCCACCCAGATGCGGGGACGCTCGGGGATCACGGCTCCGTAGCCCTGGGCCACGGGCTTCAAGGCCCAGAAGTACAGCTTGTCGTTGAAGCCGAACCACATGCGGTTCCAGCCCTCAAGGGGGTCCGGGGTCTGGGCGGCGATGTCCGACTTGGTCAGCTTGTCGCCGTTGGCGGGTTTCTTGATGATCTGGCCGGTCTCGTCCCAGATGTCCACGTCGCCATAGGCCAGGAGCATGTTCGTCGCGGGCTTCTCGGCCAGGCTTGCCGGGCCGGTGGGGGCGGTGGCGGCCAGAGCCACCACGCAGGAGAGCAGCGTCAGGGCAACGGTTGCCAAGAGAACTCGGGTCAATCTGTGCATGCGTACCGCCTTGTGACTCATCGGCGTTGTGCTAGCTGGCCACGTCGTCGACGTTCTTGCCCGCGTCCAATGCCGCGATCTTGTCCTTGATGCGCTGGATGAGCGTGTCCGGGGTTTCCCTGGACAGAATCTTGGCGAACTGGGTGCGGTAGTTCTTGACCAGGCTCACGCCCTCGACCACCACGTCGTAGACCATCCACTGGTCATGCTTGATCATGACGTAGTTGATGGGGATGGTCTTGTCCTTCATGGCGACCTGGGTCTTGAGGAAGGCCTGGTTGTCGGCGATCTGCTCGCCAAGATAGTTGACCTTTTCGTTGTTGTACTTCTCAAGCTTGCGCACGTACGTCTTCTGCAGCAGCTCCGAGAAGCTGGTCACGAAGTCGTCCTGCTGCTTGGGGGTGAACTTCTTCCAGCCCTCGGCCGCGGCGCGGCGAGAAAGCTCGCGCCAATCGAAGAAGCCGTCGGCCACGGTGCGCAATTTGTCCTGACGTTCGGCGCGCTTGGCGGGACCCTTCATGGCCGGGTCGGACAAAATCGCGATGACCTTGTCGATGCCGGATTTCAAACGGTCCTGCGGCTCGCCAGCCAGCGCGGCGGAACAGAAACAGGCCAGGATGGCCAATGTGGTAAGGATAATTGAGATTTTTTTCATCTTCAAAAGTACCGCCAATGGGTTATGGGCCGCGTTATTTACACGCCGCCGAAAACATACTTACTGATTAATTCCTCAAGGTCAATAGCCGATTCCGTATCCCGCAGGATGGCTCCGGCCTTGATGGTGTCGCCCCCGCCGCGCGAGAGTTTCACGTACTTGTCGCCGATGAGGCCGCTGGTCTTCACCGAGGCGATGGTGTCGTCAGTCAGCTGGATGTCCTTGCGGATGCGCAGGGTCACCGAGGACATGCCCGTGTCCTGGTCGATGCCGATCTTCTCCACGAAGCCCATCTCCACGCCGTACATCTGCACCGGCGCGTTCAGCTTCAGGCCCGTCACGTCGTTGAACTTGGCGACGATGGGGTAGTAGTTGTCGGAGAACAGGTGCACGTTCCCGAGCTTGATGCTCATGTAGGCGATGGCCATGAACCCCAGCAGCACGAAAATGCCCACCTGGGTTTCCTTCGAATATTTGTTCATCTTGCACCTCCCGTGGCCTGGCTGCAGGTCCGTCGATACCCTTGGACCCAGCCCATGTGACGCGTCGGCCTTTGCCTGTCGACGCGCTAGCCTTCTTCCAGATATTTGGAACAGTCGCGTTTCATGACCTTGAAGTCGAGCGCGGGCATGGTCAGCCTGGGGCTGGTGCGCGCCTGCGCCTGGCGGTCGAGGAAGCGCCGCAGATACTCGTCCGTGGTGGCCTCAAGCCCTTTCAGGTCGCCGTTGTAGAGCACCCGGCCCTCGCCCAGCACCATCACGTGGTCGGCGATGGTGCGCATGCTGTTCAGGTCGTGGCTGACCACCACCATGGTCATGTCAAAGCTCTTCTTGAGTTCCAGCAGCAGCTGGTCCAGCTCGGCCGCCGTCACCGGGTCGAGTCCGCTGGTGGGCTCGTCGCAGAACAAGAGCGGCGGGTCCATGACCATGCCGCGGGCCAGCCCGGCGCGCTTGCGCATGCCGCCGGAGAGCTCGTTGGGGTAGTAGTCGTAGAAATCCTCCAGCCCCACCAGGGCCAGCTTGGCCAGCACGCGCTCGCGGATTGTCTTCTCGTCGAGCCTGGTGTGTTCCCTCAGGGGCAGGGCCACGTTGTCGCCCAGGGTAAGCGAGCCGAGCATGGCGCCGTCCTGGAAGAGCACGCCCATGCGCTGGCGCAGGCAGTGCATGCCCCTGCGGTCCAGCTCGGCAAGGTCGTGCGCGCCGATCATGATGCGCCCGCCAAGCGCCGGCTGGAGCATGAGGATGTGCTTGAGCAGGGTGGACTTGCCGCAGCCAGAGCCTCCCAGGATCACCGAAATCTTGCCGCCGGGCAGCACCGCGTTGATGTCGCTGACCACGGCGGTTTTGCCGTAGCCGATGGTGAGCCCTTCGAGGCGGATGTCCGGGGTGATTTCCTGCGTCATTTCGTGCCGCCTAGAACAGAAGCGAGGTCATGATGTAGTCGGACAAAAGGATCAGGATGCAGGACGTCACCACCCCGGCGGTGGTGGCCTGGCTCACGGCCTCCGGGCCGACGGCGTCGCGCCGGGTGTGGGTGTAGTAGCCCATGAAGCAGCACACGGTGCACACAACGATGGCGAAGACCAGGGACTTGTAGAAGCCGCCGGTGACGTCGCTTAGCTTCATGTAGGCCTGGATGCGGTAGAAGTACACGCCGCTGTTGCCGCCCAGGAGCAGCACGCCGGTGAGGTAGCCGCCGGCCATGCCCACCAGGTCGAAGAAGGCGGTGAGGATGGGGAAGCAGAGGATGCTGGCCGCCAGCTTGGGGCTGACCAGGTAGCCCACGGGATTGATGTCCATGACGCGCAGGGCGTCGACCTGCTCGCTGATGCGCATGACGCCGATCTCGGCGGTCATGGACGACCCGGCCCGGCCGGTGATCATGATGGCGGTGAGCACGGGGCCGAGCTCGCGCACAAGCGACAGGGCCACGGCCGCGCCCAGGAAGCCCTCGGCCCCGAACTTGGCCAGGGCGTAGTGCATCTGCAGGCCGATGACCATGCCCGTGAACAGGCCGATGAGCGTGATGACGCTTAGGCTTTTGACGCCGATGAAGTAGATCTGGCGGACGGTCTTTTGGAACTGGCCGAGGGAGGAGAAGATGCGGGCGGTGGATTCCAGCAGGAACAGGAACATGGCCCCCGTGTCGCCCACAAAGCGCAAGGTGGCGTCGCCCAGGTGGGCGATGGGCGAAAGCTGCGGGCGTCTGCCGTGTATCATTGCTGCGGAGTCCCCCTCTCAAGCCGTGCCAAGCCAAGCCTGCCAAGGCTCCCCTCTGTGTCCGCAAAATGACGCCGCCGGGCGCACGCTGCCCCCCTGGCGACCCGCATTGACTAGCACAAGGCCGGGCTCCGCGCAATCCCCAGGGGCGGGAGGCCCGGCATTTAAAACAAAAACGTGATTCCGGGGCTACTGGCCGTCCTCGTCCCCGCTGTCCTCCGCCTCGGGGGCGGCTTGGCAGTGGGGCGAAATCTTTGGCAGATCCTTGCGCGAGCCGTTCTTCTTCTCCCACCAGGACTCGTCCGGCCCCAGGAACCACCAGTCCGTGTGGTCGGTCTCCATGACGGCCTTGGCGAGCTTCTTGCCCTCGGGCGTGCGGATGCGCTTCACCGCGGCGCTGAGCCACTTGTCGGCGTAGGCGTTGCCCAGGTCCGACTGCTCCTTCAGGTTCACGATGAGGTCCAGCTGGTCCGCGTCCTGGGCCAGGCGCGCCTCCACGCTCTCGGTCTCCTCCAGCTCGCGCCACAGGGGCATGAGGTCGTCGTCCAGGCCGGTGCCGGAAAGCGCGTCGGCCAGGGCGCGGGTGCGCTGGCTGGCGTTGTACATGTGGGCCACGTAGTTGAAGTCGCCGGTGCGCGCCTCGTGCAGGTCGTGGAACAGGCACATCATGGCCGTGCGCTCCTTGTTGGCCCCGGCCATCTGGGCCAGCACGAAGCCGATGACCGCCGTGCGGAAGGAGTGCTCGGCCACGTTTTCCGCGCCGGTGCCCAGGAACTGGTAGCCGGTGCGCGGGGTCTTTCTGAGCATGCCGCACTCGAACAGGAAGTCGGCCAGGCGCGTGAGGCGAGAACGTTTTTTCAGGCGGGACATGGGGGTGCGTGCCTCCCGCCTTAGGTCCGGTAGTCCGCGTTGATCTCGACGTAGCGCTTGGTCAGGTCCGAGGCCAGCAGCGTGAACTCGCCGTTGCCCGGCCCGATGCACAGCTCGATCTTCACGTCCTGGTGGCGCATGCACGGCGCGAGCAGGGCGTCCAAATCTTCGGGCGAGGGCTGGCCCTTCTCGAACACCAGGATCCCGCCGATCTTGAGCACCACGTCCATGGGGTTGAAGTCCGCGCCGCTGCGGCCCAGCGCCGCCACGATGCGCCCCCAGTTGGGGTCGCAGCCGAAGAGCGCGGTCTTGACCAGGGGCGAGTTGCCGATGGCCCGGGCGGCCAGTTCCGCCTGGGGGTGGCTCTTGGCGCCCGTCACCGCGATGTGCGCCACCTTGGTGCCGCCCTCGGCGTCCTGGACGATGCGGTAGGAGAGCTCCTGGCAGACCTCGAGCATGCAGGCGCGCAGCAGCGCCAGGTCGGCCTTGGACTCCGCCCGCACGCGGGAGGCGCCGTTGGCCAGGGCGATGACCGTGTCGTTGGTGCTGGTGTCGCCGTCAACCGTCAGCGCGTTGAAGGAGCGGTCGGCGCAAAAGGAGAGCATCTCGCGCCAGGCCTTGGGCTCCACGTCCACGTCGCAGATGACGAAGCCGAGCATGGTGGCCATGGTCGGGCAGATCATGCCCGCGCCCTTGCACATGCCGAGCAGCCGCACCTCGCCGCCTTCGAGCTGCACGCTCCGGGTCGAGAGCTTGGGGAAGGAGTCGGTGGTCATCATGGCCTTGGCCACGTCCATGGCCGTGGCGCGGCCCAGGCTCCCGCCGAGCTTGAGGGCGGCGGATGCCCAGAGGTCCATCTTGAGCTGCGCGCCGATGACGCCGGTGGAGGCCGGGAGGATCTCCTCGGGCCGCACGCGGGCGAACTCGGAGACGATCTCCAGCGTGGCGCGGCAGTTGGCCAGGCCCTCGTCGCCGGTGCAGGCGTTGGCCTGGCCGGAGTTGACCACGATGGCGCGGGCCACGGGGCTCTCGGCCAAAAGCTCCTTGCACACCAGCACGGGCGCGGCCTGGAAGCGGTTGGTGGTGAACACGCCCGCGGCAACAGCCGGGCCGATGCTCAGGATGAGCCCCAGGTCGTTGCGGTCAGCCTTTTTGAAGCCTGCGGCGGCCACGCCGAAGCGGTAGCCCTTGGGCACGATGGTCATAGGCGCACCTCGCGAAACATCGTCGCGGCCAGCGTGTGGGCTGCCCGCGCAGGTGAACTACTTAGCACAGGCCGTGCCGGGATTCAAAGGGTGATTTGGGGGATGGCGGGCGCCTGTCATTTACAGATTGTTGGTGCGGGCAAGAGACACTCCACCGTCTCAGGGGCGATCACTTCGATACGTCCGGTTCGCGTATTCACCCCCCAGGCGAGTTTGATTTGTCGGGTTGTGTGCTCACAATCTTCATTTCCTACTTCTGGTTTCCCCAGCGCAACTATGGCGTCGTATCTGTCCATGGAACTCGTCGAAGTGGTTTGCTTACAGATATCAAAGACATCGTTGAGCCCCTTCCCCCACTGAAGCTTGCCATCCACGAGCTGCATGTTCAGGTGCTCGGCAGGGAGAACCTCAATATTCAGAATCTCCCTTTCTCGCATGGGGGTAAGTTTCAAGACGACAAAGGCAGGCGTCTGACCGATGAAGCCAATGTCGACCACACCTGAAGAGACTTGAAAGAAATTAGGTATATGTCCTAGCATCAGGCGCTTGCTGGTTTCAATTATCCCCGTTGCCTTGTTGCGTACGTTCACTGACCGCATTTCTTGTGGAATTTTAAGACCAATGAGCGCTTGAATTTCCGGCGGTAGCTGGTTCTTGGCGAAGGGACCAGTTTGTGGACGATCAACGGTTGCTCTCATGGAGTAGGTGCCTGCCGCCACAGAGATTCCCCCGAAGGCCGTAAGGAGGGACATCGCAGCAACAGCCGTAAACCAACGCCTGATCCCTTTGAACAGTGGCATAAGCCCTCTTGTAATTGTCTGCGCGAAATGTCGTGCGGTGGATACATGCCCCCCCGATACACGATCCCGCTGTTTCAAGAAGCCGCTAACGCATAAGCGTATCAACTCGCAACAAAAAAGCCCCCGGCGTTTCCGCCAGGGGCTTTCTCGTTCGGCGGGCGGGGCGCTACCTCCCCGCCAGGGTCACCCGGTTTCTGCCGTCGTTCTTGGACACGTACAGCGCGTCGTCCGCGGCCTTGATCATGGCCTCCAGCCCTTCCAGGGCGCTGGTGCACAGGCCGATGCTCACGGTGTAGGGGATGCTCTGCCCGCCGAAGCTCACCGGGCTCGACTCGAAGCTCTGCCGCAAGTCCTCGAAGACCCTGCCGGCGTCGGCGGGGTTCATGTCGGTGGCCAGCACGCAGAACTCCTCGCCGCCGAAGCGCGCCACGATGTCCGAGGTGCGGAAGCGCGCGGTCAGCAGCGCGGACATCTGGCGCAGCACGGCATCGCCCGCGTCGTGGCCGAAGGTGTCGTTGATGCGCTTGAAGTGGTCGATGTCGAGCATGGCCAGCACCACGCCCTGGCCCCTGCGGGTCTGGGCGGCCATGAGCTTCGGCCCGGCGGCGAACATGTAGCGCCGGTTGTACAGCCGGGTCAGGTAGTCCTTCTCGGCCAGGTCCTTGATCTGCGCGATGTATTCCAGAAGCTCGATGTTCTGGGTCACGCGGGTGTAGAACTCCTCGGTGAGGAAGGGCTTGTGCAAAAAGTCGTTGGCCCCGCTCTTGATGAAACGGGCGGAGAGCCCGACCTTGTCCGCGCCGGAGATGCCGATGATGCCCATCTGGTCCTTGGCGTGGTCGCGGCGGATGCTGCGCACCAGCTCGAACCCGTCCATGTTCGGCATGTTGTAGTCGGTTATGACCAGGCGCATGTCCGGGTGCTCGGCCAGCACGGCCAGGGCCGCAAGCCCGTCCTCGGCCTCCAGCACCTGGTAGCGGTGGGCGCGCAGGAGCTCGCCCACCACGAAGCGGGCGTTCTGGGAGTCGTCGACCACCAGCACCTTGATGGCGGGGTTGCGGTGCAGGCGCTCCACAAGGGAGAGCATGTAGGCCACGTTGTCCATGTTCTGCTTGAGGATGTAGTCCACGATGCGCTTGGCCCAGAACTGGTCGCGCAGCTCGTCGTCCAGCTCGCCGGTGAAGACGATGGAGGGGATGTTGCGGGCGAGCACGAGGTCCACCACCTGGCCGGTGGGGGCGTCGGGCAGGTTCAGGTCAAGCAGGGCCACGAAGAAGTCGGTGTCCATGGCCAGGATGGCCTCGGCCTTGGCCATGGAGTTCGCCACCACCACCTGGTGGCCCATCTCCTCGGTGATGCGCCGCGAAAGCAGGGAGGAGAAGGTGCGGCTGTCTTCGACTACGAGTACTCTGGACATAAAGGCTCCTGTGTGCGCGCTGCTTGAGGGAGCAGCTGGAATACGGTTGTTGTTCCACCCACGCCCTTGAGGGTGGCCTGGTGCTCCTGGCTCGTCCAGCCAAGGGCCGAAAGCGCCTGCGCCGCGCCGGGCCAGGACATGAGACCGCCGCTGGCCCAGACTTCGCCGGATCCGGCCAAGCCTTGCACCCGCGCGGCCACGTTCACGGTCTGGCCGAAGTAATCCAGGCTGCCGACGTTGTTGATGACCAGGGCCGGGCCTTCGTGCAGGCCGATCTTGAGGCCCACCTGCTGGCCCAGGCAGGCCGCGGCGTCAAGCATGCCGATGGCGGCGCGCAAGGCTTCCGTCGGGTCGGAGAAGGCGGCCATGACCGCGTCGCCCATGGTTTTGACCACGGACCCGCGGTGCTGGCGAACGACCCGGGCGAGGGCGTCGAAATGTTTCTGGATCAGGCTGTAGGCCGCCACGTCGCCGATCTTCTCGTACAGGGCGGTGGAGTCCTTCAGGTCGGTGAACAGAACGGTCAGGCTGCGCATGTTCAGGTTCAGGTTCGGCGCCAGGGTCTGGACGCGGAACAGCTCCCGGAACGTCTGGTTGGTGAGCAGCGACTTGCCGGTCAGGAAGGGGCGCACGGTGTTCCGGGCGCGGGCGATGATCTCATGCAGCCGGGTGTAGTCCACGGCGAAAAAGGACAGGCCGACGGGGTCGTCCAGCAGGTTGCGGGCGATGACGCGCACCGGGCCGGGCAGAAGCTCAGGGCCGGGGGAAACGCTGGCCTCGAAGCCGCGCCTGCTGAGGCTCAGGCGCAGGGTCTGCTCCGCTTCGGCGCGCCCGGCGCCCATGGGCACGGAGACGGCCTCGTGCACGGCGATGGAGACCACCCGGAAGCGCGGCTCGCTCCAGTCCGCAAAGAGCACCTCCCGCTCCTCACCCGGGCCGAGGCCGAGATAGCCCCGCAACACGGAGGAAACGTACGCCCACAATTCCGGGTCGAGGGTGACGTTGCCGGAAAAGTGCGCCGCCAGATAGCTTTGCAGGTCTGTGTGCGCCTGGATGTCCAGCTCCCGAACCGCCTGGCTCAAGGTGAAGCTGGTCTCCACGTGGTCGTCAAGGCTCTTTTGCACGTCAATGTCGCAGAGCACGCAGTGCTCCATTTCCGGCCCGGAAAGCTCGTCCAGGCTCCCGTTGCGGTTCAATATGCCGCCACAGGCAGGACAGGTCAGGTTCCAGGACAGGTCGAACAGTCCCGCGCGGGTGGCGCATAAAAAGAAGTCCACCACCTTGTCTTCGGGCAGGCCGTGCTCCGAGGCGAAGCGCAGAGGGTTCACGCGCCGGACGGACCTGTCGTCCAGGCCGGGCAAAAGCTCGCCCATGCGGGCCACGACGGCCTCATCCGCCTGGGGAAAGGCGGCGAGGGCGGCGAGCTTCTGGTCAAGTCTGTCGGCTGTCATGGCGCGCGAGGCTCCTGTTGCGTTGGGGCCCTTGCGATACGGCAAGGGCGGGGCGGTGAGCGTTCACTCTACCATGCCCCGCCCTTTGCGGCAAGACCGCTGGCGATACTTGTTGGACGTTATGGTGGGCTAGCGGCCACAGCAGGCCTTGTATTTTTTGCCCGAGCCGCAGGTGCAGGGGTCGTTGCGGCCCACCTTTGCGGCGCGTTTGACCGGCTTCTGCTTCTTGGGTTCGGCCTCGGTGCCTGCGCCCTGGTACTCCAGTTCGGAGGCGGTCTCCTTGTGCTGGAATTCCTCCTCCTTGACCTCTTTCTCGATGCGCAGGCGCAGGATGAGGCTCATGGACTTCTCGGCGATGGTGTAGAGCATGGCCCTGAACAGCTCAAAGCCCTCGCGCTTGTACTCCTGCTTGGGGTCCTTCTGGCCGTAGCCGCGCAGGCCGATGCCGTCGCGCAGGTGGTCCATGGAGAGCAGGTGGTCCTTCCAGTTGCGGTCAAGCGTCTCCAGGATGAAGTAGCGCAGGATTTCCTGGTAGTTCTCGGGCGCGGCGGCCTGCAGGGTCGCCAGGATCTCCTTGATCCATTCCTCGGACTGCTCGCGCGAGGGCAGGGCGCCCGCGAAGCCGGGGAAGCGCGAGAGGTCGAAGACCTCGTCCAGGCGCGAGGCGATGATGCCCTCGGTCTCCTCGTCCAGTTCGTGGCCCTTGGCGTCGGCCACGGGGGAGTAGATGTCGGTCAGGAGCTCGTCGACGTACTCGTCCACGATGTCGTCCAGGGTCTCGGCGTACATGATCTCGCGGCGGCGGGCGTAGATGACCTCGCGCTGCTGGTTCATGACGTTGTCGTAGTCCAAAAGCTGCTTTCTGATCTCGAAGTTGTGGCCTTCCACGCGCTTCTGCGAACCCTCGATGGCGCGGCTGACCATGCGGTTCTCGATGGCCTCGCCCTCCTGCATGCCCAGGGTGTTCATGAGCCCGGCGATGCGGTCGCTGCCGAACAGGCGCATGAGGTCGTCGTCCAGCGCCAGGTAGAAGCGCGAGGTGCCGGGGTCGCCCTGGCGGCCGGCGCGGCCGCGCAGCTGGTTGTCGATGCGCCGGGACTCGTGGCGTTCCGTGCCCAGGATGTGCAGGCCGCCCAGCTCCTTGACGCCCTCGCCGAGCACGATGTCGGTGCCTCGTCCGGCCATGTTGGTGGCGATGGTGACGCGTCCCTTGTGCCCGGCCTCGGCCACGATCTGGGCCTCCAGCTCATGCTGCTTGGCGTTCAGGACGTTGTGGGGGATGCCGCGCTTCTTCAGCATCTCGGAGACGAGCTCGCTCTTCTCGATGGAGACGGTGCCCACGAGCACGGGCTGGCCGCGCTTGTGGCAGTCGATGATGTCCTCCACGATGGCGGCGTACTTCTCGCGCTGGGTCTTGAAGATCATGTCCGGGTGGTCGATGCGCACCATGGGCCGGTGCGTGGGGATGACCGAGACGTCCAGGTCGTAGATCTGCTTGAACTCCACGGCCTCGGTGTCGGCGGTGCCGGTCATGCCGGAAAGCTTCTCGTACATGCGGAAGTAGTTCTGGAAGGTGATGCTGGCGAGCGTCTGGTTCTCGGCCTCGACCTTGACGTTCTCCTTGGCCTCCAGCGCCTGGTGCAGGCCGTCGGAGAAGCGGCGCCCGGGCATGAGGCGGCCCGTGAACTCGTCGACGATGACCACCTGGCCGTCCTTGATGATGTACTCGACGTCGAGGCGGTAGAGGTGGTGGGCCTTGAGCGCCTGGAGCACGTGGTGCTGGAAGGTCACGTTGGCCGGGTCGTAGAGGTTGTCGATGCCCAAAAGCTTCTCGCATTTGCTGACGCCCTGCTCGGTCATGGCGATGCTTCTGGCCTTCTCGTCCACCTCGAAGTCGCCTGTGGGCTCCGCGCCTTCCTCCTTGGCCTTCTCTCCGCGCACCAGGTGCGGGATGATGGCGTCGACCTTGCGGTAGAGCTGGGTCGACTCTTCGGAAGCGCCGCTGATGATGAGCGGGGTGCGCGCCTCGTCGATGAGGATGGAGTCGACTTCGTCGACGATGGCGAAGTTGAGCGGGCGCTGGACCAGCGACTCCTTGTAGAACTTCATGTTGTCGCGCAGGTAGTCGAAGCCGAATTCGTTGTTGGTGCCGTAGGTGATGTCGGCGCCGTAGCTGACCTGCCGCTCCTCGTCGGAGAGGCCGTGCACGATGACCCCGACGGAGAGGCCCAGGAAATTGTAGAGCTTGCCCATCCAGGCCGCGTCGCGCCGGGCCAGATAGTCGTTGACGGTGACAAGGTGCACGCCCTTGCCGGACAGCGCGTTCAGCACCACGGCCAGGGTGGCCACGAGGGTCTTGCCCTCGCCGGTCTTCATCTCCGCGATGCGGCCCTGGTGCAGCACCATGGCGCCCACAAGCTGCATGTCGTAGTGGCGCATGCCGAGCGAGCGCACGCCGGCCTCCCGCACAAGGGCGAAGCACTCGGGAAGCAGTTCGTCCAGGCTGCGGCCCTGGGCCACTTCCTCTTTCCAGGCGGCGATCTTGGCCGGGAAGTCCTCGTCCCGCAGGGCCTGCATCTGCGGCTCAAGCCTGCCGATCTGCTCCACCATGGGGTGCAGCTTCTTCAGGTAGCGGTCGTTGCTCGATCCGACGATCTTTTTGATGATGGCGTTGAACATGGGCTGAGGCTCCTCAAGCGGCCTGGGATCAAAGACCCGGCCAGCGGTATTTCGACATGTCGGGGCGGGCTTCGGAGCATGGCTCCCTGCGGCCCGGCGTCCCGGCGGGTTCTGACCGTCCCGGCGCGGTTTCGGCCCTTACGGCCTTGGCGCGCGCTGCGGTGTTCTCGGACATTTCCGTGGCCGCGTCAAATCCCCTTGGGGGAGATAACGCGCGCTGGGCGTTCGTCAACCCGCCTTGGCGCAGAAATCCTTGCGGCGGGCTCATTTCGCCGCGATGACCTCCAGCCAGTGCCCGACGCGCGCCCCCTGCGGCGCGGTGGCGCAGAGCTGCATGACGCAGCCGGAGCAGTCGGTGAGCACATACGCGGGCGTGACCTCCGGCGCGGCGGAGAAGCCCAGCGCGCCGTCGAGCCCGTCCCAGCAGGCCGCGCCCACCCGGGCCGAGAGCTCCGGCGCGCCCAGCTGCATGATGCCGCCGAAGCCGCAGCAGCCCGCCTTGGCCGGGGTGCGCAGCCGCGCGCCCAGCAGGGCGCCCATGAGCTTGAAGTCGGAATCGGCGGGGCCAACTCCCAGGTCGGCATGGCAGGGCTTATGCCAGCCCACGATGGCCGGAGCGCCGCGCCCGGCCTTGGCCTGGGCCCCGGCCAGCAGGGCCGAGAGCGGGGTCACGCTGGCGGTCCAGGCGGCCTCCTCCTCGGCATCGGCGAACAGGCCCGCGCCCCCTTCCGGTCCGACATACTCGGCCAGGCCCTTGCGGCAGGTGGCGCAGTAGGTGACCACCAGCGGCCGCCCGGCCTTTCTCCAGGCTGCCACATTGGCGCGCCGCGCCGCGAGCTGGTCGCCGGGCAGCCCGGCCACGCCCAGGGTCGACCCGCAGCAGGAGAACCCTGCCTCGGCGAGGTTCGCGCCCAGGCCGCGGAGCAGCCGCCGCGCCGTGTCGGCCCAGACCTTCCGGGGGCCGGAGCCAACGCAGCCGTCGAACAGGACCACAGGTCGGTCGGCGTGCTTTTGGCGGTACGCTTCGGCCGGAAATTTCGTGATAGCCAGCCAGGGGCGCAGCCCAAGGCCTGGCCGAAGCCCGCGCAGGCCCTTCAGCGCCAGGCCGAGACCCGCCGGGGCGAGGGCGCTGGTCATCGACTCGGGCATGAGCGCCGCGCCCTTGGCCGCCAGCGACCAGAACGGCTTAAGCCGGGTGATCCACTGCTTCCACAGCCACTGGCGGAAGTCCGGGTGCTCCGCTCGCAGGCGGGCGATGAGCCGGGGCACGCTGACGCCCTGGGGACAAAGCTTTTCGCATTTGCCGCAGGCCAGGCACAGGCCCGCCAGCTCGGCCACGGCGGCTTCGTCCAGCGTTGCGGCGGCGAACTTCGACGGCCCGGCGAGCAGGGCCTTGGCGCGCGGGGACAGCTCCTCGCGGCCCGTCGCCGCGAACAGCGGGCACTGCTCCAGGCAGCAGCCGCACAGGACGCAGTCGCGCTCCGTCTTGGCGCCGGACTTGTCGTTGAAGATGCCGTCTGACTTGTCGTTGAACTTGTCGTCGGAAGTGTCGCCGAACTTGTCGTTGACTTTCATGCGGAGCACCAGGGCCTAAACCCAGCCCTTGCCCGGATTCAGGATGCCCGAGGGGTCGAAGACCTGCTTGATGCCCGCCATGAGGCTGCGCTCGGTCTCCGAGAGCTGCCAGGACACGTACGGACCCTTGGTGATGCCCGTGCCGTGCTCGCCGGAGATGGTGCCGCCCAGGGACAGGGTGAGCCGGAACACGGCCTCCTTGCAGGCCTTGGCCCGCGCCCGCTGGCCGTCGTCGCCCGCGTCGTAGATGATGTTGACGTGGATGTTGCCGTCGCCCAGGTGCCCGTAGCAGGCCACGTGCACGTCGTTCTCCGCGCCGATGGCCTGGAAGCCCTCCACGGCCTCCACGGTCTTGCCGCGCGGCACGGCCACGTCCTCGCCCAGCTTGTCCGGCCCGAGCTGGAAGGCAGCGGGGCTCACCAGCCGGCGGATCTCCCACAGCGGCTCCTCCTCGCCGGGGCCGAGGCCCTTCAGCAGGCACAGGGGGTTGGCCTGGGAGAGCGCGCGCGTGAGCCGGTCCAGGTCGCCTGGCAGGGCGCTGGCCGAACCGTCGATCTTGAGCAGCAGCACCGCCTGGGTCGTGTCCTTGGGCCAGGGCACGTCCCTGATCTGCGCGATGCCCCGGCAGGCCACGGCGTCCATGAACTCCAGGGCCGTGGGCAGGATGCCCGCGCGAAATACGTTATGAGCCCCTTCGAGAGCCCCCCTGAGCGAGCCGAAGGCGGCAAGCACCGTGGCCGAGGACTCCGGCAGGGGCAGAAGCTTCAGCGTCAGCTTGGTGAAAATCCCCAGCGTCCCGCAGGAGCCCACGAACAGGCGCGTCAGGTCGAGCCCGACCACGTTCTTGTGGGTGCGGCCCCCGGCGTCGCAGATCTTCCCGCCCGGCAGCACCGCGCGCACGCCGAGCACGTAGTCCCGCGTGACGCCGTATTTCACGGCGCGCATGCCGCCCGCGCAGGTGGACACGTTGCCGCCCAGGGTGGAAATCTTGAGGCTGGCCGGGTCCGGCGGGTAGAAGAGCTTCTGCTTTTGCGTCAGCGCCTGGAACTCCGCCGTGACCACGCCGGGCTCCACCTCGGCGCAGAAGTCGCTGGCGTCGATGTCGATGACGCGGTTCAGCCACAGGGTGGACACGACCACGCCGCCAAAGGCTGGCACCGCGCCGCCGCTCATGCCCGTGCCGCGCAGGCGGGGAACGAGGGGCATCTTTTCGGCCTCGGCCCAGCGCAGCAGCTCCACGATCTGCTCTTCGCTCCTCGGCCGCACCACGGCCCAGGGCAGGGCCGAACGGCGGCTGGAGTCCGCGCCGAACACGGCCATCTCCTCGGGCCTGGTCACAAGGCCGTCGCCGGGGAACAGCGCTTCCAGGAGGCGCAGGTGGCTGGGGGTGAGGGCAGTGGCGAGTGCGGTCATGTCGGATCCGGGGATGTGGCCGCCGGGTGGGGGCGGTTGCTAGCCGCGCTTGTAGTCGGCCAATTGGCGCGCGGTGTCGCGGTTCAGGTCGCGTTCCTTGATGTCGTCGCGGCGGTCGTGCACGTTCTTGCCCTTGCCCAGCGCGATTTCGAGCTTCACGCGGCCGTTCTTGAAGTACAGCCGCACCGGGATGACGGTCAGCCCCTTCTGCGAGGCCGAGGCCTGGAGCTTGGCGATCTCGCGGTTGTGCAACAGCAGCTTGCGCTCGCGGGTGGGCTCGTGCGGGTCCATGCCCGCGTTGGCATACGGCGCGATGTGCACCCCCGTGAGCCAGGCCTCGCCGTTTGCGAAGCGCACGTAGCCGTCCATGAAGTTCACGCGGCCCTCGCGCAGGCTTTTCAGTTCCGAGCCCATGAGCACGAGGCCCGCTTCCAGCACCTCGATGAACTCATAGAGCCTGCGCGCCTGCTTGTTGGTGGCGATGAGCTTCTCGCCCGCGTGGCGATTGGGATTTCCGGTCATGTGCTAGCCCCCGAGATCGTCGTTGTCCAGGAGCGAGGCAAAGAATGTGAGCTCTTCCGGGTACTTGTTGAAGATTGTGTCGCGCACGAGGCGGTTGATCTTGCCCACGGTGCGGCAGGCCAGCACCTCGCGCAGGAGCGCCTTGCACTCGCTCATGCGGGCCTGACGGATGATGCGCTTGATGCCGGGAATGGCCTGGGGCGACAGGCTGATGCAGTCGATCTGCATGCCCATGAGGATGGGGACGCAGAAGGGGTCGCTCGCCACTTCGCCGCAGAGGCTGGCCTCGATGCCGGCCTGGTGGGCGGCGTCCACCACGTGCTTGATGCTGCGCAGGATGGCCGGGTGCAGCGGCTGGTACAGGTAGGAGACGTGCGGGTTGGTGCGGTCGATGCCCACGCTGTACTGGATGAGGTCGTTGGTGCCGATGCTGAAGAAGTCGACTTCCTCCGCCAGGAGGTTAGCGATCATCACCGCGGCGGGCAGCTCGATCATGATGCCGATGGGCATGTCCTGGTTGAAGCGCTTGCCCTCGGTGCGCAGCTCTTCCTGGGCCTCGCGCAGCTTGGCCTTGGCCCGGCGCACCTCGCGCAGGCCGGAGATCATGGGGAACATGATGGACACGTTGCCGTAGGCGGACGCGCGGGCGATGGCCTTGAGCTGCGTCTTGAACAGCTCCGGGTGCTGCATGCAGAAGCGGATGGCGCGCAGGCCCATGGCCGGGTTGGCCTCCTCCAGCGCGCCGAAGCTGGCGATGGTCTTGTCCGCGCCGAGGTCCAGCGTGCGGAAGATGACCTTGCGCGGGCTCATGATGGCCGCGAGGTCGGAATACTTGTCGGCCAGCTCGTCCTCGCTGGGCAGCTCGGTGCGGTTCAGGTAGCTGTATTCCGTGCGGTACAGGCCGATGCCCTCGCCGCCGTTGTCCAGCACCGCCGCCACTTCCTCGATGAGCTCGATGTTGGCCAGCACCTGCACGCGGTAGCCGTCGATGGTCTCCGCCGGAAGCTGGCAGCCCCGGTAGATGCGGCGCTGGTAGTCCTCGAACTGGCTGGCCAGTTCGTTGAACTCGGCCAGTTCGTCCTCGTCCGGGTCCACCAGGATGCGGCCGCCCACGCCGTCGATGATGACGAGGTCGCCGTCGCCCACCGCGTCCTCCAGGTCGGAGGCGCCAACCAGGGCCGGGATGCCCAGGGTGCGGGCCATGATGCCCGTGTGCGAGGTCTTGCCGCCCTGGGCCGTGGCAAAGCCCATGATCTTGGAGACCTCGAGCGCCACGGTGTCCGCCGGGGTCAGGTCGTGGGCCATGATGATGACCCGGCCCTCCACGGCCAGAAGCTCGGGCACGGTGCCCAGCAGCCGCGCCATGACGCGGTCGCTCATGACGCGCACGTCCTGCAGGCGCTCGCGGATGTAGAGGTCGTCGAGGATGCCGAAGGCCTTCTCAAGCTCGGCCACGGCCTTCTCAAGGGCCCACTCGGCGTTGACGCGCAGCTCGCGGATCAGCTTGCCTGCGGCCCCGGCGAGCTTGGGGTCCTTCAAGATCATCAGGTGCGAGTCGAGGATGTGCTTGTGTTCCTTCAACTCGGCGGGGATGCGGTCGCGGGCGGCGGCGAGTTCGGCTTCCACGGCGGCGAAGGCGCCGCGCAGGCGGTCTTCCTCCTCGGCCACCAGGAAGGGCGGGATGGTCTGGCGCGGCAGCTCGGAACGGTGCCTGCGGTTGACGAACACGGCCTTGCCGATGGCGAAGCCCGTGGACACCGATATGCCGCGAACGATGACTCTTGCCACTACTTCTCCCCGAACTTGGCGGCGAACAGCTCCGTGATGCGGTCCACGGCCTGGGCCGCGTCCGAGCCGCTGGCGCGGATCTCAAGGGTGCTGCCCTGGGCGGCGGAGAGCGTCAGGATGTCGAGGATGCTCTTGGCGTCCACGCTCTGTCCCTGGCCCTCGATGATGATCTTGGCGGCGAAGGCCTGGGCCTCCCGCGCGATCTGGCTGGCGGGGCGGGCGTGCAGGCCGAGCTGGTTGGTCACCAGCACCTGCCGCACGCACTGCTCTCCGGCAGCGTTTCCTGAATCCTTATGTGCACTCGTTTCCGACATGATCCGACCGTGTTTCGTTGCGCCGGTGGCGCCTTAGGGAAAGCCCAGGGGCATGCCGCCGGTGGCGCGCTGCATGAGCCAGGGGATGGCGCAAAGCGCCCACAGGACGATTGCCGCCAACACCCACCTGGGCAGAACGGGCCTCAGGGTAAGCACCCCTGCCAGCCCAAGGGAGCCGATGCCCCAGGCCCAGGAGACGAAGTCCCTGGGCGGGAACAGCTGCACCCATAAATACAGGAGCAGCGCGGCGTTGAGGAACTTGACGCGCCTGCCCCAGTTGATGAGGTCCCAGCTTTTGAGGGCGCCCAGGAAGCTGAAGCCTCTGCGCAGGCCCCCAAGAAAAGTGTACACACGAAAGACCTGCAATCCAAGAAAAAAGAAAATGCCGATTCCGAGGGGCAGCGCGCGGTGCCCAGCCAGCAGCAGGCAGGTGGTGGAAAGCGCCCAGAAGATGAGCAGGCTGCCCGCGAAAACCGAGTCGCCGATGGCCGACAGGGTGTAGCTGGTGGTGTTCTTGACCTTTTCCAGGGCCTCCGGCGGCAGGCGGCGGCCCGCGATGTCGGCCTCCACGGCCAGGAAGATGCCCACCAGGCAGGGCACCCAAAACGGGTGGGAGCTGAAGTGCTTGGCGTAGCGCTTGAGGGCCTGCTCCCGCGCGGCGGGCTCCTTGTGGATGATCCACAGTCCCGGCTGCATGGCGTAGAGGATGCCCACGCTCATGAGCCCGCGCGGGTTCATGGAGGCGCCCACGAGGTACGTGCGCAGGAAGCAGCGCAGGTAGGCCTTGCCGCGCTCGGTCCAGAAGCCTTGCAGCGACGGCATGTCAGCGGTCCCTTGCGGGATTCGGGGTGGGCGTAGGGCTGAGTCCCAGCTCGCGCGCCAGGGCCAGGTCGGCCTCGATAGGCGAGCCGGAGGTCGTCAGGTAGTCGCCGATCATGAATCCGCTGGCGCCGGAGTTGAACAGGGCGCGCTGGCCGTCGCCGCCTTCTGGCTGCGGGCCCGCAGGGCCGAACACCGCGCTGCGCCCGCCGCACACGCGCAGGTTGGCCTTGGGCAGCATGAGCCGCAGCAGGGCAAGGATGCCCAGGGCCTCCTGCCGGGAGAGCACGCTGCGGTGTTCCAGGCGCGTGCCAGGGATGGGCGTCAGGAAATTCACGGGCACGTTCTGCACGCCAAGCTCAAGCAGCGTCTGGCCCAGCTCGGCGCGCTGCTCCCAGCTCTCGCCCAGGCCGAAGATGCCGCCGCAGCACACGAACAGGCCGGTGTTGAGCGCCAGGCGCACGGCCTCCACGTCGTCCTCGTAGTCGTGGGTGGTGCAGATCTGCGGGAAGAAGCTCTTGGCCGTCTCCAGGTTGTGGTGCACGCCCGAGAGCCCGGCGTTCTTCAGCCGCATGAGCCGCGAGGGCGTGAGCAGGCCCACGGAGACGTCGGCGTAGAGCCCGGCCTGGCTCACCAGGTGGACGGCCTCCAGCAGGCGCTCGAAGTCCGCCTCGGACAGGCTGAGCCCGCTGGCCACGATGCCGAAGCGCGAGGCCCCGGCAGCGCGGGCGGCTTCCGCTGCTGCGGCGATCTCCAGGGGCTCCAGGAAGGCGTGGCGCGGGCTGGCGGTGTTGTGGCTGCCGGACTGGGCGCAGAAGGCGCAGTCCTCGGTGCAGTCGCCGCTCTTGGCGTTGACGATGGCGCAGAGGTGCAGGCTGTTGTCGAAGTGGCGGCGGCGCACGGCGCGCGCTCCCGCCAGCAGGCGCTCGAAGCTCACGTCAGCGTCTGCGCCGGACGAAAGCGTCCCGGCTCTCGCGGCGTCGAGCACGGCCTTGAGCGCCGCCCCGTCCAGGGGGCGCTCGTCCAGGGCCAAAACGATGGCCCGGTCCAGTTCAGCCGTTGTGCCCAAGGCGCTCATAAATATCCTTCACGCTAAAGCCCGGCACGCGTTCCGCCACGCGCCTGGCCACTTCGCGGGGCTTGCCGCCGCGCGCCTTCTCCTCGGCCATGACCGCCTCAAGGCTGGTCTCCGCCTCGGCCCTGGCCCCGTCTCCGGTCAACACGCCGCCGCCCACGGGCTCCGGCCCGATCACCACGGTGATCTCGCCCAGCACGTCGAGCCTGGCCTCGTCGAGCCTGCCCAGCCGCCCCAGGATAAACTCCTCGTAAATCTTGGTCAATTCCCGGCACAGGGCGAATTCGCGGTCGCCCAGGACCTCCGCCGCCAGGGAAAGCGTGGCTGCGAGGCGGTCCTTGCGCTCGAAAAACACCAGGGTGGCGCCGGTGGCGGCGTGGCGGGCCAAAAGCTTCCTGGCCTGGCCCTTCTGCCGGGGCAGAAAGCCGAGGAACGTGTACGGCGCTGGCGGCAGGCCGCAGGCCGAGAGCGCCACCGCCGGGGCCGAGGGGCCGGGCACGGGGATGACCCGGAAGCCCGCCTCGCGGCAGGCGCGCGCCAGCCGGAAGCCGGGGTCGGAGAGCACCGGGGTCCCGGCGTCGCTGATGAGGGCCACGGCCTGGCCCTGCATGAGCATCTCCAGCACCTGGGGCACGCGGCCGATCTCGTTGTGCTCGTGCAGGCTGAAGAAGCCGGGGCGCGCGCGTTCGATCATGAGCCGCCGGAAGAACAGCCCGGCGCGGCGGGTGTCCTCGGCCAGCACGGCGTCGGCTTTGGTGAGCACGTCGCGGGCGCGGGGCGAGAGGTCGGCGTCGTTGCCGATGGGCGTGGCCACCACATACAGGCCGGGGGCCAGCGGGGCGGAGGCGGGGCTGTGGTCCGGGTTCAATCGAAGTCCGCCAGCAGCGCGCCCACCTGGATGCCCATGACCTCGGGGCGGCTGTCGTAGAGATGCCGGATGCGCCAGCGGGCCTGGTGCAGCTGCTCGTTGTTGATGCCGTTCCGAAGCGCCGTGTCGGCCTCGATGAAGGCGGCGAGGTGGTCGCACATCTTGAGCAGCGGGCCGTCCTTGGGGTCCAGTTCGTCGCGGTTCATCCCGCCGCGCAGGTCCCCCTCGGTGACGTGGCGGACCTGCGGGCCGTCGTCGCCGTCCTCCACCACGGTGGCGATGAACTCCGAGCCCACGGCCAGCCCCAGCAGGTAGCTCAGCCGCTCGGAGAGGTCGGCGCAGCCGCCGTTGCGCAGGGGGGCCAGCAGGCGGTTCTCCAGCTCCTGGTTCTCGTACTGCTTGATGAGCTCGCCGATGGAGGCGTCGGAGGACTTCACCGGCGAGATGATGTCGCGGGTGAGCAGTTCCGGCAGGTCGTGGAACAGGCCGGTGAAGAAGTTGTTCTGGCGCCGGGCGCGACAGGCTTTCGCCTCCACGCTGAAGAACCAGGAATAGGCCGCCACCAGGAACATGTGGCCGAGCACCGTGGTCTCGGGCACGCGGGGGGTCTGCGACCAGCGCTTCTGGAAGCGGAGCTGGCCCGCGCGCGCGGCGAACCGGGCGAACTCGTTGTCGCCGGCCAAAAGCTCGCTCACCCCGGGGATGTCCGTCAGCCCCTTCAGGCGCGAGACGAAGCTCTCCTCGATCTCGGGCATCTCCTCGTCGTGGGCGTTGAAGGGCCGCAGCACCCGGAACTCCGAGTAGGAGGCGTAGAGGTGCGCGGCCATGAGGATGCGCCGGGCGAGGGTCTTCTCCTCGGGCTCCATGAGGGCGTCGGTCATGCGGGTCCAGAACTCGTCGCCCAGGGGGGCCAGCCGGGGCTTGAGCTGCGGCAGCACCCAGCGGGTGAGCTTCTGGTAGTCCTCGCGGTTGGCCTTTATCTTGTAGAATACCGGCGGCTTGATGTCGGTGATGACCAGGCGGTAGAAGTAGTCGAAGAGCCCGCCCTCGATGGTCTCGTCCACCAGGTCCAGGCGCATCGCCAGGGGCATGTCACGGGTGACGCGGGACAAGAGCATCCAGGCCACGATCATCTTGTGGGCCTGCTTGTCCACCTCCATGAGCTCCATGGGCCGGAGCCGGTCGTTCCAGCGCTTCATGAACGCGCCGGAAAAAACCAGTTGGAGCAGGCTCTTGCGGATCACCGTGGACATCTGGGCCTCCTTCGGACTTTCGTGATGCCTCCATCTATCGCGCTTTCAGGGCTCCCGGCAAGGGGGCGGGGACGGCCGCCCGGCCGGGGTCACTGCGGCGCGAGCGAGTGCATCAACTCGAAAAAAAACCGCGGCTCCTGGTGCTTGTGCAGGTTGTACCAGGCCGCGAGGGTCTGCTCTGAAAACACGTCCAGCGCCGTGAGGATCCGCGCCGCGAACTCCAGCGGGGCCACGCCGCTGGCGGTGATGAGGCCTTCGGCGCTGACTGCTGGCTCGGCCCGGTAGAGGGGCTCGCCCTTGTAGGCCGGGCACATCTGCTTCAGGAAGCCGAGGTCGTTGCTGGTGTGCGGGCGGGTGTCCAGCATGCCAGCCTGGGCCAGGGCCATGGTCGCGCCGCAGATGGCGGCCACGGGCACCCCGGCGGACAAGAACTCCCTGGCCTTGGCGATGGCCGGGGCGTGCAGGGGCTCAAGCCATGTCTCGCCGCCGGGCAGCAGCAGCAACGCCGCGTCCTCCGGCCTGATCTCGTCCACCGCCACGTCCGGCAGGAGGCGCAGCCCGCCCATGGTCGTGACGGGCTCGGCGGAGAGGGCGCAGGTCTTCACGGCCAGCTTCGGCGCGCCTGTGCGGAAGAACCGGCCGGAGTTCAGCTCGGCCAGGGCGAGCCCCGGCTCCCAGTCGGCCATGGTGTCCAGGGCGTACAGGTAGACGGTGCGCCCCGGCATCACGGCCTCTCAAGGACTTTGGGGATGAACAGGGCCAGGCACTCGGCGTGGGCCGTGTGGGGGAACAGGTCCACCGCGCGCACCGCGGCCAGCTCGTAGGCCTCCGCCAGCAGCCCGGCGTCGCGGGCCAGGGTGGCCGGGTTGCACGACACGTAGACCAGCCGGGGCAGGGGCGTGTGGACCAGCCACTGCACCAGGCCGAAGTCCAGGCCTTCGCGCGGGGGGTCCACCACGGCCACGGCAGGCTGCTCATAGCCTTCGGGCAGGCGCAGGGGGATGGGCTCCTGGCCCGACAGGTCGGCGCGCAGGAAGCGGCAGTTGGCTATGCCGCCGAGCTTGGCGTTGGCCTCGGCGTCGGCGATGGCCGAGGGGTTCTGCTCCAGCCCCAGCACGCGCCCGCAGGACCCGGCCAGGAACAGCGAGATGCCGCCGCCGCCGCAGTAGAGGTCATACACCGTGTCCGTGGGGGCGAGGTCGGCCAGGTCGCGCAGGGCGGCGTACAGGGCCTCGGCGCCCTTGGTGCAGGTCTGGAAGAAGGCGTCCGCGCTGATGGAGTAGCGCACGTCCTCCAGCGCCTCGATGAGCACCGGCGCGCCCAGGGTCAGGCGCGTGCGCTCGGCCTGGGCGAGGCCGTCGGAGCGGCCGCGTTCCGAGTGGACAAAGCCCGTGAGCTTGGGGAAGCGGTCCAGCAGCTCCTGCCCCAGGGCCTGCACCGCGCGGCCCTGGCCCTCGGTGGCCGGGGAGGTGATGAGCTGGGCCAGCAGCGCGTCCTGGTGGACGCTGTGGCGCAGCACCAGGTGCCGCAGGAAGCCCTCGTGGCTGGCGCGGTCGTAGGCGAGGAGCCTGGCCTGCTTGCAGCCCTCGCGCACGGCGTGCACGATCTGCTCCCCGACCTCGGGGAAGATGGGGCAGGAGGCGAGGTCGAACACACGTCCAACGCCGGTGGCCTGGCCGGAAGCGCTGGCCTCGTAGAGGCCCAGGCGCAATGCGTCGCCCTTGCCCTGGAAGGCGAACTCCATCTTGTTGCGGAAGCGCTGGCTGTGCGGCGCGGCCACCGGAGGCAGCACCGTGCCCGGCACCACCTTGCCGATGCGCGCGAGGGCCTCCAGGATCTGGCGCTGCTTCCAGGCCAGCTGGCTCTCCGGGGCGAGGTGCTGCAGCGAGCAGCCGCCGCACAGGCCGAAATGCGGGCAGAAGGGCTCCACGGCCTCGGGCGAGGGGGTGAGGGTTTCGGCCACCACGGCCTCCGCGTGGCGGCGGTGGACGTGGGTGAGGCGCGCGCGCACGCGGGAACCCGGCAGGGCTCCGGCCACGAACACGGCCATGCCCGCGCCGGTGAACTCGTCCACGCCGTCAATGCGCTCAGGCATGCGGCCCACGCCCGCGCCGCCGAGGGCCAGGGCGTCGATGTCGAGGTCCACCAGCTTGCCGCTGAGGGGCGAGGCGGCGGCGCTGGAGGCGCGGTGGCCCGTGCGATGGGTGGCCCCGTGGCGCGGGGTTCGGCCCGAGGAACTGTGCGAATGGCGGCCGGATTTGTGGCTGCCGCCGCCGCGGCCCGAGGTGTTGCGAGTCATGGGGTGTCCTATGTTCTGCTGCGGGCATGCGCCCCGCATGGGTTATTTCTGCGGTTGGGCCGGGCCTTCGTAGCCCGTCAGGTCCATGTAGAACGAGCCCACCACGACCTTGCTCTTGACGCGCACCGGGATGCGCCGTGCGTCGGTGGTGATCCAGACCTGGAGCTTGGCGTCCGGGCTCTTGCGGAACACGCCGCCGATCTCCTTGACCTCCGGCTCCACCAGGAAGGTGTCGAACTCGCCGGCCTTGGTGGTGATGGTCTCGCGCTTGAGCACGCGGGCCTTGCCCACCACGGCCTTGTCGCCGTCGGTCACGGGCGCGGCGAACTCATAGCCCACCTCCAGCGGCTTGGTGCGGAACAGGAAGAGCATGGCCAGGGGGTCGAAGGTGCCGGGCTCGGTGCGCACGAAGTTCTTGAGCGCCCCCTTGCTGTAGCGGTAGGCCATGTTGCCCTGGGGGTTGAAGCGGATCAGGTAGTGGCGCACGTAGTCGCCCTCGGACTGGTCCTTCTGGTACAAAAGCGAGCGCGTGACGCCCGGGTCCACCCAGGACTGCATCTCGTCGCGCACCTTGTAGAACTTGTCGATGAAGGGCGTGCTTTTGGCCCGGGCGCGGAAAAGCAGGGCCGGGCGGCCCTCGGCCTCGGCGCCGGGCAGGGTCTCCAGGGTGGCCGAGCCCGCGTGGATGAAGGTCCAGTACAGGTCGTAGGTGAGCTTTTCCCCGGCCGTGAAAGGATACTCGGCCCGGGCCGGGAGGGCCGCAAGCAGCACAAGAAGGAGCGCGAGGGCCGCGAAGCGTTTCATCCGCCGGAGAGTGGGGCTCCGGCGGCCATTTGTCAAGGTCGCCCACAACCCTTGCATCTGGTGGCCTGGACGCGATACAAGGGACGCACCCGCCTGGCGCCGCCTCATGGTGAGGCCGAGGCTGGCGGAGAAACCCTGCCGAGAGGAGAGCCTATGCTGTTTCGCAAGCGCGCCTGGGACATGATGCGCGAGGAGTTCGCCTGGGTGGAGGAGTCGGCCAGCCTGGCCGAGGTGGTGCGCGTCCTGCGCGAGAGCCAGAAGCTGACCCCGGAGAACAACGTGGTGCTGGTGCTGACGAAATCCGGCGACGGCGAGACGCGCAAGCTCAAGGGCGCGGTGTCGGTGTGGAAGGTTTTGCAGTCCGTGGACGAATGCGTACTGCGCGACCCCGAGCTCAAGGTGGCCAGGGAGAGCGACTTCGACAAGACCTTTGCCCGGGCCTGCGCCGTGTGCACCCATACCTCGCTTGACCGCCACATGGAGCCGGACGTGCCCATGCTCAAGCCCAGCGACCCGCTGCCCGTGGTGCTGGAGCTGTTCCTGCGCAAGAAGCGCGGCTGGGCCGTGGTGGAGGAGAACGGCAAGGTGCTCGGCGTTGTGCTGGTGGCCGATGTCTATGGCGAGATATCCCGGGACATGTGCGGCGCGTTCTAGGCCCTGCCGCGAGCGGAAAAACAACGCCCCGGAGCCAGCGCGGTTCCGGGGCGTTTTTAGTTGCAGGCCGGGGGCGACTACTTCATGGGCTTCAGGCGCACGGCCGTGCCGTAGCAGGAGTAGTACTTGTCGCCCTCGGGGTGGAAGGCCACGGTCTCCCGGTAGCCCAGGATGGCGTCTGCGTTGACCTCCAGCGCCTGGGCGATGAGGCCGTAGAACGCGTTGTCGAAGTTGTAGCTGCGGCAGACGATGAGCCCGAAGGTGCCCAGCACCTCGCGCGTGGGGACGGAGTCGAGCGTCACGATCTTGAAGCGCCCGGCCATGTAGTGGTCCTTGGCGAGGCCCAGGCGCGGGTCGTTCTTGGGCTCTTCCTCCACGGGTTTGGCCTTGCCGCTGCTGAATATGGCCATGAAGCCTCCTCCGTCACTCTGCGCCCTGCGGCCGATCCCGCTGTCCGCGCCTATGGTTTCAAGTCCTCTAGCCCAACCAAGGCCCCGTTATCAAGGGGCCGGAAGCGCCTACGGCTCCACCTGCACCACAAAGGCGCCGTCCCACTTCAGCACGGCCCCGGCTGTGGCGCGCACGTCCTCGGCCCTCACCTGCTGGGCGCGCTCCACCAGCTTGCGCTCCATGTCGCGCTCGTAGCCCTGCACCAGCGCTCCGGCGGCCTCGCCGCTGCGCGCCAGCAGCGACTGCCGGTCCTGGTAGTACTCGCCGCTCAGGATGTTCTTGGCGCGGGCAAGCTCGGCCCCGGGCAGGGCCTTTGCGCCGATGTCCTCGGCGGCCTTGCGGAAGCCCTCCATGGCCTGGGGCACCTTGTCCGGGTCCGTGGCGATGTAGAAGGCCATGAACCCGGCGTGCTTGCCCTGGGACAAGAAGGCCGTCACCGTGTAGCCGAGTCCCTGGCGGTCGCGCAGGTCGCGGAAGAGCAGGCCGCTTTGGCCCGCCAGCGCCGCGCGCAGCACCGAGAGCCGGGCGCTGGCCTCCAGGTCCTCGCGCCCCGGCGCCGGGAACACCACCAGCAGGTGCGACTGCTTGCGGCCCTTGAGCGTGAGCGTCTTACTGGTCTTGGGGTTCCAGGCCGGGGTGGCCGGGACGTAGGCCTTGGGCTCCACGCGCAGGTCTTTTTCCAGGGCCTGGGCAAAGGCCGTGATGGCCGCCTCGTCGAAGGTGCCGCAGACCGAGAGCACGAACGGCTCGCGCGACTGCCTGGCCCAGAAGTCCCTGGCCTGGGCGGCGGTCATGCGCGCCACGTCCGTGGCCAGACCCAGGCGCTTGTAGCTCTGCGGCGCGGAGGCGAACAGGATGCCCGACAGGTT
Source organism: Humidesulfovibrio sp. (assembly GCF_031082295.1). Classification (GTDB taxonomy): domain Bacteria; phylum Desulfobacterota; class Desulfovibrionia; order Desulfovibrionales; family Desulfovibrionaceae; genus Humidesulfovibrio. The sequence goes on from NZ_JAVHLD010000007.1 coordinate 131,229, forward strand.
GCGGAACAGCAGGCTGATGGGCTGGTCCTCGCTGCGCTTGATGCCGTTCAGCTGGTCCTCGCGGGCGCGCGCCAGCTCCTTCTCGGCGAAGGCCGGGCTCACCAGCGTCTGGCGCACCAGGTCGAGCATGTCGGCGCTGAAGCGGCTGGGGAACTTGGCGTTGACGCTGAAGGTCTCCGTTCCCGCGCCCGCGCCCAGGCTGGCGGCGCGGTCGGCCAGGAAGTCCTCCAGCTGGTTGGCGCTGAGCTTCGCGGTGCCGCGCCCGAGCATGGAGGCCGTGAGCGTGGCCAGGCCCTGCTCGCTCGGCTTCAGCAGGCCGTCGCCGCCGGGCCAGGCCAGCGAGAGCGCCGTGTAGGGCAGGGTGTGGTCCGGCTGGAGCACAAGGGTGCCGCCGCCGGGCAGCTTCAGCTGGCGGACGGCCTTGGCGCTGCCGGCCTCGGCGCCGTCGCTCGCCCCGGCCTTGGCGGGCCAGCGGCCCTTCAGGGCCTGGAGAAGTTTGGCCTGGTCGATGAGCCCGTCTTTGGGCGCCAGGATCGCGGCGGACAAACGTTCGGGCCGGAAGTACTCGCGGTACAGGGCGGAGAGCTGGGCGCGGTTCGCCCCGGCGACGCCCAGCAGGTAGTTGGCCTCGCCCTGGGGGCCGCCCTCGAAGGCGTACTGGTGGCTGATCTTGCCCGCCAGCCCGGCGATGGTCTCACGCGTCAGGAACAGCCCGGCCTCGATGTTTGTGCGGGCGCGCGCCAGCTCCTGGTCGGAGATGTCCGCCGGGTCGAAGGACGCCAGCTCGGCCACGAGCGCGTCCCAGAATTTCGGCAGCTTGTCCGCGTCGAGCTCCGCGGCCACCATGAGCACGCCGGAGCGCTCCATGTTGCTGCTGCCCACGCTGATGGAGTCCACCAGCCGCAGGTCGTACTTGAACTTGCGGTACAGGCGCGAGGTGGAGTCGCCGCCGAGCACCTGGGCCAGCACGTCCAGCCCGGCCATCTTGGCCGAGAGGAAGTCCGGCGCGGGGAAGGCCAGGGCCATGTGGACCTTGTTCCAGGGGCCGCGCACCACCTCCAGGTGCGGGCCGTCGGCCTTGGGCGCGGGGAAGGGCACGGGCGGAACGATCTGGCCGGTGTTGCTCAGGCCGCCCAGCAGGCGCTCGGCCTCGGCCAGCACCTCGGCGGCCTTGACCCGGCCCACCACGCACAAAAGCATGTTCTGGGGCTGGTAGAGCGGCGCGATGTAGTCGCGCATGGACCGGGTGGTGACGGCGCGCACGGTGTCCGTGTAGCCGATGATGGGCCACGCGTAGCTCGTGTCCTTCCAGAGCATGCGCTGCACGGTCTGGAAGAGCATGCTGTCCGGGGAGTCCTGGCCGCGCTTCAGCTCCGCCAGCACGACCTCCTTCTCGCTCTCAAGCTCCTTGGGGTCCAGCGTGGGCCTGAGCGTCATGTCCACCACCGTCGCCAGGCCGAGCTTCCAGCTCTGGTCCGGCACCTCGACGTAGTAGGTGGTGTGGTCGAAGCCGGTGCCCGCGTTCAGGCTGCCGCCAGCGGCCTCGATGCGCCGGGCCACCTCGCCCACCGCCATGTCTCCCGCGCCCTTGAACACCATGTGCTCCAGCACGTGGCTGATGCCCGCCTGGGCCGGGGTCTCGTAGGCCGAGCCCGCGTGCACCAGGATGCGGATGTTCACCAGAGGGAAGCGGTCGTCCTCGCGCACCAGCACGCCCATGCCGTTTTTCAGGCGCACCAGGGTGTTGCCCGCGCCGAGGTCCTCGGCAGGGGTGGCGCTTGCGGGCAGGACGGCCGCCACCGCTGCGGGACGGGCCTTGCGCGGGGCGGATTTCTTGCCTGCCGCCAGCAGGTTCGTGGCGCAGAAGAGCGCGAGCAGGGGAACAAGCCAGAGGGCGGAGCGGGACGTGATGCGGCGCATGAAGACTCCTTGGGCAGTGGCGCGGTGGCCGGGGGCGCGAACGGATAGAAAAAACACGCAGAGGGCAAGATAAGCCCGAGAGAGGCGGTGGGCAAGGGGCAGCGAGCAGGTCGGGCCGGAACGTTGACTTGGCCTCGCGCGGGGTCTAGTCATCTGTGAATTCATGACTCACGGCGACGGAAGGAGGCTCCTGTGCGGCGAATCATCCCAGGCATTCTGCTCGCGTTCCTGCTGCTGGCGGCGTTGCCGCGGCCCTCACTGTGCAGCGGCGAGCCCAACACCTTGCCCGACCACGCAGCCATTGATCTGGCCGCGCTGCAGGCCGCCTACCCCGGCGCCATTAAAGGTCTGGAGCGCAACGCCGAGGGACGCCTCGAGCTCGTGCTCAGCACCGGACAGCGCCTGATGTACGACGACGGGCGTACCGATGCCGCTCCCGCCGAGGCCGGGCCTGCCCGCGACAGGCGCGCCGCCGACGCCCAGCAAAACCTCGCTTCGCCAGACATCCGCACCATGATGGCCCAGGTCTACCCGCTCGGCCCGGTCGACGACCAAAGCGCCCACCCCGCTCCAGGCTTCGACCCCGGGCGCTCGCGCGTGCAGGAGCTCTTCACGGCCCTCTACGGCGCCAGCGAGGTCCAGGTGCGGAAAAACTGCGTGCCCGTGCGCTTTGACGGGCACACGCTGCCCGCCAACGCCCGCTTCGGTGCGGCCCAGGCCCTCGAGCGAGTCTGGAAACGCATTGAGACCCTGCTGCCGCAACACCCCGAATTCCTCCCCGTCCTGAGGCCACTGGGCGAAACCCTAGTCTGGCGGGTCATCGCGGGAACCAAGCGCCTCAGCATGCACTCCTTCGGCATCGCCCTGGATGTGAACCCCAAGCTGCCCTACTGGCGCTGGGAGCCACACCCCGAAACCATCCCGGCCCAGTGCAAGGCCTTCCCGCCGGAGATCCTCGCGGCCTTCGAGGCGGAAGGCTTCATCTGGGGCGGAAAATGGGCCAGCTTCGACCTCATGCACTTCGAATACCGGCCGGAACTCATCCTCAAAGCCCGCGCCCTGGCGCAACAAGCCCGGTAGGCCGGGGCTGGGAGACGCCTCCGGCGGCCGGTGGCCTGAGGCCCCCGGACCCCCCAGCTGGTTTGGGGCAAGGGTGGCGAGGGCAGGGCGCGTCGGCTGGGCTGGGCGAAGGCAATGTGCGCGGGTTTTTCGAGGGGGGACCCTCGAAAAGCCCCGCGCACGGTTGGCCCCGTTTCTTGGGAGGGAAGGCAGAACGAGACGGGCGGCAGGCTGATTTTCTGGCAAAACTTTTATTAAACCGAACTGAAAGATCCGAATAAAGGCACCCTCTCGTGGCTGCCCCCCCCGAAAGCCGAAAGGGCTGTTTCAGGTTCCTCCTGAA
>NZ_JAVHLD010000008.1 GCF_031082295.1 Humidesulfovibrio sp.
GAAATCATTCAGAGCACTCCCACAACATGCTGTAATAATTGATACAAAATAGAGACTTAAAATCCCTCAACCTTCGGGTTATGTCGGTTCGATTCCGACCCTGGGCACCAAGGAAATACAAGGCCCCGCTGCGAACGTTGGTTTTCGCGGCGGGGCTTTTGGTCGCAGTCCCTGTTATATGCCCCCGGTCTGCAACCTTTGCCCACAAACGTCCTTACCTGCCGGGACTCTTCCGCCCACTCTATCCATGGGGGCGGCCCAACCAACGGCGTTGGTGCCCCCCAGGGTCAACAGTTCGGCACGCTGACCGCAAGACCTCCCAAGGCCGTCTCCTTGTATTTGCAGTTCATGTCCTGGCCAGTGGCCATCATGGCTGCAATGGCCTGGTCCAGGCCGACTTTGTGTTGCCCCGGCAATTCGTCCGTTGCGATGACAAAGGCCGTGAAGGCCTTGACCACGCTCATGGCGTTGCGCTCGATGCACGGGATCTGGACATATCCGGCGACAGGATCGCAGGTCATCCCCAAATGGTGTTCCAGGGCTGTCTCAGCCGCATTCTCGGTGACATGCACCCCGTAGCCTGTGGCGTGCGCCAGCATGGCTGCCGCCATGGCCGAGGCTACCCCTATCTCGGCCTGACAGCCGCCCTCGGCGCCGGCAATGGTGGCGTTGTGCTTGGCCAGAAAGCCTACAGCCGCCGCGGCAAGAAGCCCCTCTCGGATGGATTGCTCGGAAAGAGCCAAACGGGTGCGCATGATCCTGGCCATGGCCGGAATGATCCCGGCTGAACCGCAGGTCGGGGCGGTTACGATGATGTGCCCGGCGGCGTTCTCCTCCGAAGCGGCAAAGGCAAAGGCGCATAGCTGGCTGATGATGGTCTCCTGCGGATACCGTCTGCCTTGGGATCTCTTCAAAATTTGCTTGGCCTTGCGTGCCAGTCCAATGGAGCCGGGCAAAACGCCTTCTACTGAAAGCCCCGCGCTCACGGCCGTGTCCATGACCTGCAGAATGGTATCGAGCCCAGCGACTATTTCCGTCTCGGCGGCTCCGGTCACGGCCATCTCATTTTCCAGGATGAGCCGGTGCAGGCTTAGGTCGCTTTCTGCGAGCTGCTTTTTGAGCTCTTCCATAGTTCCATATGGATAGGCAGGTGCCCCGCGCGGTTTCTCCGGCTTGCCCTTGATCTGAATGAAGCCGCCACCAACCGAGGCGTACTCGCGCTCAAAGAGCGGGGCTTCTTTGGCGTCCGGGCCTGTCAGCCGGATGATCATGGTGTTGTTGAACGGGAAATTGTGCTCGATGGCGTCGAAGACGACATTGTTCGCGTTGATCATCAGGCTATGCGCGCCCAGGTCCATGGGACGTTGGGCGAGGGGCTCAGCGGCCAGTTCATCGAGGAATTCCGGGAGACAAGACTCTGGCGCATGCCCCAGCAGGCCTGCCAGGACAGCCCTATCTGTGCCGTGCCCCTTTCCCGTAGCTGAGAGGCTTCCGAAGAGATGGACCATAAGCCCAGAAGCCTTGGAAAGCGTTTCGACCGGAAGCATCCTGACGGTTTTGATAAAGTCGTAACCAGCCTTCATTGGCCCGATGGTGTGTGAACTGGACGGGCCTGGGCCGATTTTGAAGAGATCGAAAACGCTTAACTGGATGTCGGACATGGGCAACTCCATACGGCACATTGGAAACGTGTCGGGCAAACGTGTGCCGGGCAGCCTACTTCCAATACTCCGTTTCAGGAGAAATCTTCAGCAGACCGAACTCCTGCCCGGCCTCAAGGCAAAAGAATACCCCAAACAGGAGCAGCATGACGATGCCGAGGCCTTTTTCCAGCGGCGTCCTTGCTTTGCGCAGGGCGATGATGCTGGGCAGGATTCCGAACAGGGTAACGATGCCAAAGCCCCCAGCGAAATCGATCGCCTTCAGGAACACGTCCGGGTACACAAGCGCGATCACAAGCGGCGGAACAAAGGCCAGAACCCTGCTCAAAACGGGATTGACCTTGCCCAGATGCTGATTGGTCAGGTCATCCATGAAGCCGATCAAGCCCATGCCGTTGGACAGATATGCCGTGGTGATGGCCGCTATGGCAAAGCAACTGGCCAACACCAGGAATAACGGGGAGTGCATTGCCTCGGCCAGAGGAATGGTCGCAGGCAGATTCTTCTCAAAGGCGTTCACCAGTCCGATCGAACTGGTGTCGAGAGGCAGCACGCCGATGCCCACAAACAGCCATGTGGCGTTCATCAGAAAGCCCATGGCCATTCCCACAAGCATGGTGCGGCTAATGACCTTCTGGTCCCACCGCAGGCTCGTGCAGATTGCCGGGATGATGTTGTGGAAATGAAAGGCGGTCACAAGAATAGGGATGCCGTAGACAAACAGCGGCCAGTTCATGTGGCTCAGGTTCGCCGCCTGGATGTGGGTGCCAGACATGCCCGCGATGACTACGAACACCACGCACTTCGCCATGACCAGCACTGCCACGTACTTCATGATATTCTCGATGCTGGCCAGCGATATGAGCGAAGTGATCACAAAGAAGCCCAGGATTAGCCACACGGTCGGTATGGCCAAATTCAAAAGACTGTTGATGATTGCTGTAATGCCGGTGAGATAGGCGGTTAAAAGGCCGTACAGGATGATCAGGTTGGCCACAACAGCGATCCATTTGCCAATGCTCCCAAGATGTTCCTGATAGAGGCTGGGATAGTTGAAGGCGTCCTCATGCTTTTGCACAGCTTCTCTGCTGAGGATGATGGCAGAGTAGTACATAGCTCCACTCGTCAGGAACAGGCCGAACATGGACGGAATGAAACCTGCCAGCCCGGTATTGATCGGCAACGCCAAAATACCCGCGCCGATAAGGTTGCCGACAATCAAGAAGCCGATGCTGATCATCTGCACCCAGGACGTTTTTTGGGTCATGCGCCGCTCCGTTTTGGTCTTGAAGAGGATGATCTCAGGGACGGCATTCGCGGGTGCATGCCCTACTGCCCGGCAAAGACCTTCGCAGTGAGAGTATTGTAACAACACTCCTCGATTGGCGCTTATCGACGCTTCGGGCCGGGGCTGGGCCGAGACCTTTAGCGTTGTGAGAGGCAAGCGCTTTTTGCCATGTCCCAGCCTCCAACAGTCAGGAGCGCTGGCACATTAACTGAATTTGGCATGGAAGGGCAGGCCAAGCCTGTTTGCGCAACAACGCAGGGGCTTTCAGTCTTCCCAATTCATGCCTGGAGCCTAACACGCGGGCCAAATTCGGTCAAACTTAATGACATCTTTATGGGGTGATGCCGCCTCAACACTCCAGATCACCATGTGTGGTCAAAAAGCATATAATGTTATCAAGGCTGTTGGATTCGGCATGAAGTTAGCTGTTGAGCAACCCTCTAGTCTCTTTGGCGAAGGCGATCCAAACGCATTTCCAGGGCAAGTCTTGCTCTGCCCGCTAGGTCGGGCTGAGTGAAAGGCGTTGGCTTACGTGCATGTCTCGGCTGGCTGCCTCCCGCCAGTCATTTTGAGTACCCTTGATAAGCACAGCCCCACACCCTTTAAAAGCAGGATTTGTATCCCTTATAGCGTAGAAGGCTATGACTCAACTCTGACTCGCCTCTGATACTACAACGCGATCAGGGCACGCGCACCAGCCGCAGGCCGGTGCTGGCGGCCTTGCAGCGGTCGGACATGTAGCAGCGGAACGAGCAGCGCGCGCAGGACACGCCGCCGCCCCAGTACCCACCCCGCGCGACCCGTCCCCAGCCAGCGGTGTGCAGGGGGTTGTTGCGGGCGTGATGCGCGTAGGCGGTCTTCTCGAACATGTCCTCGGTCCACTGGAACACGTTGCCGCTCATGTCATACAGACCCAGGCCGTTGGGAGCCTTCATGCCCACCGGGTGCGGCCCGCCTCCGCTGTTCTCCGCATACCAGCCCAGGGGGTCCAGCTTGTTGCCGCCCGCGAACATCTCGGCCTTGCCGCCACTGCGGCAGGCGTATTCCCATTCGGCCTCGGTGGGCAGGCGGAATCGCGCATCGCCCTTGGACTGGACGTTCAGCCGGGCCACAAACGCCTTGGATTCCTGCCAGGTCACGGAGTCCACGGGGTAGTCGTCGCCCTTGGGAGTCTTTGACGGGTTGGCGCCCATGACCTGGGTCCACTGCTTCTGCGTGACGGGGAACTTGCCCAGCCAGAAACCGTCCAGGCAGACCTCGTGCACCGGCTTCTCCTCGGACTCCCGGTCGCTGAAGGTGTCGCCCATCTGGTAGCAGCCCTTTTGCACCCACACGAACTCCATGCCGGTGACAGGGTCCTTCCACTCCCTGCCCGGGATGTCGGCCAAAGCGGGGCTGCACAGGGCCAGAAACGCCACGACAAACATGGAAACTGCGATCGGCTTCATGTGAACGCCCTCCTGTTGATGTGTTGCCTGACCACGTTGCTGCAAGCACGCCTGCCGTTAGACCCTCACGCCCGCAGCCAGGACGGCGGTCATGCCGCCCTCCACGCTGACGACATCGCGGAAGCCCGCATGGGCCAACGTGACGAAAGCCTCGTAGGAACGCGCGCCGGTGTTGCAAATGAGCACGACGCCAGTGTCGCGGGGCACTTCGTCCAGCCGCCCACGCAGCTCGCCTTGCGGGATGTTGTGCCAGTGCTCCGGGTGCGCCTTGAGCAGGTCCTCAGCATTTGCGCGCTCCCGACAATCCAGAACGTATGGGCCATGCCCGTTGCGCGCGCCCCAGCGGACCGCGAACTCGTCCACCTGGATGCCCTTGTTTCGACCCTCAAGGATATTCTCCGCCGCGTTGCCCAGCACGTTCAGGATGTCCAGGGCGGCTGCGAAAGGCGGCGAGTAGGCCATCTCCAGACCTCCCAGGTCCTCCACCGTGGGAGCCGAGGGCAAGAGCGACGCCAGCACGTCCACACGCCCCACCAGGGCGTCTCCGCCCACGCCCAGGCCCTGCATGCCGAGCACCCGGCCGGTGCCGAATTCAAATACCAGGTCCAGGCTCATGATCCCCTTGTCCGGGTGGAAGTGGGCACGATCCAGCTGACTTACGTGCACGCTCTGGGCGTCGAAGCCCGCTGCGCGGGCCGCAGTGAGGGTCAGCCCCGTGCCCGCTGCGGAGATGTCGAACAGCTTGACGCACCAGGAGCCGACAGCGCCGGAGAAGCGGGCCGCGCCACCCGCCAGATTGGTGCCGATGACCCGGCCCTGGCGATTGGCCAGGGAGCCCAGCGGCAGGTAGGCCGGACTGCCGGTGATAAGGTGCTTGAGCTCCACGCAGTCTCCCCCGGCGAAGATGTTCGGGTCGCTGGTGCGCAGGTGCTCGTCCACCTGGATGCCGCCGCGTTCGGAGACGGCGAGCCCGGCTGCTCTCGCCAGCCCGGAGTTGGGGCGCACGCCCACGGCCACGATGACCAGATCGGCCTCCAGCACGGCGTCGTCCGTGACCACACGGGCCACCCGGCCACCGGCGCCTGCTTCAAAGGCGCGCACCTGTTCGCCCAGGCGAAAGGCCACGCCCTTGTCCTCCATATGCCGTTGCGCCATGCGCGCCAGATTGCCGCTGATGACGCCGGGCAGTATCTGGTCGCGAAATTCGATGACTGTGGTCTCCACGCCCCACATGTCGGCCAGGGCCACGGTCATTTCCAGGCCGATGAAGCCCGCGCCCACCACCACTGCGCGCGAAACGCCGCCGCCGGAGACCAACGCGCGGATGTGTTGGGCGGCCTCCAGTCCGTTCACGGTGTGGATGCCCCCAAGCGTTGAGCCCGGCACGGACAGCGCGCTTGGCGTGCTGCCTGTCGCCAGCACCAGCTTGTCGTAGGCCAGCACCTCCTCGCGACCCGTGGGCAGGTGGCGTACGGTCACGGTCCTGGCCTCGCGGTCTATGCCGACGGCCTCGGTCTCGGTGCGCACGTCCACGTCCTTGGTGTCGCGGAAGAAGGCCTCGTCGCGCAGCATGTGGAAAGCCGTGGTCTGGAGCTCGGAGGCGTCGCTGACATCTCCGGACACGAAGTAGGGGATGCCGCAGCCGCCGTAGGAGATGAGCTTGCCGCGGTCGATCATGGTGACGCGGCTGTCCGGCTCCAGGCGCTTGAAACGGGCTGCGGCCTTGGGGCCGAGGGCCACTGCTCCGATGATGACGACATGCTGTGGCATCGCGGATTATCCTCTTGCTTCGGCGGCAACCGCAGATTCAGGTTGGGCGGCGAGAAAGGCCGGTGCCTGCGGGCCGACAAGCAACACCGCGCAACGAGCCCCGTCCAACACCCTGCCGGGGATCAAGGAGTCCTGTCCGTAGCGGTCCGCAGCCAGCACGATCAGGTCGGCCTGGCTCTCCCGGGCGTCCTTCAGGATCTCCACCGAGGGGTCGCCCTCGCGCGCGGCCACGTCCATGTGGCTGACCAGCGGCAGGCTGCGGGCCAGGAAGGCCAGGCGGTCCCGCGACCGATCAAGTTCACGTTCGAGTCCATGTCCAGGCTGGTTCGAGGGCTGCGGGAGGGCGTGGAAGGCCCTGAGCGAAGCCCTTTCGCAAGCAGCCAGACGCGCTGCCACGCCAAGCACGGCTTCGGCGCTGAAGGAAAGGTCCGTGGCGGCAAGCACCCGCTGGAACGGGACAGAGGGCATGGGCGCGTTGGAGGGCACCACCAGCACCGGGCATGGCGCCGCGGCGGCGATGACCAGGGCGGCCTTGGTCGCCGATCCAGTGAGCTCGCGCCGGCAGCGCTCGACCTCGTCCAGCCCGCCCAGCACCAGAAGGTCCGGCCCCAGCAGGCGCGCGGTCTTGAGCACCTCCACATGCACAAAGCCTGCGGCCAGCATCACGTCCGAGGTGAGTCCGACGGGCATGGCCACGCGGCACAAGGCCTCGACCTCGGCGCGGCGTGCGGCCAGGTCGGCCTCTCCGGGCAGGCGCAGCACGCAGCCGCCTTCCTGGCTCAACGGACCGCTGACGTGTTGCACGGCAAAACCCGCGCCGTGCCGGGCGGCCAGCGAAGCCGCCAGACGCATCGCCACAACGCCCACTGTCGTATCGGCCAAGGCCAGAAGCACAAGCGTGAACATCGGCACCTCCATTCGTTGCGCGTGATGGCTACATGGCGTCGCCGGGTTTGCCCGGCTGCGCATCCTTGGGCTGCGTGCTTGAGGCTTGGCCCCGGCCCTGCCTGTTGCGGTTGCGCTGGCCTCCCTGGCCTGAGCCCTTGCCCGCGCCCTGGCCGCAAGGGCCTTGCCCGCGCCCCGATCCTTGCCCCTTGCCCTGGCCCCTAGGGCCGGTTCCGTCCTGATTCGGCATGAGAGTTGCCTCCTTCGCCGCGAGTGCGGCTCTCACCAAGTCAAAGCATCTTGCGTGCCGGGAGAAATTGTCCAGCATATCCAGAGGAGTTGACTTCCCAGGCAGTTGGCGTACATGGAAAGGAGGGCGCAAAATACGCCCACGATAATAAGACGGGCGCGTTTTGTGCCCTGTTGGCGCATGACCAGGGGGCGGGCATGAGCTTTCTGCGCGACATTTCCTGTGAACACATCATGGATAGCCTGGCCGACGGCGTCTTCACCGTTGACCTGGACTGGAACATCACCTTCTTCAACCGCTCCGCCAGCTCCATCACCGGGGTGCCGCGCGTGGAGGCTCTGGGTCGCAAGTGCTGGGAGGTGTTCCGCTCCAGCATCTGCGACGGGGCTTGCGCGCTCAAGGCCGCGCTTGAGGCGGGCGAGAGCCGCAGCAACCGTTCGCTTTTCTTCCTCAAGCCGGACGGCTCAAAGGTGCCCATCAGCATCAGCGCCGCGCCCCTGCGCGACCGGCGCGACAAAACCGTGGGCGGCGTGGAGACCTTCCGCGACCTCTCGGCCTTGCGGCTCATGCAGAAGAAGCTCGACGGCCTGTATCGTGTCGAGGACATCCTGAGCAAAAGCCCAGCGTTTCAACGCACTTTGGGCATCCTGCCGCAGATCGCGGCCAGCGGGTCCGCCGTGCTCATCACGGGCGAAAGCGGCACCGGCAAGGAGCTGGTGGCCCGGGCCATCCACAACCTGAGTCCGCGCAGCGGCAAGCCTTTCGTGGCCGTGAACTGCGGGGCGCTGCCGGAGAACCTGCTGGAGAGCGAGTTGTTCGGCCATAAGGCCGGTGCCTTCACCGACGCCAAGAAGGACAAGCCGGGCCGCTTCCAGACCGCCAACGGCGGCACGCTGTTCCTCGATGAGATCGGCGACATGCCGCTTTCGTTGCAGGTGAAGATCCTGCGCGCCGTGCAGGAGCGGATCATCGAACCACTGGGCGCGGTGGCCGGAGTGCCCGTGGACGTGCGGATCATCGCCGCCACCAACCGCGAACTGGAAGAGATGGTGGCCCGGCAGAGTTTCCGTAGCGACCTCTATTACCGGCTCAACGTTGTACGGCTGAAGCTGCCCTCCCTGCGTGAGCGGCCCGAGGACATTCCGCTGTTGGCCAAGCATTTCGTGGCCCGGCAGAACGCGCAGCACGGCAAGGACATTCAGGGCTGCTCGCGCGAGGTGCTGCAACGGCTCATGCGCCACAGCTTTCCCGGCAACGTTCGCGAGCTTGAGAACATCATCGAATACGCTTTCATCCTCTGCCCCGGCGGGTTGATCCAGCCGGAACACCTGCCTGAGAACCTGGCCCCGCGGACGGACGGCACGCAGGCCGCGCCCCTCTTCGGCACTCTGGACGAGATCAAGTGCCGGGCCGCTGCGGAGGCCCTGTCCCGCAACGACGGACGCGTCATGGCGGCCTGCCGCGATCTTGGCGTTTCCAAGGATACCCTGCGCCGCATCCTGAACAAGGGCGGAGCTGGATCGCGCGACTAACCACTCCCCTGTGACCGGGCGCAAAACGCGCCCATCCGCTCTCGGTGCATGCGCTGCACCAACGCAACACGCTGATATAATTGTACGTCAAGTCATGGCACGCTTCCTGCGAATTGCGGCGCAGGGGGCGTGCTGTTGCGTGTCCCTTGGCAACCGTCGGAGGACTGTACCCATGCTCGTCTGTGTTGCCTGCTTTGGCGACCGCGTGGCGGCCCTATTGGAAACCGCCACCGAACTGCGCTTCTACTCGCAGTCGTCGCTTGAGCCGGTTCGTGGCCAAGGCTACGCCGCCCTGCCCGTCGCAGTCCAATGCGGGTCTGTCGCGTTGCCCGCTCCGGTGCAGCGGCTGGGCATGACCGGGCTCATCGGCTTGCTGGAGGCCTCCGGGGCGGCGGTGCTCTTATGCGGCGGGCTGACCTGCTGCGCGCTGGAGGCCCTGCGAAATTCCGGGGTGCATGTGGTGCCGTGGATCGGCGGTACCCCTGGCAAGGTGGCCCATGCATGGTGGACGGACAACATCATCGCCATGAAGATGCCCGGCTGTGTAGGCTGTGGGCAGGCCCGACGTTGGCGCAAGCGCGGCGGGCGTCATAACCTGAAGGAGAAGAATACTATGAATGCAGGCGTCATCGCGGTTACCAGCGAGGGACCGGGCCTTGAGAACATGGTGGACCCGCGTTTTGGCCGGGCCGCAGGGTTCGTGGTGGTGGACCTGGCCAGCATGGCCGTCAGCTACGTCGACAACGGGGGCTCCCAGGTCATGGCCCAGGGCGCGGGCATCCAGGCGGCGGAGAACGTCGCCCGCGCTGGCGCCGGCGTGGTTCTGAGCGGCTTTGTCGGACCGAAGGCTTTTCTGGCGCTCCAGTCCGGGGGCATCCGGGTCGTTCAGAACGTGGAGGGCATGACCGTGGGCCAGGCCGTGGACAAATTCCGGCAGGGCCTGCTCAAAGCTGCCAAGGCTCCCAACGCGCCTGCGGGCGGACACAAGAGCAAGGGGCAGGCGTGATCTACGCCATCGCCAGCGGCAAGGGCGGTACGGGTAAGACCACCGTGACGGCCTCCCTGGCCGCGCTGTGGGACCGGCCTGTCACCGCAGTCGATCTCGACGTGGAGGAGCCGAACCTGCACCTGTTCCTGAACCCGGAGCTGACGGGCGAGGTTCAGGCGCTCATGGAAGTTCCGGTTGTGGACCCCGCGCGCTGCCTCCTTTGTGGCCAGTGCGCGGCCTTTTGCCAGTTCAAGGCGCTCTCGGTCATGGGCAAGACATTGCTCATCTTTCCGGAGATGTGCCACGGCTGCGGCGGTTGCCTCCTCCTGTGCCCGGAAAAGGCCCTCAACCCTGGCGGGCGCGAACTTGGGCAGATCGTCTCCGGCAGTTTCCGAGCGGGACGTGCAGAAACCTCGCCGTTTCTCATGGGACGCCTGCGCGTGGGCGAGGCCATGAGCCCGCCGCTCATGCGCCAAGTCAAGGCCCGGCTGCCCGAGTTCGGCGCGGCCGACATCCTCATCGACTCCCCGCCGGGGGTGAGCTGCCCGGCGGTGAACGCGGTCATGGACGCCGATTGTATCGTGCTCGTCACGGAGCCCACGCCCTTCGGCCTGCACGATTTCAGGCTTGCGGTGGAGGCATTCCGGCCCCTGGGGAAACCTCTCGGGGCAGTGATCAACCGGGCGGGCATGGGGGATGGATGCGTGCAGGACTTCTGCCGCGCCGAGGCCATCCCGGTCTGGGCGGAAATTCCCTTCAGCCGCGCCGCAGCCGAGGCCTATTCGCATGGCGAAGTGGTGGCCCGCGCCGTGCCGCAGGTGCGCGATACGATCCTGGCGCTCATGGAACGCATGCAGGCCGCTGCCGCAGCCGATTCCCGCGAGGCATGTCATGCATGAGGTCGTCGTCATCAGCGGCAAGGGCGGCACCGGAAAGACCAGCATAACCGCCGCGTTCGCGCATCTCGCCAGCATGCGGGGCGGGGCCATGCTCTGCGACCTGGACGTGGACGCCCCGGACCTGCACCTGCTGCTCGGTCCTGATCGTCAGGAGGAGCACGACTTCCACTCCGGTTTCGAGGCCGTCATCGACCGGGAAAAATGCGTGGCCTGCGGAACCTGCGTCGATCTTTGCCGCTTCGGCGCCGTGCGCAAGCCCTCCGGAGAGGACTTTGCGGGCTACTGCATCGATCCCCTGCGCTGCGAGGGCTGCAAGGTTTGCGCGCAGTTCTGCCCGGCGGAAGCCATAGACTTCAAGGAGAAGCACTGCGGGGAATGGTACGCCTCCGGCACGCGCTTCGGCCCCATGATCCACGCCCAGCTCTATCCCGGCCAGGAGAACTCCGGGCGGCTGGTGGCCCTGCTCAAAAAGGAGGCGCGCAACCGGGCCGAGAGACTCGGCCTGTCGCTCATGCTTTGCGACGGCGCGCCGGGCATCGGTTGTCCGGTCATCAGCTCGCTTTCCGGGGCAAGCCAGGCTGTCATCGTCACCGAGCCCACGCCCTCCGGCCTGCACGACCTCTTGCGCGTGGCAGAGTTGTGCGGCCACTTCCGCATCCCCGCCGGCGTCGTCATCAACAAGTTCGACCTGAACCTCCAAAACAGCATGGACATTGAAAACTTCTGCCGCGAGCGGGAACTCGCCGTGCTGGGGCTTCTGCCCCACGACGAGGTTGTGGTGCGGGCCATGGTCCAGGCCAAGTGCGTCACCGAACTGCCTGCCACTCCATTTTCCGAAGCCCTGCGCACCATATGGGGCCAGATCGTCGACTTTGAGCCCAGGGCCGCTGCGCGGCCTGCGCTCTTCCAACCAACACCCAACATTTAGGAGACAGAGAATGGAAAGCCTCATCATCGCCATCCCTTCCGAGAATCCCGGCGGCCTTGACGCGGCCTTGGGCCAGCACTTTGGCCACTGCGACATATACACCATCGTGGAGGCCAGAGACGGCAAGATCCTGGACGTGCGCACCCTGCCCAACGTGCCGCACCAGCAGGGCGGCTGCATGGCGCCGGTGAACCATCTGGCGGGCAACGGCGTCAAGGTGCTCATCGCCGGAGGCATGGGCATGCGCCCGCTCATGGGTTTCCAGCAGGTGGGCGTGCAGGTTTATCATGGCTCGAACGCGCCCAGCGTTGGTCATGCGGTGCGGGCCTTCCTCATGGGCTCGCTACCGGCCTTCAGCACCGAGTTCACCTGTGGCGGCGGGCATTAGCCCCAGTCGGTACGGAGGGCTCGATGCACATTCTCATCGTCACTCGGCGCGCACTTGAGCTTGCACCTTTTGCCGATGCCCTGGCGCAGGACACCGGCTTGGCGCTGCGCTTCACCGACGGCTGGGTCAACGCCCAGGCCACGCTGAAGACGCTGCCCCCGGCCTTCATGGTCCTGGACGAAGGACTTCGGGGCGGTCCACCGCTCAAGCTGGTCAAGGAGCTCATCCAGGTCAATGCCATGGTCAACATCGTCGTGGTTAGCGACCAGACCCCTGAGGCCTTTCACGATGCCAGCGAAGGCCTGGGCATCCTGGCCCAGGTGCCCGTGCAGCCGACGGTGGAAGACGGCGCGGCCCTGGCGGAGTTGTTCAGGCGGTTCATGTAGTTTCTGATCCAACAGCCCGGCCAGATCCCACACTTACGTTTGGTGTACTCAGCGGAGCAGGGTTAGTATGGCAGATCCGCTCAAGATTCCATGAGGGCGGGTTGGGCAGGAATTGAGACATGGATGAACTGGACCGAAGACTTGCTCCAATTTTGCTCCACCGCGAGTGCAAACGAGTGATCATTCGTGAATGCGCATGCGTACGCAACCACCAGAAATCATTCAAGGCATTCCCACAAAATGCTGTAATAATTAGCACAAAATAGAGACCCAAATATCCTCGACCTTCGGGTTATGTCGGTTCGATTCCGACCCTGGGCACCAAGCAAACACAAGGCCCCGCTACGAACGTGGATGTTCGCGGCGGGGCTTTTTCGTTCTGATGTGTATTGTGCAATCCCTGAACAGCCTTTGCCCATGACAGGCCATGAGGCAACGAGAGTGCGCATCATTTCCGCCTCGTTACTCCCAGGAGGGACGCATCGAAATGCAATCGAGTATACCGGCGGGGAAGGAGACGACGTCGAATGACACGTTCCTCCCCACACGCAAAAAGCGGGCGGAAGCATGTGCCTCCGCCCGCGCTGTGAGTGGCTATAGGACTAGACCTTCACCAGCTTGACCTGGCTCTGGTAGAACACGGCGCTGCCGCCCACGGGGTCAACCAGGCCTGTGTTCTTCAGCACCGGGTCCACGCGCATGGCCGCGTTGGCGTGCACACCGCCCGCGCGGCGCTTGTCGCCGGGGATGGTGACGCCGTCGATGGTCTGCGCCCCGGAGCCGTTGGCCCAGTGGCCGAAGCCCAGGGCAAAGGCGATGTGGCCGGGCCGGATGCCCTCCATGACCTTGACCTTGCCCACCATGGGCTTCTTCGAGTTCGGCCCAAGATTCCAGACCCCGTCTGGGTTGCTGGGCGAGGTGACCCTCACCAGGTCGCCGGTCTTGAGGCCCAGGCGCTGGGCGTCCATGGTGTTGATCTCGATGGCGTTCTCCGGCAGCGGTCCCAGGGTCCAATAATTGCCGCTGGTGCGGCTCTTGGTCTGGGTCACGGCCTTGTAAGTCAGCAGGGTCAGGTCATAGCCCTGCTTCTCGTCGTCAAGAGGCTTGCCGGTGCAGTCAAACGGCCCGGGCACGTAGTCCGCGTAATGCAGGTACGGCTTGCCGGTCATGGAGTTCTTGGTCTTGAGCTGGTTTTCCAGGTAGATGCCCAGCAGCTTGCCGTACTTGTTGGCCAGCAGGCCGTCCTTGTAGGCCTTCTCGAAGTCCTGGAAGCGGCCGCCCCGGCCCAGCACCGTGACCACGTGGGGCCACAGCTCCTCGCCCACCACTGCCTTCCAGCGCGCCAGGTCGAAAACCGTGGCGGGCAGGTGGCGGCGGCTTTTGGCAAAGAGTTCCAGTTCCTCCTTGGAGGCCGCAGGCACCTTGTCCGCGCCCTCCTCCTTCTCACCGTAGGCAACGTTGGCCACCATGCGCAGGTACAGGTCCTCCTCGCGCTTCAGGTGAAGGCCTGGGCCGAAGGCGTTCTCGCCAAAGCCCGGCAGTTTCATTTTCTCGGCCAGACCCAGGAACATGCTCTCCATGCTGATGGGCATTTTCTCGCCAAAGACCGTGACAATCTCGGGCAGCGGCTCCACCACGGGTTGGCGGATGGGGAAGACCTTGAACGGCACCGAGGGGTGCGAACCGGAGAACTCCCAGCGCTCCAGGTAGGTCAGGTCCGGGAAGATGTAGTCCGAGTACATGCTTGTTTCGCCAACGGTGATATCCGAGGTGATGAACAGCGGCAGCTTCTTGGTGTCCGAGAGGATGCTGATGAGCTCATGCCCTGCGGGCAGCGAGTAAACCGGGGTGCCCATGTACAGCATGAGCGCCTTGACCGGGTAGGGGTAGGCATCGCCGATGCTGGGGATGACCTCTTGGTAGACGTCGGAGCAGAAGGGATACCAGACGCGCTTGGCGGGGAACTTGTCGAACAGGGTCGTCTTGTCAAAGGCATTGCCGCCCCGGATGATGTTGATGCCGTATGACTTGGTCGCCTTGACCTTGCCCACCTCAAACGGCTGGCCCGGTTTCTTGCCCGAGGCATCGTAGGTGGTGGCCTTGCACAGGCCGCCCATGTGGTCGTGGTTGCCGATGAGAATATTCACCATGAACCAGGCCAGAACGTTGTAGAAGCCTGAGGTGTGTTGCGATACGCCCCGGTGGATGTCGGCCACGGCCTTCTTGCCATGGCTGGTGAACTCGCGCGCCAGGTCCGCAATGTCCGAAGCGTTGAGTCCAGCGATCTCGGCCCACTGGTCCATGGTCTTGACCAAGGCTACTTCCTTGTAGACCTGGAGCACGGTCTTGACCTTCATCCCGTTGACCTCGGTGTCCACCAGCAGGTCGCCCACGGCGGCGGCATCCTCATGATTGGGATCGAAGGCCAGGGGCTTGCCATCGGAGAGGACCACGAAGGAATCATACTCGTATTCCTTGTCCTCCTTGTTCTTTCGGACCTCCTTCTTCATCCCCAGGTCCGACCCGCGCAGGTATGCGCCGGGCTTGCCGTCCTCGCCCACCTTCACCAGCCAGGCGGCCTGGGTCCAGGTTGGTTCGCCCGCGGCCTTGGCAGCGGCCTTGTTGGCGCAAGACAGGTAGCGGGCGTCGAAGCGGTTGTGCTCGATGATCCACTGGATCATGGCCATGGCCACGGCACCCACTCCGCTCGACTTCACCGGCAACCATTTCCAGGCACGCGAGGCGGTCTTGGAGCAGCGGGGGTCGATGACTGCGAAGCGGAAACTGCCATCGGCAATGCCGTCCGTCATCTTGGGGATGCGCCAGGGCGGGCCGTAGTTGGCCTCGTAGGGGTTGGCCCCCACGAAGATGGCGAACTCGGAGTTGGCTAGGTCGGCCTGCCAGTAGAACTTGCTGCCGGCCGTCCACTTGCCGTCCTGGTACTGGTCGCTCATGGCCTTGCAGGTGAAGTACAGCGACCCCTGGCACACGGTGGTGTGCCCGTGGCGGTTGTTGGTGCCGAGCGCTCCGCAGAAGCGCTGCACGAAGTCGCTGCGTCCGCCCTTGAGCCGTCCCCAGTTGAACACGAACTGGTTGTTCTTCGGCCCCAGGTCCGGGTGGTCGGGGTCAATGAGGTACTTGAGGTTGTCCGCGTGCTTGGCCTTGAACTCGTCCAGGGTCATTTTGCCCTTGACCACCGCGTCGGTGTCCTCTGCCAGGGCCTTGGAGACGTCCACGTCCTTGAGCACGCAGATATCCTTGAGACCTTCCACCTTGCCCTCGCCGAACAGGTCGCCGCCGTCCACGATCTCGGCAACGGCCTGCTCGAAGGGGATGGACTTCCACTTGCCCTCGCCACGCTTGCCCGCGCGCTTGAGCACCTTGACGATGCGGTAGGGATCGTACTGAGTCTGGATGCCTGCCTGGCCCTTGGGGCACAGCGCTCCCTCAACAGTTGCGGCCTGGGCCAACGGGGTCTTGTAGGGCAGCTGCGGGGCCATGGTCCAGGGGCTGAAGGGGTTGCCGTCGATCTTGGCGGCCTTGCCATCCACGATCTTGACCTTGATGCCGCAGTTGGTGTTGCACTGCTGGCACACGGAGTAGACTTGGTTTTCCGGGTCCGCGTGGGTGTAAGCCCCGCCCTCGGCGGCCAGGGCGTCTCCGCTGAAGGCCTGGTGCAGGGCCAGGGCGCCGGAGGCGGCCAGCCCCCCCGCCAGGGCCGTGCACTTGATGAACTCGCGACGGTCCATTTCATGGGAGTGAGGGCCGGCGTCGTTGAATTTGGTGCGCTTAGGCATGGAATTCACCTCCGTTGAGCGGTCCGACCACGGGCAGGAAGCGAGTCCCCAGGACAAAGGCCAGCAGGCCGGTGGACACAACCCAGAGGCTCACCAGCCATTCATTGAGGTTGGGAACGTAGTCCGCAGACAGCCGGAAGTGGACGTAGGACGCCTCAAGCCCTTCCAGTCTCGTCACGGCCAGGTCGGCAACGACAAAGTTGAAGCGGAAGGCGACAAAGGTCACCACGATGAGGGCGCAGGCCCAGATCACGGCTTTTGGGCTGGAAGCGCCGCCCCGCAGCAGGACCAGGGGGAGCAGGCTGCCAATGCACAGATGCACGACCCCGAAGAGAAGACCACCCCCGGAGGTGATGATGCGCTCCAGGGCAAAGGCCGCATCGGGCCGGTTAGAAGTCGATGCGATGAATAGCTGGGTTAGTTCCAGAAGCAGAAACGCCAGCAGCAGATAATATACTGCCCTGCCGAGGCCAAGGCCGACCTCGCGGCCTTCGGCGTCGTCGCCGCGCAAGGTCAACATGAGGAAGGCAATGAGCGCCCCGCCAGAGAGCAGGGCCGCCACCACAAACATAACAGGGGTCAAGGCGCTGTTCCACAAAGGTCGCCCCGGCACCACGGCGAAGAATGCGCCGTTGACCCAATAGAAGAGCAAGCCCACGGGCAGGCTCACCCAGGAGAGTTTACGCACAAGGCGTTGGTCCGCCACGCGGATTGACTCGTCGTATGCAGTCTGGCCAAAAGCGAGGAATCGATAGAGGCCCCGGTAGCAGCATGTCCTGTCAGCGGCCAAGGCCACGACGGCACCACGTATGAGGACGCAGGTTTTCGTCAGGTAGAGGCCCAGCATGGCGATGAAAAGAACCATCATCCAGAACATGAGCGAGGAGAAGTTGGGGGACAGGAAGAACTGGTAGAAGGCGCGGTGCATGGTTCCCAAGTCGAGGAGGATGAACTGGACCTCGCAGAGCAGGGCCACCAGCACAGTGAAAGCCGCCAGGGGTGCTGCCGCCTCAAATTTTTTGAGGCCGAAGACATAGGCCAGAATGGTCACCAAAAAAGCACCCGCCGAGAGACCCAGGAAAAACAGGTAAAAGGCCACCCACAGGCCCCAGGGGATGACCGAGCCAAAGGCAACAGGATTGAGACCGTGCAGGAGACGGTCCACAAGGCCCCAGCCTCCCACCACCAGACCCGCCACAGCCAGCACTATGAGCTTATTGGATTTATTGTCCATTGCTTCCCCCTAGACCAGATAGTAGACAGCCGGCTTGGTTCCCATCTCTTCCTTGAGCCGCATGACTCGGGGCGAGCCGATCAACTCCCGCACCAGGGCCTTGGGATCGTTGCGGTCGCCGAAGTAGGTTGCCCTGCCGACACAGGTGGTCACACAGGCGGGCAGCATGCCCACGGCCAGACGGTGCAGGCAGAAATGGCATTTGCGGGCGTTGCCCACGGGCGAGTTGCGGTCGCTGCGCGGGTCCCAGGTCTTGCTGTATTCCGCTGCGGGCTTCTCCTCATATCCGGCAGCGGCCCAGTCGCCGCCAGCGGTGACGCTCCTGAGCGTAGGGACCCCTTTGGCGTGCCACTCGGCAAAGTCCGAGGTGCGCGCCCCGTAGGGACAGGCTGCCAGGCAGTAGCGGCAGCCGATGCAGCGGGCATAGTCGATGACCGTGACGCCCTGGGCGTTCTTATAGGTGGCCGTCACAGGGCAGACAGTGACGCAGGGCGGGTTGTCGCACTGCATGCAGGGCCGTGGCTGGAAGCTGCGCCGGACGTTGGGGAACTGTCCGAACTCATGTTCGGTAACAGGGCGGTAGATGACGCCTGGCGGCAGCTTGTTCTCGGCGGCGCAGGCCACTGTGCAGGCATGGCAGCCTGCGCATTTGGCCTGGTCGATGACCATGATCCAGCGGACCGTCTTCTGGTCTTTCTCCTTGGCCCGTTTCAACTCCTTCTGCATTCGGAGCAGGGAGTCTTCTTTCGCCGGTTGTCTCGCCATGCTGCCCTCCTGAGGTTACGCGACGCGGATGGGGATCGGTCAGGACCATTTTGGACTTGAAAGGTATGAGAATGAACTATTATGATTTGCATATCCGATTGATGTGATTGGGTCAATGGGGGGGGGGAATTTTTTTTGAAGTCGTTATGCGTGCAGACAGCAAGCGCCCAAGAAGGAATCCGCTTGAGGCAGGATCCGGAGAAATCCCAAACTTCAAAGCATAGGGCTATTCGCCGGAAAAGCTGCTCCAATTTTGCTCCACTGCGACGGCAAACCAGTGATCATTTGTGAATGCGCATGCGTACGCAACCACCAGAAACCATTCGAGACATTGCTGCAACATACTGTAATAATGAGAACAAAACAGAGACTAAAATCCCTCGACCTTCGGGTTATGTCGGTTCGATTCCGACCCTGGGCACCAACTGCATCAATTAGCTATGTTTAAAGAGTATGTTACGCTGTTATAGTCATATAGCGTTCGCTCCAATTCTACTCCACTCGCCTCACCAAATGGGACAGGAGAGTGCCAGGCCCATTCTGCGCACCATTGGAATAGCAATCTCCACACGTAAATCAGTTGTTAACAGCAGATCATCTTCGACTCCAGTGGCAGCAGCGCATACGCATGTGAACAGAATCACAATGTGAGATTTTGCGTTGCCAATTCCTCCTCTGTGGTGCATAGGGCAATAAATTCTGCCCGATGATCCACGCCATCGGGAAACGCAAACAACCATCGAGTGCCATGAAACTTTCCGCCAAGGCGCGCTACGCCGTGCGCATCCTACTTGATCTTGCCACCTACCAGGGCCAAGGCCCAGTGCGCACGTCCGACATATCCGAGCATACCGGCGTGTCGGTGCGCTTTATTGAGCAGATCCTTAAACCTCTCAAAAAGGCCAAGCTGGTGGAGAGCACCCGCGGCGCCTCCGGCGGTTACGTGCTTTCGGCCAAGCCAGAGGACATCACCCTGGCGGCCATTATCCGCATCATCGAGGGCAGCCTCTGCCTGACCCACTGTTGTGAGGATCCGAATACCTGCCACCGCTCGCCAACCTGCCGCAGCCACCGGGCTTGGGTGCGCGTCACCCAGGTCATGGAGGCCGAACTTGAGGACATCAGCATCAGGGACCTGCAGGATGACGTGATCCTGGGCACCCCCCACGGCTGCGACTGCTGACCAATTCCCTCCGCACCACGCCCATTCCATAGTCCCTTCGCCTATTCCCCAGTGTCACGGGAGTATCTGCCCATCCCCGCGATTCCGTGGGGGTAAGGTAATGCATTGGTTTAAAAGGCAATAAAATTTAATTGCTCTTTTATTCACAAATCCCCTTGACGCCGTAGGTTTTTTTTATAAAAACACGACTCATTCAATCGAGATTAAGTTTATCGCACTTAGGCTTATCGCGATTGAATGAATACCGTTTGTCTTGATCGAACTCAAGCTGCACCGACAAACAACGGGACAGGCATGAAACCAACCGCAAGAACCTGCCACGCGACCAGAATCCTGCTTGAACTCGCGCATCACGGGGACAGTCCCCCCATGCGCGCCTCGGAACTCTCCGTCATCATCGGCATTTCCGGGAAGCTCCTAGAGAAGATCGTCCGTCCGCTCAAGACCGCAGGCATGCTCAAGAGCCTGCGCGGAGCCACTGGCGGCTACATTCTTGGCCGCACCCCGCAGACAATCACCCTGGCCGATATTCTGACCACCATGGAGGGTGCGGTCTTCAAGCCCCAGTGCTGCGAGGCCGACATCGACTGCCTGCTCATCGATGGCTGCCCCACCGGCAACATCTGGAGCGGTATCGCGCGACAGATGGAGCAGCGCTTCCAGGCCATCACCCTGGCCGACCTCATGGTCGACTCACGCGAAGCCTGCCCGTCCCGGGCGGCCCGTATGGCCCGGGCGGCCCACGCCTCCAGAGCCGCGTGCGAAGCACACAGCCCAAAGCCCTGGCGCGACGTGAGCGTCGCCACGGGCAGAAGCAGACTCTCCCGCAGGAGGAAACCGGGGAGCGGGCAGACAGCCCCGCGCCAGCCAGGGCGCCCCCGCCTTATTTGATGAAGGCCGGCTCAGATTTCATGCACCATTAAAGGAGAAGATCATGAAAAAATTGCTCATTCTCGGTTCTGGAGCAGGCGGCACCATCGTCGCCGCAAAAATGGCCAAATCTCTTGGCGACGACTGGAAGATCACGGTCATCGACCGCGACTGGAAACATCACTATCAGGCCGGCTGGCTCTTTGTCCCCTTCGGCGTCTACTCCCTGGCCGATTGCATGAAGCCCAAGAGTGACTTCATCCCCGAAGGCGTGACCTTTGTTCAGGACACCATCGTCAACATCAATCCTGAAAAGAAACAGGTCAAGACCGAGAAAGGCGAGTATGATTACGACTGGCTGGTCATCGGCACCGGATGCCGCATCATGCCCGACGAGATCGAAGGAATGATGGACGACTGGCACGGCAATATCCACGACTTCTACACTCCCACCGGCGCTCAGGCCCTCTACAAGAAACTCAAGTACTACAAGAAAGGCAAGGTGGTGCTGAACATCGCCGAAATGCCCATCAAATGCCCGGTTGCCCCGCTGGAGTTCGTCTATCTGGCCGACTGGTTCTTCACCATCAACGGAGTTCGCAAGGACATCGAGATCGAGCTCGTGACTCCGCTCACCGGCGCCTTCACCAAGCCCGTGGCCGCTGGCGTTCTGGGCAAGGTCTGCGAAGAGAAGAACATCAAGATCGTCCCCAACTTCGAGATCGCCGGCGTCAACGTGGGCGAGAAGACCATCGAGAGCGTCAAGGGCGAAAAGGTCGACTACGACCTGCTCGTGTCCATTCCGCCCAACTTCGGTTCCCAGATCATCATGGACTCCGGACTGGGCGACGCCATGGGCTACGTGGACACCGACAAGCACACTCTCAAGGCCAAGAACATCCCCAACTGCTACGTCATCGGCGACGCCACCAACTGCCCCACCTCCAAGGCCGGCAGCGTGGCTCACTACCAGGCCGACATCGTCTGCGACAACCTGCTGCGCGAGATCGACGGCGAGGAGCCCCGGCCCGAGTTCGACGGCCACTCCACCTGCTTCATCGTCTCCGGCTACGAGCAGGCCTACCTCATCGACTTCAACTACAAAGTCGAACCCCTGCAGGGCAAATACCCCTTCCCCGGCGTTGGCCCCTTCGCGCTTCTTGGCGAAAGCCACTTCAACTACTGGGGCAAGATGATGTTCAAGTGGGTCTATTTCAACCTGATGCTCAAGGGCCACGAACTGCCGCTGGAATCCCAGATGTTCATGGCCGGCAAGATGCGCCACCACTTGGTCGGCGCCTAGCGCAGGGGGAACGTAATGGAAGAACAGGTTCTCAAACGCATTGAGGGGATGGAGCAGCAGCTCAAGTACCTGGTCGACGCCTCCAAGGGCTGGCAGGAACTGAAGCATGACCTGACTCCCATCATGCACGACGCTTTCAAGACCCTGATGAAGGAGTTCGGCGAGGTAGAGGCGGGCTTCCAGCTCGAGGACATCTTCGCCCTGCTCAAGCGCCTGCTGCGCAGCATCAAGAACCTCACCTACCTGCTGGAGCAGATGGAAAACATCATCGACCTCTGGCAGACCATCGAGCCGCTCCTGCACTCCGCCGTGCCCAAGGGCATCGAGTTCCTCGACGAGATGGACCAGAAGGGCGTGTTCCGCATGTACAAGGCCATGGTCGAGGTCCGCGGCAAGATGGCCCGTGCTTACTCGCCCGAGGACATCGAGGTCATGGGCGATGGCTTTGTCTCCATGCTCGGCCTGATCAAGAAGATCAGCACCCCGCAGGCACGCGAGATGCTGGAGAAGATGGCCGACCTCATGACCACCATGGACCTCAAGGAATGCAAGGAATGCGGTCCGCTGGGCCTGGTGACCGGCATGAGCAGCAAGGAAGCCCGCAAGGGTCTTGGCGTCATGCTTGAACTGACCAAGAATCTGGGCAAGCTGTCCGGCTAAAAGCTAACGACGGGGCGACCGACACCGCCCCGCAGAAAGCGCCCACGCGCGGCCCGGCGGTTAGAGCCAACGCCGACCGGGCCGCGCCACAAAAAATACCCGCCGCAGGCAGCGGCAGGAGGACTCACATGAGCAAGAAAATCCTGATCGTGGACGACGACCCCGCAGTGGTTGACTTTCTGGAAGAGGTCCTGACCGACAACGGCTACCTCACCGCCAGGGCCTATAACGGTATCGAAGGGCTGGAGCAGGTGAAGGCCTTTTCCCCTGACCTCATCACCCTGGACATGGACATGCCCGAGAAGGGCGGCACAATGTTCTACATCGGCCTGCGCAAGGACGAGGCACTGAAGGGGACGCCGATCATCGTCATCAGCGGTGTTGGCCCCCGCCCCGCTGTATTGACCAAGGACATTCCCACGCTGACCAAGCCGGTAGAACCGGCTGTGCTGCTGGACCTGATCGCCAAGACCCTGGCCTAATCGCACAGCGCGCTGGCGCGGCGGGAAATGTGCGCCCGCCCGCCGCGCCGGGGGCGCGCTACCCGAGACCACAGAGGCATTCTGATGCACCCAGCCCACCCAGAGCCAGACCCTACGCCGAGCGCCAGGACCACCGTCCTGCTTGTGGACGACGAGCAGGACATCCGCGAGCTTTTGGCCATGCTTCTCACCGACCTCGGTTTCTCCGTGCTCACCGCGGCGGACGGCGACCACGGTTTGGCCCTGTTCAAGACGGCGCGCCCACCCATCGTGCTCACCGACATCAAGATGCCAGGCCTGGACGGCATCGGCCTGCTCAAAGCCATCAAGGCATTGAGCCCGGACACCGAGGTCATCATGATCTCAGGTCACGGGGACATGGAATTGGCCATAGCAAGCCTCAAGTTCGGCGCGGCCGACTTCATCACCAAGCCCATCGACGACAACCTGTTGGAGCACGGCCTGAAAAAGGCCCAAGAGCGCATCGCCATGCGCGAGCTAGTGCGCGACTACACCGAAAATCTGGAACGCATGGTGGCGGAGAAGAGCGCCCGGCTGGTGGAACTGGAGCGCAGGCTCGCGGCCAAGCAGATCGTAGAGGGCCTGTCCTCGGCCATGCGCTTCGTCAAAAGCGGCGAAGGCGAGGCAGGCACTCTGGGCGAGCTGCCCTGCTTCGTGTCCATCCACAACCGTGAGCAGCGCATCATCTCGGCGAACACCCTGTACTGCGAGCGCCTGGGCGAGCCCGATGGCCGTGAGTCCTGGGCGGTTTACGGCTCGGCCTACCCCGGGGGCCGGGGCTGCCCGGTGGACGAGGCCCTGAAGAGCGGCCTCGCCGGCTCAAGCCACGAGACACTGCAAGGCGTGGACGGCACCTGTTTCCACGCACTGGTTTCGACCACGCCCATTACCGGCGACGGCGGCGATGTCAGCATGGTTCTTGAGATCGCCGTGGACCTGACAGAGGTGGAGCGCCTGCACAGCGAGCTGGTGTCCAGCCAGCGCCGCTTCCGCGACCTCTTCGATGCTGTGCCTTGCGCCATCACCGTGCAGGACCGCTCGCTCCATGTGGTGGAGGCCAACAAGACTTTCCTGCGCGATTTCGGAGCCACCCTCGGCACGGCCTGCTATGCGGCCTACAAGCACCGGGCTGAGCCTTGTCCGGAGTGCCCCATCCTCACAACCTTTGAAGACGGAACCCGCCACCAAGCGGAAACAGTGGTCACTGACCGCTTCGGCGAGCCCCGAAACATCCTCATCTGGACCGCTCCGCTTTTCGATGCAGCGGGCCGCGTGGAAAAAGTCATGGAGGTGTCCACGGACATCACACAGATCCGCCAGTTGCAAGACCACCTCAGCTCTCTCGGCATGATGCTCGGCAGCATGTCCCACGGGGTCAAGGGCCTACTCATGGGCCTGGACGGCGGCATGTACCGGGTTGAATCCGGCCTTAGGAAATGTGACCTGGAAAAGATCCAGAGCGGCTGGGACACTGTGCGCCACCGCATCCAGCACATCCGCAAGATGGTGCTCGACATCCTATACTACGCCAAGAGCCGCGACCTGGAGTATGCAGAACTCGACCTGCAGGCCTTTGCCAAGGACTTGGCCAACCTCGTGGAGAGTAAAGCCGCCCACGCGGGCATCGCCCTCACCTGCGACTTCGACGGCTCACAGGGACATTTCGAGGCCGACTACACGGCACTGTCCTCGGCCATGGTGAACTTTTTGGAAAACGCCATCGACGCTTGCCTCTCCGAAACCACGGGCAGGCCTCGCAAGATGGGTTTTCGCGTGGCTGCAGAGGGCGACAAGGCCGTGTTTACCATCACCGACACCGGTGTTGGAATGGACCGCGAAGCCCGCGAAAAGATGTTCACGCTGTTCTTCTCCTCCAAGGGCAGCAAGGGCACGGGCATCGGCTTGTTCATCTCAAATCGCATCATCGAACAGCACCACGGCGGTATCGAGGTAGACTCCAGCCTGGGCGAGGGAACGCGCATCACCGTCTGGCTACCGCTCACCCAGCCTGAAAGGGGCAAGGGACACACGGAAGGCCAGTGATGATCACACGGCTGTACCGCCTGCGCCCCAGCCTGCCCCTGGCCGCCAAGATCATGGGCTGTCTTGTTGTCCTCGTTCTGGGGTTGGCTGTCTTCCTGTACAAGTTCAACACGCGCAGCTTCAGCGAACTGGCGGAAAAGAACGCCTACCTCATAGCCGACCGCATTTGTGAGACCATCAAGTCCGGCGCCTCCAGCTCCATGATGCGCAACGAACGTGGCGAACTGCAGAAGATTGTGGCCCGCACCGGGCGCATGGAAGGCATTTCCGGGGTGCGCATCCTAAACAAGGAAGGGCTGGTCATGTTTGCCAGCCGAGAGGAGGAGGTTGGCCAGCGCTGGCCAGCGGGTGGCTTTCAGTGCGCCTCCTGCCATGAGCGCAAGCCCGTCCCTGCTTCCCTGGACATGGAGGAGCGCACCCGCATCAAGGATGGCCCGGACGGCGAGCGCCATCTAACCATTTTCAGCCCCATCACCAATGACGAGGGCTGCGCCACGGCCTCCTGCCACTTCCACCGTCTGGAGGAGAAGGTACTGGGGGTGCTTGTCCTCGACATGACCCTGCGCAAGCAACAGGAGACCCTCCAGGCCCTGTTGGAATCCAACACCCTTTCCCTTTGCATCTTCCTCTCCGGGGTCTTTGCCGTTCTCTACGCTGTCATCTACCTCCTCATCCAGCGGCCAATCCGGGCCATGATCAGCGTCACCCGCCGAATCGCCGACGGGGAGATGGACTGTGCGCTCAACATCCCCCAGCGTGACGAATTGGGGGAGTTGGCCGACGCCATCGGGCTGATGTGTCGGGAGATCAGCAGCAAGCATGGGGAAATTATCAAGCAGCGCCAGCTCTATCAGAAACTCTTCGAGGGTGTGCCCTGCATCATCACGGTGCAGGACCGTAATTTTCGTCTGCTGCGCTACAACCAGACCTTTTCCGACCTGTTCCAAGTGAACAAGGGCGGATACTGCTATGAGGCCTACAAAGGCCGCACTGAAAAGTGCCCACAATGCCCCGTTGAAAAGACCTTTCAGGACGGCCAACCGCATTTCACCGAGGAAACGGGCGTCTATAAGGACGGCACCTCCGCCCACTGGATCGTCAAGACCTCACCTCTGTACGACGAGGAGGGGAACATCACCGCAGCCATGGAAATGTGTCTGGACATCACCCCTCGCAAGCGCCTGGAGGAGGAACTGCGCAAAAGCGATCGAAAATACCAGGACATCTTCAACAACATACCCAACGCCTTGTTTGTCCTCGACGCCAACGACATGACCATCCTTGACGTGAACCGCAGCACCGCCATGCTCTATGGGTATCGCCGAGGAGAACTCATTGGGCAGAATGTCCGGCTTATCTTCCATCCTGAGGAGGCCGAGACCGGCGCCACCAACCTAGGGCTAGGGCAGGCCATGTACCGTGTGCGAAATCAAGCCAAGGATGGCAGGTTGTTTTATGTGAATATCATCACCGCCATCTCCGAGTCCGATGACCGCAAGGTCGTATTGGCCACTGCCACGGATGTCACCGAGCGCATCCGTGCCGAGCGCCAGATGGTGCAAGCCTCCAAGATGGCTACGTTAGGCGAGATGGCCACAGGCGTTGCCCACGAGCTGAACCAACCCTTGGCCGTCATGCAAATGGTTGCCAACCTGTTCGTGCGCAAGCTTGAGCTCGGCCAGGCGCCTGACGAGGCCACCCTGCGCGAGATGGCCGACAAGCTCCGCAACAACGTGGAGCGCAGCACGCGCATCATCAACCACATGCGCGAGTTCGGCCGCAAGCCAGCAACGCAGGACGCACAACCCGTGGACCTGAACCATGTGGTGCAGCGTGCGTTCGACTTTTTCAGTCAGCAGCTCAAGGTGCGCGGCATTGAGGTGGTCTTCGACTTGGCCGAGGGGCTACCCCTCATCATGGCAGACCCGAACCGCCTGGAACAGGTGTTCATGAACCTCTTACTCAATGCCCGCGATGCCATTGAGGACAAGTGCGCAGGCGTCACTTGCGGTCCGCGCGACCGGCGCATCACTCTTCGCACACGCGCCCGCAGACGCACGGTCATGGCCGAGGTGGCCGACACCGGCGTGGGCATACCGCGCGACTTAGGCAGCCGTATCTTCGAGCCCTTTTTCACTACCAAGCAGGTGGGCAAAGGGACGGGGCTCGGCCTGTCCATCAGCTACGGCATCGTACAGGATTATGGTGGCACCATTCACGCCCGGCCGCGCTCCGGCCAGGGAGCACGCTTCATCCTGATGTTCCCGCGCATTAGCAACAACAGCAAGAACAACACTTGAGGACGACATTCAGGATCGAAACAGCCACGCCATAACCAATGCACACAGGGGGCACTACCTTGCTCCAATTTTGCTCCACTGCGAGTGCAAACCAGTGATCATTCGTGAATGCGCAAGCGTACGCAAACACCAGAAACTATTCGTGGTCTGCATGCAACACTGTAATAATCAACGCAAAGTAGAGACTTAAAATTCCTCAACATTCGGGTTATGCCGGTTCTGATCCGACCCTGGGCACCAAGCATATCAGCACTGTATAAGGACGCGACCTCTCGCGTCCTTGCTATTTGGCTTTACAACAGTGAGAGGGTCTCGGCTGGGCGCCCTGGCGCAGTCTGGAAACGCATCAAGACACCGCCTGGCGTGGAGGACATAGCTCCCGCATCCGGGCCTCAGGCTTGGCCCCGGGCACCGGACGGACGGCTACTCGCGAGGCCCGCCGGTCGACTTCGTCCCCATGCGCTTCATGATCTTCTGCAGGCTGACGCGCTCAATGCCGGAAATGCGCGCGGCCTCGCTCACGTTGCCGCCTGTCTTCTCCAACACTTGGTTCAGATAGCTCCTGGTGAATTCATCCAACACATGGGCCTTGGCTTGCTTGTAGGGAGCCAGGACCGCTGCCTGCCGCGGCGCGCACTCCTCCATCCGTCCGCCCTCGGCCTGGCGCAGGTGCGCCATCCCCACCTGCTCCACCGGGCAGAACACTGTCAGACGGCGCACAAAGCTCTGAAGCTCGCGCACGTTGCCCGGCCAGGGCCGCGCAGACAGGCAGGCCATGGCCTCCGGGCCGAGGGATTTCGGCGGCAGCCCCATCTCGCGACAGGCCTGCTCCAGGAAATACACCGCCAGCAGGGGGATGTCCTCGCGCCGGTCGCGCAGGGGCGGTGTCGCCACCGTAAGCACGTTCAAGCGATAGAACAGGTCCTCCCGGAACTGGCCCGACTGAATGCGCGCCTCCAAATCCTGATTGGTGGAGGCCAGGATGCGCACGTCGACCTTTACTGTTTCGCTGGAGCCCACCGGCCGGACCTCGCGCTCCTGGAGCACGCGCAAAAGCTTGGTCTGCACACTCATGGGCACATCGCCGATCTCGTCGAGCAGGATGGTGCCGCCCCGGGCCGCCACGAACAGGCCTCGGCGGGCCTTGTCAGCCCCGGTAAAGGCACCCTTGACGTGCCCGAAGAGCTCGCTTTCCAGCAGGTGCTCGGGGATGGCCGGGCAGTTTACGGTGACGAAGGGACGCTGGCCGCGCGAACTCAGGCGGTGGATGCTGGCGGCGACCAGTTCCTTGCCGGTTCCGGACTCCCCTCGAACGAGCACCGTGTAGTCCGAGGCCGCCACCGCGGCGATGGCCTCCTTCATGCGCAGCATGGGCGGGCTTGAGCCCACGAGGCTGCGGTCCAGCTCCGGCCGCCGGGCAAGTTCCCGCAAGGAGCGGTTCTCGCCCAGCAGTTTCGCTCGGTCCAGGCCTTTGGCCACGGCCCGCAGCAGGTCGTCGCGGTTCACGGGCTTGGTCAGGAAGTCGTAGGCCCCGGCCTTGAGCGCAGCCACGGCGGCCTCGACGCTGCCGTGCCCGGTAAGCATGATGACGGTGAGCTGGGGGTCGGCCTCCAGGGTCTGGCGCAGCAGTTCCTGCCCGTCCAGGCCGGGCATGCGCAGATCCGTAAGCATGAGCTCCGTTTCCCCGGCCTCAAGCAGAGCCAGAGCTTCTGCCCCGCTTGCTGCCAGAACGCATTCGGCATCGGGGAAGCCGGCCTGGATGTGCCGGGCCAGCCCCTGGGCGAAGTCGCGCTCGTCGTCCACGATGAGAATCCGCTGGGCCATCTATTTTTCCTCCCCTCTGTCCTGGGCCTCCGACCCGTCCGCAGGCAGGCGCACGGTGAAAACGGCGCCGCCTTCAGGTGTGTTCTCAACTGCCAGGGTTCCGCCAAGCTCGCGCACCAGCCCATAGACCACGGCCAGGCCCAGCCCCGTGCCCTTGCCCACCTCCTTGGTGGTGAAGAAGGGGTCGAACACGCGGTCCAAGTGCTCCTCCGCAATGCCCGGCCCGTTATCGGCCACGTTCAACTGCACGAAACGGCCATCCGGCTCGGCGGCCAGGTCTACGCGCACCCGGCCCGAGCCTTCTGGCACAACATCCAGGGCGTTCAACAGCAGGTTCGACAGAATGTGCTCCAGGGCGTCGGCCCCGGCGCGCACCCGCGGCAGATCAGGCGCCGCGGCCAGCACCACCTCGATCTTGGCGGCCTTGGCTCTTGGCCGCAGCACCTCGATGATGGAGGCGGCCACGTCGGCGGCCGAGCTGGGGCCTGTGGAGGCAGGCCGGGGCCGCGCGAAGTCGAGCAGGTCGCGCACCACCCGCTGGGCCTGGCCCGTGTGGCGCAGGATGACGTCCAGGTCGGCCTGCGGTCCTGGCTCGGACATGGCCGGGCGCAACAACTCGGCATAGCAGAGGATGACGCCGAGGGGGTTGTTGATCTCGTGCGCCAACCCCGCGGCAAGCTGGCCAACGGCCACCAGGCGCTCGTTCTGGCGCATGCGGCCCTCCATGCGGCGCTGGGCCGTGACCTCGCGCAGGTAGGCCACGCTGCGCCTGCCGCCAGGGCTTTCAAGCTGGTACAGGCTGGCCTCGAAGATGCGCCCGTCCGGAAGCTCGAACTCGCCGGAGCCTCCCTCGGCCGTGGCCGTGGCGATGAGCGCGGGAAGCGTCGACGCCCCCCCGGCGTCGACCTCCGCGGCCAGGCGCTTTGCCGTTGTGTTGGCCAGCAGCACCGAGGCGCTGGCGTCGAGAAGCAGGAGCGGGTCGGCGATGCCCTCGAAGATGGAGGACAGGGTCTCGTTCTGGCGCAGCAGGCCGTCCAGGGCGTCCAGGTTCTCCATGGCGATGCCGAGTTGTTGGCCTATGGCCAGGGCCAGGTCGGCCTGGCGACCGCTCGACTCCTGTTCGGCGTCCCAAAACAGGCAAAGGATGCCCCGGCTGGTGCCCGTGGTCTGCACGGGAATGTACCAGGCCAGAGGTGTGAAGCGCGGTCTCTCGGCAGAAACCAGTTCGTGCCAGTCCGCGGGCAGCTCTGGCCTGGCTTTGGGGTCCGGCCAGGCGGCGAAGTCCGTTGCCGAGAGAACGCAGACGTAGGCTGCCCTGGCGGCCTTGAAGCGACCGGCCACAAGGGCCAGGGCGGCGGCCAAGAGCTGAGGCTTGGCCTGGCTCTCGTTCAGGCTGTTGAGGAGCGAGACGAACAGGGCTACGTCGGCGCGGCGCTCCTCGGCCTGCCTGGTCAGCTCCACGGTGCGGTCGGCCACCTTGTCTTCCAAGGTCGCGGCATAGTCCTTGAGATCCTGCCTGGCCTGACGCAGATGTTCCGCAAACGCTTCGAAACCGTGCAGGATGTCCTCGATCTCGTCCTCACGCGCATGAAGGCTGGCAGGTGGCGCGCCGACGGGAGGCCCCTCCATCGGAGCCTCCTCAGGGAAGATGCGGTGCATCACGCCCGTAACGCGCCGCAGGCTCTGCACCACCAGGCGGTGGAAAAAGCCCTGAATGACCAGGAACAACACCAGAATGCCCACGGCGAAGAACGTTGCGAAGGAAAGGGTGGCGTCGCGGATGCCGCCCACGTCGCGCTCCACCTTGAGGCGCACCAGGTCGATGCCCGCCAACTCGCCCACCTTGCGGCCAAAGCCTCGCACGGCCCCATAGCGTTCGATGAGTTCCTTCGGGGCCAGCTTCGGGTCGCCGTGGCAATGCAGACAGGAGGCCTCAAAACGCTGGGGCCGGGCAGTGACGAAATGCCGTTCGCCATCGAGCTTGACGAACTCCTCCACACGCACAAGGGAGCGGTCCGCCTCGAAACGATGGATGATCCCCTGCTCCAGGGGGTTGGCCTCATAGTCCGGGTTGCGCGCGCCTATGCCCACCCGCCTGTAGGTGAAGGAATCCTTGGCCAGATTCAGATCGCTCATCACCGAACGGGTGACGTAGGAAGTGCTCATGGCCTCCAGGACGAACTGGCTCTCGGGCAGCACACGGTACATGGCGGGCCTGAGCTGGGTGCGCACGAAACGCTGAACGGCCTCCACCTGCGAGAGGATGAGCGCGGCCTTCTCGCGCGCCTCGCTCTCCATGAGCCGCCCCAGGTGCATGTTCAAGGTGAGGGCGAAGAAGGCCACCATGGCGGCCATGACCAAGCCAAGCCCGGCCAGGAACTTGCTCTGCAGGGAATGTGGTTTCAGGCGCATCGGCATAGCCCCTTTTGCGGTCACCATAAGCACAGTCGCCACACCTGGCAACTTTCGTTTGCAGCGATGCTTCCTTCCATTTGCAAGGTGCAAACTCAAGTTAGCACTAGAGTCCACTCACGCCCAATAATTGGCACATGATTTCAGACTATTACAAACGATCCGAGCCCTGGCACCGTCCTTGCTCAAGGCCGGCAACATCGTAACGCGAGCCGCCATGGGTGGTGGTTCCAGCAAGACCGAGATACCTGGAGGAGTCACATGGAAGAAAGAAAAGGCATGGCGCACATCCTGGCCATCATCCCCGGCCTGGCCGTCATGATCGGCACGCTGTACCTGCTGCGCACCTTTGTCGAGCCCTGGATGAAGGAGGCCGTTGTCTTTGGGCAGAAGGGCTGGCTCGTTCAGGTTCTAAGCCTGAACTACATCCTGTTGTCCATCATCGCGGGCATCATCTACCGCAACGTCTTTTTCGGAGGCAAAATCCCTGACTGGGCCGAGGCGGGCTTCCGCACCACACGCCTGTTCATCAAGTCAGGCGTCATCATGCTGGGCAGCCTCTACACCCTGCAGAAGCTGGCCAAGGTGGGCAGCATCGCCATCCTGCTGATCTCAAGCTTCGTGTTCGGCACGGTGTTCTTCGTCCTCTGGTACGGCAAGCGCGTCGGCATGGACCGTTCCATGATCGGCGTCATGGGCGCCTCCTGCGGCGTGTGCGGCGTCTCGGCGGCGGTGGCCACCTCCCCCGGCGTCAACGCCAAGCCCTCTGAAGTGGCCCTTGCCATCGCCACCATCCTCGGCTTCGGCATCATGACCATGTTCATCAGCCCCTTCATCGGCAAGGCGCTGGCCCTGAGCGACTACCAGTTCGGCGCCTGGGTGGGCACGGGCATCCTCAACTCCGGCCAGGTGCTGGCCACCTGCCTGGCCTTCAATCCCACCTTCGCCCCCGGCACCGCCGTTGCCTATGGCGAGATATGGAACGTGGTCCGCGTCATCTCAATTCCCTTCGTGGTCTTCATCATTACCACCTGGGCCTGCAAGGCCGAGGCTGCCGAGTCCTGCTCCACCGCCGGTGCGCAGATGAAGCTGAGCAAGGTGTTCATGGACCGCTTCCCCATTTTCGTGCTGGGCTTCTTCGGCATGACCGCCATGTCCTCCCTGGGCTGGCTGGGCGCAGAGGGCTCCAACACCCTGCACCTGCTGCGCGATGTCATGAGCTGGATCTTCGGCATCGGCCTGGTGGGACAAGGCGCTTACATCGACATTCGCGAGCTGAAGAGGGCGGGCGGCAAGCCGTTGCGCGTCGGCCTGGTGGCAGGCACCCTCAAGTACGTCGTGGCTCTCGTCGTCATCATGCTCTTCGTGTCCAAGGACGCGAGCTTCTAACGGAGGAACATATGTCTGAGAAAGCCAAAGGGAAAATGACCGTATTCAAGACCGACCGCCATGAAGATGCCGCGGCCATGGTCTTCGTCAGCCTCGTGGTGGCCGCCGTCCTGGTCTACATGGCCTATGTGGTGCCCACGGTCACCATCAAGCCCAACCAGGACGGCAAGGTCGTGGCCATCAAGGTCCAGCAGGACCAGGAGATCAAGAAGGGCGACCTGATCTACACCTTCGAATACAAGGACAAGAAGTTCGTCAACGGCGAGCTTCAGGAAAAGCTGGCAACAAAGGATGTGCTCGCCTCCACCAACGGCAAGGTGCTCACCGTGGGCGTGAAGGAAGGCGATATGCTGAAAAAAGGCAAGACGAGCATCATCGTCATGGACCACGAAAAGGGAACCCTGCCCTAATGAAGATTCTCCTGGCTCTGGATGATACGGCCCGGGCCGTGGACGAGGCCCTCAGGCTTGCCTCCGAAAAGGGGGCGAGCCTGACAGCCCTGTTCGTCTTGGACACCGGGTGGAGCGTGTACATCGGGTCGGATTTCTTGCTGGGAAGCACAGCCCGCAGCAAGTTTCTGGAATACACGCGCGACGACGAACTGAGCCAGGAGCAGGCGTCATTGGCGGCTTTCCGTCGACAAGCAGAGGCCGCCGGCGTGGCCTTTGACATCAAAACCGCCAGCGGCGGCCGCATCGCAAAGGAAATAATAATGGAAGCGGCCCAGGGCTATGACCTCCTCGTCATGGCCGCACCCTTCCGCCGCGGCCTTGAGGTCATGCGCGACGCCCCCTCCGCCATCCTCAAGGCCGCGACTTGCGATGTGCTCTTCGTGCGTGGCGGTGAGTAGAAACCGAGCGCCCTCTTGGCCAAGGCGGTCAATGGCGTTTCAAGAACGCGCCAGCATGTGCTTGGCCAGGGTGGGACCTCGCAGGGGGCAAGGCGCTCCGCTGCCGGAGGCGTTTGTGGTTGGAGTTCCGGGTGGCCAGGTCCCGGCCTTGGCCACCCGGATGGCCCCGGGCTAAAAATCGAACAGTTCTCCGAGGATGGATTTCTTTTTATGGTAGCTGTGCCCCTGCTTGTGCTTGTAGTGGCTGTCGTGCTGGCCGCCATGCCCGCCGAACTGGGGCGGCACTGGCTGCTGCTGGTAGTGGGAGGGCTGATACTGTGGCGGCACTGGCGCAGCATGCTGGACAGGGGCAGAGGGCTGCGAAGCCGCAGACCTCTCGATGATCTTGTCGAGTTCGCCGCGGTCAAGCCACACGCCCCGGCACTGGGGACAATAGTCAATCTCGATGCCGCTGCGTTCCGTCATGACCAGGGATATGTTGCATTGCGGGCAATTCATGAATACCTCCGTGTCTTTCGCGTGTTTCGGTAAAGCCTGTTTGACTGGGTACTGACCCTTTAGTCTTTTCAATCCAGGCTGGCTGCGCCGTTTCTAGTCCTCTTCCCCCTTCTCCTTCGCCGGGCTGCCAGGCACCCAGCCTCGGAAGGCGTCCTCCGCCACGGCTTGTGGCGGGAGTGTGCGCGTACGGTGCAGCGAGAGCGCCACAGACCCGCCAAGGATGCCCAGAGTCAACAGCAGCGCCCACTCCGTGGGGATGACCGGCCCGAAGTAGCCGTTGACGACCATCTTGAGCCCCACCACCACAAGCACGATGGACAGGCCGTACTTTAGGTAGTGGAATCTGTGGATGATGCCCGTGAGGGCGAAGAACAACGCGCGCAGGCCCAGGATGGCGAAGACATTGGACGTGTAAACCAGGAACGGGTCCTTGGTTATGGCGAAGATGGCTGGGATGGAATCCAGCGCGAAGACCAAGTCCGAGAACTCCACCAGCACCAGCACGATGAGGAGCGGAGTGATGAAGCGCACGCTGTTCTGGCGCACCATGAAGCGCTCGCCCACATAGTCCGCCGTGACGCGGAAGTGCTTGCGCATGAATTTGGTCACGCGGTTGCCGGAAAGGTCGGGCTCGTCGTTGATGGTCATGAGCATCTTGACGCCGGTGACGATGAGAAAGGCGCCGAAGACGTAGATGACCCAGTGGAAGGCGGTGAGAATGGCCGAGCCCGCCAGGATGAGCGCCGCACGCATGGCAAGGGCGCCCAGCACACCCCAAAACAGCACCGTGTGCTGCGACTGTTTCGGTACCTGGAAATGCGTGAAAATGAGCACGAACACGAAGATATTGTCGATGCTCAGGCTTTTTTCGATGAGGTAGCCGGTGAGGAACTCAAATCCCGCTTGGCGACCCTCGAAATGGAAGATGACGCCGGAGAAGCACAGGGCCAGCACGAAATAGCCCAGGCTAAGCCACAGGGATTCCTTGACGCTGATCTCGCGGTGCCTGCGGTGCAGCACGCCAAGGTCGAAGGCCAGGAAGACAAGAACCAGGAGATTGAAGCCCACCCAGTGCCACCATGTCGTCATGCGCTGCTCCTTGCACAAGAAAGGATTTCTGCGGCTGTGGCCATGTGCCAGGCGTGCTGGGGGCGCTCCAGTCTTTCGGCGTCAAACGCAGGCACCGTTCTGGGCTGGCGAGGGGAGTTCACAACCCGGCTCCCTCTGCGTCCGCTTCATCCAGATGCTCCACCCATTCGCACCAAACCGCCCAGGCGATGGCCAGGACGATGGGCCCGGTGAGCAGCCCCACCAGGCCAAAGGCGATGGTGCCACCCAACACGCCGAACAGCACCAGCAAAAAGGGAATCGTTCCGGCGCTGCTGATGAACAAGGGGCGCAGGAAATTGTCCAGCTGGCTCACCACCGCCGCACCCCAGATCCAGATGCCGATGGCCGCCCCAAGTTCGCCCTGGAACAACAGCCAAGCCCCGGCGCCGCCCCAGGCCAGGGGGGTGGCAAAGGGGATTAGGGCCACCAGTGCGGTGAGCGCGCCAAGCGTCACCGGTGAGCCGAGCCCGGCAACCCAGTACCCCAGCCCGGCAACTATGCCCTGTGCCAGCGCGGTGAGCAGGATGCCGTAGACCACGGCGCGCGTGGTGCCGCCTGCGGCGGAAAGATATCCGTTTGCCCGGGGTCCGATGAAGCGGACCAGGACGTGGCGCAGTTCGTCGACAATGCGCGGGCCGTTGCGGTAGAAAAAGAACACAATAACCAGCGTAAGCACCAGCTTGACAACATTTCGCCCCACTCCTCCGGCCAGCCCCGCCATGGCCCCGGCATGGGCGCCGAGCCAGGCTTGAAAGGTCTCCGTCATCCCTTGGGGATCGGACAAGAGCAGCGCCCGCTGCTCGTTCAGCCATTCGCCGAGCCAGGGGGCGCTGCGCACAGATTCCGGCAGCTCCGGTGGGGCGTGCAGGAAGGCGAGCACCGCAGGGTAGAGGCGGCCCAGCTCCTGCTGCCCGAGCCAGAGCAGCCACAGCAGGGGCGCGCAAAGGATAAAAGTCACCATAGCTGTGGCCAGGCTGGCGGCCAGGGTTTCGCGTCCGCCGCAGCGCTTCCGCAGCCAGGGCATCATGGGCCAGGAGACGTAGGCCAGCACCCCGGCCCAGGCCAGCGGAGCCAGAAAGGGCGCCAGGATCAGTGCGACCAGCAAGACCAGGCTGGCCAAAGCCAGGAACGGTGCCAGACGGCGACTGAAGGAAGAATCGTATGTCATATGAGCCACCCCATGAGATGTTCTCTGTGAACTCGGCCTCACGGGGCGGCCCACAGACGCTAATCCTGCTGAATACCGGCAATGCGCCAGGTCTGGCCAGCGCCCAGCCCGCTGGTCATGTGCCAGACCTCTCTGAACGCCTCGGCGGGGGCGCCCGCCTCCTCGCGGATCTGGCCCGAGAAGCGCACGCTGGCGAGCATCCGGCCCGCCTCCGTGCTGACGTCAAGCAACTCGGCGTTTAACTGCACAACGTCTGTCTGCTGGGTCTGCCGGTTTCTTTCCTGATACTGCATTTGGACCTCGGCCGCCAGTTCCGGGCTGCAGAAAAGACGGATGTCCTCCATGTCGCCGCGGTCGTTGGCGGCCTGCAAGCGGATGAAGTTAAGCTTGGACTGGCGCAGGAAGCCCTCCACGTCGAAATCGGGCGGAACATTGGCCGCAGAGGCGGTTCCAGGCGCTGCCGCGCCCATGCCGCCAAAGGTGTTCGGCGGGAAGTTCCCCTGCTGCGGCTGATGCGGCATGCCGCCCATAGACCCGGCATATTGCATGGCCGGCTGCATTCCCCTGGCTGGCTGACGCCTGCGCATCAGCCAGCGCACCGCGAACACCACGCCCGCCACCACCGCCAGGATGAGCAGCATGTTGCCCATGCCCGCGCCCATGCCGAAGTGCGAGAACAGCGCGGCGATGCCGAGGCCTGCGGCGATGCCTGCCAGCGGCCCCATCCAGCGGCTCATGCCTGACTGCGGCGCGGCTGCCCCCGGTGCGGCAGTTTGCGCTGGCCCGGCGGCGGGCTTGGAAGTGATGCCCTGGCGGTTCATGACGCCGGAGTCCCGGCTGAAGCCCGTGGATCTGCCCCCGCCCAAGCGTTTGGCCTCGGCGTCCTGAACCAGCGCGCCAAAGCCCATCATCACGGCGAGCAAGGCGATTGCAATGAGTTTCATGGCTCTCTCCTGTATTGTTATTCTACGTTGAATGGCCCATGGCCGTCATGCGTCCAGCGCCCGCAAGATCGCGACGCCCAGGAGGACAAGGGCCACGATGGCCCAGCCCAGGCGGTCGATATGGCGATGGAGCTTCTCCTCCATGCGCTTCCCGCCCCAGGCCATCAGGCCCGCCACGAGAAAAAAGCGCGCACCCCGACCGATGAACGAGGCCAGGAT
This sequence comes from Humidesulfovibrio sp., assembly GCF_031082295.1. Taxonomy (GTDB): domain Bacteria; phylum Desulfobacterota; class Desulfovibrionia; order Desulfovibrionales; family Desulfovibrionaceae; genus Humidesulfovibrio. The sequence continues at coordinate 37,496 of NZ_JAVHLD010000008.1, forward strand.
AAACGGCAGAAAGGCCATGGAAAGCGCGCCCGCCGCAATGGTGAAAACCTTGTACGGTATGGGCGAGAACCCGGCGATGAACACCGCCCAGAAGCCCCAGCGGCCGAAAAGCTCCACCGCCAGCAGGTAGGACGGCCAGTACCGGCTCGCCAAAAGCCAGGGCTGCAGGGCGTCCATGGCGAACAGCCCGATGGCGTAGCCGAAAGCGCCGCCCGCCACGGAGGTCAACGTCGTCAACAGGGCCAACCGCCACGCCTTCTCCGGTGCGGCAAGGCTCATGGGCGCGAGCATGACGTCGGGCGGGATCGGAAAGAACGAGGACTCGGTGAAGCTGAGCGCGCCCAGAAACCAGGGCGCTCGCGGATGCCGCGACCAGGCCAGCGCCCTGCGGTAAAGCGGAGAGAAAATCTTCATGCCTTCTGGCCTCCGTTCCGCATGTTTGCCGAGCCCATCATCCCCGGTCCGCCTGAAGCGCGGCGATGCGCTCATCCAGCGGCGGGTGGGTCATGAACAGGCGCTTCCAGCCCTGGCCGCCTCCGCCTGAAATGCCGAAGGCGGCCATGTTGTCCGGCAGGGCCTCGCCCCGGCCCGCCTTGAGGCGTTCAAGGGCGCGTATCATGGCCTGTCGCCCCGCCAGCGAAGCCCCGCCCGCATCGGCGCGAAACTCGCGCCTGCGCGAGAACCACATCACCACCATGGAGGCCACCACCCCGAGCACCAGCTCGGCCACGATCATGGTGACGTAGAAGGCCGGGCCGTGGCCACGCTCGGTCTTGAACACCATCTTGTCCACCAGCGAGCCCACGACCCGCGACAGGAACATGACGAAGGTGTTCACCACGCCCTGGATCAGGGCCAGGGTCACCATGTCGCCGTTGGCTATGTGGGCCACCTCGTGCCCGAGCACGGCCTCGGCCTCTTCGCGGGTCATCTGCTGCAAGAGGCCGGTGGACACGGCCACCAGGGAATTGTTCCGGCTCATGCCGGTGGCGAAGGCGTTGGCGTCCGGGGCGTGAAACACGCCAACCTCGGGCATGCCGATGCCCGCCTGGGCCGCCTGCCTGCGGACGGTGTCCACCAGCCAGAACTCCGCCGAGTTCGAGGGGGTCTCAATGACCACCACGCCCATGCTGCGCTTGGCCATCCACTTGGACAGGGCCAGGGACAGGAAGGAACCGCCAAAGCCCATCACCGCCGCAAAGATGAGCAGCGACGAGAGATTGAGGCCGTTGGCGTTCAGGTATGGCTCCACCCCGAGCAGGCGCAGGCTCACCGACAACACCAGCATGATGCCCAGGTTGGTCAGAAGAAAGAGCAGTACGCGTTTCATCCCTTGGTCTCCCTTGCTAGTTCTCGCCTTGTGGCTGCCAGGCGCATGCGGGCAAGGCCCTTGTGGACAAGTTCCGCGCCGACGCCTTCGCATCAGGCTCTTCGTCCATGATGGGGGCATGCTACTGCCACCCCAAACCATAGACAAGTCGGATGTTACGATATAAATAATCGGAAAACACGATGTGTCCACCGGGCTGCGGACCCCGGCGGCGTGGGACAGGAGAAATGCCGTGCAGACTTTGAACTACCATCATTTAAGGTATTTCTGGGCGGTGGCCAAGGCCGGTGGCATCGCCCGCGCGGCCCAGCAGCTGCACGTCACGCCGCATACCATCAGCGGCCAGCTCGGCGAGTTCCAGGAGGCCCTGGGCGTCGAACTGTTCCGTCGCGCCGGGCGCGGCCTGGAGCTGACGGACGCCGGGCGGCGCATTCTGGGCTACGCCGAAGACATCTTCGCCATGGGCGACGAGTTGCTGGAGGCCCTGGGGGACGACACGGCCAAGAGGATCCTGCCTTTCCGGGTCGGCATCGCCGACAGTGTGTCCAAGTCCGTGGCCTACCAGCTGGTGGAGCCCGCGTTGCGGCTCCAGGCGCCGCTGCGGCTGGTGTGCAGGGAAGGCAGGCTGACGAGCCTGTTGGCCGAACTGGCAATACACCGCCTCGACATGATCATTGCCGACAGGCCCATGCCTGCGAACCTGAATGTGCGCGGCTACAGCCACCTGCTGGGCGAGAGCGGGCTGACGGTGTTCGGCGCTGGCGCTCTGGTCCAGGGCTTGGCAGGAGCATTCCCGGCCAGCATCGACAACACCCCGTTCCTTCTTCCAGGGGAGGACGTGGCCATCCGCCACAAGCTCATCCAGTGGATGGAGGCAAAGGGGCTGCGCCTGCGCATCGTGGGGGAGTTCGACGACAGCGCCCTGGTGAAGTCCTTCGGCCAGGCCGGGGCCGGGCTGTTCGTGGCGCCCACGGCCATCGCCGGGCACGTGTGCGAGCAATACAAGGTCGTGGAGGTCGGCCGTATCGACGCGGTGGTGGAGCAGGTATACGCCATCACCACCGAGCGGCGCATCACGCACCCCGCTGTGGTGGCCATCAGCAAGGCCGCCCGGCAGAACGTGTTCAAGGTTGCTGGCGCTCCGTCCCGGCGGAGGGGAGCGGAAAAGGATTTCTGACACTTTCAGCAGACCTGCCAAGATGGGCGGCAGCGGGGCTGACGGCCCTGGCGCCCCTGCTGGCGGCATCGCGACGGTTGTCTTTCCCCTGTCCCCCCGGTATCATCTAAGTGCCCCGATCCGGGAAGCGCCCTCACAACATACTGGAAACGCCATGTCTGCCAATGTGTACTGGGAAGTCGTCGTCATCCTGCTGCTGATTCTGCTGAACGGTTTCTTTTCCCTTGCCGAAATGTCCCTGGTGGCCGCCAAGAAGGTGCGGCTTTCCGCCGCCGCCAAGCAGGGCGACAAGCGCTCCGCCCTGGCCCTGTCGCTTCTGGAGGAGCCGGACCGGCTCTTTTCCACGGTCCAGATCGGCATCACCCTCATCGGCATCCTCACAGGCGCCTTCGGCGGGGCCACCCTTGGGGAGCAGCTCGGGCGCTGGCTGTCCGGACACGACGCCTTCAAGCCCTTCGCCGACGCTCTGGGTTTTGGCCTCGTCATCCTGGCTACAACCTACCTGACCCTGGTTTTTGGCGAGCTTATCCCCAAGAAGATGGCCTTTTCCGACCCGGAGCGCTTCGCCCGCCTGGCCTCGCCCTTCATGCTCCTGCTGCGCAAGGTGGCCCATCCCGCTGTTGCGGTCCTGAGTTCCTCCTCCCGTCTGGCGTCCAGGCTGATGGGTATGAACCAGGAGGCGCAGCAGATCACCGAGGAAGACATCAAGGGCTTCATCAACGAGGGCGTGCGCGCGGGATTTGTCCAGAGTTCGGAAAAAGACATGCTGGAGCGGGTCTTCCGCCTGGGCGACCGCCGGGTGTCGAGCCTCATGCGGCACCGCTCCAAGGTGGTCTGGCTTGACGTCAACGACTCCGACAAGGATATCCTGGCCCAAATGGCCGAGAGCCCCTATTCGCGCTACCCCGTGTGCGATGGCGACCTCCATGCCGTTCTTGGGGTGGTGAAGGCGCGCGAGTTCCTGGCGGCGCGGGTGGCTGACCCCGCAGCCAGGCTCGACAAGCATCTGCACGCGCCGGTGTTCATCCAGGACACGGCCCGAGCCACCGCTCTGCTGGAGGCGTTTCAGGGGCGCAGCCGGATGCGCTTCGCCATGGTGGTGGACGAGTACGGCGACATCATGGGCATCGCTACCTTGTACGACATCCTGGAGGCCCTTGTGGGCGACCTGCCGGACCACAAGGCCGGGGAGGAGCCGGAGGCAGTGAAGCGGGCCGACGGCTCCTGGCTTCTCGACGGACTCATCCCCATGGAGGACGCCTGCCAGGTCGCGGGCATCTGCAGGGACCAAGACACCTTGGAGCCTTATGAAACCCTGGCGGGCTTCATCCTGCACCACCTTCAGAGGATACCAGATGTTGGCGATGTCGTCGAAGGGGAAGGGTTCCGCTTCGAGATCGTGGACATGGACGGTCGGCGCATTGATCGCGTGCTGGTGACGAAGCAACCCGTAGGCCAGAGCCAAGGCTGAAAACGCCAAGAGCTGGCGAGCCGGGCCTGACGCGCAAACCTGAAAGGAGGCGTACGCATGGCCATCCTGCACGAAAGACCTTGGCACCAGATGTCCCCGGAGGACGTGGCGGTCCTGCTTGAGACCTCGTCCGATAAGGGGCTGGAACACGCCGAGGCAGAGGCCCGCCTGCGCCGCCTGGGGCCCAACAGCCTGCCCGCCCGGCGCCAGAAATCGGCCCTTAAGCGCTTTCTGCTCCAGTTCCACCAACCTCTGATCTACATCCTGCTGGCCTCAGGGGTGGTCACGGCCCTCTTGGGCGAGGCCGTGGACTCCAGCGTCATCTTCGGCGTGGTGCTGGTCAACGCCGTGCTCGGTTATTTGCAGGAGAGCAAGGCCGTATCGGCCCTGTCGGCCCTGTCCGCGACCATGACCAACGAGGCCACCCTGGTGCGCGGGGGCCTTTCGTCGCGCCAGGACGCCGCCGTGCTGGTTCCCGGCGACCTGGTCCTGCTCAACTCCGGCGACAAGGTGCCTGCCGACCTGCGCATTCTGCTGAGCCGGGAGCTGCGTATTGACGAGTCCATGCTCACAGGGGAGTCCTTGCCCGTCGAGAAATCTCCGGTTGCCGTGGCTCTGGAGACCTCCCTGGCCGAGCGCACGGGCATGGCCTACGCAGGCACCTTGGCGGCCTATGGACAGGCGCGCTGTATCGTCGTGGCCACAGGCCTGGACACGGAGTTGGGCCGCATCTCCGCGCTCATGGACTCAGCCGACGAGCTGCAAACGCCACTCACGCGCAAGATCAGCCGCTTCAGCCACATAATCCTGGCCGCAATCCTGGGCCTGGCGGCGCTGAACTTTGGACTGGGGTACTGGCGCGGCGCGCGCGCGGCGGACATGTTCATGGCCTCGGTGGCGCTGGCCGTGGGCGCCATTCCAGAGGGCCTGCCCGCGGCCGTCACCATCATCCTGGCCATCGGCGTGTCGCGCATGGCGAAGCGCCGGGCGGTCATCCGCCGCCTGCCTGCGGTGGAGACCCTGGGCAGCGTCACGGTGATCTGCACTGACAAGACCGGAACCCTGACCGAAAACCAGATGACCGTGCGTCGCCTGTGGGCCGGGGGGGCAGGGGCGGAAATCACTGGCACCGGCTACGCGCCCGCCGGAACGGTGGTGCCGGACGGGGGCCAGGGCCTGAACGCGGTCCAGCGCGAGTGCCTGCGGTCGGGCCTTTTGTGCAACGACGCCATCTTGCGCGCTCCGGAGCCGGGCGGGGTTTGGCGCGTGGAAGGCGACCCCTCGGAGGCTGCCCTTCTGGTCAGCGCGGAAAAGGCCGGGCTGGACCGCGCGGCGGAGCAGGCCGAGCGCCCGCGCCTGGACGGGCTGGCCTTCGAGTCCGAGCGGCAGTACATGGCCACCCTGCACCGCCAGGGCCAGGGAGCCGTGGCCTACGTCAAGGGCTCTGCGGAGCGCGTTCTGGAGCGCTGCGCGAGCACCCTTGGCCCGGACGGAAATCCTGCGGCCCTTGACGCCGGGGCCGTGCACCGCGAAATGGAGACCATGGCCGCCCAGGGCCTGCGCGTGCTTGCCTTCGCGCGGGGGGAGCACCCCCCAGGCAAAAACGGCCTGGACCATGCTGACATCGGAGGAGGGCTCGTCTTCCTGGGGCTCCAAGGCATGATCGACCCGCCCAGGGCCGAGGCGGTCAGCGCCGTGGCTGCCTGCCGCAAGGCGGGCATCATGGTCAAGATGATTACTGGCGACCATCTAGGGACAGCCGTGGCCATTGGCCGAATGATCGGCCTGGGCAGCGCCGAGTGCGTGCCCCAGGGCGTGTGCCTGGGCCTCACGGGCCGCCAGCTGGAGGCCCTGACGGACGCCGAGCTGGCCCAGACGGTGCGCGAGACTGCGGTGTTCGCGCGCGTTTCGCCGGAGCAAAAGCTCCGGCTGGTGCGGGCTCTGCAAGCATCGGGCGACATCGTGGCCATGACCGGGGACGGTGTCAACGACGCGCCTGCCCTCAAACAGGCCAACATCGGGGTGGCCATGGGCCTGGCCGGCAGCGACGCCGCCAAGGAGGCGGCAGACATGGTGCTGACGGACGACAACTTCGCCAGCATCGCAGACGCAGTGGAGGAGGGCCGCGGCGTGTTCGACAACCTCATTAATTTCATCGCCTGGACCCTGCCCACCAACATCGGCGAGGGCATGGTCATCCTCACGGCCTTCCTCTTCGGCATCACCCTGCCCATCCTTCCCGTGCAGATACTCTGGATCAACATGACCACCGCTGGCTGCCTGGGCCTCATGCTGGCCTTTGAGCCGCGCGAGCCCGACCTGATGGAGCGCCCCCCGCGCGACCCGGACCGGCCAATCCTCGACAGGGCCATCACCCGCCGAATCGTTCTGGTGGGCCTCTTGCTGCTCGTCTGCGCCTTCGGGCTCTTCGAACTGGAGCTCACACGCGGCGCCAGCGTCGAGCAGGCGCGCACCGTGGCCGTCAACGTCTTCGTGCTGGTGGAGATGGCCTATCTGTTCAACTCCCGCTCCTTGACCCGCTCGCCCTTCACCATGGGCCTGTTCTCCAACCCCTGGGTGAACAGCGGCGTGGCCTTCATGCTCGCCCTTCAGATGCTCTTGACCTATGCGCCCTTCATGAACACCCTCTTCTCCACAGCGCCTATCGGGCTGCGGGAGTGGGGCCTGATCCTGGCCTCGGCCCTGCTTGTGTTCTTGCTGGTGGAAACGGAGAAGAGGCTGCGACGCAAGGCCAATGCTTAAGGAACTTGGCAGCGCCCAGCGGCCCATACGGACCAGAGATTCGCTCCTGGCGTAACCTGAACAGGGGAAGTGTGCATGCCCTCCCAAAGCAGCGCGGAAGGTTCCGGAGCGGGCTGGAACTTTGATAACAGCTATGCCAGCTTGCCCGACGCCTTGTATGTTCGGATGGATCCCGTTCCGGTGCGAGCGCCGCGCCTGGTCTTGTTCAACAGAGAGCTCTGTGAGTCACTTGGCCTGGACGCCAGGACACTGGACACAGACGTCGGAGCCTCCATCTTTTCCGGCAACCTGCTCCCCAAAGGGGCCCAGCCCATGGCCCAGGCCTACGCCGGGCACCAGTTCGGGTCTTTCACCATGCTCGGCGACGGGCGGGCCATCCTGCTGGGCGAGCAGATAACACCCCAGGGCGAACGCTTTGACATCCAGCTCAAAGGCTCGGGCCAGACCCCTTTCTCTCGCCGTGGGGACGGGCGCGCGGCCTTGGGTCCCATGCTGCGTGAATACCTCATCAGCGAGGCCATGCACGGGCTTGGCATCCCCACGACCCGCAGCCTCGCAGTTGTGGCCACTGGGGAGATGGTGCAGCGCGAGACCACCCTGCCTGGGGCAATTCTGACTCGCGTGGCTGCCAGCCACATCCGCGTCGGCACCTTTGAATACCTCTCGGCCCGGGGTGACCACGAGGGGCTGCTGGCCCTGGCCGACCACGTCCTGGCCCGACATTTCCCCGCACTCAAGGACTACGCCCACCCGTACCTCGGACTCCTCCAAGCGGTCATGCAGCGGCAGGCCTCACTGGTTGCCAAGTGGCTGCAGGTGGGCTTCATTCACGGGGTCATGAACACCGACAACATGTCGCTGTGCGGGGAAACCATCGATTATGGCCCCTGCGCCTTCATGGACGCCTATGATCCGGACACGGTATTCAGCTCCATCGACCAGGGCGGGCGCTACGCCTATGGCAACCAGCCGCAGATGGCCCAGTGGAACTTGGCGCGCTTTGGCGAAGCGCTTCTGCCGCTGCTGCACGAGGACCCGCGCAAGGCCATTGAGCTGGCGCAGGAGGCCATCCAGGCCTTTCCGGTGTTGTTCCGCAGTGCCTGGCTCGACGGGATGCGGGCCAAGCTGGGGCTGTTCACGCGGGAGCCTGAGGACCTCTCTCTGGTCAAGGAACTGCTGGCGGCCATGCAGGAGGGCCAGGCGGACTACACCAACACCTTGCGCGCCCTTGCCTCGCCCGCAGTGGCGCAGGCCCCAGAGTTTCAGGCCCAGGGCTTGGCGGAATGGCTAAACCGCTGGCAGGTTCGTCTGACGCGTCAGCCGGAATCTCTGGACATGGGCCGCAGCCTGATACGCGCGCAGAGCCCTGCGCTCATTCCACGCAACCACCTCGTGGAGGAGGTGCTGGAAGCGGCCACAAGGCACGGCGACTATGCTCCGCTGGAGCGTCTGCTTACTGTCTTGTCCAGGCCATATGAGGAACGGCCGGAAGACGCCCCCTACCGCCAGCCCCCCGGCCCGTCAGTGCAGCCCTACCAGACCTTCTGTGGCACCTGAGGGGCCGCTTGCGACGTGCGATGCGTAGGGCTCGGGCTTGGACGATTTGAGCAGCGGCCAGGACCTTGGGATGATCCGCAAGGCAAATGCTCCTGGGGCTCATATCCGCCACAGGGGGGGAGGCATTACAGGTGGACCTGTCGCCTGAGGAGCGCCAGCGTCAGCGTTCCCTGGTGGTAGCCCTGGTCGGCGTCAACTGACACTTTGGCCGAGGAACCCTGTGCTCCGCCATCGCCTATTTGGCAGGTACGGCCCCAGGATGATCATCAAGAACTGCTACGAGCCGCACTCCGAGGAGACGGCGAAGGCGGCCGAGCTGCTGCCGAAGCTCGGGATGGTGAGAGAAGCATCATTGCGGTTGGTATAACCGGTGCAGGTGGCGTGAAATGTAGTGCAATGATTTTTGCGGCAACGAAAAAGGGCTTGCGAAGCGATTCGCAAGCCCTTGATCTTTCTGGTGGAGCTGGAGGGAATTGAACCCACGGCCTCTTGAATGCCATTCAAGCGCTCTCCCAACTGAGCTACAGCCCCACGGCGTTGGGAAGGCATTACTATCCGCTGGTGACAGGCTGTGTCAAGAAATATGCTGGCAAGAATTACGATAGTGAAACCCTGAGCTTGCAGCCTGGGCCATGAGCGGGTAATCTTTGGCAGTGGCGCCCTGGCGCCTGGAAGCCCCCCTCCGCTTAGACTGAAGCGTTCTGAAGGATTTGGAGCATTCACATGACCATGATCATCAAGTCGCACGTGAGCGAAGGGCTCTTCTATGTGGAGATTCCGGAGGCCAAGCTGTTCATCCTGTGCGGATGTCCGGCGGACAGCGTCAAGCACCTGCTCAAGCGCGGTTTCATCCGCACGGTGGAGGAGAACGGCGCCACCTTCGAAATCGGCCCCAACGCCATCCTGCTCTCGGATGTTCCCATCCAGAACGGCCGTTTCTCCAACCTCTCCGAATTCCCGGTGCTCCAGATGTTCTACCGCCAGGGCATGCTGATCCCCGGGCACCCGAAGAACACCGGCGAACGGTCCCTGCTCATCGGCTCAAGCAAGCAGGTCGCGGCGCAGCTGGAGTACATCTACCGGGGCAACTATGGCCTGATCTCCGAAGAGGAACTGCGCGAGGCAGGCCTCGGCGACGAGCAGGCCCGTGAACTGATGCGCCTCAAGCTCAAGTTCGCCTTCGGCAACATCCGGGGCATGGATGATCTCCTGGGCCAGGTGCTCGTGGAGACCGAGCCGGTGGAGATCAAGAACGGGGCCTTGATCCGCAGGCTCCGGCTCAACGTGTTCGAAATCAGCTACGCCGGGGAGAGCGTGCAGGTGGACCTGAACCTCGCGCCCGGAGCAGAGTACCAGCCCACCTACCCCCTGGGCCATCACCTCATCAAGCGCGAATACTTCAGCGTCGTCTACTCCGGGGAGGGAGACGGCTGGGACATCAACCGCCCGTCCATGGGGGGCATGGTCATCTTCCAAGGCAAGGTCTTCCTGGTGGACGCAGGCCCGAACATCTTCCACAGCCTCAAGGCACTGGGCATCGGCGTCAACGAGATCGAGGGGATCTTCCACACCCACGCCCACGACGACCACTTCTGCGGCCTCACGGTCCTGATGCGGGCCGACCATCGCATCAAGTACTACGCCACGCCCGAAGTCCGCGCGTCCGTGCTCAAGAAGCTTGCGGCCCTGCTCATCCGCGACGAGGAGGAGATCGCGCACTACTTCGAGTACAACGACCTGAAGCTCGGCCAGTGGAACGACATCGAGTCCCTGGAGGTCATGCCGGTGTTCTCGCCGCATCCGGTGGAGTGCACGGTGATGGTGTTCCGCACCCAGGACAGCGGCGGCTACAAGACCTACGCCCACTTCGCGGACATCGTGAGCCTTTCCGTGCTGGAGCGCATGGTCACGGAGGAACCCTCCAAGCCGGGCCTCACTCGGGAGCTTTTCGACACCGTGCGCGCCAGCTACCTCGCGCCCGCGGACATCAAGAAGCTCGACATCGGGGGCGGCATGATTCACGGCGACGCCGAAGACTTCGTGGCGGACCGCTCCGGCAAGATCGTGCTCGCGCATACGGCGAACCCGCTCACCAACCGCCAGAAGGCCATCGGTTCGAGCGCGTCCTTCGGCCTCACCGACGTGCTCATCGCCGCGCACCAGGACTACGTGCGCGCCCAGGCCTTCCAACTCCTCAAGGCCTATTTCCCCGGCGTGCCCGAGCACCGGCTGCACCTGCTGCTGAACACCCCCCTTGTCTGTTTCAACCCGGAGTCCATCATCCTGAAGGCCGGGAGCCTCGCCGAGGACGTGCATCTCGTCCTGACGGGCCAGGTGGAGCGACTCAACGCCCACAGCGAGATCTCGAGCACGATCTCCGCGGGCGGCATGATCGGCGAGGGCACGGCGCTGGGCGGACAGCCTTCCCGGGCGACCTGCCGCGCGGCCAACCATGTGCAGGCCCTGCGCATCCCCCTCGGCGTCTACAGGCGGTTCATCAGGGACAACGGGCTGTCCGAAGAGCGCACCGCCCTCCAGGACGTTCACGAGTTCCTCTTCTCCACATCGCTGCTTGGCGGCGTGACCACCTACCCCATCCAGGCCCGCGTGGCCGCGGCCGCGACCCTGACCACGCTGGAGGCCGGGCGGCTCCTCGGCCCGGACTGCGGCCTCGCCGTGCATCTCGTCAAGTCCGGCCGGGTGGCCCTTGAAATGGACGGCGCAGTGGTGGAGGAAATCACAGTTGGCCAGTGCTTTGGCGAAAGTTCCGTCCTGGTGGGCATGCCGTGCTTCATCAGCGCCCATGCCCTGACCGACGTGGAACTCTATCAAATCCCGAGCGATGTCCTGGCGGATATCCCCATCGTGCGCTGGATGCTTCTTGAGTTGTTCGAACGTCGCCTGGAGCGCTGCCTGGCGCTGGAGACAAGCGAAGGACAACGGTTCGGCTGGCGCGAGGCGTATGCCATCCAGGTGCCGGAGATGGATATCCAGCACCAGAAGTTCTTCCAACTCGCCCAGGATTTCCACAAGGCCTCGAGAGCGGACCGAGACCGGGACACCTTGATTGGCATCCTGGCCGACTTCGCGCAACACGCGGCCAGACATTTCGAGGATGAGGAGAAGCTCATGGAGGCTGCAGGGTATCCCGGGCTGGCGGGCCAGCGCGCGAAGCACCGGAAGCTCCTGTCAGGCGTGGCGGAATTCCAGGCTGCCTTCGCCAGCGGAGACCCGCGCAGACGCGGTGATTTCGGGGCCTTTCTCGTGAACTGGATAACGGACCACATCCTGACGGAAGACAGGCGCTACGGCCCCTTCCTGAACAAGTCCGGGTTATCCGGCCGATAGCCTCCGCCGACGCTGTCCCGCCCCTATCGCCGGGGTGGATATGAAACACCTAGGTCACCGTTGGAAGTCATCGCGCCCGTGGTGTGCAAGACGCCGATGCAGGTGGCCGCATCGCCTCTCCGGCTATTGTCCCTCGGGAACTGGCAGGAGCACCGCCACTACCGTCTCGTTGTCCTCGTCCGAGGTGCTCATACGGATGTCCCCGCCCTGAGCCTTGACCATGAGCCTGGCTGAGTAGGTGCCAAGGCCTGTGCCGCGCTCCTCGCCACACACACTTCAAGCAATTGCGCCAGATCCACTCCATTGTGCGCCGCAAGAAGTCTTTCTCAGACACGCCCCGGTTTGGGACCGTACCCCAATCAACATCATGACGGACAGACACTCCTGGCCCTACCTTCACAAGGCCCTGGCTCTTGCGCCAACCAGGCAAATTGCCTAATATAATAGTCGTACAAACCCTGGCGTAGGTCTTTAGCCATCGACGGGACCTGCGGGCACTTCCAACCATGCCGATGGATCTGCGAGGACGCGCCATGACGGACACCTCCACACAGCCCACCAGCCCTCTCCACCTGCGCGGCGTCAATCTCGGCGGCTGGCTGGTGCTCGAAAAGTGGATGGCCCCGAGCCTGTTTGAAGGCTTGGCCGCAACAGACGAAACCACTTGGTGCGCGGAGCTTGGTCCGCTGGCATCCGAGAGGTTGCGCGCCCACTGGGACACCTTCATCACGCGGGAGGACTTCGCCTGGCTGGCCGGGGTCGGCATCAATGCCGTGCGCATTCCTGTCGGGCACTGGATCTTCGGCCCGCCCTACCCTTACCACCCCAAGTACGGCGCCAATCCGCACCTCTTTGTCGAGGGCGGCCTGGACGTGCTGGACCGAGCGTTCGCATGGGCCTCGGAGTTCGGCCTGCGCGTGCTGCTTGACCTGCACGCCGCGCCCGGCTGCCAGAACGGCTTCGACAACGGCGGCATCATGGACGTGGTGGAATGGCACACCAAGGAAGAATATCTCGCCCATTCCGTGCTGGTGCTGGGGCGCCTTGCCGAGCGCTACGGGCCGCAGCCCGCGCTCTACGGCATCGAGGTGCTGAACGAGCCGCGCTGGGACGTGCCCACCGACCTGCTTCAAGGCTACTACCTGCGGGCCTACGATGCCATCCGCGCCCATTGCCCGCAGGAGCGCGTTGCCGTCGTGTTCCACGACGGGTTCCGCTCGCACCGCGAGTACCTGGGCTTCATGCAGCCGCCGCAACACCAGAACGTGCTGTTCGACATCCACCGCTACCAGTGCTTCAGCCGGGAGGACCTGGACATGGACATCCACGGCCACCTGCGCAAGGCAGGGGTCGAGTGGGGGCAGGAGGCCCAAGATATCGGGCGCGAGCTCAAGCTGCCCACCATCGTGGGCGAGTGGAGCCTGGGACTGAACCTGGAGGTTGTGTCGCTCTGGGCCGAGGGGCCGTACGACTACGCGCTGACCAACATGGGCGAATTTCAGCGCAACGCCGCATACCGCGCCTACGGAGCCGCGCAGCTGCTGACCTATGAACAGTATCGGGGCTGGTTCTTCTGGAGCTACCGCACAGAAACCACGCCGGAATGGTGCTTCCGCGAATGTGTCGAGAGGGGCTGGCTGCCGTCCCGGTTTTAGTGGAAACCGTTTGACTCGCGCCGCACGCCGAACAGGATCTTTGTTTCGGCGATGCGGTTCAGGGTCAGGGTGCGGGTGTGCAGTTCCTTCAGGCCGGGATGAAAGCTGATGTTCAGCAGGGAGGTGTTCGGCAGCTCGCGGCAGAGCATCTCGAAGATGTGCTGCTCGCCTTCAGGATCAAAGGCGTCGGTGGCTTCCTCCATGAAGACCCAGGCCGGCTGCTGGAGCACGACGCGCGCAAAGCCGAGCTGCTGCTGGGCGCGCGGCGGCAATGCCTGCTCCCAGTTGTCCTCTTCGTCCAGGCGCTGGGCCAGCCGCTCCAGGCCCACGCATTCCAGCGCGTGCAGGAGGGCCGCGTCGTCAAAGGTGTCGGGAGGGAGCGGATATGATACCGCCGCGCGCAGGGTGCCCTCCGGCAGGAAACAGTGCTGGGCGATGAAGAGCATCTCCCCGTCGCCCGGCAGCCTGACACGCCCGCTGCCCCAGGGCCAAAGGCCGCCAATCACCTTGAACAGGCTCCCTGTCACCGCCGGATCGCCCGCGATGAGCACCTTTTCCCCGCGGGGAATGTCGACGCTCAAATTCTCGATCAGAATGCGCCCCGAAGGCTCGGCGATGCAAAGGTCCTCGATGACCAGCCGGGGCAGTTCCGATTGCTCCAAAATGATCTTCTTGCGATCCGCCACCTGCCCGTTTGCATCCAGTTGCTGCATGTCCTCGTAGAGTGAAAGGACGCGATCAGCCGAAGCGCGGCAGCGGGCGATCTCGCCTATGCTGTCCACTGGCCAGGACAGCGAGGAGGTCAACTGTTGGAACGCCTGCGCGGATTGCATGAGCGCGCCGAGCGACATGGCGCCGAGAATGTACTGCGGCGCGGCGATCAGGATCGGCAGCACCGGCAAGAGTCCGCCGTACACAGTGCCGAAGGAGATCAGGCCCATGTAGGCCAGCGACTGCCTGTTCCAGTCGTGGATGACCTGGCGGAACCGCAGCGTCGACCCGGCGCGTTCCCGGGGTTCGCCGCGCAAGAGCGCGATGGACTCGGTGTGCTCACGCGCGCGTGACAGGCCGAAGCGGAAGGTGGCCTCGGCGGTCTGCAAGGCGTTTGTGGTCTTCACCAGCGGTCGGCCGAACACCCAGCCAAACGCGCTGCCCAGGGTCGCGTACAGGAAGGCCAGCGGGACCATGTAGCCGGGAATGTGGAGCGAGGTGCCGGGCACGTCGATGGAGCCCGAGATGGACCAGAGGATGTCGATGAACAGGCCCAAGGTCAGCAGGCTGAAGGTCAGCGAGTGCCCCAGGCCGATGGCGCTTTCCGTGGCGATGCGGATGTCTTCGGCGATGCGCTGGTCGGGGTTGTCGTGCTCGCCCTCGGCAAAGAGAAGCCGGTAGTGGCGGGCCTCGCCCATCCAACTGCCGACCAACTGCTCGGTCAGCCAGGCGCGCCAGTCGATCTGCAGCCAGCGTTTGACCATCAGGTGCGCTGCGGTCACCACCAGCGAGGAGGCCAGGATCACGGCGAACACCGCGACCTGAATAAGCACTCCGCGCACGGAGTGCTGCTCGAGGGCGTCGTACAGCGCCCTGTTCCAGTAGTTTCCCCAAACGCTTAAAGCCACCTGGGCCATGGTAAGCAGCAAAAGCAGCAGGGTTGCGCCGCGCACTTTCACGCGCCGTTCGCAATGCCAGTACGGCCCGGCAAGGCGAAGCACCTGCCCGACAAAACGTTTTTTCCGGCCGGGCTTGCTGACAGGCAGAGCCGCCATGGGCGCATCTGACGAGGAATCAGGCATAGGAGTAAGGACGAAGGGTGCTTCTGCGGAAGAATGCTGCGGAGAATCGGGCTTCCACGGAATGTTGGGGGGCTCTTTGCAACATGGTTCATTCTACTTCAACTGAGGCGGCAAGTAAAGAAGGCAACCCCATACGGTTGACGCGGAGCCAAGATGCGGTCCGACAGCTTCATGAGCCGCTGCAGGTTCTTGAGCAGCTTCTTGCACTGCTTCAGAAACTCCGCGTAGTGCTTGACGGCCTCAGGATCGGCAAAGGCTCCCTGTTCCAGCAGCGCCACTGCCCTGGGCGGCCTGGCCGATCACTTCGGCAGGAAGAGGATGTTCATTCGAGATGGTCCTGTTCGCGCTTTGCCTCGCAGCGCTGGCCCTGAGCCAGGGTGTGGCCTGGATGCTGCTGTCGCTCTTCGGCGTGGGCGTGGCCCTTGGCTGCGACTACCCGACGGCGCACATGATCATCTCCGAAAACATCCCGAGCAGGAACCGCGGAAGGATGGTGCTGTCCGCCTTCGGCTTCCTGGCGCTGGGGGCCTTGGCCGGCACGGCGGCGGGCTACCGCATCATGTTTGAAAACCCTGAGCTCTCGGCCTGGCGCGACATGTACGCGACGGCCATCGTCCCGGCGGTGCTCGTGACCCTCGGCCGCTTCACCATACCCGACAGCGGCCTCTGGCTCGTCTCGCGCGGGCGCATCAGGGAGTCCGAACGCGAGACCATGCGACTCTTGCAACGCACCCGCCCTACCCCAGCTGGATCACGCTGGCCGTCCCGGCCGCCGTGGCGGCCCAGGCCGAACCATGCCCGGCGCCGAGGCCAGGCGCCTACTCGAGCCTCTTTGCGCCGAAGCACCGCCGCGCCACCATCCTGGCCTCCGTCCCCTGGTTCACCCAGGACATGGGAACCTACGGCATCGGCATCTTCACCCCAACCATCCTGGCCGCCGTCATCGGGGCAAGCGCCGTGACGGACACGAACGCCGCGAGGAACGTCGCAGACCTCACCCACAACAACAGGCTGGCCACCAAGGGCGCGGCCTTCCTCGACCTGCTGCTCGTCTTCGGCATGGGCATGGCCATCCTCCTGGTCGACAAGATCGGGCGCATCCGCATGCAGGTGTTCGGATTTTTGGGGTGCGCCGCAGGGCTGGCCACGGTCGCAGCGTCTCTTGACGCCGTGGGCCAGAGCAAGACCCTGCTGCTCTTTTCCGGCTTCATGATCTTCAACTTCATGAACAATCTCGGCCCATACTCCATGACCTACCTCCCAGCTCGGAGCGGTGGTCACCTGGGTGTTCCGCATCGAGACCAGGGGCGTCAACCTGGAGCGCCTTGGCGAGGAATAGCCCCGAGCCAGCTGCCGCAGACAATGCAGCGGACGGCAAAAGGCCCCTTCCGGCGATTTCGCACCGAAAGAGGCCCCTGTTGTGTCGGTTCCCCCGAGGGCTGCCCCCGGGTTGCCGCGATGGTTCTTCCGTCTAGCCCTCGACGCGGCGCACGCTGACGAAGTGCTCCTGCATGGAGATGCCGCCGCCGGCCTTGTCGTAGCAGTCCAAGCCGCCGGGCATGAGGTCGTTGTCAGAGACGCCACGGCCCTTGGCGCGGCTCTCCACCGGCAGGGTGTGGCCGAAACCGTGGACCATGAACACCGCTTCGGGGTGGATGAACTCCGTGACGAAGGCGCGCAGCTGGCCGCCCTCGCCCCTGCTCGAAGTCACCTCCACCATGTCCATGTGCTCGATGCCGAGGTCCTTGGCGCGGGCCTTGTTCAGCCAGAGCACGTTCTCGGGCATGAGCTCGAACAGCAGCGGGTTGTTCACCGTGTGGCCCTGGGTGTGCAGCCCGCAACGGCCGAAGGTGACGCGGAACTTGTCCTTGGGCGTCTTCTCGGGCGCGGTGTAAGGCGGCAGGGACGGCAGGTTGACCTTGTCGAGCTTTTCGGCCAGCAGCTCAATCTTTCCCGAGGCGGTCTTGAAGGACACGGGCTTGTAGGTGGGCTTGTCAGCCAGCTCCACAAACCCCTTGGCCGCGAAATCCTCCACGCTGACGCCGGTGCCTTCCAACTGCTTGGCCCAAAGCTCCTCCGGCTTGTCCACCGCCAGGGGCTCCATGCCAAGGCGCTTGGCCAGCCCGGCGATGATCTCCCAGTCGGCCTTGGTGTCGAAACGGGGCTCCACGACGCGCTTGCGCAGGAAGAACTGGGGCTTCAGGCCGCCCTTGCTGGCCACAAGGCTTTCGCGCTCGAGGTAGGTGCTCATGGGCAGCACCACGTCCGCATTCCAGGCCGTGTCGGACCAGGTGAAGGTGATGGCCACGAAAAGCTCCAGCTTCTCCCACATCTTTTTCACGGCTTCCGGGTCGGGGAAGCCCATGAGCGGGTCGTGCCGGTGGGCGATGTAGGCGCGGATGGGATATGGCTTGTCCGTGACGATGGCATCATAGGAGAGGTTCACCAGGCCCGGACCGGCGTCGAAGTGGGTGCGGCCCTCGGCCCAGCCAGCGCCGTCGACGCGCTTCTTTTCCGGCTTGGGAAAGAGCTCCACCAGCTGCTTCAGGCCCTTGCGGCCCACGTCGCCGGCCTTGCAGGACAGCGGCAGGCCGCCCTTGGCCCCGATGGCGCCCATGAGGGAGTTGATGATGTAGGCCGTGCGGCAGACGTGGAAGCTGTCGCCGTAGCGCGCCACCATCCAACCCGGATGCCAGATGACAGACGGAGCGGCCTTGGCGAACTGGCGCACGAACTCGCGGATGGCGTCGGCCTTGGCCCCGGTTTCCTTCTCGGCGAACTCCGGGGTGTAGGGCTCGATGAATTCCTTCAGCAGGTCGAAGTCCTTGACCCATTCCTTCACGAACTTGCGGTTGTACAGCTTCTCTTTGATGATGACGTTGATCACCGCAAGGTTGAAGGCGTAGTCCGTGCCGGGGCGAATGAGGAAGAAGTTGTCGGCCTTGGCGCCGGGAATGTTGGCGCGGATGTCGATGACCGTGAGCTTGCACCCGGCGTCGCGCGCGTCGAGCAGGTCGTTGACCTCCTTGACGTTGATGCCTTCCAGGATGTTTCTGGTCTGGAGCACCACGTGCCGGGCGTTCTTCAGGTCGTAGACCAGCTCCTTGCGTCCGCAGCCGAAGATGGACAGGGCCGCGTGCTGCACGTTGCGGGCGCAGGAGGTGTCGTGGTTGCAGTAGTTGGGCGAGCCGAAGCCGCGCACAAAAGCCTTGGACAAGTCCATGTACGGGCCGCCACGGTCGGACCACAGAAGCGCTTCCGGCCCGTATTTGGCCTTGATGTCCTTCAGCTTGTCGGCCACGTAATCGAAGGCCTCGTCCCAGGTGGCGACGCGCCATTTGCCTTCGCCCCGCGCACCCGCGCGGATCAGCGGCGTCTGCGGACGCTCGTCGTCGTAAAGCAGCGCCGGGCCTGCCGCGCCGCGCGCGCACAGGGATCCCTTGACTCCGGGGGCGTGGGGGTTGCCAAAAACGCTGACCACGCGTCCATCTTCCACGTCGGCGGCGATGGGACACCGGACGCTGCACATGCCGCACACGCTGAAGACTTGTTTCCTATCCATAACGACCTCCTAGAGAAAATCGTAATACACAAAATTTGCACATACCCCCCTTTACAATAATTCATCGAAAATGGCTAGTGGCTGTGCGCTAAAGCAACAATATCTCAGAGCATACAGCAAAATTTTCATATCTAATTGTTTCGGTAGACAATTCTGGTTCATGAGAAAAAAAGAACGAGCGATGCCGCCCTATTGACAGCAGGCCTTGCTTTGTGGTTTATACTTGACATAGGATTATACCGCCAAGGGGTATGTGCGGCCGGGCAATCCCGTGCCAGACTAAAGCCAGGAGACGAGCATGAGCCTTTACCGCATCGCGCTGAACCCCAACCGTTGCATCGGCTGCAAGGCCTGCTTGGTGCACTGCACTGTCAAAAACAAGCTGCCTGCTGGCATCTCGTTGAACCGCATCAAGGCCCTTGGGCCTTTCAGCGGACCTGAAGGCAGCCCGCGGATGGAGTTCGTCTACCAGAACTGCCTGCAGTGCGACGAACCGTTCTGCGTCAAGGTGTGCCCGTCCGGTGCTCTGGTGAAGCGCCCCGAGGACGGCTTGATAACCCTGGACATGGAAACCTGCATCGGCTGCCACCGTTGCGAAAAGGCCTGCCCCTGGGATGTTCCTGTATTTCTTGAAAGCACCGGCAAGACCACCAAGTGCGATTTCTGCCTTGATCGCCTGGAGAGGGGACTTGATCCGGCCTGCGTCACCGGCTGCACGGCCAAGGCCCTGACCTTCGTGCGTCCGGCCAAATAGCACAGCCTCCCGCATTGCACGTTCGGGAAGCACAATATCTAACCCCCCTAACCGTAAGGAGGAACACCGCACATGAACAGACGTTCCCTCATCGCCTGCGCCATCGCAGCACTTTCGCTCTGCCTGTGGCTTGGTGTGGCCGTGGCCCAGCAGGCCCCCGCGGCCCCCGCGGCGGATGCCGCCAAAGCCGTTGAAGCGGCAGCCGGAAACGCGGCCAAAGCCGTGGAAGGAGCCGCCAAGGCTGTGGAAGGCGAGCCCATGAGCAAACTCGCCGCCGCCCTTGAAAAAGCCCCGCGTGGCACCGAAAAGGGCATGATCGACGAGTCCAAGCCGGCCGGCTTCCTCGGCATTCCCGGCGCGCCCACCGTCAACCCGATCCTGGCGTTTGCCTGGGCCGTGTGGGTAGGCTGGATATTCTCCACAGTTGGCGCCTTCGGCGGCGTCATGGCAGGCGTCGGCCACATGAGCGTGTTCGGCTTCGGCTCCTACGCTGGCGGACTCAAGAAGACCGCCCCGGACCTGGGCAAGATCGTCACCGACTCCATCAAGGCGTCCAACCAGTTCCTGGTGGGTACCTCCGCCGCCATCAGCTCCTTCAACTACCTTAAGATGGGCCGCCTGGTGCTGCCCCTGGCCATCAGCCTTGGCCTGGGCTCGCTGATCGGCGCGTACGGCGCGGCCGCCCTGTCCGCTGGCAAGCTCGATTTCAAGTCCTACCAGGGCTACTTCGGCCTCTTCGTCCTGGTCCTGGGCTGCTACCTGCTTTACGAAACCACCCCGGGCGCCCAGACCAAGAAAAAGACCGCCAAGGAAGCCGCCAAGGCTTTCGAGGACGCCGTCAAGAAGCTGAAGAGCGGCGAAGCCGTTGACGAGTCCAAACTCGGTCTGCACATCCAGAAGTTCAACATGTCCACCTGCGAGTTCGTGTTCTACGGCGTCCCCTTCAAGTTCAACCCGCTGATCCCCTTCCTGGGCGGCATCTGCATTTCCGCCGTGGCGGCCTTCCTGGGCGTCGGCGGCGGCTTCCTGCTGGTTCCCTTCCTGACCAGCGTGACCCAGCTGCCCATGTACCTGGCAGCCGGCACCTCGGCCCTGGCCGTGCTCGTCAGCATGGTCACCAGCATCATCACCCTTATGACCAAGGGCACTCCCATCGAGTGGACCCTCATCGGCACCGAGTTGGTGGGCATCACCGTCGGCTCCATTGTCGGCCCCATGACCTCCAAGTACCTGTCGGACAAGCTGATGAAGCGCATCTTCATCGCGCTGTCCTTCTACATCGGCTTCGGCTACCTGCTGGCCGGCTTCGTCGGCTACAAGATTCCCGGCGTCTAAACGCCCCGTGCGACATCCTGGCCGGGCTCCCGCAGGGGGCCCGGCCTTTCACAACAGAGCAGCACACCCAAAATGACTCCATTCCAAGCCGTCGACGCCTTTCTCATCATTCCTTTCCGCATTCTGCCCAACCCCGCGGCCGGTTTCTACCTCGGCGTCTTCGTTCTGGCCGTGGGCAGCGCTGTTGTTGGCTGGTGGAGCAAGGCGCTGGTGAACTATGCGAACCGCTCGCGCCGCAGGGCCGAGGACGGAGAGGCGCAGCGCCGCAGCGAGCTGTCCTTCCAGGCGCTGCAGATGAACGACAAGGACGCCTACCTGGCCCAGAACCAGCTGGCCCAGGAACATTACGGCAACTCCCTTGCCCTGGCGGCCGGACGCGGCGCCGCCCTGCTCTGGCCAGGCATGATCGCTCTGGCCTGGCTGACCATCCGCTTCGAGGGCGTGCCTGCCCCCTTCCTGTGGGACAGCGCCGGCCCTGTCACCGTGTTCTTCCCGCCATACATCGCAGCGATGTGGGCGCTCTCGCGGCTGAGCCCCAAGAAGCCGCACAACCCTTTCGCGGCCTGAGGCCACCCTCTTTCCATCCGCCCTTCTCTACCGTAATGTTTGGGCATGACCCCTGACCGCTACATCGCGCACATCGACATGGACGCGTTCTTCGCTTCCGTGGAGCATCTGGACCACCCCGAGTGGCGCGGCCAGCCGCTCGCCGTAGGCGATGGCCCGCGCTCGGTTGTTTCAGCCGCAAGCTATGAGATACGCAAGTTCGGCGTGCGCTCGGCCATGCCCGTGGCCCAGGCCAGGAAACTCTGCCCGCACGGGCTGTTCGTGCCGGTGCGCATGTGGCGCTACAAGGAGATGTCCAGGCGAATCATGGCCGTGCTGCAGCGCTTCTCGCCCCTGGTGGAGCAGGCGAGCGTCGACGAGGCCTACCTCGACGTCACGGGGCTGGAACGGCTCTTCGGCCCGCCCGAGGATCTCGCAGCAACCATCCGCGCCGAGGTGCGCCGGGAGACGGGGCTCTCGTGCTCTGTGGGCATCGCGCCCGTGCGCTTTCTGGCCAAGATCGCCTCGGACTTCCACAAGCCCGACGGCCAGACCATCATCCGCCAGCAGGAGGTGCGCGCCTTTCTGGATGCGCTGCCGGTGCAGAAAATTCCCGGCGTGGGCGGCCGCACCCTGGAGATATTGAACGGATTGGGCGTGCGCCTGGCCGGTGATGTCCTGAAACGTCCGGCGGAGTTCTGGAGACAGAAGCTGGGCGAACGCGGCCTGTGGTTGCTTGAGCTGGCCCAGGGGCGCGACGACAGGCCCGTGACGCCCTTCACCCCGCCCAAGTCCTCCAGCGCGGAGAACACCTTCGAGCGCGACACCCGCGACCCGGTGGTGCTGCGGCGCTGGCTGCTGCTGCAGAGCGAGCGCGTGGGCGCGGACCTGCGCGCCCAGGGAGTGCGCGGCCGCACCGTCACACTCAAGGCCACCTTCGCCGACTTCCGCAAGCTCACCCGCTCGCGAACCCTTGAGGAACCGGTCAACGACACGCAAAGCATCTTCGAGACGGCGCTGGCGTTGCTCAAGGAGCTGAACCCAAGACAGGACTTGCGGCTCATCGGCGTCGGCGTGTCGCAGTTCGGGGAGCGTTCAAGGCAGCTCTCGCTGCTGGAGCCGGAGCCCCAGGCAAAAAAGCCCAAGGGCGCGCTGGACCAGGCCCTCGACGCCGTGCGCGGCCGCTTCGGCAAGGGGGCCATCGTTCGTGGCGACCTGCTGAACTTCGACGACTAGGCGGAGAAGGGGGAGGCAGGCGGCAAGAATTGGCCGCTCAGGTCATTTTGTCTTGCGTGGCGGGCTGCAAGCTCAGAGCTTCAATTTGTATTGGGCCAACTTGTGGCGCAGGGTGCGCGCGCTGATGCCGAGCAACTCCGCCGTGCGGTTCTTGCTGCCGCTCGCGGCCTTGAAGGCGCGCTGGATTGCCCTGATCTCGGCCTCGCGCACCACGGAGTCGAGGTTCAGCCCCTCGACGCTGTCGTCGCCCTGGGGGCACACGGTGTCCATGCCGATGCCGAGGCGCATCTCCAGCGGCAGGTCCTCCGGCTTCACCAACCCCTCACCCTTGTGCAGGAGCACCGCGCGCTCGACCAGGTTCTTCAGCTCGCGCACGTTGCCGGGCCAGGAATGGCGGAGCAGCAGCGCCATGGTGTCCGGCGCCAGGGAAAGGTTGGGCCGATGATACTGGCAGCCGAACAGCCAGAGGAAGTATTCGGCCAGGGGCGCGATGTCCTCGGGCCGCTCGCGCAGGGACGGCAAGGAGATGGGAATGACGTTCAGGCGGTAGAACAGGTCGGCGCGGAAACGCCCGGCCCGGACCATCTCCGGGAGCAGGCGGTTGGTGGCGGCCACGATGCGGGCGCGAAACCCCTGGTCCTTCTCTCCGCCAAGGCGCTTGAAGGTGCGCTCCTCAAGAACGCGCAGGAAGTCCACCTGGTTGGACAAGGGGATGTCGCCCACTTCGTCCAAAAAAAGGGTTCCGTCGGCCGCAAGCTCGAAGCTCCCCTTCTGCAGCCGCAGCGCGCCGGTAAAGGCCCCCGGTTCGTGGCCGAAGAACTTGTCCGCAAAGAGCTCTCCCGTGAGCACACCGCAGTTCACCGGCACGAAAGGCCGCCCGCTGCGGTTGGAGAGGGTGTGCAGCAGCCTGGCGAAGAGCTCTTTGCCCGTGCCGGACTCGCCGGTGAGCAGAACCGGAGCGTCGGACCCGGCGACCTGGATGGCCACGTGGTAGAGCGCGCGCATGGATTCGGAGCGAAAGAGCAGCCCGGCTTCGTGCATGGCGGAACGCGCCTCGGGATCGCCCACCACGCTTTGCGGCAAAAATTTGCCGTCGAACATTTCGGACTCAACGCCCATCCCGTTTCCCCTCTTAGAACACAGACAGGAATCCGCCCTCACTGGCTCGGCGAATAGGCTTTCCTGTGCCGAAGACACCCACACGCCATCACTACTGGGCAATATTTTGCCAGTCAAGAGCAATTGGGACGAAACATGCCGCACAGGGAAGTTTCTTGCCGCTTTTGCGGCAATCTCTTGCCGCATGACCGCGCCAGCGTTTTCAATAAATCAAATTATTACAAGCTGTTATTGTTCGGCACAGATATTGATACTAATGGGAAGTCCCTGCGCCGGGCCGGTTCCGGGGCAAGCAAGGGTGCAGTACAAATCCAACGACGATCAAGGGAGCGGGAATGACGATGAATCGGAAACATGTGCTGGCGGGCTCCGCCTGTATTGCCTTGATGGGTGTGCTGCTTTTCGCGGCCATGGCCTGGGCCTCCAACGCGGGTACGGATGCCGTTGCCCAAGCGGGCTCTGAAATGGTCAAGGCTGGCGCGCAGCTTGGCGCGGACACGGGCGTTGCCTGGTGGGTTTGGCCCCTGGTGCTCCTGTTCTTCTGCTTTGTGCTCGGCATCATCGCCGTGCTTGCGGGTGTTGGCGGCGGCGTGCTTTACGTGCCCCTCGTCAGCGGCTTCTTCCCCTTCCACCTAGACTTCGTGCGCGGCGCGGGCCTCATGGTGGCCCTGGCCGGTGCGCTGGCCGCTGGCCCCGGCTTGCTTAAGCGAAACTTCGCCTCGTTGCGCCTGGCCCTGCCCGTGGCGCTCATCGCCTCCAGCTGCGCCATCGTCGGCGCGTTCCTGGGCATGGCCCTGCCCACCAATGT
The DNA here is from genome assembly GCF_031082295.1 of Humidesulfovibrio sp. Taxonomy (GTDB): domain Bacteria; phylum Desulfobacterota; class Desulfovibrionia; order Desulfovibrionales; family Desulfovibrionaceae; genus Humidesulfovibrio. Next base: position 61,950 of record NZ_JAVHLD010000008.1, read on the forward strand.
CGTCCAGCTTTTCCTGGGCATCACCATCATGGGCATCGCCATCCTGCTCCTGTGCTCCAAGAACTCGGCGCACCCCGTCGTCAACAAGCAGGACGCCCTCGGCTTGGCCCTGGGCATGAACGGCGCCTACAATGATCCCTCCACCGGCGAGCTGGTGCAGTGGAAGACCCACCGCACCCTGCCCGGCCTCCTGATGTTCATCATCATCGGCATCATGGCCGGCATGTTCGGCCTGGGCGCCGGCTGGGCCAACGTGCCCGTGCTGAACCTCATGATGGGCGCGCCCCTCAAGGTGGCCGTGGGCACCAGCAAGTTCCTCCTGTCCATCACCGACACCTCCGCCGCCTGGGTTTACCTGAACAAGGGCTGCGTCATCCCGCTCATGGCCATTCCGAGCATCATCGGCCTCATGCTGGGTTCTTTCGTCGGCGTGCGGCTGCTGGCCAAGGCCAAGCCCACCTTCATCCGTTACATGGTCATCGGCGTGCTGCTCTTTGCGGGCGGCAAGGCTCTCCTCAAGGGCCTGGGCATTTAATCCGCTGCGCAACGCACGCATTCATTTCGGAGGATAATATGAGCGATACCATTCATACCGGCAAAGCGACTCCCGAGCAGGTCACCTACGCCAACATGCTGTTCTACGGCTGCTGGGGCGGCCTTGCCCTCATGGCCGTGACCTACCTGCTCTACGTGTTTGGCATCATCACCCCGCACGTGCCCCTGGAAAAGGTTCCCTTGCTCTGGTCCCAGCCCGTCGGCACCTACCTTGAGCTGGGCAATGTCCCCACCGGCTGGGGCTGGAGCGTGCTCATCGCCAAGGGCGATTTCCTCAACTTCCTGGGCATCGTCCTTCTGGCGGGCATGACAATTGTTTGTTATATTCCGCTCATCCCGGCCTTCTTGAAGCGCAAGGAGCTCGTCTTCGCCGCGCTCGCCCTGGCCGAGATCATCGTGCTTCTGTTCGCCGCTTCCGGCATTGTTGGCGGGGGCGCGCACTAGTACTGCCCACCCACCAGGGAGGCGGGCGCAGGCATAACGCTTCCCTGGGGAGGACACGAGTTGGATCAGAACACACTCATCAGCTTGAGCGGACTGGACAGGGCCGACCTGCCCCGCATCCTGCGCGAACTGCCCTTCGGGGTGGCCGTGCTGGATGCGGAGCGCCGGACCCTGTTCCTGAACCGCGCTCTGGAGAGCCTGACCGGCTACAACACCGCGGACGTGGCGGGGGTGTACTGCCGCCACGTGCTGCGGGGCAGCTTCTGCCTGCATGACTGCCCGCGCCAGCCGCAGTCCGGGTCCTGCGCACCCGAAGCCTGCAGCGAGGCCCGCGAGGGCACCCTGGTCAACCGCCACCGCCGCAAGATTCCCGTGCGGCTGACCAGCCTGCCGGTGCTTGATCGCGAGGGCAAGCTGCTGTGCACCTTGGACGTTCTGGAAGATCTTTCGGCCCTGAAGGACATGGAGACACGGCTCTCCGTTTCCGCCAGCCCGGGCCAGATGGTCGGCCGCTGCGCCGTCATGGAGCACCTGCTGCGCATCCTTCCCGCCGTGGCGCAAAGCGACTCCTCCGTGCTGCTCACGGGAGAATCCGGCACCGGCAAGGACCTTCTGGCCGAGTCCCTGCACCGCTTCAGCCCCAGGGCGCGCGAGAGCTTTGTGCGGGTGAACGCCACGCCCATGCCCGAGGCCCTGCTCGACGCCGAGCTTTTCGGCCAGGTGGAAGGCCCCGGCGGCGTGCCCAGGCCCGGCAAATTCCAGCTGGCGCAAAACGGCACCCTGTACCTCTCCGAGATCGCGGACATGCCCCTTGCGCAGCAGGGCCGCCTGCTTCGCCTGCTTGACGAGAAGGCAGTGGTGCCAGCCGGTGGCGAGCGCCCCATGCACCTGAACGTCCGCGTGGTGGCCGCCTCGGGTCGCGACCCGGAGGAAATGGTCAAGGCCGGACTGTTGCGGGAAGACCTGTTCCACCGCCTGAACGCCGTGCGCCTGCACCTGCCGCCCCTGCGCGAGCGTGGCGAGGACATCAACTTCCTGCTGGCGCACTACCTTAAGATTTTCGCGGCCAAGTTCCGCAAGCAGGTGCTCGGCTTTTCAAGCGAAGCCGAGGCGCTGCTGACTTCCTACGATTACCCCGGCAACGTGCGCGAACTGCGCAACATGGTCGAATACGCTGTCATGGTCTGCGCCGACGAGGTGATCCGGCCCGAGCACCTGCCCACCCACCTGCGCCTGCCGCGACCTGCCTCGATGCCCCACGCAGCGCCCGCCCCCTTGCGCGGCAAACCAGCCGGGGTCCACAAGCCCGTCCGGAACAAGGCGTAGGGGGCGATCATGGGTAAAAAAATTCTGGTGACGCTCTACCGCGACGAAGTTGCCCCGCGCTTTGACCTGTGCGCGGAGGTATTGCTTGTCACCGTCGACGCCACAGGGCATGAAGTAAGAAGGCAGGACCTGGTTCTGGCCCACTCCAGCGCCGACGACCTCTGCGACCTGATTCTGGACCGCGAGGTGGCCGCAGTCATCACAGGCGGCATCGAGGAAGAACACTACCACTACCTGCGCTGGAAGCGAGTGGAGGTTGTGGACGGCGTGGCCGGACTTGCCGCAGAGGCGCTGGCCCTGTACCTGCGCGGAGAACTTTCCCCCGGCGCAATCCTTTTCCCAAGGCTCGGCCATGATTAAGCTCGCCGACATCATCAAGCACCCGCTGCGCGAGCTGCAAAGCGACGTGGATGAAGCGGAATCCCCGGTGCGCTATGTCGTGCTTCGCCGCAAGATCTTCGCGCTCATGGCGGCGGCCACGCTCATCCCGCTCCTGGCCATGGGCGCCCTCAACTACTACGAGCACCAGACCACCATGGCGCGCGAGATCCAGAATCCGTTGCGCGTGCTGGTGAACAAGACCAAGAATTCCTTTGAGCTGTTCCTGACCGAGCGTTCCTCCACCGTGAGCCTCATCGCCTCGGCCTACACCTATCAGGAACTGGCCGACGAGAAGAAGCTCGCCCGCATCTTCAGCGTGATGAAGAAGGAATTCAAGGGCTTCGTTGACCTTGGCCTTATCGACGACAGCGGCACCCAGGTGAACTACGTCGGACCCTACGCCCTCAAGGGCAAGAACTACGCCGAGCAGCGCTGGTTCCAGGAAGTGCGGCTCAAGGGCAAATACGTCAGCGACGTGTTCATGGGCTTCCGCAAGTTCCCCCACGTCATCGTGGCCGTGCAGCATATGACCGAGGACGGGCGCACCTGGATTTTGCGCGCCACCCTGGACACCCACCAGTTCGAACGCATCATCGCCTCCATGAGCCTGGAGCCCGATGCCGACGCGTTCCTGGTCAACGCGCAGGGCATTTTGCAAACCAGTTCCAACAACTACGGCAAGGTGCTGGAGAAGATGAGCTTCCCCATGCCGCCGCAGACCTACGAACCCGCGGTGCTGACCATGGTCGACCCCCTGGGGCGCGAGGTCTACCTTGCCTACGCCTACTTCCCCGAGGCCAACTTCGCCCTCGTGGCCGTGAAGCCGCGCGGCTCTGTGCTCAAGACCTGGTACACCGTTCGCGGCGACCTGCTGTTCATCTTCGCCCTGGGAGTGCTGGCCGTTTTCGTGGCCGCCTACCGCGTCACCAACGTGCTCATCGGCCGCATGAAGGAATCCGAGGAGCGCCGCGAGATGGCGCTCCGGCAGGTGGAGCATTCCCAGAAGCTTTCCAGCATCGGGCGCTTGGCCGCGGGCGTGGCGCACGAGATCAACAACCCCCTGGCCATCATCAACGAGAAGGCCGGGCTCATGAAGGACATCATGGCGCGCGAGCAGGATTTCCCCGCCAAGGCCAGGATCGACGGCCAGGTGGAGAGCATCCTGCGTGCTGTGGAGCGCTGCCGGGGCATCACACACCGCATGCTCGGCTTCGCCCGCCGCATGGACGTCAGCATCGAAGACCTGGACGTTGGCGAGATCATCAAGGAGACCGCCGGGTTCCTCTCCAACGAGGCCATGCACCGCAAGGTCGACGTGCGCCTGGAGATCGACCCCGAACTGCCGCGCATCAATTCCGATCGCAGCCAGCTCCAGCAGGTGTTCCTGAACCTGTTCAACAACGCCCTGGCCGCCGTGGCTGATGGCGGGCGCATCCTGGCCACAGCGCGCGAGGTCGGGGACAATGTCGAAATCTCCGTGCGCGACAACGGCTGCGGCATGTCCGACGAAACCCTGAAGCACATCTTCGAGCCCTTCTTCACCACCAAGAAGGGCAAGGGCACCGGGCTCGGCCTCTCCATCACCTACGGAATCATCAAACGCCTGGGCGGAGACATCGCCGTCGAGAGCGAGCAAGGCGTGGGCACCACGCTCACCATCACCCTGCCCAAGGGGCAGCGGGAGGCATTGGCATGAACGCGAAAGACTGGAAGATACTGCTGGTGGACGACGAACGCGAGTTCATCACCACCCTGGCCGAGAGACTGGAGTTGCGCGGCATCCCCGCCCGCGTGGCCTTTGACGGCGAAAGCGCGCTTGAGGCCATCGCTGCCGAGGAGCCGCACGTGGTCATTCTCGACGTGCTCATGCCCGGCATCAAGGGGCTGGAAGTGCTGGAGCGCGTGAAGCGCACCAACCCGCTGGTCCAGGTGCTGCTCCTGACCGGCCACGGCAGCACCCGCGACGGCATCGAAGGCATGCGCCTGGGCGCCTACGACTACATGATGAAGCCGCTCAACATCGACACGCTCATCGAGAAGATGGAATCGGCCATCGACTATGCCAAGAAGGCCGCCGCCCTGCCGGGCAAGAGCGACGGGTAGCGGGAGGACCTTATCATGCGCGACGCCCTGTTCATGGGCCGGATGACGGCCTCTGCAACACACGAATTGCAGAACATTCTGGCCACGATCCGCGAGTCCTCCGGGCTCATGGACGACCTTTTGGCCATGAGCAGCGAAGGCTTCGCCCACGCCGAGCGCTTCAAGAAAGGCCTTGGCGTCCTGGCTGAGCAGGTGGAGCGCGGCATGATCCTGACCGAGCAGCTCAACTTCTGCGCCCACGCGCCGGAGAAAAGCCCGGCCGGAGCCGATGTGAACGAGTCCGTACGCGCCCTTGTGGGGCTCTCGCGCCGCAGCGCTGCGCGCAAGAAGACCTCGCTGGTGCTGGCTCCTGGCCGCGCAGGACTGCGCACGTCCCTGCGCGCCGTCGAGGTCATGGACGCCGTGGGCGCTGCCCTGGAGGCCGCCCTTGATGTGCTGCCCATAGGCACGCAACTGATGCTCTCCGTGGAGGAGCAAGGCGGGCTTGGCGTTGTGCGCCTGGACGGACCGGGCTACGAGACGCTCCAGCAGGCCAAAGGCTGGAACGCACTGGTTGCGCTGGCAAAGACGCTTGGCATCGGCCTTTGCGCCGGTCCGGGCGGCATGGGTTTGGTGCTGTCCCTGCCCAGGCCCGCGGCCTGAGCCCCAGGCCCGGGGGATTGATTTTTAGGCAAAGAAGAGTAGCATCCAGAGTAGCAGCTTGAATCACCATGTTACGCAGGCGGAGTGCACGCCCCTGCGAACACCCAGGAGGTCACTATGCTCGGGATGCTCAAAACGCTTGAGGACACCTTCGCGGCATTGGCATTCGCCGATGCCGGGGAGCGGCAGGAGGCCATGCGTATGGCTGGAGTGAAGGAGATGTCGGTATCCGTCTCGGACGTGTACGCCGCTGTCGCTTTTGCGGAAGCCGGCTGCGTGGCCGAGGCCCGCGAGATGCTGGGAATTCGCCCCGTTCGCCTCGCACCCACGCCCAAAGTCTGCGGGTTCCTTGAATCCGTTGGGCTTGCGGGTGTGCGCGTAGCCTACGGACTGGCGGAAGCCTAGCCGGAGAGCCAAACACCGGGGGCCGGGACCGTCACCTGACGCCCTAGACCCGGCCCCCGGAACCGCGCCAAAACGCGGCAACAAGGAGTGCACCGTGAGCAAGAAGATCAAGCTGCTGCTGGTCGACGACGAGGAAAATTTCATCAACACCCTGGCCGAACGCATGAAGATGCGCGACATGGGCTCGGATGTGGCCCATGACGGCGAGACCGCCCTTGAGATGGTCAAGGACGAGGCTCCCGACGTCATGGTCCTCGACCTGCGCATGCCCGGCATCGACGGCGTGGAAGTGCTGCGCAAGGTCAAGAAGGCCAATCCGCACATCCAGGTCATCATCCTCACCGGCCACGGCTCGGAGCAGGACCAGGAGCTGTGCATGCAGCTCGGCGCCTACGAGTACCACAAGAAGCCCGTTGACATCGACCGCCTGGTCAAGAGCATCAAGGGCGCCTATCGCCAGAAGATGGAAGACATGATGGTGGCCGCCACCTTTGCCCAGGCAGGCGACTTCGAAGACGCCGACGAGGTTATCCACGAGCACGACGAGAAGTAGCCGAGGGGGCAGCCATGAACGCTGTCCTGCTCGTCGATGACGAGCGTGACTTCGCCGACACATTGGCCGAGCGGCTCCAGACGCGGGGCTTTATGGTCCGAACCGCCTACGACGGCGAGGAGGCCCTGCGTCTGGCCGCCGGGTTTGATGTGGACGTGGCAGTGCTTGATGTGAACCTGCCGGGCATGAACGGCCTTGACCTGCTGCGCGAGCTCAAAGTCGTGCGGCCCCAGGCGGAAGCCCTCATGCTCACAGGCCAGAACGATCTTGCCACCGCCGTCTCCGGCATGAAGCTCGGGGCGACCGACTATCTGGTCAAGCCCGTGCCCATTGAGCGGCTGGTCGAGGCCATTACGCGCGCCCAGGACCGCCGCCAGGAGCGACTGGAAGGCTTGCGCATGGCCGAGACGGCCAAGATGGCCGCGCTGGGCCAAATGGCCGAGGGCGTGGCGCATGAGATCAACAATCCCGTCAACGTCATGGTTTCCCTGGCTGGCTGGATGGACGATCTGACCGGAGACCTGGGCGAAGCGCTCAAGACAGGCTCCTGCGATGTCTCCGGCACCCTGACCGAGCTCTCCGAGAGTGCGTCCAAACTCCATGAACACGGCCTGCGCGTCAAACAGCTCACGGCCAAGCTTTTATGCCTGTGCCACAACACCGCCGTGGAACCGGGCGCGCGACCGGCCAGAAGTTCCGACGACGGCGACCTGGACGTCCTCATCCGCACCTTGCTGGCAGAGCGCTCGCAGCGCATGTCCGAGGCGCACATCACCACGAACACCGACCTGACGCCGCACCTGCCCGCGCTGACCCTGCCCCAGGCGACCTTGCCAGGGGCGAACCTGAGCACAGCCCTGGGCAACATCCTCGACAACGCGCTCGACGCCATGGCTTTTGGCGGGGGCATGCTCACCGTGACCACCAGGTCCGAGGCGGGCGAACTCGTCATCGTCATAGAGGACACCGGCTGTGGCATCAGCCCCGCGCACCTGCCCCGCATTTTCGAGCCCTTCTTCTCCACCAAGGAAGTGGGCCAGGGCACAGGACTCGGCCTGTCCGTCAGCTACGGCGTCATCAAAGGGCTCGGCGGAGACATCCTTGTGGATAGCCGCCTGGAGAAGGGCACGCGAGTGGTCGTGCGCCTGCCGCTGGCCCAGGCCATTGACGCTCCCCACCACCCGCACTAGCACAGCCAGACCTCCATCGGCCCGACCCTGCCAGCCCTGCTGGCTCTGGCAGATCCCATGCGCCCGGTGCTTGGCTTATTCTGCCGTGCCCTGAAGAGAAGGCCGCCTGCGACGGATGCGCCCCAAAACCCTGGTGAGGTCGTCAAAGGAGACAGGCTTGGACAGGTAGGCGTCCATGCCTGCGGCCAGGAAGCGCTCCCGGTCGCCTGCCATGGCGAAAGCCGTGAGCGCGATGACAGGAATGTCCTTGATGTGCTGAAATTCCGGGCTGTTGCGCAGGGTCGTGGTGGCTTCAACACCGTTCATGCCTGGCATGTGGATGTCCATAAGGACACAGTCGAACTGCCCCTGGCGCAGATTTTCCAAGGCCTCGACACCACTTGAGGCGCAGGTCACCGTCACGCCCTTGCGTTCAAGGCCGGTGCGCAGGGCCAACTGGTTAATCTCCTCATCCTCCACCAGCAGCACGCGGAGACCTGCCAGGGATACCTCGCCGAGCAACTCCTCCGGCTCGCCTTGAGCAAGGGTCTCCTGCGCGGGTACGTCAAAGGGCAGGACAAACGAGAATGTCGTCCCCTGGCCCACCCCTGAGGAGACGTCGATACCCGGCCCTCCCATGAGCGTCACGAGATGCCGAACAATGGCCAGCCCCAGCCCCGCTCCCTGGTGGTTGCGGCTGAGAGATCCCTCCACCTGGGTAAACATCTGGAAAGCCTGGTCAAGTTTATCAAACGGTATGCCCTCGCCAGTGTCCGAGATCACGAACAGCACCCGACAGCGTGTGGTGGACCGCGGCATGAGCCCCTCCACCTCCATCGATATCTCACCGGACTTGGTGAACTTCACGGCGTTGCCGACGAGGTTGAAAAGCACTTGGCGCAGCCTGTGCTCATCACCGGAAAGATACTTCGGAAGATCCGGATCCACGTGCAGGCGCAACGCTACACCCTTCTGTCCGGCCGGGGCCCGGTACAGGGTTTCAACGGACTCAAGCACATCAGCCAGGGCAAAAGCCTTCAGCTCCAGCTCGAACTTTCTGGCCTCGATGCGCGAGAGGTCAAGAATGTCGCCCAGAAGGTTCGTCAGCCGCTGGCTGGCCTGGATCGCGGCCTGGGCATAGCGCTTCTGCACCTCATCAAGGTCCGAACTGCTCAGCAGCTGGAGCATGCCGACGATGCCGTTCAGCGGTGTGCGAATTTCGTGGCTCATATTGGCCAGGAATTCACTCTTGGCGCGGTTTGCCGCGTCAGCGGCGTCCTTGGCCTCGGTCAGGGCCTCCTCTGCGCGCTTTCGGTCGGAGATGTCGCGGAAAATGCCCTCCACGCCCAGAATGTTGCCAGCCTTGTCGCGATAATACGAGCTGGTTGTGGCGACGAGCAGCACAGAGCCATCCTTGCGCACCAGGGGCACCTCATAGTCGCGCAGCACTCCCTCGGCGCTCAGCTTTTCCAGAAATAACCGACGCCCACCAGGAGTGGCGTAGAATTCCTCGGCCTTATGTCCCAGCACTTCGTCCATGGAGTCATAGCCCAGCAGACTCAGCACCGAGGGGCTGAACATGACCAAGCGGCCCTCTGCATCTGTCCGGTAGTAGGTGTCGTGCATGTTCTGGATGACTGAGCGGTAGCGCTCCTCGCTCTCGCGCAGGTCGCGCAGGAAGAGCAGGCTGTTCAAGGCGTCCTGGATGCGGCCGCCCATGGCCTTGAACAGCGTCCTCTCCTGCGCGGTCCAGGTTCGGGCATGGGAACACTGGTGCAGGCCGAACACCCAGGGTTTGCCGAGTTTGGGGTACAGCGCAACCAGCAGTTGCGACTGAATGGAATACATTTCCTGAAGGTCGGGCAAGAGGGGCATTTCCCCTCCTGGACCGAAGAGGACTGGCCCTTCGGAATTCAGGCATGCCCGGAAGACCTCTTGGCTCACCTCTGTGCTCGGCACGATCTGCTCAGGCTCCAGGATGTCCGCGTAGTCCGGCAGCGTCCGCATCATGGGCACGCTCCATGACGGTGCGTCAGGATCGCAGGGATACAGCAACCAGGCGCGATCAACCATCATGATTTCAAGGACCACATCCAGAGTGTCGCCCATCATCCTTTCAAAATCCGGCGCCTTGCGAATGGCTTGGTCGAGGCGGTCCATACTCTCCAGGTATAGAACGTTGGCCTTGAGGGCATCCTCGGCCCGCTTGCGCTCGGTGATGTCGGTGTGGGTGCCGGCAAGGCGGGTGGGTCTGCCGGAAGAGTCCCGGTCCACAACCCTGCTGCGGGTGAGGATCCACTTCCACTCGCCGGACTTGGCGCGCATGCGGATCTCGAAGGCGTTTGTTTCCGAGGTTGTCAACCTGGACTGCACCGTTTCTGTGATGAGCGAGAGATCGTCTGGATGCAGCAAAGCGGAAAAGCTCTCGAAACCAGCCGGGAACTCGTCCGGTTCATAGCCGAGCATGGTGTAGTAGCGCGGGCTGAAATAGGCCTCACCGGTGTCCAGCCGCCAGTCCCAAAGCCCGTCGTTGGCCGCGTCCAGGGCCAATTGCAGGCGCTCCCGGTTCTGCAGCAAGGCCTCCTCCACGCGCTTGCGTTCGGTGATGTCGGTGAACATGCCGAAACAGCCGATTGACTTGCCGACCTCGTCGTACAGGGCGCTGGCCGAGGCGAGCGTCCAAATCTCCTCGCCGTTTCGCCCCTGGAAGCGCTGCTCGGAACGTCCCGAGGTTCCTGCCGTATGCTTCCCAAGGAGACTGCCGAACGTCTCCCTGTCCTCGGGAAACAGGAACGCCAGGATCTGGCGGCCGAGCATCTCCTCCGGCACATACCCCAGCATATTGGCCATGGTGTCGTTGACGTAGGCGATGGCCGACTGTTCATCCAGCCGGACAATGCCCTCGCTGGCGGTTTCCACCATTGTCCGGAACAGGAGCTCACTCTCGCGAAGGAGTGCGAGGGTTTGCGCAAGCTCCGCTGTTTTCGAGCGCACCCGGCGGCGCAGAACAAGGACAAACAAGGTCAGAGCCAACGCCAGTGCAGCAATGGCGCCGACGATGGTGAGCAGCAGGCCCAGGTCGTACCTGGCGGCAAGGGGCGCCCCCAGCCACTTCTCCTCTATGGCGCGGCTCTCTTCACCCGGGATGGCCGAAAAGCCTTGCTCCACAAGCCTGAGCAGGGGCTCGTCGCCTTTCCGCACGGCCCGGTGGAACTCGCCCGAGTAGAGTACGAAAGCCTGCCGGAACTCGCCTTCCAACTCGTACTTATACAGGTAGTAGAGGGCGGGCGGCGCATCGATGGAGAACACGCGGATGTCGCCAGTACGCGCCGCGTTGATGATGTCCTTGTAGCTGTCATACGCCTTGACGGAATGGATGCCGTATTGCTTCAGGACATCGATGACCGCGTCCCCGGCCTTCACGCCGACGTTGAACCCGCGCAGAGACTGGACGCTGCTGATGCCGCCCAAAGTCTTGTGCACGAAGACAGGCACGTCAAGGCGAGCGTAGGACTTGGTGAAGTCGTATATCTTCGCCCGCTCTTCGTTGAAAAAGATGGTGTCGATGACATCGGCCTTGCCGGCCCTCATGGACTGTTGGGCGTCATCCCAATTCATGGCCTTGAGTTCGACGCGCACGCCCGTTGCCTTCTCCCAGGCCTTCCACTGGTCCACCAGGATGCCCTGAATCTGCCCTTCTTCGCTGCGAAAGATGTAGGGAGGATAGTTGTCGTCCGAGACGACCGTGATGAACTTGGGGCGCTCAACCCCGTAGGGATCATGGTCCGCTTGCGCAGGGCGCACGCCGCACAGGAGCGTCAGCAGGACCACAGCCAGCCACACAGGCGAGAGCATAACCCTCAAGACGCGCTTCAACCGCAGACCGCTCACTTTCCCCCTGAACCGACAAAGTGATTCTTGCTACCGTAGATTTCTATTACAGCTTCCAGGGCAGGAGCAAGAACAATCATTGGCGGGCGGATGCGCAACAGCATCAAAAAAGCCCCCGGAACCGATCCGGCTCCGAGGGCTTTGCTGGCTTGGCAGGGGCGTTGATTATTCGCCGAGGTAGGCCTTGCGAATGTCCGGGTTGGCGAGCAGGGCCTTGGCCTCGTCTTCCATGATGACGTTGCCGGTCTCCAGGACATAGCCGCGGGTGGAGGCCTGGAGCGCCAGGTTGGCGTTCTGCTCAACCAGCACCACGGTCACGCCGTCGGCTTCATTGATCTCGCGGATGATGCGGAAGATCTGCTGCACGATGAGCGGGGCCAGACCCAGGCTCGGCTCGTCCAGCAACAGCAGGCGCGGGCGGCTCATAAGCGCGCGGCCCATGGCCAGCATCTGCTGCTCGCCGCCGGAAAGGGTGCCCCCGTGCTGCCTGCGGCGCTCCAACAGAATCGGGAAGAGCTGGAACACGCGGTTCATGTCGTGCTCGATGCCCGCCTTGTCCTTTCGGAAGAAGGCGCCCATGTCCAGGTTCTCCTCCACGGTGAGGCGCGGAAAGATGCGCCTGCCCTCCGGCACCTGGCACAGGCCGCGGGAAGGCAGCAGGTCCGCCGGAGTGCCGTCGATGCGCTCCCCGTCGTAGTAGATCTCGCCGCCCGTGATGGGCAGCACGCAGGAGATGCTCATGAGCGTCGTGGACTTGCCCGCGCCGTTGGCGCCGATGATGCTGACAACCTCGCCGGGATAAACCTTGAGCGAAATGTCCTTGATGGCGTTGATGCGGCCATACGCCGCCGAGACGTTCTTCAGTTCGAGGATGGGTTGCTGCGTCATGGCCTAGTCCCTCTCCTCGCTGCGCGCGCCCATGCGTTTGGCGGGCCACAGCCCCTTGGGCCGGAAGAGCATCATCAGGGCCATGACCCCGCCGAAGACGAACATTCGATAGAGTTCGAACCCGCGGAAGACCTCGGGCAGCGCGATGAGCGCCAGCGCGCCCAGAATCACGCCGGGGATGGAGCCCATGCCGCCCAGCACGACCATGGCCAGGACCATTGCCGACTCGATGAAGGTGAAGGACTCTGGACTGACGAAACGCATGCGCGCCGCGAAGAAGGCTCCGGCCAGACCGCCGAAGATCGCGCCCAAGGCATAGGCCAGCAGCTTGATGCGCAGGGTGTTCACGCCCATGAGCTCGGCCGCGGTCTGGTCCTCGCGCACGGCCTCGAACGCGCGCCCGATGCGCGAATTGTTCAGGCGGTACACGGCAATCACGGTACACACGGCCAGGGCCAGAATGACGTAATAGAACTGCTCCAGGCTGCCCAGCCAAATGTGGTCGATCTTGCCGTCGGACCACCAGTAGGTTCCCGGAGGCTTGACGCCAAGGATGCCGTTGGGGCCGTTGGTCAGGCTCATCCAGTTGTTCAGCACGATGCGCACGATCTCGCCGAAGCCGAGCGTCACGATGGCCAGGTAGTCGCCTCGCATGCGCAGGGTGGGATAGCCGATGATGCAGCCGGCTATGGCCGAGAACGTGCCCGCGATGGGCAGGCAGAGCCAGAAGGACAGGCCGTAGTGCACGGACAAGAGCGCGTAGGTGTACGCGCCCACGCCGTAAAAGGCGATGTAGCCCAGGTCCAGCAGACCGGCCATGCCTACCACCACGTTGAGGCCAAGGCCCAGGCAGACGTAGACCAGCACGCTGATGGCCACGTCATGGGCGTAGCGTTCCGTGAGAAGCGGGAAGGCCAAGGCACCGGCCAGCACAAGAGACAGCCAGACCCAAGTGGGAACCACCCCCGTGGCCTTGCCCAGGGAGTCGGAGAGCGCCTCGACAGGACGGGACACGAAGCCGAAGACCCCACGCTGCTTGAGCTGCCAAAGGGCAAGAATGATGGCGGCGGCCACGGCCACCTTGGACCAGATGCCGAAGCTTGTGGCGAACTCCAGGCCCTCGGGGGTTATGCCCAGCAGAGGCCACAGGAGCACAAAAAACCAGAGCATGGCCACGGCGTAGCCGAGCCAGAGCTTCCTAGACGCGGGTGTCGTCAACGTTCTCTCCCATGATGCCGGTGGGCATGAAATAAAGCACCCCGATGAGGATGATGAAGGCGAACACATCTTTGTATTCGCTGGAAATATAGCCTGCGGCGAAGACCTCGATCATGCCGATGATGAGCCCGCCGAGCATGGCGCCGGTGATGTTGCCGATGCCGCCCAGCACCGCGGCGGAGAAGGCCTTCACGCCGGGCACGAAGCCCATGTCGTAGCGCACGCTGCCGTAGTACATGCCAACCATGATGCCCGCGGCGCAGGCCAGGGCGGCGCCGATGGCGAACGTCAGGCTGATGATGCGGCTGGAGTTGATGCCCACAAGCGCGCTCATGGTCTTGTCCTGGGCCGTGGCGCGCATGGCCTTGCCGATGCGCGTCTTGAACACCAGGATGTTGAGCCCCACCAGCAGAAGCACGGTGATGCCGACGATGACGATCTGCATGTAGGAAATCACGGCCCCGCCGATCTCGAACCCGCCCTGGACCATTTCGCCGGGGTAGGCGCGGTCGTACACGCCCTGGGTCAGCATGAGGCCGTTTTGCAGAAAGATGGACATGCCGAGCGCGGAAAGCAGCACGGACAGTCTGGAGGAGGAGCGCAAAGGCTTGTAGGCCAGCTTCTCCACGGCCATGGCCAGCAGCGCGCAATAGCCCATGGCCAGCACGAGCGCCACGCTCAGGCAAATGAAGGGCGGATAGCCCTGGCTCACCAGCCAACTGATGAGGATGACCCCCATGTAGCCGCCAGCGGCGAAAATCTCGCCGTGGGCGAAGTTGATGAGCTGGATGATGCCGTAGACCATGGTGTAGCCGAGGGCCACCAGGGCGTAGACACCGCCCAGGGTGATGCCGTTGACCAACTGCTGAAGAAAAAATTCCACGTGTTTATGCGCCTTATGAAAGGCGGGGGCCAAACGACCCCCGCCAGTGCTTTCAGTACGTGCGGGCCGGACTACTTCTTGTAGAGCTCGCCGGTTTCGGGATTCCAGAAGTTGTCGAACTTGCCGTCCTTGACCACCTGGATCACGTAGTTGGAGCCGGAATCGCCGTTCTCCTTGTACTTGATCTTCTTGGAGGCGCCCTCGAACTCAAGCTTCATGAGCTCGGCCTTGACCTTATCGGCGTCGGTGGAACCGGCGGCCTTGACGGCCTTCAGGTAGGCCACGGCGGAATCGTAGGCATAGGCGGAGTAGGCGCCGGGCTCGCCCAGCTTCTTGTAGGCCTCGGCAAACTTCTTGTAGGCCGGGGTCTCCTTGTCGGTGTAGCCAAAGGTAAGGAACACGCCCTCGGCATCCTTCTTGGCCAGTTCCATCAGCTGCGGATGGTACACGGCGTCCTGGGCAAGGATCTTGGTCTTGATGCCCATGCGGGCGACCTGGATGAGCATGGGGGCGGCGGCGGCGGAGTTCTGCAGGCTGACGTAGAAGACGTCGGGCTTGGCGGCCTTGACCTTGGTCAGGACGGCGGAGAAGTCCTTGTCGCCCTGGTTCACGTGCTCGTGGCCCAGCACCTTGAGGCCGGCGGCGGCGGCGAGCTTCTCGACGTTGTCGGCCAGGCCCTGGGAGTAGGTGGTCTTGTCGTCCACCAGGTAGATGGTCTTGGCCTTCAGGTACTCCTGGGTGAACTTCACGGCGGCCTTGCTCTGGTCGTCGTCACGTCCGCAGGTGCGGTACATGTACTTGTGGCCGCTCTCGGTGACCTTCTCGTTGGTGGAGGCCGGGGTCAGCATGAGAATCTTCGCGGCCATGAGGGGCTCCGCAGCCGGGATGGTGGCGCTGGAGCAGTAGGCGCCGATGACGGCAGTGACTTTCTCGTTGATGAGCTTGTTGGCGGCGGCCACGGCCTGGCGCGGGTCGCAGGCGGTATCTTCAGCCTGGAGGGTCACGGGGCCAAGGGGGCCCATCTCGGCGTTCATGACTTCGATGGCGGCGAGAACGCCGTTCTTGATGTCGTTGCCGTCAGCGGCGTACTGGCCGGTCAGGGGGCTCAGGCTGCCGATCTTGATGCCGGCGGCCTTGGGGGCCTCGGCTTTCTTCTCTTCTTTTTTCTCGCCGCCGCAGCCCACGGCCACGAACGAGACGAGCAGTAGCAAGGACAGCAAATATAACGCGCGTTTCATCTCATCTTCCCCCTGTTTGTAGATTTGCTATTGGCCCAGATACGCCTCGATCACCCGTGCATCGCGCTGAATCTCTTCAGGCTTGCCCTGGGCGATCATCACACCGTGATCCAAAACGACAATGTTGCGGCAGATGCCCATGACGACCTTCATGTCGTGCTCAACCATGAGAATGCTGATGCCAAGGGAGCTGATGCGCCCGATGGTGTGCATCAACTCCCGGCTCTCGGCCGGATTCAGGCCTGCGGCGGGCTCATCCAGCAGGAGCGTCTTGGGCTCGCTGGCCAGGGCGCGGGCGATCTCCAGCCTGCGCTGCAGGCCGTAGGCCATGTTCGAGGCCACTTCACCGGCGAAGTCTTCAAGTCCCATGAAGACGAGCGCCTCCATGGCCTTGCCGCGGATTCGCCGCTCCTCCCGCTTTTGAGCCCCTGTGCGCAGAATGGCGCCAAGAACCCCCTCTCGGGTGCGGCTGTGCTGCGCCACCATGACATTTTCCAAAGCTGTCATATTCTGGAACAGCCGGATGTTTTGAAAGGTTCTCGCCACACCCAGGGCCAGGATCTTGTGCGGACGCATCTCTATGAGCGGCTTGCCGTCGTAGCTCACCTGCCCTGCCGATGTCTGGTACACGCCAGTGATCACGTTGAAGACCGTGGTCTTGCCAGCTCCATTGGGACCGATGAGGCCCACGATATCCCCTTCGCTCACGCGGAAGGAGACATCCGTGAGCGCCTGCAACCCGCCGAAGCGCACGCTGATGTCTGAAAGTTCCAAAATTGCCATAAGTGCCGTGGACTATACAGAAGCCCGGCGAATAAAATCAAGCTCGAAGATGACTAAAATGCGTGGCGCATGGACATATCCTTAGCGGCACGTCACTTTTAAGACACGACAGGCACTGGCGCAGAACAATATTCGGCACAAGGTCTCCCACCCCGAGAGCTGCCGCACATGCACTTGCCCGCTGGCCCGATTCCGGCTAAGAGAGCTTTTTACACCACACCAGAAAAGAGACCCCATGACAGACAGACCCATCAAATTTGACCGCAATGACGAGTCCAAGCCACGGCTTACGCCCTTGGAAGACCTCCTCGACCTGGACGCAAAACTCTTGTCCATGGTGGCTCGCCGTTGCCGCATCGTGCAGCGCGCGGCACGAGGCCGCCAGGTGCTCGACCGCGACATGGAGAAGCAGCTCCGCCTGGGCTTCGAGCAGGCCGCAAAGCAGCAGAACCTGGACCCGCGCCTGGCGCGCCAGCTGTTCCCGGTGCTCAACGCCTTTGGCCTGGAGCCCCAGGAAACCCGCCGCTCCTCGGACAAGCCCTTCGCGCTCATTCCGCGCTCCGAACCCGCGGACATCGATATCAAAGGTCCGCGCTCCCTCTCGCGCACGCGCATGCTCGCGGTGCTTGCCGCCGCCACCGGCTCGTCCGTGCGGCTGTCCGGCGTGGTGCTGAACGACCCCCTTGTGGAACTCGTCAAGGCGCTGAACCAGGCCGGAGCGCACCTGTCCTGGACCACGGACGAACTCACCGGCTCTGCCAGCCAGGGCAAGGCGGAAGACTCCCCCCTGCGCTTCGAGGACGTGCTCGTCTTCGCCGGGGAGGAACCCTTCACGCTTTATGTGCTGCTGGCTTTGGCCCTGCGCGAGGCCGGCCGCTCCAAGTTCGCGGGCGGGCCGAACCTCAAGTTTCTCGACCTGCGGCACCTGGACGCCATCCTGCCGCGACTTGGCGCGCGCCTTGCGCCCATGAACCCGCGTTCGCGCGGGCTGCCCGCTCGCCTGGAGTCCGGCGGGCGCATGGCCTCGCGCCTGGAGCTTCTGCCCGAGACCCCGCCCCTGTTCGCCCAGGCTTTGGCGCTGGCCGCCTGGAGCTACCCCGAGGGACTGCGCCTGGTGCTCTCCTCCGAGCCCATCGCCGCCGCCGGTCAGGCCCTTGCCCTGGACGAGGCCGTGGAGACCCTGAACCTTTGCCAGGTCTCCGCTCGGCGCCAGGGCAACGAGTACATCATCCCGTCGTGCAGCCCAAAGGTTCCCGCGGCCCCCGAGCTGCCGCTCGATCCCGCGCTCTCGGCCTACCTGCTGGCGCTGCCCGCGCTGGCCGGTGGCGTCACGCGCCTGGCGGGTCGGCTTGAGCTGCCGCAGTTCGTGCGTGACGACTTCGAGGCCCTGGGCCTTCCCCTGAACATCGAAGCCGCCGTGGCGGAATCGCGCAACGACAGCCTGACCCCCGGAGTAGACCTGTTCATGGGCCGCCAGAGCGAATACCTGCCCCTGGCTCTGGCCCTGGCGGTCAAGGCTGGCGGCGCGCGCGTGATGCTGCCTCTCGACGTGCCCGCTCGCGCCCAGGCCATCGACCTGCTGGAGCGCCTGGGTGTGGAGCACGACTCCCTTGAAGACGCCCTGGTGGTGCAGGCCGGAAGCCTCAAGCCCTGGGAGGGCGTGTGGACCAGCCCTGGCCCGCACTCCACGCTGGCCTTGGCCTTGCTGTCCTTCCTGCGACCCGGCATCGCCATCGACAACCCCGGCGGACTGGCTTTCCTCTGGCCGAGGTTCTGGTCCGTCTACAACGCCCTGCCCGTGGTGCGAGAGCAAGCCCCCGCGCCCAAGGAACCCGAGAAGCATGTCGTCAAGTCCAGAAAACAGCGCGTCCGAGTCTGAGACCATCGCCCTGTGCGAGTCCGAGATCGCCAGCTTCACCGCCCAGCGCGACGACTGCGTGCGCAGGGTGCGTGAGCTCATGGCGGCTGAGGACATGGCCAAGGGCATCTTCCATTCAGAGGAGATTTTCCTGCTCCAGCGCGACAAGCTGCGCCTGGAGGTGGAAATCCAGTTCCGGACGAACAAGATCAACCGCATCCGGAAAGGCTATTCGGACGAGGCTGGCGGCCCCGACGCCGGCGGACTCCTCTTCTAGCCCCGGCAGACAAGCATCCCAAGGAAGCACAAGGAGCACCGTCACATGGCCAAGGCCCGCAACCTTACCCAGAAGATCATCGCCCAGCACCTCGTTTCCGGTAAAATGAACCCTGGCTCCGAGATCGGCCTCAAGATCGACCAGACCCTCACCCAGGACGCCACCGGCACCATGGCCTGCCTGCAGTTCGAGGCCATCGGCATTGAACGCGTGCGCACCGAGCTTTCCGTGAGCTACGTGGACCACAACACGTTGCAGACCGGCTTCCGCAATCCCGACGACCACCGCTACCTGCGCACCATCGCCGCCAAGTACGGCATCGTGTTCTCGCCCGCAGGCACCGGCATCTGCCACCAGCTACACCTTGAGAATTTCGCCAAGCCGGGCAAGACCCTCATCGGCTCCGACTCGCACACCCCCACCGCGGGCGGCGTGGGCAGCCTCGCCATCGGCGCCGGCGGCCTGTCCGTCGCCCTGGCCATGGCCGGAATGCCCTACATGCTGCCCATGCCCAAGGTCGTGCGCGTGCTCCTCACCGGCGAGTTGACCGGCTGGGCCAGCGCCAAGGACGTGATCCTGCACCTGCTGGGTCAGCTCACCGTCAAGGGCGGCGTGGGCAAGGTCATGGAGTTCGCCGGGCCAGGCGTGGCCACGCTCACCGTGCCGGAACGCGCCACCATCACCAACATGGGCGCGGAGCTGGGCGCAACCACCAGCATCTTCCCCAGCGACGCGCAGACCAAGAAATTCCTGTCGCGCATGGGGCGCCCCGAGGACTTCGTCGCAATGGCCGCAGACCCCAAGGCCACCTACGACGACGAAATCGCCATCGACCTCTCGACCATCGAGCCCCTGGCCGCCGCCCCGCACATGCCCGACCGCATGGTGCGCATCAAGGATTTGGCTGGCATGCAGGTGGACCAGGCGGCCATCGGCTCCTGCACCAACTCATCTTACACAGACCTCAAGGCCACCGCGCAGCTGCTCGACGGGAAGCGCATCAACCCCGCCACGGACCTGCTCATCGCGCCGGGCTCCAAACAGGTGCTGAAGCTCCTGACCGCCGAGGGCCTGCTGGACAACCTGCTCGACGCCGGGGCGCGCATCCTTGAATGCGCCTGCGGCCCGTGCATCGGCATCGGCGGATCGCCTGTGTCCAAGGGCGTGTGCGCGCGCACCTTCAACCGCAACTTCGAGGGCCGCAGCGGCACCCAGGACGCCCAGGTGTACCTGGTGAGCCCGCTCACCGCCGCCCAGGCCGCGCTGAACGGCAAGTTCACCGACCCGGCCACCTGGGGCACCCCGCCCAAGAAGGCCGAGCTGCCGAAGAAATCCCCGAGCATCCGCCAGCTCTTCGTCTACCCGCCTGAGAACGGCGCTGGCGTCGAGGTGCTGCGCGGGCCGAACATCGTGGCCCTGCAGCGCTTCGCAGAGCTGCCGGCCGTCATCTCCGGCAAGATCGCGCTAAAGGTCGGCGACAACATCACCACCGACCACATCATGCCCGCAGGCGCACAGATCATGGCCCTGCGCTCGAACATCCCGGCCATCAGCGAGCACGTGTTCACCAAGGTGGACCCGGACTTCGTCAGCCGCATCAAGGAACTCGGCGGCGGGTTCATCCTGGGCGGCGAAAACTACGGCCAGGGCTCCAGCCGCGAGCACGCGGCCCTGGCGCCGCGCCACCTGGGCGTGCACGCGGTCATCGTCAAGAGCCTGGCCCGCATCCACCGCGCCAATCTGGTCAACTTCGGCATCCTGCCGCTCATCCTCGTCAACAAGGACGACTACGAGACGCTGGACCAGGGCGCGGAGCTCGCCATCAACGCCAAGGATATCCGGCCGGGCAAGCCTGTGGAGGTTCTGGTGGGCGGTTCCACCAAGGTCATGGTGACAAATGATTTGACGGACCATGAGCTGAAGATTATCCAATCGGGCGGACTGCTGAACACCGTGCGCGCCACAAAGAGCTAACGCTCAGGCATATCAGAACAATCGGAGAGATCATGCTCGAAATGTTACGTAGAAACGCCGGAAGCTGGGGCATCAAGATCGCTTTTGGCATCATCATAGTGGTCTTTGTCTTCGCCTTCGGCATGGGCAGCTTCACCGACAAGAAGGAGCCCGTGGTGGCGTATGTGGGCGGCGAGCCCATCAGCGCCCGCGAATTCCAGAAGGCCTATGAGGACGCCATCACGGCCATGCGCCGCCAGAACCCCGGCATTTCCGCCGAGGAACTGAACACGCCGCAGTTCAAGCAGGCGATTCTTGGCCAGTTGGTGAACACGAAGCTGCTGCTCGGCGCTGCCGCAAAAATGGGCATCACCGTGTCCGAGGCCGAACTGCGCGCCTTCATCAGCAGCATTCCAGCCTTCCACAACGCCCAGAACACCTTTGACCAGGGCATCTACAAGAACGCACTGGCGCAGAACAACTCCAACCCCCTGCGCTTCGAGGCCGAGGTCAAGAACAATCAGATTATCCAGAAGCTCCAGGGCTACACCACCATCTCCGCCCTGCTCACTGAACCGGAGGGAAAAGGCCTGTACCAGTGGGCGCGCGAAAACGTCCGCATGGATTACGTGCTCTTCGCGGCCAAGGACTTTGAGGCCCAGGTGAAGCCCACGGACAAGCAGATCGCCGACCAGTACGAGGCGACCAAGGACAAATACAAGGAACCCGCGCGCATCCGCCTGGAGTTCCTGCCCATCACCGTTTCGGAGTTGGCCGCCACCGTGAAGGTCAGCGACGAGGACGCCAAAAAGAACTACGACGCAAACGCCGAGAGCTTCAAGCACCCGGCGCAGATGCAGGCGAAACACATCCTGCTCATGGTGCAGCCCTCCGCGCCCAAGGAAGTCGCCGAGAAGGCCCTGGCGCAGATCAAGGACATCCAGGCGCAGCTCAAGAAGGGTGCCAGCTTCGATGCCCTTGCCAAGAAATACTCCCAGGACCCCGGCAGCGCGGCCAAAGGCGGCGAGCTGCCCTGGTTCTCCCAGGGCGCAATGGTCAAGCCCTTTGAGGAAGCGGCCATGGCCCTCAAGCCCGGCCAGATCAGCGAGCCGGTGCGCACCCAGTTCGGCTGGCACCTGATCAAGCTCATGGGCAACCGCCCGGCAGGAACGGTGCCTTTCGATCAGGTCAAGGAAGAGATAAAGAAGCGTCTGGCCGAAGAAAAAGCATCTGAGAAAAGCAACGAAATCCTGGACCAGAGCATGGACCAGATCGCTGCCGGCGTGAAGCTGGCGAAGATCGCCCAGGGCCTGGGCCTCAGCGTTCGCAAGAGCGAACCCATGGACCAGCAGGAGATCCAGAAGCAGTTCGGCCTCAAGAAGGAAGCCGTGGACACCCTGTTCACCCTGGCTGACGGCAGCGGAGCCAAGACCCCCCTGTCCATGGAAGGCGGTCGCGGGTACCTGCTGGCAGAAAAGATTGACGGCACCCCCGAAGCCATCCTGCCTCTCGACAAGGTTCGTGACAAGGTAGTGGCCGAGATCAAGAGCATGGAAGCGCGCAAGCTGGCCATGGAAAAAGCCCAGAAGGTGCTGGCCGGACTGCAGAACCCTGAGACTCAGGCGCAGACCCTGGCCTCGGTCAAGGCCGAGTTCAAGACCACCCCGCCGCTGGATCGCCAGGCCGCCGTGGCGCAGACAGGCGGAAACATGCAGCTGCTCGCCGACATCTTCGCCGCCGCCGACACGAACTGGCTGAAGCAGCCTTACGAGATTCCTGCGGGCGTGGCCCTGGCTCGCCTGGCCGAGCGCATCCCCGCTCCCGAGGCCGATTGGGAGAAGGAGAAGCGCGTCTGGATCAGCCAGGGTGCGCAGGCCTTCAGCCAGGAGCTGTTCAATGCGCTGCTGACCAACCTGCGCGAGAGCGTCAAGGTGGAGATTGTGCGCCAGGATCTCCTCAACTAGCCAGCTCCCTTACCAAAGAGAAAAAAAGGGGGAAGCCGCAAGGCCTCCCCCTTTTTTTCTGCGCAAACAGCTTGCGGCAGTGCATTGTCCTAACGTGGGCCTGCCCCATGATTTTCCTTGCGCCCCCCCTCTCCGACACTGGCGCTCATTGCCGTGGCCGCGCGAACGCCTTCGGTTCACGCTCCAGGGCTTGCACTGGTCCCCAGCCAACGACTGTGGTCCACAGAGCGAGCCTCGCCACGGCCAAGGACTGTTCGGCTGCCGCAAAAGAGAAGGGGGAAGGCCCGCGAGCCTCCCCCCTTGTTTGGGCGGTGTTGCTGTTGCGCTTTAGGAAGACTTGAGCGTCACGATGATGGTGCGAAGCTGGGCCGCCATGTGCGCCACCTCGCCGATGGCCATGACCGACTGCGCCATGCCTTCTGCTGTCTCAGCGGCCACGCGGTTCACCTCTTCAATGGCCGAGCTGATCTTCTCGGACACGCCGGACTGCTCCTCCGCCGCGCCAGCGATGAGCTGCACCATATCGGCGTTGGTTTTGGCGATGACCACGATCTCGTCCAGAGCCTTGGCCGACTCGTCCGAGTGGCTGGTGGCCTCGCCGATGGCCTGGGCGGCCTTGTCCATGCTCTCGATGTTCTTGCGGCTGGAGTCTTGGATGGCGCGGATGTTTTCGCCCACTTCCTTGGTGGCGCCCATGGTCTTCTCGGCCAGCTTGCGCACCTCGTCGGCCACGACGGCGAACCCGCGCCCGGCGTCTCCGGCCCTGGCAGCCTCGATGGCGGCGTTCAGGGCCAGCAGGTTGGTCTGGTCGGCAATGTCGTTGATGACGTTCATGACCTGGCCGATAGCCTCGGCCTGCTTGCCAAGCTGCTGCATGTTCTCCTTAAGCTGCAGGGAGATGGAGTTCACATGGCTGATGGCCAGTTGCGAGCGCCGCACAACGTCCGCGCCCCCGGCGGCCTTGACCTTGGCGGTATCCGAACTTCCGGCAACCTCCCCGGCTTGGCGCGCCACGGAAATCACCGAAGCGTTCATCTGTTCCATGGCCGTTGCGGTCTCGCCAACGCGGTCGCGCTGCAGGTCCATGCCCCGGCTCATGACCTCCACCTGGGAGGAGAGTTCCTCGGAGGAGGAGGTGATGCGCTCGACGATCTCCTCAAGCTTTCCGGCAGCGTCGAGCATGCCCTCGCGCTTGGCCGACTCGGCCTGAAGCTTGGCCTCGAGGGCCTCCTGGGTGGCCAGCTCGGCCTCCCTTGCCTTCAAATCGGCCTGGGAGCAACTGGTCTCGGCCTCCTGTATCTTGGCCTTGAGATTCTTGGCCATGACGCGCAGGGACTCTGCCAAGATATGGGTTTCATCGTTGGAGGTCACGTTCAGTTCATCGTCCAGGTTGCCCGCGGCAACGTGGTTGGCGAAGTCGATGGTCTGGAGGATGGGCCTCACCAAAGCCTTGGAGAAGTAGTAGCCCAACACCAGCATGAGGAGGCCCACTAGAATCGTGGAGGTCAGGGTGGTGATGTTTGTTTCTGAAAGAACTCGCTCAATGAATTCACGGCGCTGGCCGATGAAGAACATGCCCGCGGCCTTGCCATGCACGTCTATGACTGGCCAATAGGCGGTGTTGTAGTCCGCCCCGAGAATCACATTGCGGCCGATGAAGCGCTGCCCCTTCTGCAATACTTCCTCGAGCACCTTGGGATTGTCCATCTTGGTGCCGACAGCGCGCTTGCCCTCCTTCACGATGGTGGTGGAGATGCGCGTGTCGCCCTGGAAGATGGTGCATTCCAGCTCAAGATTCTTTTTTACCTGATCCACAAAATGGTCGCTGGAGAGGGTGAAACCCGGCGTGATGCAGCCGATAATGGTATCGCCTCGCTCGACAGGAACCCCTGCGCGCAAAGAGAACGCAACCACAGTGCCCTGCTCCACGCCAACAGTGGTCTTGCCCTTGAGCGCCTGCTGGACGTTGACCTGCTTGGCCACGCTGTCGCCGACCTTGTCAGAATGCCCGCGCGCGATGCACACGCCATCAGCGTCCGAAATAGTGATGGATTCAAGCCCCGTCTCTTCCATGACCTTCTTGGCGTACTTCTGCAGCCAGGCGGTATCCCTGGCGGCGATTCTGCTGACCACCTCAGGGTTTGTGGCCATGTGGTAGCCGCTTGCGGTCAGGGTTTTCTTCATCTCCTCAAACTGCGCCATCACCAGATCAGCGCGGCTGCTGATTTCCCTGATGTTCTGCTCGTCGAGCATCTTGTTCAGGAAATAGCGGTTGGAGAGATAGTTGCCGCCCCCCACCAGCATGACGGCGACAAACACAAGACCAGTAATTTTTTTTAACAAAGTTAGTCGCATAAGACCTCCGGTCAGAGCTTTGGGCTGTGTTGGCTAGAATAATAGTATCTCACCGCGCGAGATAGTGCAATATTTCACATACGCCCCAAGTGATTGAATCCACTACCACTGACATCGTAGCAAGCCCAACACTTATCGACCCACCTACAGGCGAACGTTAGAGAATAATATAAATAATCGCGCTGTCGCTTGACATTCGTGGCCCCTGCAATCCATTGCAGATAAGTCATTTTGCACACGCCACGGGAGCACGGTATGCAAACCGAACTCGTCTTGTTCATCCCCGCCGCCCACACGGCCGCCCTCTACCCTTTTTTGGAGCGGGCCTCCCATGGCCGGGCAAAGCTGCTGCGCGACAAGCCCAGGCCCTGTCTGCGGCTCGCGGATCTGCGCTGTCTTAACCTGGCTCTGCACGGTTCGGGCGAGCATGTGCGCACCCCTTTGGTGTTCCCCTTCGTGCGCACGAACAACTTCAACTTCGAGCCCCAAGCCCGCGCCGTCCACATGGTTTCCGGGGCGGACTGGCTTGTTCTCGGCGGCAAGGGCGACGACCTGGAGGCTTTCGTGACCGAGGCCCTGGAGGCCAGGGTGCGGGATGGGGAGCAACCCAAGGTGCGCGTTGTCCCCTTCGCCACCCTGCAAGGCCCCTTGTCCCAAGAGCCAAAGGAAGGCGACATATCCTTCGTCCTGCGGAAAAACCCAAAAAACTTCAACCAGCCCACCTGGATGGAGTGTGTAGATAAACTGCTCACCCTGCCAGAGGAGCGCTGGCATGAGGTGGGCATCTCCAACACCTCGGATCTGGTGCACGTTTTCGACGACGCCCTGGCGCGCCTGGCGCCTCCCTCGCCCCGGCTGATCCTGGACCTGGGCTGCGGCCTTGGGCAGATCACGCGGACCATGGCCCTGCGGCACCCCGAAGCCAGGGTTGTCGGCATCGACGCCAGCGCAGAGGCCATCGCGGTGGCGACCCAGGCCTAAAGCTGCCGAACCTGAGCTTCGAAGTGGTGGATTTTTCCCGCCCCCTGGACTTTGCCCAGGGCAGCGTGGATATCATCGTGTCCACCAACGCCCTGCCCTATGCTCAGGACCAGCTCGCCTCCGCGCGCGAGCTCTTTGGGCTGCTCTCCCCGGACGGCCTGCTCTTGAACCACTGCCGCTGCGAGGAGTCGCAGATGTTCTGGGACTTCCCCTACAGCCTGGCCCTGCCGAGCAACACCCAGATATTCCTGTCGGACTGGCTGCCGGCGGCCCTGGCCGCAGGCCGCAAAACCGAAGTCTCAAGCATCCCCCTGGGAATGGGCGCCTTCTACTTCCTCCCCAATCAGGCCAAACCCTTTTCCGAACCGCTCAACGCCTTCGCCGAGGCCCACCGCCACGATGGCCCCGGGGCATATGCCCCCTGGACCTCGCATGTGCTCCTGGCCCACAGCGCAAAGGCTCTTTCGACCGACGAAAGCGCCCTGCCCCTGGCGCAGAACCACATGGCGCGCCTGAGCCAGATCCTCAACGCGGTTCTCCGCGCCCCTCGCGAGATACAAGAGACGGCCATCGTGGCCTGGATCTGCAATGCCAAGATGCTTGGCCTGCTGCCGGAGTTTCTGGACTATCTGGAGGCCGTGTTGCCGGGCAGCATGCCCGTGCTCAGGCCCGTGTTCGAGGCCAGCTTCAAAGCCGACCAGAAGGAAGGGAAAAACGTCTACTCGTCCTGATCCTTTCCCGGAATCTGGATATTGTACTTCTTGATCTTGTAGTGGATGGCGCGGCGGCTGATGCCGAGCAGGTCCGCGGCGGTCTTCTTGACCCAGGCCGTGCGCTCAAGGGCGCGGAGAATGGCCTGGTGCTCGTTGTCCTCAAGAGACAGGGAATCTGCGCCTGCGGGCGCGGCCGCCTCCACAGGAGCTGCGGCAGGCGCGGGCGCGGGCGTGGGCGTCGGCAGCGCCTGAACCTGCTCAAGCTGGATGTCGCAAGGCTCCAGCACCTGGCCCCGGCAGAACACCACGCCGCTCTCCAAGGCGTGCTTCAGCTCGCGCACGTTGCCGGGCCAACTGTGGGCCATGAGCACGCGCAGCGTCTCGGGCGAGGCCGTGACCTTGGGCCGGTTCTGGGCCTGGCTGAAGGCCTCCAAAAAGCGCTCGGTGAGCAGCGGGATGTCTTCCTTGCGCTCGCGCAGGGGCGGGACCCGCAGCGTCACCACCTTGAGGCGGAAATAGAGGTCTTCGCGGAACTCGCCCTTCTTGACCAGCGCGGGCAGGTCGGCGTTGGTGGCGGCGATGACCCGGCAGTTCACCGGGATGGCGCGGGTATCGCCCACGCGGCGGATGGTGCGCTCCTGCAGAAAACGCAGCAGGCGCGTCTGCATCTCGGGGCTGATGTTGCCGATCTCGTCCAGCACCAACGTGCCGCCGTCGGCCTCCTCCATGAGCCCCTTCTTGTCGCGCACGGCGTGTGTGAAGGAGCCCTTCACGTGGCCGAAGAGTTCGCTCTCAAGCAGGGTGGGCTGGGTGGAGCCGCAGTCCACGATGACGAACGGCCCCTTGGCGCGCGGCCCCTGGTCGTGCAGGATGCGCGCGATGAGCTCCTTGCCGGTGCCGGACTCGCCCAGGATAAGCACGGCCACGTCGGTGGGCGCCACGCGCTCCATGAGGCCGTAGAACTCCCGCATGACCGGGCTCTTGCCGCCCCAAAGCTGGTCGCTCAGGGCCGACTTGCCCTGCCGCGCCTTTGCAGGCGCCTTGTCCGCGGCCTTGCCGAGCAGACCAGCGATCTTTTCCAGCAATTGGTGCCCGTCAAAGGGCTTGGTCAGGTAGTCCGCCGCGCCGGAGCGGATGGTGGAGACCGCGTCGGGGATGCTGCCGTAGGCGGTGAGCAGGATCACCGGCACCTGCGGCCACTGGGCCAGCACCTCGCGCAGCAGGCCCACCCCGCCCATGCCGGGCATCTTCACGTCGGAGACGACAAGGTCCACCGGCTGGCTGGCCAATACCTCAACGGCCTCCTCGGCGCTTCTGGCGGTGAGGGTCTTGTACTTGGCGAAGGCCAAGCGCGCCTCCAGCACCTGAAGGATGTTCTTGTCGTCGTCCACCACGAGGATGGTGGCGTTCGGGCACGGCTGGACGGGCTGCTTGGTGTTTTCCATAGGCGTGCGGGCTACTCCAGCCCCTTCTTCTTGTGGCTGATTTCCTGGTACAGGCGCTCCAGGGCGTTCAGCTGGCTGCGGAGAGACTCGGCCTCGGCCGTTTTGCGCCGCAAAAGGTCCTTGGTCTTGCCGCTCTCCTCCTGGCAGCCGACCAGACGCTGGGTACGCGCCAGTTCGCGGTCGATCTCGGCCTCGGAGAGCAGGGGCGGGCTCGCCTTGCTGCTCGACGCCGCAAGCCGCGGCAAAAGCGGGGTGATGAGGCGCGGATCCTCTGAGGGCAGGCCCTCGGGGGTCATCTGCACCCACGTGTTCCAGATGCTCAGGCCGTCGCGCAGCTCTTCCGGCGTCCTGGCCAGGGCCAGCCGGGCGCAGGCAAGCCCGAAATAGGCCTTGCGCGCAAGCACCGGATCGGCCTGGTCACCGGAGAGGCGCTGGAAGACGCTGGCGGCCTTCTCGTACTGTCCGGCCAGATAGGAATCCACGGCCAACACGTAGTCGGCTCGCGGGTCCTGCGGCGAAGGCCGCTCGCCCGGCCTGGGTGCGAAAAAAGAACAGCCCGCAACGGCCAAGGCAAGAAGCGTGATGGCCGCCAGCCTTGCCAAGCGTGGCAACTGCAGGAGCGAAACAGAACGCTGCGTCATGCCCATATTGCTATACCATCGCCTTCGGCTTGGGAAGGGAAAAGCAAAAGCTTGAGCCGCAACCCGGCGCGCTGTTGAGCCACATGGCGCCTCCATGGGCCTCCACGATGCCTTTCGCGATGGAAAGGCCAAGCCCCAGCCCGGCGACGCTGCCGCGCACAGAGGGTTCGCGGTAGTATTTTAGGAAGATGCGCGCCTGCTCCTCAATGGCTATGCCCGGCCCTTCGTCCACCACGCAGAAGATCACCGAGTCACCAGTTGGCTCCGGGGTCACGCTCAGGCGCACCACAGAGTCCGGGGGCGAAAACTTCACCGCGTTGCCGAGCAGATTGGCCAGCACCTGCGTCACGTGCTCCTGATCGGCCTCTACAAACACGAACTGCTCCGGCAGCTCGGTCTTGAGCGCGATGTTCTTTGCCAGAGCGGTGGACTGCAGCCGCTCCACGGCCCCGCGCGCCAGGGCCGAAGCGTCCAGCGGCGCGGTGACCAGCTTCAGGCGCTGGGACTCCAGGCTGGAAACCTTCATGAGACGCTCCAGCAGGCTCGTCAGCCGCTGGGCCTCCTGCCGGGAGATATCCAAGAAGTGGTGCTGCTTCTCGTTCACCTCGCCAAACACGCCATCGGCCACGAGGTCAACGGATTCGCGGATGCTTGTGAGCGGCGTGCGTATCTCGTGGGAAAGCATGGCGATGAAGTCCTGGCGCATGCGCTCCTCTTCCTGCAAGCGCGCGGTCATGTTGTTGAAGGCCTGGGCCAGATCGCCCAGTTCGTCCTGTGAGGTGACGTGCACCGGCCTGGCGGGCTCGCCCCGGCCCAGTTCACGGATGCCCCGACGTATCTCCGAGAGCGAAAGGTTCAGGCGGTAGGCGATGAACACGCTGCCCAGCACGCCGATCGCGATGCTGGCCACCAGACCGATGAAGCCGAGGCGCTCGGCGGTTTTGCTGCGAACCGCCAACTCGTTCAACCGAGACTCCATCTCGTCCTGGTTGCTTTGGCGCGTGGCGGAAAGAATCTCCAGCCAGCGGGTGATCGTCTTGTCCGGCAGGGAGCTTGTTTCGGGATCCCTGCTGCGCGAAAGCACGATGGTGTACTCCTGCGTCAGCTCCTTCCAGGGGGTGCGGTACTCGGGGTGGCGCGCCAAAACACCGTTCAGCGTCTTGCCGAACTCCTGCATGTCCGCCAGGAAGTTCTCCATGTAGATGTCTTTCTGCAATATTTCGAACCGCTTGCGATTCTCCTCCATGGACAGGAGGGTCTGGATCATGTGCTGGGCGGACTTGTCGATGTCGTAGTTGACGTTGACGATGGCGTTTGAGACCTCGACCAGGCTCTGGATGCGCAGGAAGAGCATGCTGGTGGTGGCGTAAAAGATGGTCACCAGAAGCAGGCACCAGAGGAGAAGTTTGCCGGTGATGCCGAGGCGTCGAGATACGGTTCTATCCACAAGGGCTCCAAACGTGTTGTTGCGCCGTTTCACCATGCTATCCGAGTTCTTGCTCCGGGTCCATGCCGGAGCGGCAACCCGCCAGGCCGTTGGTCCTGGAGGCTACGAACCTTTTGCCGGAGCCTCGGGCAGAAGGTCCAGCACGAGGATGTCGGGCGGAGCCAACACGCGCATGGGAGGTCCCCAGAAACCAGCGCCCGCGCTCACCCCCAGCAGCATGCCGTTCTCCTCGTACCACCCGCCCATGAACGTGTTGAACATCTTCACCACGAGATAGAACGGGGACAACTGCCCCCGGTGAGTATGGCCGGAGAGCATGACCTCGATGCCCAGCGGCTGAACCGCCTCGCGCCAGGCATGGGGCCGGTGGTTCATGAGAACGTGGAGCCGGGCCGGATCAAGGTTCCCTGAGAGGGAGCGGACTTCACTGGCGAGCACTCCGCTGACATCCCCAGCGCGGCCGGGGTCGTCGACGCCGAGAAGCTGCACCCCGGTTCCCGGCAGATCGACCACGCGGCCGCGCAGCAGCTCCGCCCCGGCCCAGCGAAAGACCTGGGCTGAACGCGCATCTCCCTCGTAGCGCTCATGGTTGCCGAACACCCCGAACATGCCAAGGCTTGGGCGCATGCCGCGCAGAATGGCGGCCTGCGGCTCAAGCGACTCGGGGTGGTCGTTGACGATGTCGCCCACCAGGAGCACCAGGTCCGGCTTCTGCTCGCCCACCAGCCGAACCAGGCGCTCCAGCCGGGCGTCGATAGTGAGCGCGCCCAGGTGCAGATCGCTCAAGGCCACCACGCGCACCGGCCGCAAAACCTTGGCCGAGCGGACCTCATGCCGAAGCACGCGTACCGCGCCGCCCTCGTACACCCCCCAACCCACCGTGAGCACGGTCAGCACGACCACGGCCAGCAAGGCCTGCGGAGACCGCAGCCGCGGCGCCATGAACGGCAATACCAGGCGCGAAGCCTGCTCAGCGATGAAGAGGATCACCTGATATAGAAACAGATAGGCCACGGTCCCGAACGTGCCGTAGCCCAGCCACCAGGCCGGGCGAGCGAGAGACATGGGCCAGCTCTCGGGCATCAGTCTTGTGCTGGCCAGAAAGAGGCTGACGAACAATCCGCCAAGAAGCGTCAGCACATAGGCCCGCCGTGACTGCCTGGCCTGGCGGTGCACCTGCAGCAACACCACAAGCAGCATGAACATGAAGATGATGGTGAAGATGACATAGAAGCGCATGAATGCTCCAGGGAGGTTGGCGCAAGAGCGCGACTGGCGGCGCCGGTCACGTCCGTGGCACACTAGAAGCGGCGGGCATACCGCGTCAAGTGCCGCCCCTGCGGGGCTTTACGCGGGGGGCTGTTCTGGGGCATGATGCGGACACAACACCGGAGGCCACATGCGTACGCTCTACCTCGTCTATCGCGTCACTCCCGACGGCGACCGCCACCCCGAAACCATCATGGCCATGGTCGAGGAAGACCTGCCCACCGCCGCCCAAGCCCTCGACCGCGTCATCCACGACGACAACCCCGAAGACGCGCTGCGCGAAGGCGAACGCTGGGAGTTCGTGCCCCAAGACCTCGCCCCCATCGCCGACTGGGAGGAGATCGCCCCCCCAGGTTCGCGCTCCCTGCCCTATTAGGACACTTGCATGCCAGAGGGCGCCGCCCCCTGGACCCCCGCCAAAGGGCCTGAGGCCCTCTGGACTCCCCAGTACGTGAAAGGTTCCTGTCGACGCAAAGCCGTCAACAGGAACCTTTCACTTTTGGGATGCTCAAGGGAATCGTGAAGCAGGCGGCAGCGGCCATGGCTTGCAGGCAAGACAGGGGCACAACACCCTTGAAACCCCGAAGGGGGCAGGAGGAACCTGAAACAGCCCTTTCGGCTTTCAGGGGGGCAGCCACGAGAGGGTGTCTTTATTCTGATCTATCGACTTGGCTTCAAAAGAGTCATTTTAAGAAAATCAGCCTGCCAGCCGTCTCGTCTTGTCTTTCCTCTCAAGAAACGGGGCCAACCGCGCGCATTGCCTTCGCCCAGCCTAGCCCAGCCGCCACCCCTGCCCAGCCCCGCTGGGGGGTCCGGGCGTCAGCCGTTACGATGAGCGGTCTTCCGCGAATCTTACGGCTGTCGACAGCATAGATGGGCCTCAGGCCCCAGGCCGCCGGAGGCTCTCCCCGTGGCTGGCCTACCCCTTGCGCATGGTCAAGGCCGAGTTGGCGAGCACGCCGCCAACGAGCCCCCAGAACGCCGAGCCGATGCCCCAGAGGGTGATGCCGGACACGGTGACGAGGAAGGTCACGAGCGCGGCTTCGCGCCGGGGCTCGTCGTCCATGGCCTGGGTCAGTCCGGCCATGAGCGCCCCGAAGAGCGCCAGCCCGGAGATGGTCGCCAGCAGGGGCGCTGGCAGGGCCGCGAAGAGGCCGACGAGGGTGGCACCGAAGATGCCGACCACGAGGTAGGTCAGGCCGCAGGCGACGCCCGCGATGTAGCGCCGGTCCGGATCGCCGTGGGCTTCCGGGCCGGTGCAGATGGCGGCGGTGATGGCCGCGAGGTTGATGCCGTGGGAGCCGAAGGGCGCGAGCAGGGCCGAGAGCGCTCCGGTGATGGCCACGAGCGGCCCGCCCGGAGTCTTGTAGCCGGCGGTGCGCAGCACGCCCAGGCCTGTGGCGTTCTGGCCGGTCATGGTGACCAGGAAGAGCGGCACGCCGAGGCCGATGAGCGCGCCGAGGCTGAAGCGGGGACTGGTGATCTCGGGGCTGGCCAGGGAGGCGTCCAAGCCGCCCAGGTGCAGCAGCCCGAGGGCGGCGGAGGCGGCCAGCCCGGCGCAAAGGGTGGTCAGGATGGCGTAGCGCGGGGAAAATCGTTTCATGATCAGGTAGCAGCCAAGCATGGGTGCGACCAGCATGGGCGCCCCGCGAAGCGAGGTGAACACGTCCACGCCGAAGCGGAACAGGATGCCCGCCAGCATGGCCGCCACCACTGCGCGCGGAATGCGCTCCATGAGGGTGGAGAACAGGCCCGTGGCCCCGAACACGGTAATGCCGATTCCGGCCAGCAGGAAGGCGCCGATGGCTTCGGGGTAGGGATAGGCGGCCCAGCCAGCGGCGAGCAGGGCTGCGCCCGGCGTGGACCAGGCCACGATGACGGGCACGCGGTAGCGCAGGCTCAAGACCAGGCCGGCCAGGCCGGAGCCGATGGACACTGCCCAGATCCAGCTGGTGAGCTGCCCGGGAGTGAGCCCGGCCTTGGCCGCGGCCTGAAAGATGATGGCGGCAGGGCCGCCGTAGGACACCATGACGGCGATGAGTCCCGCCGTTGCGGCGGAAAGCGAGAAATCCCGACGCAGGTCGGAAATGGTTGCGGTGGTGGCCAGGGTGATGTGTCGCATGGGCGCCTCCGATGGGCCTCCTTGTCAGGAGGGTGTCGGTGATACATTCCGGTTGCCGGAATGCAGCCCAGGCGAGCGGCAGAGGGCACCCCACGCTTCCTCGTGGTTCATTCCACGTTTCGCCAGTTGCGCAGGGCGATTGTGAGGTTTGAGATTTAGCCCTGCAGACCCCTGGCGTCAAGCTCTTTGCCATACGCAGAGGAACTGTTGGGGCTGGACCTTGAAGGCGTGGACGTGCCCGTCACCGGCCTTTACTGGTAGGATTCAGGAGAAAGGACAGGGCGGCCCGGGCTGATGTCCGGGCCGCCCTTTTGATTTCTAGCGCCCGCCGAACACCTTCTTCAGAATTTCCGTGGTGCGTGCGGCCGGGTTCTCGCGGATGCTCTTCTCTTCCTGGGCGATGAGCGCGAACAGGCCGTCCTGGGCCTTGGCGTTGATGTAGCCGTTCAGGTCCAGGCCGTAGTTCTGGGCCAGGCCCGCCGCGATGGGGTTGGCGGCAAGCTTGTTGAAGGCCTTGCCCACGCCCACGCTGTCCATGGCCTTGGTGATGATGGGCTGCATCATCTCACCGATCTTGGCGCCGCTGGACTTGCGGAAGTACTGCGTGGCGGAGTCCTCCGGCCCGGAGAGGATGCCCTTGGCATCCTGCACGCTCATGTTCTTCACGGCATCGCCCAGGATGCCCGCGGCCTGGGGCACGGCCTTCTCGGCGGCGCGGTTCATGGCCAGCACCAGGTCATCCACAAGCTTGCCCTGCCCGGCCAGGCGCAGGGGCGTCTCCAATTTCTGCAAGGACTCGGGCAACAGGATCTTCACGGCCTGGTTGCCGAAAAAGCCGTCGCTCTTGCCGAGCGAGGCCACAGCCTTCTGGGTGCCCTTGGCCAAGGCTTCCTTGAGCCCCTTGCTGGCGTCCAACTCCGACAGGCTTGAGGCGATGCCGCCGGAAGAAGTCGAAGAGCCGGAGGTGGCAACCGGCATCTGTGACTGCACCTTGTCCAGCACGTCCGCCCAGCCAGCCAGGGCCGGGGTGGAGAACACGCTCAGCGCCAGGGCCAGGACCATCGCTCGTTTCATGACAGGCTCCGCGTTATGTAGAGGGTTGAGGACTTCAACCCTGAACATAGCCCGCAGCGCCGGGGGTGGCAAGGGAGCTTTCTGCCGCCTGCGCGTT
Source organism: Humidesulfovibrio sp. (assembly GCF_031082295.1). GTDB lineage: Bacteria > Desulfobacterota > Desulfovibrionia > Desulfovibrionales > Desulfovibrionaceae > Humidesulfovibrio. The sequence goes on from NZ_JAVHLD010000008.1 coordinate 96,625, forward strand.
CTGGCCCGGATTCTGCACGATTCGGCCCAAGAACCCAGGAGGGAAAATTATGCGCGTCAACCCCAAGCTGGCGAACCTTCAGTACATGTACGCCAACGGCGAAACCACCCAGGGCCTGCCCGAGGGGACCTATTCCAATCTGGCCGCCACCAAGTACATCAAGGACAATGACAAGAACAAGGACAGGTGCCTCACGAGCGACGAGGTCAGCTTGTCCCAGGAAGCCTTCGACAAGCTTGATGCGGACAAAAACGGCAAGATAGACAGCAAGGAGATGAAGGCGGGCCTCAAGGGCCAGGACGCCGCCATCGCCGCCTACTACAAGAACAAAAAGGCCGGGACCAACACGCTTGACCCCACTGCAAAGCTGCTCGGCAACTCCTCAAGCTCTCTCGCGGGCACTTACGCCAATCTGGCTTCCGCCAAGTTCATCAAAGAGAACGACAAGGACGGGAGCGACACCCTCACCAGCGCGGAGGCAGGGCTTTCCCAGGCGACCTTCAAGAGGCTGGACACCAACAACGACGGCAAGCTCGACGCCGACGAGATACGCGCGGGCCTGGTTGGGCAGGAAAGCGCCGTCGAGACGTTCTACGAAAAGAACGGAACCAGCAGCAGCGTGTCCAAGACGCTGGCCAGCCTGCTCGAAAACCCCAAGACCACATCGACATCCACGACCACGTATACTTACACGGCCAAGGCCGCGACAAGCTACGTCGAGTCCAAGGATGCCGATGGGAACGGCGCCCTGTCGAGCGCGGAGGCCGGCCTGGAGGCCGACGCCTTCACGGTGCTGGACACGGACAAGAACGGCACGCTGGAGCAGGACGAGGTGCAGGCCGCCATCAAGTCCAAGGAAAGCGCCTTCAAGATCTACTACGGCAACAAGGTCTCCAGCAAGGTCATCAACGGCTTGACTTCAAGCCTGCTCAAGACCATCTAGGGGCATGGCCCAAGACACTCCCGCCAGCATCCGCATCTACGGCAAGGACGGCTGCCCGCACACCAAGCGTGCCCGCGACGCCTGGCCCGGGGCCGTTTTTCTTGATGTCATCGCCGATCCGCCGCGGCTTGAGGAAATGCTCGCGCTCTCCGGCGGGGTGCGGCGCATCCCGGTCATCGTGAAGGACGGAACGGTGGAGATCGGCTTCAAGCGCGGGGCCTGACACGTCTGACGCGCCGGGCCGTGCGCCTGGCTCCTGCCAAAACCACCGGACCTAGACGATCTCCACGCCGACGGGGCAGTGGTCCGAGCCCTGCACGTGCGGTTCGATCCAGGCGCGCTTCACCCGCTCCCTCAGCTCATCGGACACGAAGAAGTAGTCTATGCGCCAACCGGCGTTGTTCTTGCGGGCGTTGTAGCGGTAGCTCCACCACGAGTAGTGGTTCGGGCCGGGCTCGAAGAGCCGGAAGGTGTCCACGTAGCCGTGCGCGATGAACTTGTCGAGCCAGGCCCGCTCGATGGGCAAAAAGCCCGAGGTCTTCGCGTTGGCCTTGGGGTTCTTCAGGTCGATCTCGGTATGGGCGGTATTGAAGTCGCCGCCCACCACGATGGGCTTGTTCTTGCGCAACACCTCGGCCTGGGCCAGGAAGGCGTCGTAAAAGCCGAGCTTGTAGTTCAGGCGGTCCTCATCCTTCTGGCCGTTGGGAAAATATATATTGAACAGGTGGAAGTCCGGATATTCCATGTGGATGACGCGGCCCTCCCCACGGTAGCGCGGGTCGTCCAGGCCAAAGGCATGGGCCTGGGGCTCGGTCTTGAAAAAGCAGGCCGTGCCGGAGTAGCCCTTCCTGCCCTTGGACCAGTTCCACAGGGTGTCATAACCCGCCAGGCTGCGCTCGGCCTCGGTTATCTGCTCGGGCTCGGCCTTGGTCTCCTGCAGCATGACCACATCCGCCCCGCAGGAGGCCAGCCAGTCCGCGAAGCCCTTCTGCAAAACGGCCCGGTAGCCGTTGACGTTCCATGAGATGATGCGCATGTACCCCCCGTGGCCGAAGTCTTGCCCGCGGCCCTTGTCTTCCGTATAGTTCGCCCAAGTCGCTGCCTCCAATTACAGGGTGACGGGCCGGGAGCGCAAGCTCCCCGGGCGACGCCACCCAGAGGTTCCATGTCCAAACGCTCCGATCTGCTCGCAAGCCTCCTGCTCGTTCCAGCCAGTCTCCTTGTGCTTCTGCTTGGTTTGGAGCTCTTCTTCCGTTTCGTCGCCCCGGCCCCGGACATCCCGGCGCCCGCCTTCATCGACGATGTGCTGCGGCACGAACCGGGCCAGCGCGGCGTTTACTGGAGCGCCCCCTTCGGCCAGGAAGACGTGCGCGCGCCTTTCGCCATCAACGCCCAGGGCTGGAACTCGGCCCGCGCGGACTACCCGCAGGCGCACACTCCCGGCCGGCTACGCATCGGCGTGATCGGCGACTCCTATGTGGAGGCCCTGCAGGTTCCCCCGGACGCCAGCATCGCCGAGAATATGGAGCGGGAGCTTGGCGCGGACGCCGAGGTCTTCCGCTACGGCGTCAGCGGCGCGCCGCTGTCCCAATACCTGCACATGGCCCGCAAGGCCGTCCTTCCCTCCAGGCCGGACGTGCTCGTGGTGCTGCTCATACACAACGATTTCGACGAATCCTGGCGCAACGTGCCGGGCATGTACACAAAGAGCTTTCTGCGCCTGAACCTGGGACAGGACGGCTCCATCGCGGAGCTCCCGCCCGAGCCATACCGCCAGGGGCTGCTCTCGCTGGTCCGCAACCACAGCGCCACCTGGCGCTACCTTGCATACGGGCGACAGGCGCGCTTCGAAACCCTGCGGGAGCTTCTGCTGCCCCGAGGCAAGGCCGTCAGGCACCAGGCCAACATCGACATCAGCGCCCTGGCCGGGCGCGAGCCCCTGGACCGCCGAGCCACGCGCTACCTCTTCGGACGGTTGGCCGCGGAGGCAGCCCAGGCAGGCGCCAAACTGCTGCTGGTCATGGACGGGGTGCGCGGCCCGATTGAGGCGGGCTCTCCTGACAGCATGGACTACGGCTCCGGGGCGCTGAGCCTGAACGCCATGGCTGCGGAGGAGGCCTCGCTCCTGGGCATCGCCTTTTTGGACCTGCACCCGGCCTTTGCCGAGGACTTCCGCCAGCATCACCGGGCCTTTGCCTTCAAGACCGACGGACACTGGAACGCCCATGCCCACGCCCTGGCCGCTCGCGTCGTGGCCGTAAAGCTGCGCGAGCTGGGCTGGACCACCCCGACGCCACAATAAAAAAAGGCCCGCCGAAGCGGGCCGAAAAGGCGCGCTCCCCACCGCCCCGAAGGACCGGCGAGGAAACGTGAGCGAACGGGCTGCGCGAGGCTCAGGGCCTAGTGGTGTCCGTTCGGGGTCGTCTTCTTGATGACCACAAGGGCCGCGATGACGCTGAACAATCCGGCAAAAAAGAAAGTGAAATCCATGACCCACCCCTCTTGAAGTTTTCGGAGCCGCGCTCCAGCCATGTGCCTAGCACAGTCCGCGGCGGATGGGAAGAGGGAACGCCCCTGCGCGCGCCTTGTGTTCCCGGCCCCCTTCCCCTACAACCGCGCCATGCCCCAGCAAAAATCCCACACAGACTTCACGGCCGCCCGGCATCTCGATGTCCTCGTCCTGGGGGCCGGCCCCGCCGGGCTCTTCTGCGCCCTCACAGCAGCCCGCAGGGGCCGCCGCGTGACCCTGGTGGACGCTTCGGAGATCACGGCACGCAAGCTGCGCGCCTCTGGCGGTGGGCGTTGCAACTGCACCAACATGGACGCCTCGCCCGCGCACTACCTCTCGGCCAACCCGAAGTTCACAACCCAGGCGCTGAAGCGCTACACCCCGCGCGATTTCCTGGCGGAGCTCGGCGGGCTCGGCCTCACGGCCAGCGAGGAGGACTTCGGGCGGATGTTCTGCGACCAGGGCGCGACGCCGCTCACCGACGCCCTGGAAGGCGCCTGCCGCAAGGCAGGGTGCCGCTTCCTGCTGAACCGCCGCGTGGAGGCCGTGACCCCGGCGGAGCACGGTTTTCTCGTCGACACCGACAAGGGGCCGCTGGACGCCCCGCGCGTGGTGCTGGCCCTGGGCAGCCCTGCCTGGCCCGCCCTTGGCGGCACGGACGCCACAGCGCGCCTGGCCGGGGCCTTGGGCCTGACCCACGTCCCGGCCCGGCCCGCGCTGACGCCCTTCGCCTGCACCGGAGCCATGCTCACCCTGTGCCGCGAGCTCTCAGGCCTGTCCGTCACCGCCACGCTTTCCTGCCTCGGCAAGTCCTACACTGATGGCCTGCTGTTCACGCACCAGGGTCTGTCCGGCCCGGCGGCGCTGCAGCTCTCGTCGCACTGGCGCAAGGGCACGGCGCTGACCATCGACCTTGCGCCCCAATCGGACCTGCGCCAGCTCCTGCGCGACCCGGCCCACGGCAGGCACCTGGCGCGCACGGTGCTGTCGGGCCTTTTGCCGCGCAGGCTGGCCGATGCCCTGCTGGCGCAACTGCCGCCAGACCTGGCCGCCCTGCCCGAGCGCAAGTGCGCCGAGCTGTCCAAGGCCCAGATGGCGGCCCTGGCCGACCTCGTGCACGGCTGGAGCGTGACTCCCTCCGGCACCCTGGGCATGGCCCGGGCCGAAGCCGCCAGCGGCGGGCTCGACACCGCGCAGTTCTCGCCCAAGACCTTCGAGTGCCGCAAGCTGCCCGGCCTGTTCGCCATCGGCGAGGCCCTGGACGTGGCGGGCGAGCTGGGCGGCTTCAACCTGCACTGGGCCTGGGCCTCCGGCTTCGCGGCCGGGCAGGCGGTGTAGCGCCATGCCCTCGAAATGGGCGAACGACTGGGCCGAGCGCTGGAACGGCCCCGGCGGCATGCGCGAAGCGCTGGCCATCGGCACGCCGCTCATGGTCAGCATGGGCAGCATGACCCTCATGCAGTTCACCGACCGCGTGTTCCTGGGCCGCCACAGCGTGGCCGAGATCGCCGCCTCGGTGCCCGCGGGCATCACCTCCTTCATGTTCCTGGGTTTCTTCATGGGCGTGGCCAGCTGCGTCAGCGTGCTGGTGGCACAATATGCCGGGGCCTGCCGCCCGGAGCGCGTCGGCCCGGCGCTGTGGCAGGGCGTGTGGTTCAGCCTTGCCTCGGCGTTCATCCTGGCCGGGCTGGCCTTTCTTGGCGGGCCGCTGTTCACCTGGGCCGGGCACTCGGAAACGGTGCGCGCCCTTGAGGTCGACTACTTCTTCATCCTCACCCTGGGCGGGGGCTTCATGATCCTGTCCACCACGCTCTCGTCGTATTTTTCCGGGCTGGAGAGGACCGTGCCGGTGATGCTGGTGAACCTTGCGGGGGCGGCGCTGAACATCCCGCTGGACTACGCGCTCATCTTCGGCAAATGGGGCGCGCCGGAACTCGGCCTGCGGGGCGCGGCCATGGCCACGGTGGCGGGCAGCGCCATCACCTGCCTGCTGTTCATCGCGCTCATCGTGCGCTCGCCCGAGGCCAGGGCGCACCACAAGATCGCCTCCATGCCGCGCCCGGACCTTGAGATGCTTGCCCGGCTCATGCGCATCGGCGCGCCCGCGGGCGTCCAGTTCTTCCTCGACATCCTGGCCCTCACCGGGTTCTCGCTGCTGGTGGGCCGCCTGGGGCTGGTGGCGCTCTCGGCCACCAACATCGCCTTTTCCATCAACTCGCTGACCTATCTGCCCATCATCGGCATGTCCATCGCCGCCAGCATCCTGGTGGGCCGCAGCCAGGGCCAGAAGCGCCCGGACATCGCCGAACGCGCCACCGGCAACATCCTGCGCCTGTCGCTGGGCTGGATGTGGGCCGTGGGCCTGATCTTCGTGCTGCTGCCAGGCCCGCTGCTGGACCTCTTCGAAACCACCCCGGGCGTGGCCCCGCTGCCCGGCACCCCGGACTTTGCCGCCATCAAGGACACGGGCGTGGTGCTGCTGCGCTACGTGGCGCTCTACAGCCTCATCGACGGCGTTTCCATCGTGTATTTCGGCTCGCTCAAGGGCGCGGGCGATACCCGTTTCGTCATGCTGACCATGCTCACCGCAAGTGTGGGCTTACTTATCCTGCCGGTCTGGCTCCTCGTCGACACCGGCACCGGCGGCATCCACGGCCCGTGGCTCTGCCTGACGGCCTACATCGCCACCCTGGCAGGGTCCTTCGCCTGGCGCTTCCGCAGCGGAAAATGGCGGCGCATCGAAGTCATCGAGCAGACGCCCAGCCCCGACGGCAGCGCTTGTCCTTGACAGCGCCAGAGGTCATGGCACAGGTAGGACACGGGACACGACACATGGACGCACGACTCGCCAGCCTCATCGACTCTTTCCGCGCCACCGGCACAGAACGCCCGGTGGCCGTGGCCTTTTCCGGCGGGGTGGACAGCTCGCTCGTGCTCTGGGCGGCCAGCTCGGCCCTGGGCCGCAACGCCGTGGGCGTCACCGTGCGTTCGGAGTTCGTCTGCTCTGCGGAACGCGACCGGGCCGACAGGCTGGCGGCGTTCCTGGGCCGCGAGCGAGGCGCGCACGTGCTTGTGCGCGGCATCTCCGCCCTGGCCGATGCGGACCTGCGCGCCAACACGGCAGAGCGCTGCTATTTGTGCAAGCGCCATGTCCTGGCGGAGATCCGCCAGGCGGCGGCAGACCATTTCAGAACGGACGCGGCGCTTGCCGAAGGCACCAACGCCGACGACGACCCGGCGCGTCCCGGCAGGCGTGCCGTGGCCGAGGCCGGGGCGCAGTCGCCGCTGGCGGCCTGCGGCATCACCAAGGCCGAGGTGCGCGAGTTGGCGCGGATGGTCGGGCTGCCCAACGCCGAGGACCCGTCCAATTCCTGCCTGGCCACGCGCGTGCCCGAGGGGCATGAGCTGACCTTCAAGCGCCTCACCTGCATCGAGGCCTTTGAACGCACGGCGCGCGAGTTGGGACTCGAGGACCTGCGCGCGCGGCTTTCGCCCGGCTCGGAAAACGGCGCGAAAAACGGCGCGGACGGGGTGCGGCTTTTGGTGCGCCCGGCGCAGCTCCTGCTGGCGCAGAGCCTGGCCGCGCGGCTGGAAGAACGGGCCAGATTCATCGGATTTTCATCCTTTCAGCTTGGAGAACGCACGTGAACGTGGACGCACTGCTTGAGGATTTCCGCCAGGGCCGGGTCACGGCCGAGGAAATCAAGCGCCAATTGACCGGTCACAGCTACACGGACGCCGGGTTCGCCCGGCTGGACCACCACCGCCTGCTGAGAAAAGGCCAGCCCGAGGTGGTCTTCTGCCAGGGCAAGACCCCGGAGCACGTGGCGCACATCTTCCAGGAGCTGGCCCAGGCCAACGGCCGGGTGCTCGGCACCCGCGCCGACGCCGCCCATTTCGAGGCCGTGCGGAACCTGCCCGGGGCCGACTACGACCCGCTCTCGCGCGTGCTGAGCATCAAACGCGAGGACGTGGAGCTGGTGGGAAAGGTCATCGTGGTCAGCGCGGGCACGGCGGACCTGCCCGTGGCCGAGGAGGCCGCCCGCGTGGCCGAACACCTGGGCAGCCGCGTGGTGCGCCACTTCGACTGCGGCGTGGCGGGCATCCACCGCTTCCTCTCCGTGCTGGACGACTTTCTGGACGCCCGGGCCGTGGTGGCCGTGGCGGGCATGGACGGCGCGCTGCCGTCGGTGGTGGGCGGGGCCGTGGCCGCGCCGGTCATCGCGGTGCCCACAAGCGTGGGCTACGGCGCCAGCTTCGGCGGCCTGGCCGCGCTGTTGACCATGCTCAACTCCTGCGCGCCAGGGGTCACCGTGGTCAACATCGACAACGGCTTCGGGGCCGGATACATGGCCCACGTCATCAACGCCCAATGCGTGGCCGCAAGCAAAGGATAGCAACCAGTGAAGACCCTGTACCTTGAATGCGCCCTGGGCGTGTCCGGCGACATGCTTTTGGCGGCGCTGAGCGATATGGTCGAGGACGGCCCGCAGCTCCTGTCCGAGGCCGTGGCCGCCCTCGGGCTTTCCGGCGTGTCCGTGCGTTTTTCCGAGCAGATGGTCCAGGGCATCCGCACCCGGCGGGTGGAAGTGCTGGAGAAAACCCCGCAGCCCTTGCGCCACCTGTCCGACCTGACCCGGGTCGTGGGCGCCGCGCCCCTGCCCGAACGCGTCAAGGAGGGCGGCCTGGAGGCCCTGACGCGGCTGGCCATCGCCGAGGCGACGGTGCACAACGAGCCGCTGGAGCACATCCATTTCCATGAGGTCGGCGCGGTGGACACCGTGGTCGACGTGCTGGGCGCGATCCTGCTGGCGGAGGCCAGCGGCGCGGACAGGGTGGTGGCCTCGCCGGTGAACCTGGGCTCCGGGTTCGTGGAGTTCTCGCACGGGCGCTTCCCGGTGCCGGCGCCTGCCTGTGCCGAGCTGGCCAAGGGCATGCGCACCTTCGCCACCGACTCCGGCATGGAACTGGCCACGCCCACAGGCCTGTGCCTGGTCAAAACCATGGCCGAATCCTACGGGCCGCTGCCGCTGGGCAGCGTGCTGGCCGTGGGCTACGGCTCCGGCACCTACTCAACCGGACCCTACCCCACCTTCCTGCGCGCGTACCTTATAGACGACGGCCTGGAAGACGAGGAATGCTGTGGCTGCCACGGACATGACGAATAGCGGGACGGACGTGCAGCTTGTCGTGGCGCGCTACCGCGAGGACCTCTCGTGGCTGCGCGAGGTCGGCCTGCCCTGCGTGGTCTACAACAAGGGGCCCGAGCTCGACCCGGCCACCCTGCCGCAGGAGGCGACGGTCATCGCCCTGCCCAACCTGGGGCGCGAGGCGCACACGTACCTGACGCACATCCTGGCCCGCTACGACCGGCTGCCGCGCTTCACGGCTTTTGTGCAAGGCAACCCCTTCGCGCACCTGGCCCCGCCCGAGGAGCCCACGGCGACGCCCGAGGGCCTGCGCCAGCGGCTGTTGGAACTGGCGGCCAAGGACACGCCCTTTGCCGGGCTGGCCTGGTTCCGGCTCCGCTGCGACGGCCTGGGCCGCCCCCATGATCTTGCCGACCCGGCCAAGGAGGGGCGGTGGAAAGGCTGGGGCAAGGACATTCCCGTGGGCAAGACCTTCGAGGCGCTGTTCTCTGCGCCCGCCCCCAGAGAGTTCATCGCCCGGGCCTCCACCGGCAACATGCTTGTGCGCTCCGATCGCATCCTGGCCCGGCCGCAGGCCTTCTACCAGCGCGCCCTCGACCTCGTGCTGGCCGACCCGGACGACGCGGACAACACCGGGCATGCCTTTGAGCGCCTGTGGCAGGTCATCTTTTCCGGTGCCGATTTTGGGGCGGATTCCACCGCCACCGGGCCACTCAGCATTTGACGAGCATGCACCTCGCAAAGTATAATTTCTAGTTGGCCAAGGCTTCGCCTTGGCATCAAACGTTTCCTCTGGCGTTGCAGGCAGTATTCAGGCTTCAGGGCGCACACATCACCAATACGGCAGGACCAGACCGGCCGCCCCCCACTGGCGGGATGAATTGAATGCTGAAGCGGCTTAAGCCATTTCTCGGGCCTGCACTGGCCCTTGTCCTGCTCGCTGCGGCTGCCTGGGTTCTCTCGGCGCAGCTTTCCGGACACGGCCTCCAGGAGATCCTGGACACCCTGGCCCAGGAGACCGAGCGCGACCTGCTCCTGGCCTTCGGGCTCACGGCGGTGAACTTCGCCGTGCTTGCGGGCTACGACATCCTGGCCCTGCGCTACATCGGGCACCCCCTGTCACACGCGCGGGCGGCCTTCGCCTCCTTTGCCGGAAACGCGTTCAGCAACACCATCGGCCTCTCCACCCTGGCCGGAAGTTCCGTGCGCTACCGGCTGTACAGCTCCTGGGGCCTCTCCGCAGCGGAAATCGCCAAGATCGTGGTCTTCACCACGCTGACCTTGTGGCTGGGGCTGTTCTCCATCGGCGGCATCATCTTCACCGTGCAGCCCCTGCCCCTGCCGGACTGGGTCACGCTGCCCTTCCACACCACCCGCCCCCTGGGCTTCATCCTGCTCCTGCCGCCAGCCATCTACCTGCTGGCCGCGTCCAGAAAGGAGTCCACCTGGCGCATCGGTAAATTCGAGCTGATCCTGCCGGAATTCAGGAGCGCCTTCGTCCAGGTGGTCATCGCCTCGCTTGACTGGGCGCTGGCCGCGGCGGTGTTCTACGCCCTGCTGCCGCCCTGGGCCAACGTGACCTTCCCGCTGGTGCTGGGAGCCTTCCTGCTGGGACAGATCGCCGGCCTCATCAGCCAGGTGCCCGGCGGCCTCGGCGTCTTCGAGTCCTGCCTGATCTTCCTTTTGACGCCGCGCATCCCGGCGCCCACGCTCTTCGCCGCGCTGGTGGCCTACCGCGTCGTGTACTATGCCGCGCCCCTGGCCGTGGCCAGCGCGCTCCTAGGGGTCCGCGAGACCATCGCCGCCAGGAACACGCTCAAGGGCATCCTGGGGTTCCTGGGCGACTGGCTGCCCGTGGTGGCCCCGCGCGCCCTGGCCGTGACCACCTTCCTGGCCGGAGCGCTACTGCTCTTCTCCGGCGCCACGCCCTCCGTGTCCTCGCGCCTGGACTGGCTGCAGAACTTCCTGCCGCTAAGCGTGCTGGAGGCCTCGCACTTCCTGGGCAGCCTGGCCGGCCTTGGGCTGCTCATCCTGGCGCGCGGCCTGCACAAGCGCCTGGACGCAGCCTATTACGTCACCGCAATGGTGCTGTTCATGGGCATCATCGCCAGCCTGCTGAAGGGCCTGGACTACGAGGAAGCCTTCTTCCTCACGGTGCTGCTGCTGGCGCTGCTGCCCTGCCACAAGTTCTTCTACCGCAAGGCTTCGCTGCTGTCAGAGGGCTTCACCTTCGGCTGGATCACCGCCATCGTGCTGGCGCTGGGCTGTTCCGTCCTTCTTGGCCTCATGGCCTACGGAGACGACGCCCTGGACCGCGAACTGTGGTGGGTCTTCACCTTCGAGGACGAGGCCAGCCGCTTCATGCGCGCCACCGTGGGCATCCTTGTGGGCGTGGTCTTCGTGGCCGTGCTGCGGCTCATGCGCTCTGCCCGGCCGCGCTACGCGCCCGTCTGCGAGGGCGACATGCAGATCGTTCGGACCCTGGTGTCCAAGTCGCCGGACACCTTCGCCCACCTGGCCATGCTGCGCGACAAGAGCTTCCTGCTGAGCAAGGACGGCGCCGGTTTTCTCATGTACGCCATGGCCGGCCGCAGCTGGGTCTGCATGGGCGATCCGGTCGGCCCGCCCGCTGTCCGCGCGGAACTGGCCTGGCGTTTCCGTGAAATGGTGGACCTCTACGCCGGATGGACCGCCTTCTATCAGGCTGGCAAGGCCAACCTGGGACTCTACCTCGACCTGGGCCTGACCATCGTGAAGATCGGCGAGGAGGCGCGCGTCTTCCTGCCGGAGTTCTCCCTGGCCGGACAGGCGCGCAAGGGCCTGCGCTACACGCGCAACATGGTGGAAAAGGAAGGTTGCGTGTTCGAGTTGGTGCCCGCCGCCGAGGTCGGCCCCCTCATGCCGGAACTGCGCGCCGTTTCCGACGCCTGGCTGGCCTCCAAGAACGCGCGGGAGAAGAAATTCTCCCTTGGCTTCTTCGACGTGAAGTACTTGAGCGACTGCGCCATGGCGGTGGTGCGCCGGGAGGGCCGCATCGTGGCCTTCGCCAATCTGTGGGAGTGCGAGGGACGCGAGGAGCTGTCCGTCGACCTCATGCGCTACTCCCCGGAAGCCCCCCCCAGCGTCATGGAGTACCTCTACATCATGCTCATGCTCTGGGGACGCGAGCAGGGCTACCAGTGGTTCAACCTGGGCATGGCGCCCTTCTCCGGCCTGGAGCGGCATTTCCTGGCGCCCACCTGGACGCGCCTGGGCGGGCTGCTGTACAGCTACGGCGGCACGCTCTACAATTTCCAGGGACTGCGCCGTTTCAAGGACAAGTTCGATCCCGTGTGGGAATCCAAATACCTGGCTTGCCCAGGCGGCACTGTGCCGCCGCGCGTGCTCGCCAACATCGCCACCCTCGTCTCGGGCGGTGTGCGTGGAGTCATGACCAAATGAAACGATCCGCCTTCGCATCCACCGTGGCCTTGCTGCTGCTTGCCTTATGCCTCGCTGCCACCGCCTGCGCCAAGCCCGAGAAGGCCCCGGAAAGGCTCAGCTTCGGCGTGTTCGGAGAGGTGCTCATCTACCGCAACACCGCCGAGCCCAGCCGCACCGTGCTGCTATTGTCCGAGGGCGCCTGGAACCCGTCCATGGATCGCGCCGCGCGCACCATGGCGGACATGGACGCCACCGTTGTCGGCATCGACACCGACCGCCTCGTCGGCCCCCTGCGCGCCAAGAACTCCGGCTGCTTCTACCAGGCCTGGGAGTTCGAGGGCTTAAGCAAGATCGTGCAGAAGACGCTGGAGTTCAAAGGCTACCACCTGCCCGTGCTGGCAGGCTTTGGCGAGGGCGCTGGCGTGGCCTACGCCACTTATGCCCAGGCCCCGAAGGACACCTTCGCCGGGGCCATCACCCTGGGCTTCTCGCCGCGCATGGCCCTCGGCAAACCCTTCTGCGCGGCCAACGGCCTCAAGTTCGACACAGCTCCGGGCGCCACTCCGGGCATCATCCTGCTGCCGGTGGAGAAACCTTTCGGCACGCTGGCGCTCCTGCAGGGGGCCAAGGACGAGACCTTCAGCCCGGATGCGGCGCGTGCCTTTGCCAGCAAGGTGCCAGGCGCGCGCGTGGTCGAGCTTGAGAATGTCGGGCACAGCCTTGCCGACCCGAGCCAGTGGCGCACCGCCTTTCTGGAGACCCTGAACGCCATGGCCCCGGCCACGTCCTCCGCCGACAAAAACGGCGCCCAGGCCGACGCCAGCGACCTGCCCCTGGTGGAGGTTCCGGCGGAGCATCCCGGCAAGGTGCTGGCGGTCATCGTCACCGGAGACGGCGGCTGGGCAGGCATCGACCAACAGATCGGCGACATCATGGCCCAGCATGGCGTCAACGTGGTGGGCTTCAACTCGCTCAAGTATTTCTGGACCAAGCGCGAGGCCGACGAAATGGCGCGCGACCTGGAGCGTACGCTGAAGCACTACGCCGCCAAATGGGGCGCAGAACGCTTCATCGTGGTGGGCTACTCCATCGGTGCGGACGTCATGCCCTTCATGGCCGGACGCATGAGCCAGCCCACGCGCGAGAAACTGGCCCTGGTGGCCATGCTCGGCCCCGGCACGCACACCGAGTTCGAGTTCCGCCTGTCCAACTGGCTGACGGAAGAGAACAGGCCCGAGGGCCACGCCATGATCCCGGAGATGCCCAAGCTTGAAAAGACGCCGGTGCTGCTCATCTGCGGCAGCGAGGAGGAAGGCACCCTGTGCCAGAACTACCAGGCCCCCAACGTCAAGAGCCTGGTCCTGCCGGGCGGGCATCATTTCAACAAGGAATATGGGCAGATCGCCCTGGCAATTCTGCATGGGGCGGGCATTCCCGCCCAGAAATAGGGCGCACCAGCGAGGAGCACGTCTTGAGCGCAACCCAAGTTCCCGCTGCCGGCCGCCCGGCCGGACGCCTGGCGTACATCGACAACGTACGCATCTTCCTGTCCATGCTCGTGGTGGCGCACCACGCTGGCCAGCCCTACGGCAGCGAGGGCTGGTGGCTGTTCCAATCGCCTTCGCGCTCCCACTGGATCGGGCTGTTCTTCGGCGTCAACGAGGCCTTCTTCATGGGCCTGTTCTTCCTCATGGCCGGATATTTCCACCCCGGCAGCGTGGACCGCAAGGGGCCGGGACGCTTCGTGCTGGACCGCCTGTGGCGCTTTGGCGTGCCCGCCGCGCTCATGGTCCTGGGCATCACCCCCATCTTCATCTACTTCCATGAAGTGCTGTTCAAGCACCTGCCCGCCATTCCCTATTGGGACTTCTTCAAAGGCGTGTACCTGGGCCTCGCCGACCGCCCCGCGGGCTGGCCCGGCGACCCAGGCATCCACCTGGAGTTCATCCACCTCTGGTTCATCGAGAACCTTTTCATTTACGGCGGCGTGTACGCCCTGTACCGGCTGCTGGCTGGCGGGCGTGACACCGCCCCCGCCACGCGCCCGACAGCGCCCATCGCCCCGCGCACCGCGCACCTTGCCCTGGCCGGGCTGACCCTCTGGCTCGCGGCGACGACATATCTCATCCGCATCTGGTGGAGCGTGGACGACTGGAAGGTGCTCCTGGCCGTCTGGGAGATCGAGTTCGCGCATTTGCCGCAGTACGTGACCATGTTCGTTCTGGGCATCGTGGCGGCGAGGCGCAACTGGTTCGGGCGCTTCCCGGCCTGCGTGGGCTGGACGTGGCTCGGCATCGGCGCGGCCTGCGTCATCATCTGGATGGCGCGCGGCGCGGGGCTCGACATCACGATGTGGAACGGCGGCGTCGCCATCGGCGCGGTGAACCGCGCGTCGTGGGAGGCGTTGCTCTGCGTGGGCTTCTGCGCGGGCCTCTTGACCCTGACCAGGGAACGCTTCCCCGAACAGACGAGGCTGATGAAGATCCTGTCCGACAACGCCTTCGCGGTCTACGTCTTCCATGTGCCAGTGGTGACGCTGCTGCAGTACGCGCTTGCCGGAACCGGACTTGGGCCGCTGGAGTCGTTCCTTGCCGTGACGGTGCTCGGTATAGCCCTGACCTTCCCGCTGACGCACTTCGTGCTGCGCCGCCTGCCACTGCTGAAGCAGGCGCTTTAGGACTGCGCCGGAGCTGGGCTAGGCGCCCTCTCCGCCCTGGCTGGCCTTGAGGGCGCGCTCCATGCACTGGACAAGATCGGCCTGGCGCACAGGCTTGGACAAGATTTCGAACACGCCAAGGCCCGCTGCGGCCTCCCGCGCGGCGGTGTCGCTGAACCCCGTCCACACGATCACCGGCAATCCTGGCCGCAGCGCCCGCACCCCGCCCACAAAATCCGTGCCGGAAAGGCCCGGCATGATCTGATCCGTCAGGACGAGGTCGAAGGTGTCGGGGTTCGCGGCAAAAATGGTCAGAGCCTCCTCGCCGCTGCCCGCGGTGGTGACCTCGTACCCAAGTCCGGTCAAGGCCTCGCGCCAGACCGAAAGCAGCGAAGCCTCATCGTCCACCAGCAGGACGCTCGCCTGTCCACCGCCCATGGCCACGGACTGGGGGGGCGCAAGCTCCACCGCAGTCCGCGCGCGCGGCAGCAGCACGCGCATGGTGGTGCCCAGCCCTGGCACGCTCTCCACGCCGATCAACCCGCCGAGCTTGTGCACGATGCCATGCACCACAGCCAGGCCCATGCCCGAGCCTTCGCCCGGGCGCTTGGTGGTGAAGAATGGATCGAAGATGCGCTCCACAATGGCCGCCGGGATGCCTGGTCCGGTGTCGCGCACGCGCAGACGCACATAGGTTCCCGGCTCCAGGGTCGAGAGGTCCGGCGCCCGGTCCACGCCCAGGTACAGCTCGTCCACGGCGACCTCCAGGATGCCGCCGGTGTCGCCCATGGCTTGCACGGCGTTGGTGCACAGGTTGAGCACCACCTGGTGCACAAGGGACGGGTCGCCCAGCACCATGTCCGACGCGCTGTCAAAGCGGCGGCGCACACTGATGCCCTGCGGCATGGTCACCAGCAGGTGCTGGAGCACCTCCTTCACGAGCGGCGTCAGGCGCAGGGGCACGGGGGTGCCCTCGCCCTGGCGGCTGAAGGTCAGGATCTGGGCGATGAGTTCCTTGGCGCGTGTCCCGGCGCGCAGGATCTCCTCCACGCGGCGCTCCTGGGGGCCGCCGCTCAACGCCACCTCAAGCATCTCCGCGTAGCCCAGCATGACGCCAAGGATGTTGTTGAAGTCGTGTGCGATGCCCCCGGCCAAGGTGCCCAGGGCCTCCAGGCGGCGCGACTGCTCAAGCTGGCGCTCCAGCTCCTTCCAGCGAGATATGTCGTGGGCCACCACGATGGTGCCGACGCGTCCGGCGTCGTGCTTGTGAAAGGGCGACACGGCCACCAGGAAATGCCCGCCCCAGCGGGGGATCGTCAGCTCCTCGGAGGAGCAGAACGCGCAGTTGGCCAGGGCCAGAATGCGCTCGGTGACATGGTTGTCACCGGCCTCCTCGGCCACCTCCACCAGAAACTTGCCCACCAGGCTGCGCGGATGCACGCCCAGGCGGCTGCCCAGAGCCATGTTGAGCCGCCGCACGCGCATCTCCCCATCCAGGATGAGGATGGGGTCAGGCACTGAGTCGAAAGTGCTCTCCCATTCCTGCTTGGCCTGAATCACTGCCTGCTCCACCAGCAGGCGCTGGCTCATGTCCACGCCGATGCGCCAGGCCTTCCAGCCCGGCAGCGGATACTGGCGGGAGATGTCGGACCAGGCGATGATGCGCTCGCTCCCGTCCTTGCAGCTCAGGCGGCTTTCCAGGTCGCGGTGGTCCTGGCCCCGGCCGCGCAGGCTGCGCCGGAAGGCTTCGTCCGGGAAGAGCCGCTCCGGGGTCGCACGGTCATGCAGCACCTCAAGGGCGCTGTAGCCCGAGACCCGCTCGCACTCGCGGTTCCAGAACACAATCTCGCCGTGGGCGTCGAAGGCCACGACGAGCACCGGCATGTTCTCCACCATGCCCCGCAGCGCCTGGGCTCCGGCCAGGAGGGTCGCCTCGGCGCGCTCCCTGCCCACTCGGCCTCCCAGGAGATCGGCCAGCACCCGCAAGAGCGCCATGTCCTCCAGGGTCCAGCGGCGCGAGACGGCAGCGTCGACGCGCACGAAGCCCAGCCAGGCCCCGTCGTGTCGCATGGGCAGAAGCGCGGTGGACGTGGGGCCGTCCTGCTCCAGAAAAGGCCTTTCGGATGCGGGAAAATCGTCGCTCGTGCCGTGCAGGGCGTTGCCCTTGAACAGGTCCTGGGCCAACCGGCCAAGGCCGAGGGTGGCGTAGCCGACCTGCTGCCCCAGGGGGGGATATGCCAGAGGCGGGGTGCCGTTGCCCTGGGCCTCCGCAAGGAGGCTCAAGGCCAGACCGCGCTCAGGGTCGTCGTGGTTCAGAAAGACCGCCGCGCGGGTCAGCCCGCCCTTGCGGACCAGGGCTCCGAGCGCCCGAGCCAGACTGCCGCCGTTGCGCTTGGCCCCGTGCAGCATGTCAGAACAGGCCGCCAGACCCCGCGCCAGGCGCAAGGAAACATCGCCGCCGCGGCCATTTGTGGCGCGAGGCGCGGAAGTGCCGGGGCTGGTTCGTTGAGACGGCTTCGGCATTGGGCTCGACTTTCCGGGCTCGAATTGGTGGTCCAAAAACAGCATCCGTTCAGGATCTCCTTTTGTATAGCATAGCCAAAGCCTTGGCGACAAGACTCGCGGCGTCGCTCAATACATCCATTGAACGACGCCTACTTAACACTGCCTGCTCTGATCAGGGCTGGCCGCGCGGAGCCTGGGCGAAAGAAATAGCTGCTATTTGCCGCGTCCGCCGCCGCCACCGC
>NZ_JAVHLD010000009.1 GCF_031082295.1 Humidesulfovibrio sp.
TCTTCCGCGAATCTTACGGCTGTCGACAGCATAGATGGGCCTCAGGCCACCGGCGAGGTCCAGGGGCAGCGCCCCCGGCCTCCAGAGGCATCCCAGGCTAGAAGCGTGTTTCGATGGGAGCGGAGTCGTCCTTCATGTATTCGGCGGTGACGGTGAGGCTGGTGCCGCCACGCGGATTGAACAGGGCCACCACCTGCATGCGCCGGGGCTGGCACACGCTGACGAGGTCGTCCAGGATCTTGTTGGTGATGGTCTCCATGAACGAGCCATGGTTGCGGTAAGCGGTGAAATAGAGCTTGAGCGACTTGGTCTCGATGCAGAGCTGGTCGGGGACGTAGGTGATCTCGATGGTGGCGAAGTCCGGCTGGCCGGTCTTGGGGCACAGGCTGGTGAACTCCGGATGCTCGAAGCAGATCTGGTAGTCACGGTCCGGGTACTTGTTGGGAAAGGCTTCCAGGATGGCGGCGGTTGGTTCCTCGAAGGCGTAGCTGGTCTTGCCGGACCCCAGGTGCTTCAGCCCAGTGGTGTCGTCTATGCTCATGGGATGCTCCTTGATTGTTGGTGCTTGCCGCGGCATGTGCGCGGTGCGCAAAGCCGCTTAGCGCAATCGGCCAGACAGGCCAAGCCTTTTCCTTGCTGGATTTACGCCCGGCGGCGCACCTTGCCCAGGGCGCGCTGCAGATCCCCCAGGGCGACCGGCTTCGTCACATAGTCGTCCATGCCCGCAGCCAGGAACTTTTCACGATCGCCTTCAAGGGCATAGGCGGTCAGCGCGATGATGGGGATGTTGGCTCGCTCTCCCAGGCTCGCGTCCTTGCGGATGGCATGGGTGGCATCCACGCCGTTCAGCACCGGCATCTGGATGTCCATGAGGATGGCGTCGTAGACTCCATTTCGGAATTCCTCCAGGGCCGCCTGGCCGTTGGAGACGGCCAGCACGCTGTGCCCCATGCGCTGGAGCATCACGCGCATGGCGAACTGGCTGATGGTTTCGTCCTCGGCCAGGAGTATGCGCAGGGGCGTGGTGACGGAAACCGAAACATCCTCCATATCATGGTGCGGAAGCTGTTTTGGGGCGCTCCCAGCGGTGACGGGCAGGACAACGAGCATGGTGGTCCCATGCCCCTGTTCGCTCTCCACGCAGATGTCGCCGCCCATGAGGTCCAGAATGCGCCGCACGATGGCCAGTCCGAGTCCGGCGCCCTCGTAGGGCTTGGAGTAGGATGCGTCGGACTGTGTGAAGCGGTCGAAGATGGAGGCGAGCTTGTCCTCGGCGATGCCGACGCCGGTGTCCGAAATGCTCAGGTAAAGCCAAATGCCATCAGGCCCGCGCCCGGAGCGCGACCAGGCCTGCACCCGCACCGAGCCGGAGGCGGTAAACTTCACGGCATTCCCCACAAGGTTGAAGAGAATCTGGCGAATGCGCGCGTCATCGCCCATGAGCCGCTCTGGCACATGCCTGTCGATGTCCAGGCGCAGGGAAACGCCTTTCTTCATGGCTCCGCTGCCGAGAACGTTTGAGACCATCTCGAATACGTCCTTAAGGGCGAAAGGGGCCGTGCGCAACGCCAGCTTGCCCGCTTCGATCTTGGAGAAGTCGAGGATATCGCTCAGCAGGGACAGGAGCCTCCTGGCCGCGTCATGGGCCTTGTCCACGTAGCCGCCCTGCTCCAGGTCCATGGGAGTGCCCTTGAGCAGTTGGAGCATGCCCAGGACTCCGTTCAGGGGCGTGCGGATCTCATGGCTCATGTTGGCGAGGAATTCGCTTTTGGAGCGGTTGGCGTCCTCGGCCCTGACCTTGGCAAGGGCGAGCGCCTGCTCGGCCAGCACGCGCTCGGTGATGTCCGGGGAGGTGCTGAAGGCCGCGATGAGATCACCTTCCGGTCCATACACTGGCGCGCCGCTGACCAATTCCCAGCGCACGCTTCCGTCCTTGCGCACGATCCGGTACAGCTCGCCCTTGGTGGTTATGCCCTTCATGGCCTTGGCCAGGGGCAGCTCCGCCATGGGAACAGGCTGCCCGTCCGCGTCGTATTCCTGCCATGACTGGGGTATCTCAAGCAGCGGCCGACCGACATACTCCGGCTCATCCTCGATACCCAGGAACTCCTTGCAAGCCTTGTTGGCGAAGCGGAGCGCCCCATCGGGCACAGTGGCCAGGGCCATGGGTATGGGATTCTGTTCGATGGCCGCGTCGAGCATGGCCTTGGCCTTTGCCAGTTCCGCCGTGGCCGCCTTGTTCGCGCTGATGTCCTCAAGGACGCCAACGAAGTAGGCGGCCTGGCCGGAGCGGTCGTACACCATGCTCACGCTCAAATGCACCCAGATGACAGCGCCGTCCTTGCGGAGATAGCGCTTCTCCATGTCGAAGCCTGTCGCCTTGCCGCTCATGACCTCGCGCACATGGCTCAAGTCCACGGCCAAGTCGTCGGGGTGTGTGATGTCACGGAAGTTCAGCTTCAGCAGATCTGCCTCGGAGTAGCCGAGAATCTCCACCATCTTGCGGTTCACGCGCTGGAAATTGCCCTCCAAGGAACAATGGCAGATGCCCACTGCGGCCTGCTCAAAGATGCCCCGGAACTGTGCCTCGCTCGCGCGCAGGGTTTCTTCCGCCTCCCTGCTGGCGGTGATGTCGCGTGCCGAGGCGTAGATGGCCTTGCCCACAGGAAACGAACGCCACTCGATCCAGCGATAGCTGCCGTCCCGCGCCCGGTAGCGGTTGACGAAGTTGCCGATGCTGTTCTGTCCGGCAAGGCTCTGGACCACCTCGAGCGTGGCCGGCAAGTCGTCCGGATGCACGAAATCGAGGAAGCGCCGCCCCTCAAGCTCGCTCACAGGGTAGCCCAGCACGGCCTCCCACTCAGGGTTCAAACGGCGGAAGTAGCCGTCCGTGTCTGCGATGCACAGCAGGTCCAGGGTGTTGTTGAAGTAGCGTTCCAGCTCCTGGGTCTTGGCGGAGAGAGCCTGTTCGGCCAGTTTGCGGTCCGTGATGTCCGCGAAGATGGTGGCGAAACCGTCCGCGCCCCAGGGGGTGACCGAAATGACGAAATGCCGCCCCATGTGCGGATAATAAGTTTCAAATCCGTAGGCGCGCCCGGTTTCGACCACCTCGGCATAGCGATCCAGGTAGGGCGCCTCGGAAACCCCGTAGGCCTCCGTGGCCAGCCGCGCGCAGACGTCCTGTTTCGACTGTCCGAGGATGCGGCAGAAGCTGGGGTTCACGTCCTCGATGCGGTAGTCGACCGCCACGCCGGAGGAATCGCGCACCAGGCTGTGCAAGGCCACACCTTCCTCCATGTTCTCGAACAGGGAATGAAAGCGCTGCTCGCTTTCACTCAAGGCAAGGTCTGTGGTCTTACGGTCGGTGATGTCCGTCCCAACTCCGATGATCGCAACGACCTCCCCGTTCGGCCCAAGGATGCTGGAATCCCGCCATCCAAACCAGCGCCAGCCGTTTACGGTCATTGCGCGCTGCTCGAGATAGGCCACGTGGGGCGGAACGAAGAGGCTGCGCATGGCGTCCTCCGTGGAGGCGCGGTCGTCCTCATGCACCAGGGGCATGAAGGTCTGCCCCAGCAATTCGGCCTCGCTCTTCCCAAAAACACGGCAATAGGACGGACTCACGTAAAGAAAACGCCCCTCGGGGTCCACCTTGACCAAGAGGTCTGTCTGATGTTCCACTAGAAGGCGGTACTTTTCCTCGTTTGCCGCAAGGTCCGCGGTACGCAGCCCCACCTCCGTGCGCAGGCGCCGATTGAAGAGATACAGGCCAATCCCCACCACGGAACCGAACAGGAAAAGGATGCCCGCCACGCCTGCGCCAAGCCAGACCATGCGGCGCTCCCTGGCCGTCATGGAAGCCCGCACATTCTGATAGAGCAGGTCATCCACGGGAAAACCCGGCGCAAGCAGGCCGAGCTTCTCATAGTCCGCCGCCATCCTGCGCCAGCGCTCCGGATTCACATGGCCCAGTTCCACCAGTTCCGGCTGGATGAGCTCACGCATGGCTTCAGCCTCGTACACCAGGTCATCCACAGATTTGTCCTGGCTGTGACGAGAATATATCAGCTCGGCCATCTCCTGCGGGTGGGCCATGGCATAACGCCAGCCCCGCTGCGTCGCACGGACGAACCGCTCGACAAGGCCCGGGTTATCGCGGACCATCCTCTCGGTGGTTGTCAGGCAATCGCCATAAAAATCCGAGGAATAATTCAGGGGCCGCATGATTGCCGGCGCAACGCCGCGCTTGACCATCTCATGGGGCTCGTCGGTCAGATCGGCGGTCTGGGCGTCAACCCTGCGCTGAAGGAGATCGTCGAGCGTCCAGGTATGCGGCACGATGGTGTAGGACTCCGCGGCAAGGCCTTCGTTGGCCAGCATGACCATCAACTCCGGGTCCGTGGCAGGATCGGCCATGATGCGCTTGCCGCGCAAATCTTGCGGGGTCAAAATGCCGGAGTCCTTGCGTGTGAGGACAATGTTCGGCGAATGCTGGAAAATGGCGGCGATGACGACGACAGGTCTGCCCTTCTGGCGTTCGAGCATCACCCCGGCGCCATCCACCGCAAAGTCGGCGTCTGCGTCCACAAGAGCCTGAGTCGGCACGATGCCCCGGCGGCCCTCGATGAAGGTGACGCCCAGCCCCTCATCCGCATAAAAGCCCATCTCGGCGGCAGCGTAGTATCCTGCGGAATGAAACTGGTGCCGCCGCTTCAGCTGCAGGCGGACTTTGTCGAGTTGGGGCCCCGTGGAGGCGGCGGGAGAGGCGCCCAAGGCAGGTTCGAGCGGGTTGAGCAAAACGCCGAAGGCGAGCACCAAGCACAGCATGATGCCCATGCGGCAAAGCATCACCATGTGTCTGGAGACCTTGCCAGCAAAGGCCGCCTCGTCAGAAATGGACATCAACCCCCCTGGCACGACGAGAATGAAAGGGTTCTCCCAACTTGGCACCAACCTAGCACCGGCAGTGACATCTGACAACTGCGAGAGTCCGCGCTCGTCGCCTTCGCCAAATGGGCACTGCCGGAGACGGCCAAGGCTAGAGGCCGCCCCCCTGCTCAAGCTCCACAAGACGCACCAGGGCTCGGCGCAAGTCTTCCCCGAGCCCTTCGAAGGAGAGCGCAATTTCATAAGGCCCGCCCTCGCTCTCGCGCTCCAGCCGGACCACAAGGCAGACCAGGCGCAACGCCGGCGCGCCGGGGTGGTCGCCAGCCAGCACGACCTCAACCCGGGTGCCGGGCAGAACGGCCTCGGACGACTGGCAGAGCATGCCGCCGAAGCTGATGTTCCGCACCCTGAGCGCCAGGCCATGGTGCGCAGGGCTCGCGAACAGCATCGTCAGGCCCAGGGGCGCACGCGGGAACTGGCGGCTCTTTTCCGTGTAGGAGCAGGCCCTGTTGCGGGTGATCTTGGCCTCGTACAAGGCCTCGTCGGCGCGGCCGACCATGTCGCGGGCGTTGATGGCGTCCTCCGGGAAGGTCGCCGTGCCGAGGCTCACGGTCAACGGCACAGCCGTGCCTTGCACCTGCACAGGCTTCCGCTCCACGGCCTGGCGCAGGCGCTCCGCAGCCGCCCTGGCCTGCTCCGCGTCGGTATGCGGCAGGATCAAGGCGAACTCCTCACCACCGTAGCGGACCACATGGTCAAAGGTTCGCGCGGTGTCTCGCAGGACCCCCGCCACCGACTGCAAGGCGTCGTCGCCAGCGAGATGGCCGTAGGTGTCGTTGAAGCGTTTGAAATGGTCCACATCGACCATCAGCAGCGAGAACCGCTGCCCGAAGCGCTTGAAGCGCTCCACCTCGCGCTGGATGGCGTCGTTGAAGTAGCGGCGGTTGTAGAGTCCGGTGAGTTCGTCCACCAGTGCGCCGCGCTCTTTCTGCAGCAGCACCTGGACTTCGACGATGACCGGCTCGCGCATGCGGGGGTGCAGGTTCATGAAATAGTCGCACACCGCCACGCGCAGGCCCACATCCCGGCCCAAGGCCAGGGCCAGGCCCTCCTTGTGGCTTATTATCTCGCTCCAGTAGCAGCGTGACTCCGAATCATCAAATCGCATGCGGGTCAGCAGGTACAAGGCGTCCGCAAAGGCCTGTTCGCCCTGGCCCAGTTCGCTGTTCAGAGTGCCCTCGCTCAGCCCGGCCTGAAGCAACTGCTCCCGCACCTCGAAAGACTGGCACACCCTCTGCTCGCTCATAACACCCCCATCGACTCTCAAAATACCAAGACCAATTACTAAGTATTACTATTTGGGGTCCACAATGCAAGCAAAAGCAAACGGCCCGGAAACCGGGCCGTTTGCGTTGCGGGAGACGCCAGGCGCCTATATCTCGTAGTCGACCACGCTGCGCGAGGCTACGACCTGCTTCACAAAGCCCACCACCTTCTGGTGCTGAGGGTGGGCCTGGTACAGGTCGAGGTCGGCACGGGTTTCAAAAGCGGTGTAAAGGACGACGTCGCAGGCGGGGCTGGCCGCGAACACGTCCACGCCCACTTCGAGCTCGCGGATGACGGGGATGAGCGGCGGCAGCGCAGAGAGCAGTTCCTTCATCTTCCGCGCGTTGGCGGCCTTGTCCGCGCCTTCGGCCTCATCCTTGAGGGTCCACATGACGATGTGCTTGATCATTCTGGTGCGCTCCTTGAGTGGTCGTTCACTATGGTTGTGCAGCCTGCCTCAGCAAGTCTGCATCTTGGTGATGATATCGGTCAAGTCGTCCGCCAGCCGCGCCAGTTCTTCCACGGCCAGAGTCGCCTCGGCCATGTCGCGGGCTGCCCGGTCGGAAACCTCGCGCACCAGCCCGACGGAACGTGAGATTTCCTCGGCCGAGGCGGACTGCTCTTCCGAGGCCGTGGCGATATTGCGCACCTGGTCCGCGGACCCCTGGGATATGCGCAGGATCTCCCGCAGGGCCTGTCCGGCGGAGTCGGCAAGGGAGGTGCTGCGTTCCACAGCCTCGGCGGCTCCGCCCATGCCCTCGGAAGCACGGCGCGCGCCGTCGCGCACGGCGTTGATGCCCGTCGCCACCTGCTGGGTGGCCTGCACGGTCTTCTCGGCGAGCTTGCGGACCTCGTCGGCCACCACGGCGAAGCCGCGCCCGGCATCTCCCGCGCGCGCGGCCTCGATGGCGGCATTCAGCGCCAGCAGGTTTGTCTGGTCGGCGATGTCGTTGATGACGTTCAGGATTTGGCCGATACCTTCCACCTGCACGCCGAGTTCGGCAAGGCGCTCCTGCATGGTCTGTGTGCGCTCGGACACGCTGCGTATGGCCGAAATGACATCGCCCACCACGCGGGCGCCCTGCTCTGCCTGCTGGCGCGCGGTGTCCGCGCCCTGGGCGGCGGAGGAGGCGTTCTTGGCCACCTCCACAACGGCAACGCCCATCTGCTCCATGGAGGCGCTGATCTCGCCCACGCGCGATTTCTGGGCCTCGCTGCCGCGTGCGGTCTGCCCGATGCCAGCCGAGAGCTGGACCGAAGCCTCGCGCAGGCGGGCGCACAGGGCGTTGGCGTCAAGCGCGGTCCTGCTGATGCCCTGGTCCTTCTCCACCAGGGTCTGCTCCTTCTGCTTCAGCGCGGTCATGTCCAGGTACAGGCACAGGCCGCCGATGCAGTGGCGATCTGTGTCGTACAGCGGAAAGACGTTGGCAAGGACGTGGCGCGTGCCGCCCCTGTGGCCCTTGATGGCGACCTCCAGGTTGCGGAAGACCTCGCCGTCCTTGATGCTGCGGGCCACAGCGGTTTTTCGGCCCGGCTCGTTGTAGAATATCTGGGCCAGCGTCTGGCCGTAGTAGTCCTCCGGGCGGCCCGAGAGCTCCAGCATGTCCAGGCATTCCTTGTTGGAGAACACGGCGCGCTCCTGCTCGTCCACAAGCAGGAAAGGCACGGGCAGGCCGCCCAGGATGCCCTGGGCAAGCCCGGTCTGGTGCTTCAGCTCGGCAGCAGTCTTCGCCTCCTCCGCGGCGAGCATCCCCAGGCGCCCGGCCAGGGCGCGCTCTCGCAGGGCCGCCGCCAGCACCACCGCGCCGGAAAAAAGAAGGGCCACCGCAACATGCGGCAGCCCCAGCCGGAAGGCATCGGCTGAACGAAAGAATTCAAGCCCCGCCACAAGCGACAAGGCCAGCGCCAAGGCGGCGGCACCAGTCACGGTCAGCCCTCGCGGGCCGAGGGTCAAGCTTACTGGCGCTGCCATAAAAGCCTCCTAGGCTCCGAACAGGATATCCCGTCCGGCGTCGGCCACGCTCGCGCAGCCGGTCAAAATCATTGCCTGGGCAAGTTCACCGCGCACCTGCTCCAGGTACTTGCCCACGCCCTCGCGCAGGCCGCCCAGCGCGGCCGTGCAGAAGGGCCGACCGATCATCACGGCGTCCGCGCCCAGGGCCAGCATTTTCAGCACATCGCCGCCGGTGCGCACGCCGCCGTCCACAAGGATGGCCACCTGGCCCTTCACCGCGGAGGCAACGTAAGGCAGAACCTCCGCGGTGCCGGGGGTATGGTCCAGCACGCGGCCGCCGTGGTTGGAGACAACGATGCCCGCGGCTCCGGCGTCCACCGCACGCTTGGCGTCGTCCGGCGTCATGACGCCCTTGAGCACGAACTTGGCGGGCACGTGGCTGATGATGTCCTTGAGCTTGTCCAGAGGCTTGGGCCCCACGGGCCGCCCCATGAGGCGCAGGGTCACGAGCCCTGCGGCGTCGATGTCCATGCCCACGATGTCCGTGCCGGTGGCGACGGCCTTGTCGAGCTTTTCATAAAGCTCCTTGTCGTCCCAGGGCTTGATGAACGCAATGCCCGCGCCGCCGAGAGCCTCAATGGCCGCGAAACCGGATTCGTGGATGAAGGGAGGCACGCCGTCGCCGGTGCAGCCCAACACGCCCTTGTCCACGCACCCGCCCAGAACCGCGTCGCAGTATTCCTGCTCGGTGATCTTGCCGCCCATGTTGAAGGACACGCCGCCTATGGGCGCGGCCAGCACCGGCATGGACAGCTTGCGGCCCAGGAGCGTGGTGGAGGTGTCCGGCAGCTCGGCCCCGTGGATAAGGCGCATGTTGAAGCGCACCTGGGCCAGGGCCGCGACGTTGTTCATGAACGAGGAGCCGGTGCCCAGGCCGCCCATGCCGGGCACTTCCCCGGCGCAGGCCTTGCCGTTGCAGATGGGGCACACCTTGCAATAGCCCGCCATGAGATCGCGTGCCTTCTTGCGAACTTCCTTCATGTCCCAGCCCTCCTTGGTGCAGTTGGTGCGGCTACTTCAGCCGTTCGGCCAGGACTTCGGCCACGTGCCGCACCTGCATGCGGCTGCCCTTGGCCTCAAGCCCGCCCCGCAGCTGCATGATGCAGCCGGGGCAATCCGTGAGCAACACTTCTGCGCCAGTCTTCTCGGCGTTCGCAAGCTTTTTCTTCAGCAATTCCGCGGAAAGCTCCGGGAACTTCATGGAATACGTGCCGCCAAAGCCGCAGCAGACGTCCTCTTCCTCGGCCGGCAGATAGGTCAACCCGCCGATGTTGATGAGCTCGCGCGGGGCCTCGGTAACGCCCAGGCCACGGCAAAGGTGGCAGGGAGCGTGGTACGTGGCCTTTTTCCCGTCGGCGCGGAATTCGGCCGACTTGACCTTGAGCACATCGTGCACGAAGGAGCTGAAGTCGATGACGCGGTCCGCGAACTGCTGCACCTTCACCGCAAGCTTGGGGTCCTTGCCGAGAATGTTCGGGTAGCCGTGCTTCAGATGCGAGGCGCAGGAGGCGCACAGGGTGAGGATATAGTCGTAGGCCGCGGGATCGAACGCGGTGACGTTCTGGGCCGCGACCGAGCGGGAAGCCTCGCGCTCGCCCATCATCTGCACGGGCAGCCCGCAGCAGGACTGGTCCATGGGGAAGTCCACGGCCACGTTGTGGCTGGCGAGGATCTTCACCGCGGCCACGGCCTGCTCCGGGTAGACGAAGTCCTGCACGCAGCCGGAGAACAGCGCCACGCGCAGCTTCGGGGTGGCCACCCTGGGCTTGATGGCGTCGAACTGGTCGCGGAAAGGCTTCTCGGCGATGGCCGGAAGCGCCCGGAACTCCTGACCGCGCGCAAAGATCATGGGCAGGTGGCGCAGGTACGGGGTGCCGCCGGTGACGGGCTTCTGCACGGCCCGGGCCGAGCGCAGCAGCGCATGGAACATCTTGCGGCTCTTGAGCACCATGCCCAGCAGCTGGCTCTGCATCGGGTGTCCTTCCTCGTCCTGGATGCGGGCGTGGACCTCCTTGATGAGCCTCGGCAGGTCGATGCCGCCCACGCACACGGCCTTGCAGGCCCCGCAGTTGATGCAGTTCTGAACAAGGTTCTTGGCCTTTTCGCGGCCATGGTAGAAATAGGTCAGAATGAGACCGATGGCCCCGATGTAAATGTGGCCGTACTGGTGCCCGCCCACCAGGCGGTACACCGGGCAGACGTTGGCGCAGGCGCCGCAGCGCACGCACCGGAGCACCTGCGAGAACACGGGATCCTTGGCAAGGGCGCGCCGCCCGTTGTCCAGGAACACCACGTGCATCTCCTTCTTGCCGTCCGGAGAGGCCTGGCACTCGCCCGGCCCGGTGATCCAGGTGACGTAGGAGGTGATGGCCTGGCCAGTGGCGTTCCTGGGCAGGGCCTTGATGACGCGCAGGGCGTCGGTGAGCTTCGGGGTGAGCTTGTCCAGGCCGACCAGGGCCACGTGCACGCGCGGCAGGGTCGTCACCAGACGGGCGTTGCCCTCGTTGGTGCACAGGGCGATAGTGCCGGTCTCGGCGATGGCGAAGTTGCCGCCGGAGATGCCCATCTCGGCCTGCACGTACTTGGCGCGCAGCTCCCGCCGGGCCACCTTCACCAGCTTTTGGATGTCGTTGTCCTGCTTGGCGCCGGTGACTTCGCTGAACAGATCGGCCACCTGGTTGCGGGAAAGGTGGATGGCGGGCATGACCATGTGGGTCGGACCTTCGTGCCGCAGCTGGATGATCCACTCGCCCAGGTCGGTCTCCGTGACCTCCAGGCCCAGGTCCTCCAGGTGGTGGTTAAGGAGCGTCTCCTCGGCGGTCATGGACTTGGACTTGACGACGCGCTTGACGTTCGCCTTCTCCGCTATGCGGCCGATGATCTCGTTTGCCTCCTGCCCGGTCTTGGCAAGATGCACGGTGATGCCCATGCGCTCGGCGTTCTTCTTGAACTCCTCGAAGAGCTCGTCCATATGGGCCATGGCCTGGTCCTTGGCCTGGGCGATCTCTCGCACCAGCCCCGCCACATCCATGCCGGCGAAGGCCTTGGCCCGACTGGCGCGATAGGCCACGGCGAAGTTGTCCATGGCCGTGCGCAAAAATTCATTGCCCAGCGCGCCGGAAAGCTCGCCCCGATATTCTTTGAGGTCGCGTGCGTTCTGCATGGCCTAGTCCTCCAGCAGCAGGATGTGCAATTCAAGGGGGCCGTGCACGCCGATGGCCAGCACGCGCTCGATGTCTGCCGTGCGCGAGGCGCCGGTGACAAAGGCGACATAGCCCGGAGCGTCCTTGCACAGCTCGCGCAGCAGCCCCTCCACCTCGAAGCTCGTCTCGCGGATGACCGAGAGCGGCACCACGCAGACGTGCACCTCGCAGATCATGGTGGCTAGGCGCAGTTCCTCGCTCCTGGAGTCGATGACGCAGGTGCCGGTCTCGGCGATGGCCGCCTGGGCCATGGTGAAGCCGATGTCGACCCCTGCCAGGTGCTTGCGCATGCCGCTGGTGATGAAGGTGACCCCCTTCGCGGCGCAGGCGTCGCCCAGAGCCTTGGCGGACTCGGCTGGCAGGCCCGGCGCGGCGATGATCTTGCCGAGCTTGGCATCGCAAAGCGCCCCGGCATCGCTGGAGAGGTCCGACTCGCAGCCCGAGGGCAATAGCTGGCAGGCCTCCTTCTTGTCACAAACATCCAGGGTATAGGCGTACGCCTCTTCCATGGTCTTGACTCGGGAGACGATGGCCGAGACGAGTCCGGCCTTCTCAGTCAGAAGATCTGCAAGCCGTGCTTTGTCGCTCATGATGGTACCTCGAAATATGGTCGGAGCATATATAATGAGGAGGGGGGCGCGGCCATGCCACGCCCCCCTTTGCTATTTAGAACCCAAGGTTCATGGAAATGGCCAGAGTGCCGAGAATGCCTGCCATAATGACATAGTAGGTCATGGGGATAAGGGCCAACTTGATGAGCTTGCCCTCTACGCCGACCAGGCCAACGGTTGCGCAAGCCGCAACAACGTTATGCACGCAGATCATGTTGCCGGCAGCACCGCCGACAGCCTGAAGCGCGACGACAAGGGTGGGGGCTGCACCGATCTTGTCGGCAACGCCATACTGGAAGAGGGAGAACATCATGTTGGAAACCGTGTTGCTGCCTGCGATGAACGCGCCCAGCGCACCAATGACGGACGCAAAGGCCGGCCAGGTGCTTCCAGCAATATCGGCCACGCCGCTAGCCAGGGTCAGGGGCATGCTGGCAAGCTCTGCACCATTGGTGGCGGAGTTGATGAAGATACGCACCATGGGTACGGCAAAGCCCAGCGCCACGCTGGCGCCAACCATGGTCTTGGCGGAAAGCCCGATGGCCTTGGTCATGTCCGCGACCTTCATCTTCTGGATGAAGAAGGTAAAGGCCACAGCCACCAGGAAGATGGTGCCGGGGAGGTACAAGAACTGGGCGTTGGTGCTCAGCTTGGTGCCGAGAATCTGCGTGTAGGTGATGGTCACAGCGGGAGAGGTCAGCATGGACTTAAGCGCAGGCCAGGTGCGGCTCAAAACGAGCAGGCCCGCCACGATCAGGTAAGGCACCCAGGCGCTGAACAGATTGATGTGACACTTCTCTTCCGTGCAATGGGTGTCGGCCTTGAGAGCGCCCATCCAGTCGGGTGCCCACTGGGACTCGGGGGGGAAATCCCACACGTGCTTGGGGACGAGGAAACCTTTCTTGGCAGCAGTGATAACGATGGGCAGGGCGATAAGCGGGCTGATAAGGGACGGGAAGTCGGGGCCAAGCGTGACGCCAACGATCATGTACGGAATGGTGAAGCACAGCGCGGCGAAGATTGCGAAGGGGGCACACTCAAGCCCTTCCTTCCAGGATTTGCTCTTTCCGAAGAAACGGGTGAGCATCAGGCACAGGGCCAGAGGGATAAATGTTCCGATAATGCCGTGCATCACGGCGACGTTGGCGCCGATTCTGTACAGATATTCCATGAATGCGGGATCAGAGAATTT
Organism: Humidesulfovibrio sp.; assembly: GCF_031082295.1. Taxonomy (GTDB): domain Bacteria; phylum Desulfobacterota; class Desulfovibrionia; order Desulfovibrionales; family Desulfovibrionaceae; genus Humidesulfovibrio. The sequence goes on from NZ_JAVHLD010000009.1 coordinate 13,234, forward strand.
GGCGGTGCCAAGCATGGTGTGAATGATCGGTGCGTCAAGACCAGTGCGGACGCCAAGCAGAATGGGCGTTCCAACCGCGCCGAAGGAGACGGGGGTGCTCTGGATGATGAGTGCCATCAAGACTGCTGCGATGGCCGGGAAGCCCAGCACAACCAGCAGCGGCGCAGCGACGGCGGCGGGTGTACCAAAGCCGGCGGCACCTTCGATAAAGGCGCCAAAGAGGAAGGCCACGATGATCGCCTGAATTCTGCGGTCTGGACTGATATCCATGAAACCACGCCGAATCGTGGTGACTGCGCCGCTGAACGTAAGCGTGTTCAACATCAGGATGGCGCCAAATACGATGTAGAGAATTGTGATGGCGATGCATACGCCCTGAATGCTGGAAGCGGCGACCAATGTCAGGTCCATCTTCCAGGCGAGCATACCCATTACCGCAGTGTAGAGCCAGGCAACGGGCATGGCGCGTTTTGCGGGCCACCGCATGAGCACCAACAAAACAAAGACCACCAAAATCGGCGTAAAAGCCATAAATGCATACATTTCTCAAACTCCTCCTGAGTAAAGTTTAGCGCACTTCTCTATCACTAAACCATCCCCAGTCAGTCACACGGGCACCAGGAAATGGTATTGTTTTCAGACAAGTATTAACAAGGATCAATGCAAGCCGGCTCCGAGGTCTCCACAAGTCACTATCCTTGCCAACATCACGCGCGCCATCCTTCCCCAGATGCATGCCGCCTGCGGAGCCCGCTCCGCGAAACGCCCCTGCGCTGGTTGCTTATGAGGCGCGCAGCACCTCGGCGGTTTGCCTGGCGATCTCCAACTCCTCGTTGGTGGGAATCACCAGCACGCGCACCCTGGAGCCCTTGGCGCCGATGTCACGCGCCCCACGCTCCATTGACAGGTTGCGCTCATGGTCAAGCTCCACGCCAAGGGCGGACAGCCCCCGGCAGGACAGCTCGCGCGAGACGGGGTCGTTCTCGCCGATGCCGGCCGTGAACACGATGGCGTCCACGCGGCCGAGCACCGCCATGTAAGAACCGATGTACTTGCGGTTGCGATAGCCGAACATGTCCAGGGCCAGCCTGGCCTGCGAGTCGCCCTCGGCCACGGCCTTGTGGATGTCGCGCATGTCGTTCATGCCGCAGATGCCCTTGAGCCCGCTCTTCTTGTTCAAAATGTCGTCGATCTCTTGCAGCGAATACCCCTTGCGTTCCGCCAGGTAGAAGATGATTGCCGGGTCGATGTCGCCGCTCCTGGTGCCCATGATGACCCCTGCCAGGGGCGTCATGCCGAGCGAGGTGTCCACGCTCTTCCCGTCCTTCACGGCGCAGATGCTGGAGCCGTTGCCCAGGTGCACGGTGATGAGGTTGGTCTCCTCGGGGTTCTTGCCGAGCATCATGGCGGCCTCGCGCGCAACATAGCGGTGCGAGGTGCCGTGGAAGCCGTAACGGCGGACGTTGAGGTCCGTATAAAGCTCGTACGGGAGGGCGTAGAGGAAGGCCTTGGGCGGCATGGTCTGGTGGAACGCCGTGTCGAAAACGGCCACCTGCGGCACGCCCGGGAACAGGGCCTGCGCGGTCTCGATGCCTGTAAGGTTGGCCGGATTGTGCAACGGCGCCAGGGGCACGCAGGCGCGGATGGCCGCCATCACGTCCGCGTCCACCAGGGTGGAGGCGTGGAAACGTTCGCCGCCGTGCACCACGCGGTGGCCAACGGCGCTGATCTCGGAAGCGTCCTTGATGACGCCGTGCTCCTTGTCGGTCAGCAGGGCGATGACCGCGCGCATTGCCGCGCCGTGGTCGCCCATGGCCTCCTCGCGGTTCACAAGCCCCTCGCCGTCCTGGCCGGGGCGCTTCTTGTGCATGAGGCGGGCGCGCTCGTCGCCGATGCGCTCCACCAGCCCCGAGGCCATGACCACAGGCCCGTCCATGTTGAAGAGCTGGTACTTGAGCGAAGAGCTGCCGGTGTTGATGACAAGTATGTTCATGGCTGTTCCGCTATCCCTTCTTCACTGCCTGGGCCTGGATGGCGGTGATGGCCACGGTGTTGACGATGTCGGGCACGGTGCACCCGCGCGAGAGGTCGTTGATGGGCTTGTTCAGACCCTGGAGCACGGGGCCGATGGCCACTGCCTGCGCAGAGCGCTGCACGGCCTTGTAGGTGTTGTTGCCGGTGTTCAGGTCGGGGAAGATGAACACGGTGGCGCGACCGGCCACGGCGCTGTCGGGCATCTTGGTGTGGGCGACCTCGATGTCAACGGCGGCGTCGTACTGCAGCGGGCCTTCCAGCAGCAGGTGGGGGGCGCGCTCGTGGGCGATGGCGGTGGCCTTGATGACCTTCTCCACATCCAGGCCCTTGCCCGAGTCGCCTGTGGAGTAGGACAGCATGGCGATGCGCGGCTCGATGCCGAACAGTTGCGCGGTTTCGGCGCTGGAGAGCGCGATCTCGGCCAGTTCCTCCGCCGTGGGGTTCGGGTTCACGGCGCAGTCGCCGTAGACCAGCACGCGGTCCTTCAAGCACATGAAGAACACGCTGGAGACGATGGAGGAGCCCGGCCTGGTCTTGATGATCTCAAAAGCCGGGCGGATGGTCTGCTGCGTGGTTGTGATGGAACCGGAGACCATGCCGTCGGCGTGGCCCTTGTGCACCATCATGGTCGAGTAGAAGGTCGGATCGAGCATGCGGTCGCGGGCGTCCTCTTCGCGGATGCCCTTGTGCTTGCGCAGCTCGTAGTAGGTGTTGACGTAGTCCTCGTAATTCTCAGACTTGCCGGGCTCGACGATCCTCACGCCATCCAGCTCCAGGTTCAGCTGGCTCATCTTGGTGCGGATGTCGCTCTCCTTGCCGAGCAGGGTCAGGTCGACCACGCCGCGCCGGAGCAGGATGTCGGCGGCGCGCATGATGCGCTCACCGGTGCCCTCGGGCAGGACGATGTGCTGCTTCTTGGCCTTGGCCTTGAGGATGAGGCTGAACTCGAACATCTTCGGCGTGACGGTGGTGGGCTTGGCTGCCACCAGCTTGGTGCGCAGCTCGGGCAGGTCCACATGCTCCTCGAACACGCGCAGTGCCGACTGGATCTTGTTCTGGTCGCCGGGTTCGATGCGCCCGTACAAGTCGTAGAGGATGCGGGCGGTCTTGTAGGTGTGGCCCTCGGCGATGAGGATGGGAATGGGCGCGCCGACCCAGCCCTCGATGAGCTTGCGCACGGACTCGGAGGGGTCGAGCCCGCCTGTGAGCAGGATGCCCGAGATGTCCGGGTAGTTGGTGGAGAGCCTGGAAGCCAGGGAGCCCAGAATGATGTCGGACCGGTCGCCGGGGGTGATGACCAGGCTGCCGCGCTCGATGTAGTTGAGGAAGTTGCCAAGCTGCATGGCGGCGATGACGTAGGTGTCAACGAGGTTTGAGAGCATGTCGCCGCCGTAGAGCACGCGGGCGTCGAGCCACTTGACCACGTCGGACACGGTGGGCTTGCCGAGCTTCGGCTCCTCCGGGATGACATAGATGGGGAAGCATTCCGGGCAGCGGATCTTCTGGCGGAGCTCCTCCACCATGTTGGTGCCGTCCACGTCCTCAACGCGGTTGATGACGGCGGCCAGGATGTCCAGCCCCTTGTCCTCGAAGGATTCGATGGTCAGCAGGGAGGAGGCGACGATCTCTTCCTGGGTCTTCTTTTGCGCGTTGCACACAAGCAGCACGGGGCAGCCCAGGTTGGCGGCGATGTCGGCGTTGATGTCGAACTCGAACGCGGGGTCGCTGCCGAGGAAGTCCGTCCCCTCGCACAGAATGAAATCAAAGCGCGACTGAAGCGAGCTGAAATCGTTCAGGATCTTTTCAAGCAAGGCCTCGTGCTGGCCCTGGTTGATCATCTCCCTGGCCTTCTGCATGGTGAAGGAGAAGGTCTCGGAATAGCGCATGTCCAGGTTGAACTGGTTCAGCACGAGATTAATGTCATGATCCTTGGCTGAGCTCTCGGAGGAATTAATGATGGGCCGGAAAAAGGCCACCTTCTGGATGTCGCGCAACAGGAGTTGCATGAGTCCCAACACAATGGCTGATTTGCCGCTGCGCGGTTCCACCCCTGTGACGAATAAGTTGTCTGCCACGATGCGCTCCTTGTGATTTTTGACATTCCATGGAGTCTCCCGGCGCCGACGTTTTTGAGGGGGGGTGTGGGGGGCGAGACCCCGGCGCCGGGAGAGGACCTTCCGCTAGAGTGACTCTGCGTAGATCTCCATGGGGTGCCTCACGGCAATCTGGTCGCCGGAGCGTGAGAGCATATCGGAGATCTGCAGCATGCAGGCGGGACAGCCCGTGGCCACAACCTGGGCCTTGGAGCCCACGATATTGTCCCGTTTCTGCATACCTATCTTGGCCGAGATCTCCGCGTGCTGCAAGGTGAAGCTGCCTCCGCAACCACAACATGTGTCGGGGGCGGCCATTTCAACGACATTATAGGCCGGGTTCATGCGCAGCACGGTTCGCGGCTGGGCGGAAACCCCAAGGGACTTCTTGAGGTGGCAGGGGTCGTGCACGGTGACGCTCACCGCACCGGCCTTGGGCTGCGGCGCCTTAAGCCCCAGCTTGTCCACCACGAAGGCGTTGACGTCCATGACCTTGGCCGAAAGCTCGACGATGCGCTGCTGATCGCTTTGGCTCATGCCGGAGGCCATGGTCGGCCAGATCTTCTTCATGGTCGAGGTGCAGGTGGCGCACGGCGTCACCAGCGCGTCGAACTTGCCGCGCGCGAACACGTCGAGGTTGGCGCGCACGAGCTTTTCGTAGCTCTGCTTGTCGCCCGAGGACAGTGCCGGGATGCCGCAACAGGCCTGGCCAGCGGGCAGGTATACGCCCACGCCGTGGTGCTTCAACACCTTGAGCACGGCGTGCCCCACGCGCGGAAATATCTTGTCCGCCAGGCATCCGGGGAAGAAGGCCACCTTGAGCCCGCTCTTGCCGGCCGGGGTGTCCAGGCTCGGCACTTCTGAATGCAGCGGCGTCTTGGCCAGCAGCATCAGGTGGCGGTCGCCCAGCACGGGCGAGAGGAACTTGGAACAGGACGAGCCGATGATGTCGTTCACCGGAGAGGTAAACAGGCCCTGGAACTTGCTGGCCACGCCGAGCATGGTGTTGAACAGCCCGGGCTTGGTCAGCATGCCCCGGAAGATGACCTGCTTGACCTTGGACAGGCCGAGGTAGCCGGTGAGGATGACCCGCGCCTTGAGGAAGATGTCCAGGGCCTTCACGCCGCTGGGACAGTTGGCCGCGCAGGAGCCGCACAGCAGGCAGCGGGTAACCTTGTCCTGAACGCCCTGGGGGTCCTTGACGAGTTCCTTGGCCAGTCCTTCCAGCAGGGAAATCTTGCCGCGCGCCACGTCGCCCTCGCGGCCGGTCTGCCCGTAGATGGGGCACACGGCCTGGCACATGCCGCAACGCATGCAGCTCACCAGCTGGTCGTCGAGCTCGCCAAGAAGGCGAAGGAGTTCGTGCATGTCGGCCATGACGATCCGCCCCCTACTCGCCGATGATCTTGCCGGGATTCAGGATGCCCTTGGGGTCAAGGGCCTTCTTGAGGCGGCGTGAATACAGGATGGTGGCGCGGCTGGTCTCCTTCTCCATGTACTTGCTCTTGGCCAGGCCGATGCCGTGCTCGCCGGAAAGGGTGCCGCCGAGGCTCAAGGCCACGTCGAAGATCTCGTCGATGGCGGCCTCCACGCGGTGCCACTCCTCGGTGTTGCGGCGGTCGGTCAGGATGGTCGGGTGCAGGTTGCCGTCGCCCGCGTGGCCGAAGGTGCCGATGGTCAGCTTGTACTTGCCGGCGATGCCCTCAAGGGCGTGCATCATGGCCGGGATCTGGCTGCGGGGCACGGTGGCGTCCTCCAGGACGGTGGTGGGGGAAACGCGCGCCAGGGCGGAAAGAGCCGCGCGGCGGGCCTCCCAGACCTTGTTGCGCTCTTCGGCGTCCTTGGCCACCTGGATGCGCGTGGCGCCAAGCCTCTTGCAGATGGTCTCGACCTTCTCGGCCTCGTCCGCTACCTGGCCGGGGTGGCCGTCCACCTCGATGAGAAGCAGCGCCTTGGCGTCGACGGGAAGACCGGCGTGGGCGAAGTCCTCCACGGTGCGGATGGTGAAATTATCCATGAACTCAAGGGTGGCAGGCACGATCTTGGCGGCGATGATGGCGGCCACGGTCTCGCTGGCCTTGTTCACGTCGTCGAAAATGGCCATCATGGCCTTGGCGGCCAGGGGCGGCGGGGTCAGCTTCAGGATGAGCTTCTCGAACACGCCGAGTGTGCCCTCGCTGCCCACCATGAGCCCGGCCAGGTTCAGGCCGGTGACGCACTTCACCGTGCGGGAGCCGCTCTTCACGATCTCGCCGTCCACGTCGAAGAAGTCCACGCCCATGACGTAGTCCTTGGTGACGCCGTACTTGAGCCCGCGCAGGCCGCCCGCGTTCTCGGCCACGTTGCCGCCCAGGGTGGAGACGGCCTGGCTGCCGGGGTCCGGGGGATAGAACAGCCCGCGCGCGGCCACTTCGGCTGCGAACTTGGCGGTAATGACGCCGGGCTCGACCACGGCGTAGAGATCGGCCTCGTTGATTTCAATAATCTTGTTGAGGGCGTTGGTCAGGACCACCACTCCACCCTTGCTGGGAATGACGCCGCCGGAGAGGTTGGTGCCACTGCCGCGCACAGTGAGAGGCAGGCCATGCTCGTTGCAGAGCTTGACGATCTTGCCCAGGACCTCGCGAGACTGGGGGCGGACCACAAGGCCGGGCAGCACGGGCTCAAGAACCGCTGCGTCATAGGCGTAGGAAAAGCGATCAGCCTCGCTCTCCATGACATTGTCCTTGCCCACCAGAGCCTGGAAGTCTTTGAGCAGCGCGTCGTTCATGCGTTGATCTCCTGGATGCGGTATGAGCCCACGTGCGGGCTTTGATTGCTGATCGGCCTATCGCAACTAGCGTGCCATTACTGAATAACATCATTTCAAAACAGAGAGATACACTATATTCTACGCTCCAGCCAGGGCTTCGCGGATATATTTGTCCACTATTTCAGACGAGAGAATCCGACCAGATTGGGAGGATGGAGGACAACGGGCGAGCGCTCACCCCTGGCAAAGGGGTTTCGAGACAAATAGTCAGGGGAAAGCGGGACGGAAGGGGGTGTCCGAGAAATCAGACAGACCCGGAGGAACCCACGGGATCAGCGGAACCGACCCCTGGGCCATCGGCCGAGAGATTCCATTTCTTGAGCAGGGCGTAAAGATGGGAGCGCGACAGCCCGGAGGCCTCCATGGCCTTTTGCATGTCGCCCCCGGTGCGCCGGAGCAGGGTCTCCAGGTAGCGGCGCTCCAACACGTCCTTGCAGGACTTGAGGGTGTCGTTCATGGCCTGGGTGAGCTCCGGCCAGGTGTCGCAACAAGGCGGTTCGACCGGCTCTTGTGGTTGACCATTCTGCTGAAGTGAGAGCGGCTGGGCGGCCGGCTCGGGGGAAGCGTCGGAAGCCGGACGCCGCAGGGAGGCCTTGGCGACCTTGATGCGGATGTCCTGCGGCAGATGCATGGAATAGAGCGTGCGCGCCGCGCCGGAGGCCACGAAGGCCTGTTCCAGCACGTTGAACAGTTCGCGCACGTTTCCCGGCCAGGGATATCCCTCCAGCACATGGAAAAAGTCCTGGTCGAAGCCCTTGAGCGGCAGTCCGTACTGCTCGCACAGCTGCCCCACGCGGAACACGCACAGGGGCTTGATGTCCTCAAGACGCTCGCGCAGGGGCGGCAAGGATATGGGGATGGTCTTGATGCGGTACAGCAGGTCGCTGCGGAAGCCCCCCTGCTCCACCATGGCGTCCAGGTCGCGGTTGGTGGCGGACATGAGCCGGAAGTCGCTTTCGACCTCCTGGCTGGCTCCCACGGGCCGGAAGCGGCGCTCTTGCAGCACGCGCAGGAAGGCCTTCTGAAGATTGAGCGGCATCTCCCCCACCTCGTCCAGGAAAAGGGTGCCGCCGTCGGCCAGCTTGACCAGGCCGACGCGGTCGCTGTCGGCGCCGGTGAACGCGCCCTTCCGGTGGCCGAACAGGGTGCTCTCCACCAGGGTCTCGGTGAGGGCCGCGCAGTCCACCACGACAAAGGGCTTGTTGGCGCGCGGGCTGTTGCGGTGGATGGTGCGGGCGAAAAGCTCCTTGCCGGTGCCCGTCTCCCCGGTGATGAGCACGCTTGAGACCGCGCCCGCCGCGCCCGCCACGGCGTCGAAGCAGACGCGCATGGCCCTGCTCCTGCCCACCACGTCCTCCATGACGAGGGCCACGGGGCCGCACGTTCCGCGCTTGCCCGCGCGATACTTGAGCGCGCGCTCAAGGGCCAGAATGGTCTCCTTGATGGGCGAGGGCTTGAGCAGATAGTCCCAGACGCCGCCCTGGATGGCCAGCTCCGCGCCGTCCGGGTCGCCCCGGCCCGTGAGGATGATGACCTCGGGCGAGTCGTGCAGGGCCTTGATCTCCGAGAGCGCGTCCAGGCCGTTGCCGTCGGGCAGGGTCACATCCAGAAAGACGATGTCCACCCCGCCCTCGCGCAGGCGCGCAAGACCGGCGGCGATGGAGCCCACCGCCTCTCCCGCATGGCGCGTGCGCCGCGTGAGGGAGAGCAGGGTCTCGCGGACCTCGGCATCGTCGTCTATGATGAGAATGTTGCCCATGCGGCACTCCGATGGAAGGCTTTGCGCATGCATTAGCAAACTGTGGGCCAAATAGCCAAATGGCCGCTCAAGAGGGGGGATCTCTCCCCCCTCAGGGCGGCTGGTATTCTGGACTAGGCCATGTGCGTCCCGGCGTCAATGGCAGGTTGTGCCGACTCCGGAGGCGATGAGGCGGGGTTTTGGACTAGCGGTTGCCGGAGCCGGAGCCCTGGCCGCCCTGCGGGCGGGCGCCCTGGGGGCGGTTGCCCTGGTAGCCGGTGCCCTGCGGACGGGCGCCCTGGGAACGCGCAGCCTGCGGACGGCCGTAGCCGGGACGGTCGGAGCGGGGGCGGTCGCCGTAGGGGCGGTCGCCGCGCGGACGGTCGCCGCCGCTTCTGTCGGAGTTGTAGATGTCGTCGCCGGGCTGCATGGGGCGGTTGGAGTAGCCCACGGCGGGCCTGTCCGAATTTCCGGACGAGCTGCCATAGGAGTTGCCGCCTCCGGAATTGCCCTGGGACGAACCGCCGTAGGAACGCTGAGGACGGCCCTGGCCCTGCGGGCGGTTGCCGTACGGACGGCCCCGGGGCTCCAGCGGCGGACGGTGGAATTCCTTCTCGCCGGCGGGCACGGGCTGGTTGTAGTCGAAGCCTTCCAGCTTCATGCGGGTCAGCGGCTCGCGCAGCAGCCGTTCGATGGCGCGCACCATGGAGACGTCTTCGCCGGTGACGAAGGTGTGGGCGGAGCCGGTGCGCGAGGCGCGGCCGGTGCGGCCGATGCGGTGCGTGTAGGTCTCAGGCGTGCTCGGCACGTCGTAGTTGACCACGTGCTCGATCTGGCTGACGTCAATGCCGCGGGCGGCGATGTCGGTGGCCACCAGCACGCGGAAGCGGCCGGAACGGAAGCCGTCCATGGCGTACTTGCGCTGGTTCTGCGACAGGTTGCCCTGGATGGACGTGGCCGAATGGCCGATCTTGGCCAAGGTCTCGGCCAGGCGCTTGGCGCGGTGCTTGGTGCGCGTGAACACCAGCACGGCGCCGGCCTTGTTGCGCTCAAGCAACTCCTGCAACAGGCGGGTCTTCAGGTGCTGGGCGATGGGGTAGATGGCGTGGCTGACGGTCTCGACCGGGTTGCTGTTGCCAGCGCGCACGATCTCGGGATCGGTCAGGCACTCCGCGGCCAGGCCGCGGATGGCGTCGGGCATGGTGGCCGAGAAGAGCATGTTCTGGCGCTCTTTGGGCAGGGCCGCCAGGATCTTCTTGATGCCGGGCAGAAAGCCCATGTCGAACATCTGGTCGGCCTCGTCCAGCACGAGCATTTCCACGCCGGAGAGGTCAACGGTGCGCTGGCTCATGTGGTCCAGCAGGCGGCCCGGGCAGGCCACGACGATGTCCGTGCCCTGGCGCAGGGCCTGGAGCTGACGGCTCATGGCGCAACCGCCGTAAATGGTGGTGCTGCGGATGCCGGTGGCGCGGGCGAGGTCCATGGCGGACTCGTGGATCTGCTCGGCCAGCTCGCGGGTGGGGGCAAGGATCAGCGCGCGGATCTTGCGGCGCGGGCCGGCGGGCTTGTTGGCCAGCAGGCGGTTCAGGATGGGCAGCAGGAAGGCCGCCGTCTTGCCGGTGCCGGTCTGGGCCAGGCCCATGAGGTCGCGGCCCTGCATGACCGAGGGCATGGCCTGGGTCTGGATGGGGGTGGGGGTCGTGTAACCCAGGGCTTTGATGTTGGACAGGATCAGGGTCGGAAAACCGAAAGAATCAAAGGTCAAAGTAGGTCCTTTGTAAAAGAGGGGCCGCGCGGCGCAAAATGCGCCAGACGGCGGCGAAGAGCGTATCGAGATGCGGATGCTGCGGGCCGGGATTCAGGACGGCTCAATCGGGGCAGTGGTCGATTCGGCAGGGGAACTGAGGTGTTGGTGGCGGGCTATGCAGCAGTGCCGCGCCTCTCAAGATCGTATGCCGCGCCGGGGATTGCCCCCGGACTCGGGGTAAGTAAGGGGGATGGGAGGGGTTGTCAAGGTTTTTATATACCGGACCTAACGATTAACTGGAGGCGGCTCCTTTACAGGCAAGCCCTCTTGCACTATCAAATACAACAAATCGCAATAAGGAGTTGGCGGTTATGACTGAACAGTTCAAAATCAGTTTTTCTCAGCTATCACAGTCTAAAGCCTACCAAATCCAAGCAGCAAATTGGTGCAAAGCACACCTATTCGTAGTCGTTGCGGTCGCCGGTGCAATATCATTATTTAGTGATACTAGGCTTGGATTCAAGTGGGTGTGGGTTTTTCCATCTTTGTTTTTTGGCATCCCGATCATCGTTTCGCTCCCCACAATGCTAATCTTCGTTTGGCTTGTGGTCCAGCAATCTGGCCATATGAAGTACGAACCTTTCCAACCGCCCATGCCAGCAGACACCATTGGCCGCGCCCTGAATATCATCAAATCGGGATGGTCTTGGATAAGTATGGCACTATCCGGCTACGTGGCATTCTTATTCATAAAGTGGGCGGGCTCTTAAGCCACCCTCATCACTCTCCCAACTCCGCCCCCAACTCCGCCAAATACCCCCGCATGACCTCCACCCGGCGCTCGGCCTCGGCGCGGCCCGCGGCGGTCTGCATGGTGGCGGCGGTCTTGAAGAGCTTGCGGTAGAAGTGGTCCACGGTGAACAGGCCGTCGTCCGGTTCGCGGTGCGCGCAGAAGGGGTCGACAGCGCTGTAAAAGGGCCGGTTCATGGTGCCGGAGCACGCGAAGCAGCGCGCGATGCCGATGGCCCCGATGCCGTCCAGCCGGTCGGCGTCCTGCACCACCTTGGCCTCCAGCGTCTGCGGCGCGATGTTCGCGCTGAAGCTGTGCGCCTCGATGGCGTGGGCGATGGCGACAAGCATGGCCTTGGCGTCGCGCCTGGGCGAGTTCGGGACGGCGGGCGCGTGGGGGTTGGCGGCGGCGGGCGGGTAGCCGATGCTTAAGAGGTACGCCCGCGCAGCCTGGGCCGCCAGGCGCGAGGCCTGGTTGCGCAGGGGGTCGTCCTTGGCCACCACGACGTAGTCGTGCAGCCAGGCCGCAGGGATGACGATGGCGGGGTCCGCGCCCTCTGCGGCGCAGATCTTCTTGGCTGATGCCACCACGCGCTCCAGGTGCAGGATGTCGTGGGCCGGGTCGCAGGCCCCGGCAACGGCCAGCCGCGCGGTCAGGTGCGCGCGCAGGGTGGTTTCCAGCTCGACCAGGTCCCGCGCAAGGGGCATGGCTATTTGCCCCCGTCCACGATGACCAGCTTGCCCTTCTTCTCGCCGCGCTCGATCATGCGCTTCAAGTCCTTCTGCCACTTCGGCCCGCCGAGCTTCCCGGCCAGGTGCTCCGTGGTGTGCAGCACATCGTTTGGCCTGTGCATCTGCATCAGGCAGCGCTTCACGCCGATCTTGCACGAGGGGCAGCCCACCAGCACGGGCGTGTCGCGGTAGGCCTTTCTGGAGTCGGGCCGGGCCAGGTCCAGCGCCAGCTGCTCCTTCTTGCGGTCGCGGATGCGGTTGTAGATGGCCGGGCTGGTCAGCGCGCCCAGGCCGGACTCGCCGCAGCAGCCGGGCGAGAGCCGGACCTTGCCGCCCAGCGCGTCAGAAAGCGCCTTGCGGTAGATCTCCGGGGCCTTGACCTTGGGCACGTCCACCCACTCCGCGTGGCAGGCCGCGTGGTAGAGCACTTCGTCGTCACCCTTCGGGACATCCAGGCGGCCCAGCAGGAACTGCACGATGTCCTGGTGGCGCAGCGGCTCGGAGAGCTCCTGGGAGAAGTCGTAGGTCTCGATGGCCTCGCGGCAGGTGCCGCAGCTGGTCACCAGGGTGGTGGCCTTCATGCCCGCGCGGCCGGTCTGGATGAGGGTGTCCAGGATGGCCTGGATGGTGCGGTGGCGGTTGGTGCCGTAGGCCTCTGTGCAGCCGCTCGCCAGCAGCGGGTAGCCGCAGCACAGGTGGCGGTCGGGCAGCACCACGTTCACCCCGGCCTTGAGCAGCAGGTACACCCCGGCCAGGCCGATGTCGTGGCTGAACAGCCCCGCGCCGCAGCCGGGGAAGTACAACACGGTGTCGTCATAGGCCGCGGCGGAGGACCGGAACAGCGAGTGGTCCTCAAGTCCCAGCTCCTGCGACAGGTTGCGCAGGTCGATGAGCGGGCCGGGGCCTTGCAGGGCCGGGCTTTCCAGCCGCTTGCGGAAATGCCCCGGCACCAGGCCCAGCACGCTGTTGGCAGCGGCCTGGCCGAGCGACAGGAACTTCGCCACCTTGGGCAGGCGGTTCGAGGGGTCCTCGGCAAGGTGCGACAAAAGCGCCGTCTTGATGGGATGCCCGCCCTTGCCCTTGTACTCGAGGAAGGAGCGTATCTGCAGCGCGGCCCCGGCGGAGTCGATCTTCACCGGGCACACGCCCTGGCATTTGCCGCAGGCGGTGCAGTGGTCCATGATGCGCCGCAGCTCGTCGAGCAGGGCCGGGGCGGGCTCGCCGCCCTGCACCTGGGAATAGTAGATGGCCTCGGTGAGCGCGCCCAGGCTCAGGTTCTTGTTGCGCGGGTGGAACAGCAGGCCGCGCGCGGGCGAGTACATGGGGCACACCTGCTTGCACTTGCCGCAGCGCGTGCAGGTCTGCACATGCTTCAGCAGGTCGATGAGGGTCTCCTTGTCCTTCAGCGCGGTCTTCTGCAAGTCGCCGATGAGCCGGTTAAAGGAGAAGGTGTAGGGCTCCACGGGCAGCGCGCGGCGGGTCAGCTTGCCGGGGTTCAGCACGTCCGCCGGGTCCACGATGCGCTTGTAGGCGGCCAGGGCGTCGATCTTCTTCTGGCCCAGGAAGGCGATCTTGGTGATGCCGATGCCGTGCTCGCCGGAGATCTCGCCGCCCAGGCGCAGCACCTCGGCAAAGACCTCGTCCACGGCCTCATAGGCCTGGGCCAGCATCTCCGGGTCGTTGGAGTTCACCGGCACGTTGACGTGGCAGTTGCCGTCGCCCGCGTGCATGTGGTTGGCGATAATGATGCGCCGGGCCTGGGCGTCCTGGTACAGGGCCTCGATGTCGCGCTCCAGGCGCGGGTAGCGGTCCTTCAGTTCGTGGAACAGCAGGCGCACGCCGCTTGCCAGCTCCTCGTCGGAGAGCTCGCCGGCCGTGGTGCGCTTCTGCAGGATGTACAGGCAGCGGTCGAGCCCGAACTCGATGTCCGGGTCGTCGACGTGGACTCCAGGCAACTCACGGACAGCCAAAAGGGCCTTGCGCGCCACCTTGGCCATGTAGATGAGGTTCAGGTTCTCCAAAAACTCCGCAAAGCCGGGGATGGCCCGCATGGGGATGACCACGTCCTCGTTGACCTTGAAGCCCGAGGTGCGCCGGGCGATGGCCGAGAGCTTGTGCCGGTCCTCCCAGAACAGCTCGGCCTCGCGTTCGTCGCGCGCGGCGAAGATGTCCACGCCCGGATACGGCCTCGCGATGGCCAGCACCGCGTCAACGGCGTCGTTCAGCGCGTCCTCAACGTCGGAGTCAAGCTGCAGGATGAGCACGCTAATGGGGTCGCCCTCGTACTGCTCCGACTTCTTCTTGTACTCGATGGCCTGCACGTACTTGGTGCCGAACTCCTCCAGGGCCGAGATCTTCACCAGGTCGCCCTGGGCGCGGATGGTGTCGCGCAGGCCCACCACGTCGCCGATGACGAACATGGCGTTCTTCATGCTGCGTCCGAAGAACTCCAGCACCAGCACGCGCGAGTATTTGGGCTTGTGGTGCAGGGTGAAGGTGCATTCGGTGATGATGCCGTCCACGCCCTCCTTCTGCACGCCGGGCAGCCCGCCCAGGTACTTGTTCGACACGTCCTTGCCCAGGCCCGTGCCGCGCACGTCGGTCCCCGCGAGGATCACGGCGTCCTTCACCTCTCCACGCTCGTCCAGAATCTCGAAGGCCGCGGTCTCGCCCTCGAAAATCTTGTGGCCGGGGTGGTTGTTGCGGCGCACGGTGATGACCTCGCCACGGGGGGTGACCATGGTGAAGGAGGCGATGTTGTCGATGGTGGTGCCGTACTCGAAGGCGAACGGCCCGCCGGAGTTCTCGGAAATGTTGCCGCCGAGGGTCGAGGCCGCCTTGGAGGCCGGGTCCACGGTGAACAGCAGGTCCTGCTCGGCCGCGGCCTTGATGGCGTCCAGCGTGATGACGCCCGCCTGCGCGGTGAGCAGCATGCGGTCGGGGTCGATGTCGATGATCTTCTTGAAGCGCGCCAGCGACAGGACCACGGAGCGCGAGAACATGGGGATGGCCCCGCCGGTCAAGCCCGTGCCGCCGCCGCGCGGGATGATGCCGAAGGAAAGCTCGTTGGCCAGCTTGACGATCTTCTGCACCTGCTCCGTGGTCTCGGGGAACAGCACGAACAGCGGCAGCTCCAGGCGCAGGTCGGTGGCGTCGGTGGCGCACTCGATGCGCGTGTTGGCATGCGCGCCGATGAGCTCGTCGGACAGGAATTCCTGAAGCCGCGCCTTGAGCACCTGGGCAAAAGCCTGATCGGCGTCGTAGCGCTCCCAGAAGCTCGCAACGGCCCCCGCCAGCACGCGGGGGAACTCGCCGGACAGGCTGGGACGAGCGATGGACAGCTTGCGGTCCACGCTCTGGCGCACCAGCTCCGCATCCACAAAAGGATTGTAGCGCACCAGGAACAGCTCGGCGGCCAGGCTCACGGCCAGCTCGCGCACGCCGTCGGGCCATTGGGCGAAACCGCCCTCCTCGGGCGAGGCCTCCAGGCCCAGCACCCGTGTCAGGATGCGTTCATCGGAAATGGAAATATGCGGACCGATCAGCGGCATGTGGCGTCAGCTCCAGGCGGATGGGTTTTCTGCGTGTTGGTTTCAGGCGTTGCGGGGACGGCTTGCTCATGGTGCGTGCGCGAACTGGGACTATAGGTCCGGGCCAGACGCTTGGCAAGTGTGGCTGACACAGGTTTCCCGCGCCGCTTTACAGGCAGGGGCAGTCCGAGTATGGGACTGGTTTCGCGCGCCGCCCGGCGCACGCTGAACATTCTTCTACCACGAGGTGATTCGCCCATGAGCACCCAGGATTTTGCCGAACTGCAACTGTTCATCACCGGCCCGACGTTTATTCGCCCGGAGGTCCGCCAGGCGGGCCTGCTGCCCGAATTCGGCCACCGCGACTCCGAGAACAACAAGCGCTTCAAGCCCGTCATGGAAAACCTGAAGAAGCTTGCGGGCTGCGGCGACGACTACAACGTCATCATCTTCAACGGCTCCGGCTCCAGCGCCATGGAGGCCACGGTGCGCTCCCTGGTGGCCGACGACGAGACCGTGCTGAACGTGTCCGTGGGCGCCTTCGGCGACCTGTACCACAAGATGGCCGTGGTCAACGGCAAAAAGGCCGTGCAGCTCAAGTTCGCCGCGGGCGAGGCCATCGACCTGGGCAAGCTTGAGGCCGCGCTCGCCGAGCACAAGCCGGCCTGCGTCACCTTCACCCACAACGAGACCTCCACCGGCGTCACCAACGACATGAAGGCCGTGTGCGCTCTCGTGCGCAAGTTCGGTGCCCTGCCCCTGGTCGACGGCGTGAGCATCTTCGGCGGCGCGGCCATCGACCTGACGGGTTCCGGCGCGGCCACCTACGCCACCAGCACCCAGAAGTCCCTGGCCCTGCCCGCCGGCTTCGGCCTGCTCTTCGCCACGCCCGAGGCCATCGAAAAGGCCAAGACCGTGAAGAACAAGGGCTTCGCCACAGACATCGTGGCCCAGCTTGGCCGCGCTTCCAAGAACCAGACCCTGACCACCCCCAACTGCACCCTGGCCAACCAGATGTGCGTGCAGCTGGACTACATCGTGAACACCGAAGGCATCGCCAACCGCTTCGCCCGCCACGAGAAGATGCGCGGCATGGTGGCGGACTTCGTGGCCAGCCTGCCCGGCTTCGAGCTGCTGGCTCCGGAAGGCCACCGCTCGGCCACCCTGACCGCCGTGCGCGTGCCCGCTGGCGTCACCGTGGCGGAACTGAAGAAGGTCAAAGAGGCCATGCGCGCCAAGGGCTACCTCTTCGACCCCGGCTACGGCAAGCTGAACACCGAGCTTGAGGAAAAGGGCCAGCGCGTGCTCATCCGCCTCGGCCACATGGGCGACATCACTCCGGAGATGCTCGCCAAATACCTCGAGGCGCTCAAGCCTGAACTGGTCAAATAGGGGGAGATGACACATGCGTATTCTTGCCAATGACGGACTGAACGAAGAAGCCGTCGCCCTGCTCAAGAAGGAAGGCTTCACCGTCGAGACGGAAAAGCGCAGCACCGAGGACCTCCTCGGCGAGATCGGCGACTTCGACGCCCTGCTCGTGCGCAGCGCCACCAAGGTCACCCGCGCAGTCATCGAGGCGGGCACCAAGAACGGCGGCAAGCTCAAGATCGTGGGCCGCGGCGGCGTGGGCACGGACAACATCGACCTCGAGGCCGCGAAGGAATGCGGCGTCATCGTCAAGTTCGCGCCCAACGGCAACACCAACGCCACCGCCGAGCACGCCCTGGGCCTGATGTTCGCCATTGCGCGGCGGGTGCCCATGGCCCACCACTGCCTGAAGAGCGGCGTGTGGCACAAGAAGCGCTTCGCCGGAAACGAGCTGCACGGCAAGACCCTCGGCGTCATCGGCTGCGGCCGCATCGGCCAGTCCCTGGCGGGCAAGGCGCTGGGCATCGGCATGAAGGTCGTCGGCTATGACCTGTACCGCATGCAGGACTCCAACGTGGAGTACCTGGACAGCATCGACGACGTGCTGAAGGTCTCCGACTTCATCAGCCTGCACACTGGCGGCAAGACCGCCATCATCACCGAGCGCGAGTTCGCCCTGATGAAGCCCACCGCCTACCTCATCAACGCCTCCCGCGGCGGCAACGTGACCGAAGCCGCCCTGTACAACGCGCTGAAGAACGGCATCATCGCCGGTGCCGCGCTGGACTGCTACGAGAAGGAGCCCAAGCTTGAGGGCGAGGCCTTCGCCTGCTCCCTGCACGAGCTCGACAACATCGTCATGAGCGCGCACCTGGGCGCCAGCACCAAGAACGCCGTGCGCAAGACGGGCCTGGAGATCGCCGAGGTGGTCACCAAGTACCTGCGCCGCGGCGACTTCGGCAACTCGGTGAACGTGGGCGAGACGGTCGAGGAAGAAGGCAAGCGCATCTACTCGCTGTTCATCACCCACGAGGACAAGCCGGGCATGTTCGGCAAGTTCGGCACCGCCCTGGGCGACCTCGGCATCAACATCCGCGAGAACAACTCCCGCTTCCTGTCCGACTCCGTGCAGACCGTGTACGTGGTGCACCAGGAGCCCACGGAGGCCGTGCGCGAGAAGCTCATGGCCATCCCCGGCGTGAAGCGCGTCACCTTCTAGTCCAGTCGGGACGAATCGCCAAGGCCCCTGCCCGGTTAGCCAGGCGGGGGCTTTTTTGCGCCCACGATCATTCCTGTGGACTCCGACCACAAGTTATCATGCAGCGCCCTGATATGCCGGAGAATCACCTGCTCTTGTGTCAACTTCTGCACAAGTGCGCAATCATATCCGCTCATTTTGGTCGGATATGTGCGATAAATTGCACACGCCCACATGCAGAGAATATGAACCAACTGAATTAACAGAATAAAACGTATGGCACGGCGTCTGCAAAGTAGAGAGTAACCAACGTCGCCATCCGCTTTCCTGGCAGGACGGCCAGACCAAGGAGAAATCTCATGAAGCGCACTACCCGAATCCTCGCCGCAGCCGTGGCCACTCTTGCCCTGACCGCCTCCCTCGCCCTCGCAGCCGAGGTCGCGACTCCTCGAACCGACGCCAGCCCGACTTCGACCTGGCAGCACATGAGGGACACCGCCTCCGGCTACATGGGCCAAATCGGCTTCGGCCACATGGGCGGCAATGGCCACATGGGCGGCAACGGCTACGGCCACATGACCAAGGCCGACTTCGACGCCATGCACCAGAACGGCATCGGCCACATGCGCGCCAGTGGCCACATGGGCGGCAACGGCTACGGCCACATGAACAACCCGGACCGCTCTTTCTAAAAATATTAACCCACAAGCCTCGGCGATGCCTTTCCAAAGGTCGCCGAAGCTTGTATTGTGTTCAAAGCTCGATCATTGTCAGCAACAACCGCAAGCGGCAAAGAGTCGAACGTGCCAGGCTTATCTGGCGAAAACCCTCAATCCAAGAGAGCCAAACACATGAAGCGTTTCCCCACAATCCTCGCCGCAACCTGCACCGCCCTGCTTTTGAGTTCCTCGCTGGCCCTGGCTGCACAGGCCCCCAAAAAGGCCAAGGCTGTCCCTGCTGAGCCTGCTCACGCCACCCATCAGCAGCACGGCGCCATGGGCGGCCAGATGGGCCTGGCCGGGCTTTCCCCGGAAAAACAGGAGCTGGCCCGAACCATCATGAACGCTCACCGCGACGCCCTGTTCCCGCTGCAGCAGAGCCTGTACGCCAAGAACGTCGAACTGGAGGCCCTGAACGCCGCGGGCAACGGCGAGTCCGAAAAGGCCAAGTCCGTCATCCGCGAGATCGGCGACCTGAACGCCAAGGTGCTCATCGAGAACGGCGCGTTCCGCACCCGCCTTGTCAAGGAAACCGGCCTGCGCACGGCTCCCAAGGGCCACGGCATGATGGGCGGCGGAATGATGGGCGGCGGAATGATGGGCGGCGAAATGAAGTGCCCCATGATGGAGAAGATGATGGGCGGCATGCAGCACGGCGCTGCCCCGGCCGCTCCCGCTGGCAAGGCTCCGGCCAAGGCCGCGGCGCACGACACCCACGCAAACTAGCCCAGCCCAGTAAAGTTCAGCATAATGCAGGCGGCTCCACCGAAAGGGGGGGGGCCGCCTTCTCGTTCAGACGAGACGAAACGACAAAGCCCCCCCAGGAACGACCTGGACGGGGGCTTTCATTTCTTGTGTGACGGGCCTTAGGCCGTCAGGCCGCCTGGAGATGCCCGCCGCAGACAAGGCTGCGTCCCTGCTTGAGCGCCAACTCAAAGGCCTCTTCCTTGTCAACGCAGGTGGAGTCCAGGGCGATGACCGTGCCCGTGTCTGCCCCTGCGCGATGACGCCGAGCGGAAAGGCCGGGCGAGAACAGCCCCCCGGCCAGCTTTATGGCAAACGGACGGATCTCCCAGCCATCAAAGAGCTGCATCCGGCCCGTGAACACTTTTCTGCCGAATTGTCTCATGACGCGCTCCCGAGAGTTTGCGGGGCGGCTTGGGCCACCGCCCCCTGGTTTCCCGTGCCCGCTTTCCAACGGGCTGCACCCGGCACCGGCCTGCGGACAGCGTTCTTCAGAGTGGGGGGAGCGTAACCTCCGGCTGTCCTGCTAAGATGGAAGCCCTGGCCGTTCCAGGCATCGACCTTGTCGCAGGTCAGGACAGCTGCGGCGCAATGCTCAGGCAGTCGGAGCGGTAGGCGCAACCGCCCTGGTCGCAGTAGCCGTCCCTGGCCGTGGCGAAGCAGTCGAAGTGGCCTTCCTGGCGCTGAGCCAGACGCACGGTTTCGACACGTGCCAGCAGCGCTTCACGCCCCTTCCGGCCGGACGACGGTTTGGCCGCAGGCGCCCTCTTTGGCTGCGTCCCTGCCGAGGCTTTCGGCTTCGCGGCAGATGAGGGCCTCCTGGCCGGAGGTGATGTGCTCATTTGGGCTCTGTTCATGATCGTTCCCCCCCTGTTCCGGTTTCACTGACCACAGCGCGAACAATGGCGCCCAACTATCCTTCGATCTTGATCTTCTGCGCGGGCGGGGAGGGCTCGGCCTTGGGCAGGGTGACGTGCAGCACGCCCTTCTCGAACTTGGCCTTGATGCCCTTGGGGTTCACCTTGGACGGCAGGGGCACCGCCCGGGAGAAGCTGCCATAACTTCGTTCGATGCGGTGGTAGTTGTCCTTCTTCTCCTCGCCCTCGAATTTCTTCTCGCCCTTGATGAGCAGCGTGCCGTTTTCCAGGCACACGTCCACGTCCTTGGCCTCCATGCCGGGCAGTTCGGCGTCCACCCTGATCTCCTTCTCGGTTTCCGAGACGTTGACCACAGGGTACGCGGCCTTGCCGCCGAAGAAGTTTTTCTGGAAGTCCTCCATGAACGGAGAGAGGCCAAAGGGCTTGCGCCAGAAGTCTTCCATCATGTCGGCGATGCTCACGGGGCGCAGGGCCTCTTCCGAGCGCCGACGCAGGCTGGGCAACCACTCTTTCAACATAACAACACCTCCTGCTTCAGGTTACCAGAATTGACCGGAATAAAAGGACATTCCAGCAAGACCAATAGTCCCGACACGAGCGGGGGGCATCTCTGATTGTGAAATTAATTATTTTCAGAAATTAGGCAAGATGTGTTTATTGGGCGCAAAAGCACTGCGGCATAACAGCCTGCAGGCAAAGAATAAATATTTTCGGGCAACGCGTCGCCAGCTTGGCCCGAGCACATGGACGGCTTCGGCCGTTCTTTCCAGCCCGGCTCAAGCAAAAAAAACGGCGACGCCCATCAGGACGTCACCGCTCGGATCCCACTCCCGCCAACCCGCACCCGCCCAGTGCTGGAAACGGAAACCTGCCTGCCTAGGGTCGCGGCTCCGGCAGATTCCAGGACGGACCGTAGCGCAAAAGCTCCTGGCGCGGCAGCTGCGCCAGCACCGGGGCGCGCCCCGCGTCCAGCCAGCGCAGCACCTCCAGCATGGCCTGGGGGTCCATGCTGGTGCAACCGGCCGTGCCCATGCCCTGCCCCTTCCAGATGTGCATGAAGATGCAGGATCCGCCGCCGGGCGCAACGGGATCCAGGTTGTGCCGCACCAGCGCGCCCAGGCGGTACTGGCCATCGGCGCGGAGCATGTCCTCGGCGCTGGTCCAGTCCGGCTGCGCCACAGCGCTCTTTTCGACGAAAAGGTTGTAGTGGCGCGACTGGACGTCGTCCACGCAGACGAGGTTCGCATCCGCACGGAGCATGGGCAGGCGCGTGGGTCCGGCCTCTGCCGGATCATAGGCGAAGCCGGTGCCCACCGCGAACAGTCCCGCGGGCGCGCGGCCATCGCCCTCGCGCTTCACCGGGCCTGGCCCCAGGGCCACGCCGTGCAGGCCGCGCCCCCAGCCAAGCCCCTTGCGGCCCAGGTTCACAGAAACGGGAGCGCCCACCTGAACCCAAGTCCCGCCGGCTTCCGCGCGTTCATATCGGCGCAGCTCGCCGGTTACGGAGTCCCAGCCGTCGGCGGTGACGAGCAGCAGCTGCCGGGCTGGGCCGGTCATGTCCGCGCCGCCGAAGGGACGGGGCTGTCCCCCCGCGCAGCCGGGGCAAAGCACTGCGATCACCAGAAGCACCAGCATCACGCGAAACGAGGCGTTGGCATTGTGCGCAATCATCGCTCTCTCCATCTCGACGGTCGGGGTCGGCTATTTGGGCAGGATGAGGTTGCCCTCTGGGCCGTGCTCAAAGAAGGGCACGTTGACGGCCTCCCAGAGGTGTCCGTCAGGGTCTTCAAAATATCCGGAATAGCCGCCCCAGAAAGCCTCCTGTGCGGGCTTGGCAATGCGCGCGCCAGCGGCCTCGGCCCTGGCCATGAGCTCGTCCACGGCCTGGCGCGTGGCGCAATTGCAGGCCAGGGTCACGCCATCGAACAGGGCGGGATCGCCAACACGCTCCGGGGGCAGGCAGGCGTCCTCGGCCAGGGCTTGGCGCGGATACAACGCCAGCACCATGAGCCCACATTGGTAGAAGCTGATGTGCTCGTTGCTCGCGCTGGACGGAGCCAGGCCCAGGCCCTGCTCGTAGAAGGCGCGGGAGCGGGCCAAATCGGCCACTCCCAGGGTCACGGTGGACAGGTGCAGGTTCATGCGGACCTCCCAGGACTATTTGGCGGACAGCACCATCTCGGCCAGGGCGTTCACGGCGCTGGCGGCCAGGGCCGAGCCGCCCTTGCGGCCCTCAATCGTAATGTAGGGGGCGATGTAGGGGATCTTCGCTTGGGCCATGAGCAAGGCCTTGGACTCCGCGGCGTTGACGAAGCCCACGGGCATGCCCACGATAAGCGCGGGTTCGGCACGTCCAGCCTCAATATGCTCCAGCAGGCGCAACAGCGCGGTGGGCGCGTTGCCGATGACCCAGATTGCCGGCCCCTTGGGGGCGTCCAGCCGCTCCACGGCGAAGTCCACGGCGGCGCGGGCGCGGGTGGTGCCCTGGGCCTGCGACAGCGCCAGGACCCCGGGGTCGCGCATGAGGCAGCGCACGGTGCAGCCAAGCGCGCTCATGCGGCGGTCGGGAATGCCCGCCCGGGCCATTTCCGTGTCGGTGATGAGCGTGCAGCCGCCAGCCAGGACGCGTTTGCCCGCCTCCACGGCCTTCGGGTGGAAGCGCACCAGGTCCAGCAGGCCGAAGTCCGCCGTTGTGTGGATCATGCGCCGCACCACCAGCCACTCGTCGCCCGCAAAGGCGCGCGGCTCCGGCACCTCGGACTCGATGATGCGCATGCTCTCCGCCTCGATGTCCTCGCCCCTGCGGATGTCCATGATCTCTGGGCCAGTCATGCGCCGCCTCCCGTGGTCAGTTCGGAAATCATCCGCACCGAAGCCGAAGCCCCGAGACGGTTCGCCCCGGCGGCCAGCATGCGCAGGGCGTCGCCAAGGGTCTTGAGGCCGCCGCTGGCCTTGACGCCGACCTGGGGGCCGACGACGCTGCGCATCAGGCGGATGTCGGCCTCTGTGGCCCCGCCGGGACCGAAGCCCGTGCTCGTTTTGACGAAGGCCGCGCCCGCGTCGACAGCCAGGCGGCAGGCCAGCTCCTTCTCGGCGTCGGTGAGCAGGCAGGTCTCCAGGATGACCTTCACCGGGGCAGGCCCGCAAGCCCGCACGACCTCAAAGATATCCTGGCGCACGGTGGCCAGGTCACCGGCCTTGAGCGCGCCGATGTTCTGCACCATGTCCACCTCCGCCGCGCCCTGCTCCACGGCCAGCCCGGCCTCGCGGGCCTTGATGAGTGTCTGCGCGGCGCCGAGCGGAAATCCGGCCACGGTGATGGCCAGCACCGGGGAACCGCGCAGCGTGCGCGCGGCCAGGGGCAGGTGCCAGGGGTTCACGCACACGGACTTGAAGCCGTGGCGCACGGCCTGGGCGCACAACCGCTCGATGTCGTCGGGCGTGGCGTCGGCCTTGAGCAGGGTGTGGTCGATGCAGGCGGCCAAGGCCGCCGCCGTGGGCGGAACCGGCTGGTCCGGTGAAGCATCCATCAGCGGCCCCTGGCCTGATAGCGCGCCAGATGCCGCTCCATGCGGCGGCTGAAGGCCGTAAGCACCCAGCAGATGAGGAAATAGAGCACGGCGATGGCCAGGAAGATTTCGGCCGGGGCCACCACCTCGCGGTTGTTGATCTGGGTGGCGGCCTTGGTCAGCTCGTTCACGCCGATGATGTACGCAAGCGAGGTGTCCTTGGTCAGGCTCACGAACTGGTTTACAAAGGACGGGATCATGTTGCGCAGGGCCTGGGGCAGGATCACATACCGCATGGCCTGGCCGCGCGTCAGTCCTGAGCAGCGGGCTGCCTCCATCTGCCCTTTCGGCAGGGCGATGACGCCGGCGCGAACGATCTCGGCCACGTAGGCCCCGGTGAAGACGATGAAGGCCATGAGCGCGCTGTGGAACTCCGGCAGGTTGTAGTCGAAGACCACCGGCCCGAGAAAATAGAACCAGAAAATGACCATCAAGAGCGGCGTTCCGCGAACGACCTCCACGTAGATCATGGAGACGACTCGCAGCAGACGGCGCTTGGACAGGCGCATGAGCCCGAAGCCAAGCCCGAGCCAGAAGGCCCCGAAGATGCCGAGAACGGCCAGCATGATGCTCGCGGCGATGCCGCCCAGCGGCCCGTTCGGATAGCTGCCCCAGAGCAGGTAGTCCAGATTGTTGTAAACGATATCCCAACGCACGACGTTCCGCCTAGTACCTGAGCTGATGCAGGAAATGCTTGTTGTACATGGTGATGGAGAAGGACACGGCCAGCGACACGGCCAGATACAACATGGTCGCCACGGTGAAGGCCTCGAACCCGTGGAAGGTGAAGCTCTCCACCTGGCGCGCCTGGTAGGTGAGCTCCATGACCCCGATGGTCATGACCAGGGACGAGTTCTTGAGCAGGTTCAGCATCTGCGAGATGAGCGGTGGAATGACGATGCGGAAGGCCTGGGGCAGAATCACGAAGCGGTAGGCCTGGAAGAAGTTCAGGCCCGTGGCTCGGGAGGCCTCAAGCTGGTTCTTGGGGATGGAGAAGATGCCCGAGCGCAACTCCTCGGCGATGAAGGCCGAGGAATACACCGTGAGCGCGATGGTGCCCGCCGCGAACTCGAAGTCCTGCTTGTAGAGCCACTGGTTCACGGCCTTTGGCAGAAAGGCCTCGCTGCCGAAATACCAGAAGAAGATCTGCACCAGCAGCGGCGTGTTGCGGAAGAACTCGGTAAAGGCGAGGCTCAGCCACTCCAGCGGCTTCACCCTGGACAGGCGCATGACCGCAACCAGGGTGCCAAGGGCAAGGGCGCAGATGCCCGCGATGCCGGAAATCTTGAGCGTCAGGACGAAGCCGTCCAGCAGCCAATCCCGGTACTCGCCCGTGAGCACAAGGCTCCAGTTGAATTGATATCCCACGAACTCTCCGCAATTATGAACGCGGGGCGCGGCCAGCCGCGCCCCGCAAGTGCATCACACAGGTCTAAATTGGCCGCCAGGCCGTTACGGCCAAAGCTCCATCTTCCAGGTCAGGGGGATGTGGTACTTGGTGTTGGGTCCCATCCACTTCTCATACAGCTTGGCGTACTCGCCGCTGCGCCACATCTCGATCAGGGTGTTGTTGACGAAGTTGCGGAACTTGGAGTCGTTCTGGGGAACGCCCATGCCGTAGGGCTCCTCGGTGAAGGTGCCGCCCACGATCTCCCAGGCGTCAGGGTTCTCGTCCTTGTTCTTCAGGCCCACCAGGATGGAGGAGTCGGTGGTGACGGCCTCGACCTTGCCCTGCTTGAGCGCCAGGAAGGCCGGGGGGTAGTCCTCAAAGGAGAGCACCTGGGCCTGGGGGTTGGCCTTCATGACGTTTTTCTCGGAGGTTGAGCCCTTGGCGGTGCCGACCTTCTTTCCGGAAAGGTCCTTGACGCTCTTGATGGAGCTGCCCTTCTTCACGAGCAGCGACTGGCCGTCCATGAAGTGGGTGATGGTGAAGTCGATCTGGCTCTCGCGCTCCTGCTTGTGGGTCATGGTGGCGGCGACGATGTCAACCGAACCCTGGGTCAGCATGGGAATGCGCGTGGAGGAGGTCACGGGCTTGAGTTCAAGCTTCACGCCCATCTTGTCGGCGATGTACTTCAGGAGGTCGATCTCAAAGCCGACGAGCTGTTTGTTGTCGTCCACGAAGCCGAAAGGCGGGGTGGCGTCCTTGACGCCGGCAACGAGCACGCCGCGCTTCTTCACTTCATCGAGCCGACTGGTCTGGGCGCTGTCCGCCTTCTTCTCGCCGGATTTGCTGCCGCCGCAGCCGGTAACGCCCAGGGCCAGGGCCAGGGTCAGGGCCAGGGCCACAAGCAAGGTCTGCTTTTTCACATCCGTCTCCTTCGTTTGTCTGGTTTGTGTGCGCTACAGGATTTCCTTCAAGAACATCCTGGTTCGTTCGTGGGTCGGGTTGGTGAAGAACTCCGCGGGCGGCCCCTGCTCGAGCACCTCGCCCCCGTCCATGAAGATGACGCGGTCGGCAACCTCACGGGCGAAGCCCATCTCGTGGGTCACGCAGAGCATGGTCATGCCGTCGCGCGCCAGGTCCTTCATGACGTTCAGCACCTCGTTGATCATCTCCGGGTCGAGCGCGCTGGTGGGCTCGTCGAAGAGCATGGCCTTGGGCTTCATGGCCAAGGCCCGTGCGATGGCCACGCGCTGCTGCTGGCCGCCGGAGAGCTCCGCCGGATACTTGTGGGCCTGGTCGTGAATGCCGACGCGCTCAAGCAGCGCCAGCCCGGTCTCCTCGGCCTCGGCCCTGGGCACACCCCGGACCTTGATGGGCGCCAGGGTGATGTTCTTGAGCACCGTCAGGTGCGGGTACAGGTTGAACTGCTGGAACACGATGCCGATCTCCGCGCGCAGGCTGTTCACGTCCATGGCCGGATCGTGGACATCGCGCCCGTCGAAGTGGATGGTGCCCTTCTGATATTCCTCCAGGCGATTGACGCACCGGATGAGCGTGCTCTTGCCCGAGCCGCTGGGGCCGCATATGACCAGCACCTCGCCCTTTTCAACGTTCTCGGTGATGCCCCGCAATACGTGGAAGCTGCCGTACCACTTGTGCAGCCCCTTGATCTCGATAAACGCCATGCTTACTCCAGAGGCGACCCGGCGAGCCAAAACTGGCCGGGGCGCAGATGTTGCCGGTGGACCCGGCCGGATTTGCTTTCACCTTGTAGCCTCACACCAAACGTCGGGTCAAGGTGGCTCTGGGACTTCATGGTGTAGGCGATTGAACACTTGCTTTGGAATTGCGCGCATGTTAAACATGTGTTTCAATCCCGAAATGCCGGAGCAAGCCTATGCGCAACCCGCTGTACACGCTCACCTTGTCCATATTCCTTGGCACGGTCATGCTCATCTCCGGTTGCGGCCGGGGCAAACCCGAGGCAAAACATCCGGCTCCGGTTGTCACCGCCAAGGCGGTGGTAAGGGACGCGCCGTACGTTCTCCCCTCAGTGGGCACCATCAAGGCGGCCCTGTCGGTGAACATCAAATCCAGGTTCGCCGCGAACATCAAGAAGGTGCACTTTGTCGAGGGCAGCCTGGTCAAGGCCGGGCAGGTGCTCTACACCATCGATCCAGCGGTCAACGCCCTGACCGAGCAGCAGGCCGGGGCCACCTACCAGCGCGACCGCGCCGACTACGAGCAACTTGAGCGCGACCTTGTGCGCTACAAGACCCTTGCGGACCAGGGCGTCATCAGCCGCGAACAATATGAAGAGAAGCAAACCGCCACCGTACGCGCCAAGAACGCCATGCGCGCCAGCGGCGCCGGGGCCTCCATCGCCCGCCAGACGCTCTCCTACAACACCATCACCTCACCCATCGACGGACGCATCGGCGCCACGGCCTTCGACGAGGGCAGCTTCGTCAAGGACAAGGACGACACCCTGACCGTGGTCAACAGCATCACCCCGCTCGACGTGAGCTTCTCCCTGCCGGAGCGCTACCTGGCCGAACTGCGGAAGCAGTACAGCCTTGGTCCCATTGCCGTTGAGGCCGCGCCCCCAGGCATGGAGGCCCACCCTGAGCTTGGGCGCCTCACCTTCATGAACAACCAGGTGGACCCCGGCACCGGCTCCATCCTCCTCAAGGCGCGCTTCGACAACCCCGAGGGACGCCTCTGGCCCGGGCAGTTCGTCACTGTCGGCCTGGTGCTCAAGACCATCAAGGACGCCGTGCTTGTGCCCGCCGACGCCATCCAGAACGGTCCGGAGGGGACGTACGTCTTTGTGGTCAAGGACGGCCACGCCCAGATGCAGCCTGTGCGCGCGAGCGTGCGCGTGCATGACGACATCATCATTGAGAAGGGCTTGGCCGGCGGCGAGACTGTGGTCACAGCCGGGCACCTGCGACTGTTCCCGGGCGCGCCCGTTGCTGAAGTCGACGCCAAGGGCGAGGAGTCCGGCAAGAAGCCCGGCGCGCCTGCTGGGCAAGAATCTGGCCAGAAGCCCGCGGCGGCGCCCGCCCCGGCGGCCAGAACCGGCAACGAAACCGAGTCGAGCGCAAAATGAACACCAAGCTCTTCATCACCCGCCCGGTGATGACCACGCTGGTCATGCTGGGCCTGCTCTTCTTCGGCATCGCCAGCTACTACAACCTGCCCGTGAGCTACCTGCCGGCGGTGGACTTCCCCGTCATCCAGGTCACGGCCACGCTTCCCGGCGCGAGCCCCAAGACCATGTCCTCCTCCGTGGCATCGCCCATGGAGCGCCAGTTCTCCGCCATCTCCGGGCTCCAGGCCATGAGCTCCACCAGCAGCCAGGGCATGACCACGGTCACGCTCATGTTTGAGCTGGACAAGGACATCGACAAGGCCGCCATGGACGTACAGGCGGCCATCACCAAGGCGCGCGGCAGCCTGCCCAACACCATGACCGACGAGCCCACCTACGACAAGGTGAACCCGGCGGACTCGCCCATCCTCTACCTCGCCATCAAGTCCAAGACGCTGCCGCTCTCGACCGTCAACGACTACGCCACGACCTTCGTCACCCAGACGCTGTCCATGGTGCCGGGCGTGGCCCAGGTGCTCATCTACGGCGAGCAGAAGTACGCCGTGCGCATCCAGGTGGACCCGCGCAAGCTGGCCTCCCTGGGCATCGGCCTGGACCAGGTGTCCGGGGCGGTCACGTCGCAGAACGTGAACCTGCCCATGGGCAGCCTGGACGGGCGGCACAGAAGCATCACCATCGACGCCGACGGCCAGCTCAAGCGCGCCGAACACTACGGCCCCGTCATCGTCGACTACAAGAACGGCATGCCCATACGCATTCAGGACTTGGGAGAGGTCAAGGACAGCACCCTGGCCGTCAAGAGCGGTTCCTGGCTCAACGACGAGCGCACCATGGTCATCGCCATCAAGCGCCAGCCAGGATCAAACACCATTGAGGTCGTTGACCGCATCAACCAGCTCCTGCCCACCATCCGCAAGCAGCTCCCGGCCAGCATCGAGCTGCAGGAGCTCTTCGACCGCAGCAAGCCCATCCGCGAGTCCGTGGAGGACGTGAAGTTCACCCTGGCCCTGGCCATCGCCCTTGTGGTGCTCGTGGTCTTTCTGTTCTTGCGCAACATCCCCGGCACCATCATCACCGCGGTGGCCATCCCCTTCTCCATCGTGTCCACCTTCGCGGTCATGCATTTCATGGGCTTCACCCTGGACAACTTCTCGCTCATGGCCCTGACCTTGGCGGTGGGCTTCGTGGTGGACGACGCCATCGTCATGCTGGAGAACGTGGTGCGCCACATGGAAATGGGCAAAACCCCCATGGAGGCGTCCCTCGACGGAGCCAAGGAGATCGGCCCCACCATCATCTCCATGACCTTGTCGCTCGCGGTGGTGTTCATCCCCATCCTCTTCATGCCCGGGATCATCGGCCGCATCCTGAACGAGTTCGCGGTGGTCATCACCGCAGCCATCATCGTTTCCGGCGTGGTTTCCTTAAGCCTTACGCCCATGCTCTGCTCGCGCTGGCTCAAGAGCGGCTCGCACCTTGAGCACTCCGACCCCATTTTCGACCGGGCGCTGGCTTTCTATCGCCGCACGCTGCACTTCGTCCTCGACCACCGCCGGGCGACCATGATCTCCTCCGGCCTGCTCTTCCTCCTGACCATCGCGCTGTTCATCATCGTGCCCAAAGGCTTCCTGCCCTCAGACGACATGGGCGTGCTTTTCGGCATCGTGCAAGGCCCGGAGGGAAACTCTTTCGAGGACCAGGCCAAGTCGCAGAACGCGCTGACCCCGCTGCTCCTCTCGGACAAGGACGTGCGCGACGTGCTCCAGGTGGCGGGCATCGGCACCACCAACCAGGGCTACACCATCGTGTTCCTGAACGAGCACCGCAAGTCCACCACGGATGGGGTGCTGGCGCGCTTGCAGCCCAAGCTGCAATCCCAGCCGGGGCTGCTGGCCTTTGTGCAGAACCCGCCCATGATCCGCATGGGCGGCAAGCCCACAAAGGGCGACTACCAGTTCACCCTGCTCTGCCCGGACACCACCGTTCTGTACGAGGCCACCCGAGAGCTGGTGGCGGCCCTGAACAAAGTGCCGGGGCTGCTGCGCGTGGCCACGGACCTGCAGGTGAACTCCCCCCAGGTGGACCTGAAGATCAACCGCGACCTCGCCGCAAGCCTTGGCGTCACCGCAGAGGCCATCGAGAACGCCATGTACTCGGCCTATGGCTCGCGCCAGATCTCCACCATCTACGCCGAGAACGACTCGTACAAGGTCATCCTTGAGCTGCTGCCGCAACACCGCAGCAACCCGCTGGCGTTGTCCATGCTCTACGTGCGCTCCTCGTCGGGCAAGCTTGTGCGCCTGGACACCCTGGTGGACGTGACCGAAGGCACCGGCCCCATGACCGTGAACCACTCGGGCCAGCTTCCCTCGGTGACCATCTCCTTCGACCTCGCGCCGGGCGTTGCGCTGGACCAGGCCATGGCCAAGGTGCAGCAGACCGCCCACCAACACCTGCCCGACACGGTGAATGCCGACTTCGAGGGAACGGCCAGCTCCTTCAAGAGCTCCATGGGCACAGCCGGCTTCCTGCTCATCATCGCCATCGTGGTCATCTACATCATCCTGGGCTGCCTGTACGAAAGCTTCATCCACCCGCTGACGATCCTCTCGGGCCTGCCCTCGGCGGCCATGGGCGGGCTGCTCTCGCTCCTGCTCTTCCGCCAGGAGCTGCACCTTTACGGCTTCGTGGGCATCATCATGCTCATCGGCATCGTGAAGAAGAACGCCATCATGGTTGTCGACTTCGCCATTGAGGCGGAAAAAAGCGGCATGACTCCAGCCGAGGCGGCATTCGAGGGTTGCCTGGTGCGCTTCCGGCCCATCATGATGACCACCGTTGCGGCCATCATGGGCGCCCTGCCCATCGCGCTGGGCATCGGCGCCGGCGCGGAGGCCAGACGGCCGCTCGGCCTTGTGGTTGTGGGCGGTCTCATCCTCTCCCAGGTCGTCACGCTCTACCTGACGCCGGTCTATTACACCTACATGGACGACTTCCAGGACTTCATGCGCCACCGCGGCGTGGTCGGCCTGTATCGTCACCTGCGCGAGAACCCGCGCCTTCATAGGGTGGCCGAGCTGTTCTGCATGGCTGCGGGTCGGCTTGACGCCCTGCTGTCGCACCTCCCGCTGTACCGCAAGCTCATCGACCGCTTGCCCGGCCTGCGCGAGCGGATTCTGCTCGACGCCGCGCGTACCCGAAACGCCCTTCGCGAGCGCATGGACAGACTTCGCAGGCGACACAGCGAGCCGGAAGACATGGCCCAAGGCCTGCGCAAGGTGATCCTGAAGGACCGCAAGGATGACGAGCCGGCGCCCAAGGAGACGCCAAAGGCTGAGGCGCAAGGCGGCATGAAGGAAACCACCCTCGACGAATAGGGTTCGTTCGACCCGGAGCCCCTTAGATGTAGGGCTTGATGCGGCCATCAGCGCGAGCGCTGGTGGCCGCTGTCTTTTGCGCGCGCACCTGGACGCTGAAGCATCACTCCGTTTTTGCCACCTCGACATCCTTGGCCTAGCGACCGGGCTTGATGGCGGAGGAAGCAGGAGCAGACGAACAAGGTGTTGGCGGGCAAAGAGTGGTGGAGAGGATGAGAGTATTTGTTGGCCGCGACGAACCTGACACCACAATAGAGGTATGGAGCAGCGCAAGGCGGCAAGGACAGGCATGGGGTGGTGCTCAGGCTGCACGTCAAAAAAAGAGCCCGGCCTTGCGGCCGGGCTCTGTCGTTCTTGCGAGGGCACTAGCCTACTTGTTCAGGCTGTGCTCCTGGGGGAACACGGGCAGGTAGCGGTAGGAGAGGCTCATGACCAGGAAGCCATAGGCGACGATCATGCCGCTGGTGGCCCATTCAGCCCAGTTGGGGGCGTAGGTCTGCCAAGCGTCGAAGGGCAGCACCGGGATGGCGATGGCCTGGACGGTGAACAGGTAGCGGTTCAGGGTCACGCCGATGCAATCGAGGATGCCCGCGGTGTAGAGCAGCGTCGGGTTGTTGCGGATGCTCGGGGTGATGAGCATCAGCGCCGGGACAAGACCGCAGAGGATGATCTCGGTGAACATGAGCCACTTGCCGTAGATCACGCCGTAGAACATCTGGTCGAAGGTCATGCCGACGCTCGGCAAGTAGTTGTTGGCCCAGGCGTACGTGTCCAGAATCTTGAAGAAGATGTAGACGGTCAGCATGGTGCCGGCGATTTTACCCATCAGGGCCTTGGTCTTGAAGTCCACCAGCTTGCGGCCGGTGAGCTTCTCCATGAAGGTCGCAACCAGGACCGTGAAGATGGGGCCGCAACCGACAGCGGACAGGACGAACAGGAAGAACGTCCACGGCCAGATGAAGAAGCCTTCGCGGAAGGCGTACGGACGGCCCTGCAGGACGCCGTACATGCCGCCCAGGGAGCCCTGGTGGAAGGTGGACAGGAAGGCGCCGATACCAGCGAACAAAGCCATGTTCACGTGCATGTTGTGCGCCAGGTGGTGCAGGAAGGGGATCTTGTTCAGCTGCTTCTGCTCAAGGATCAGGGGCACGAACTCGATGACGAGCACCAGGCAGTAGCAGGTGATGCAGAAGATGACTTCCGTCAGCATGGAGTGGACGTTGGGGTGCCAGTAGCCGAACCATGCGCGGATCGGCTGGCCGATGTCCATGGTCAGGACCAGCATGGCGCCCGAGTAGCAGATGAACCCGACAATGACGGTCAGGTTGATGATGTTTTTAAGCTGGTCGATCTTCAGGATGTACTTCAGGAAGCCCGTGAAGAACGCGCCCGCGCCCAAGGCGATGACCGCCAGGTCGAAGGTGATCCAGAGGCCGAATCCGAAGTAGTTGTCCAGGCCGGTGACCACGATGCCCTTCGCGAAGATGAGCAGCATGGCGTAAAGCCCGAACAGGAAGAAGGCCGAAATGAAACCCATCCACAGAACGAATTTGCCGAAGGAGCAACGCTCCAGGCCTTCGGGAAAGAGTGCTCTATCCATTTGCGCCCCCTAGGAATGCTTCTTGGCGGCACCGGGCTTGCCGGTGGCGGCGTAGTTGTCGCCCAGTTTGCGCACCCACTCGCGCTTGCTCACGTAGTAGACCTGAGGATTCAGGCCCAGCTTCTCAAGCAGGCGGAAGGCGTCTTTGCCCTGAGCCAGTTCGAACACCTTGTGTTCCTTGTTCTTCACGTCGCCGAAGCTGATGGCGCCCGTGGGGCAGATCTCAGCGCAGGCGGGCATGTAAGCGCCATCAGGCAGGGACTCGGGATTGCCGCCTTCCTGGCGGGCCTTGTCCTTGGCCTGCATGAAGCGGGTGTGGCAGAAGTTGCACTTCTCGACAACACCACGCGGACGCGTGGAAGTGCTCGGGGAGAGCGCCTTCTCCATACCCTTCGGGAAGACGGGATCTTCCCAGTTGAAGTAGCGGGCATGGTACGGGCACGCCGCCATGCAGTACCGGCATCCGATGCAGCGAGGGTAGATCTGGCTGACGATGCCGCCTTCCTCGTTCTTGTCCGTGGCGATGACCGGGCAGACGGGCACGCAGGCGGGGTTGCCGCACTGCATGCACGGGCGAGGCAGGTAGGCAACTTCAGCCTCGGCGCCGGACTTCTTGTTGGACAATTCATACACCAGCATCCAGCTCAAGGTACGCATCTTGTTGGACGCATCAACCATGGGCGCGATGTTGTTCTCAACCTGGCAGGCGGTCATGCACGCGCCGCAGCCCGTGCACTTGTCCAGGTCGACGACCATACCCCACGTGACTTTGAATTCTTTGGCTTTCATCGTTGTCCCCCTAAACCTTGGCGACGGTGACGGTGGAGCCAGCCCACACCTTCAGGCCCGTGCCTGCTTCGTCGCTCACCGTGAGGATCTTGTAGACGTTATCGCCCTTGCCCTTGGTGAACTCGTCCCAAGCGCTGCGGCCAAAGCCCAGGAGCA
Source organism: Humidesulfovibrio sp. (assembly GCF_031082295.1). Taxonomy (GTDB): domain Bacteria; phylum Desulfobacterota; class Desulfovibrionia; order Desulfovibrionales; family Desulfovibrionaceae; genus Humidesulfovibrio. Next base: position 47,612 of record NZ_JAVHLD010000009.1, read on the forward strand.
CACCCACAGTGCCGGGGGCAACGCCCTCGTTCAGGTGCACACGGGCTTTCATCTCGCCCTTGCCGCCGGTCAGCTTGACCTTGGCGCCAGCGGTGACTCCGATCTTCTTGGCGGTGGCGGCGTTCATCTGCACGAGGAGGTCCTTGCCGGACAGTTCCTTGTCGCTGATGACCAGCAGGTTGGCGGGCGGCGTTGCCAGGGTGGCGCTGCCGAATGCCTGGTTGCTCATCAGGGCCACGGCCAGGGTCTTGTCGTCGGCAGCGGGAACGGCGACCTTGGCCAGGGCGCTCGCGCCCAGGTTCAGGGAACCGCCCTTGGCGTCTCCGGTCCAGATGCCACCGGCCACAAGCGCGTCGAAGTCGGCGCCCAGAGCCTTGGCCTTGGCCTTGATGACGTCGGCGTAGGTGTCGTAGCCCAGGGACAGGCCGAGCTTGCTGGCGGCAGCAAGAAGCACGTCCACGGGGTCCTTGCAGTCCATGGCGGGCTGCTTCACCACCGGCTTGCCAGCGAGGTACGTGGACTTCGCGACGCCGTAGGGATTCAGGGCGTCGTCGAAGCGCTCGTACGAGTGCGGGGCAGGCAGGATGAGGTCGCACAGGGCGGCGGTCTCGTCCATATAGGTGCTGAAGGAGACCTTGAAGGCGATGTTGCCCAGGGCCTTGGCCATTTCATCGGCCTGGGGCAGGGCGTAGGCCGGGTTGGCCTCGTACACCAGGAGCGCGCCCGGAGCGGCCTTGCCGGTGGCCACCTCGGAGAGGAAGCTCGCGGCGTCCTTCTCGGAAGCGGCGGCGCCAGCCACGGCCTTGGGAGCCGCGGGCAGGAGCGTCATGCCGGAGCCGACGCGGCCCAGAAGCACGTTCAGGGAGGCGCCAGCCACGAAGTCAAGCGCGCCGCCGCCCTGGCCGAAGGAGGCCCCGGCGATGACGACCGGGGACTTGGCGGCCTTGATCATGGCAGCCAGTTCCTTCATGGTCTCGGCCTTGAGGCCGGTGGCCTTCTCCACTTCCTCGGGCGTGTACTTGGCGGCCAGGGCCTTGTACTCGGCGAAGTCGGAAGCGGAGGAAACCGCGCCATCATTGATGAGCAGGTTCGCCAGGCCCAGCGCAAAGGCCGCGGTGGCCTGGGGCGGAACCGGCAGGAACTTGTCGCTCACGCCAGCGGAGTGGTTCAGCACCGGCCCGGCGTAGACGAACTTGGCGGTGGCCGCAGCGCCCGTGGGGCGAGTGGCGGCGAAGGCCTTCTGGTTGGCCACGGTGGCGCCCCAGGAGTCGAGCGCGTCCGCGCCGATCATGAGCACCAGGTCGGAACCGGCGATGTCGAAGCCGGGCTGGCCGGAGCCGCCCATGAGCTTGACGCCCTTCTCGGCCACGAACTTCTCGCCGGGCATCATGTAGTAGCCGGAGTTGCCCAGGCCCGACAGCAGGCCGGAGATGACCTCGCCGGCGGTGCCGGTCTCGTCGCCGCAGATGGCGGCGATTTTGCCGTTCTGGCCCTTGAGGGCGGTCAGCTTCTCAACCAGGAGCGCCTCGGCGTCCTCCCACTTGATGGCCTCGAACTTGCCCTCGCCGACCTTCTTCATGGGCGACTTGACGCGGGCGGGGCTGTACATGAGCTGGGCGCCTGCCGCGCACACGGGGCACACGCCGCCCTGGCTCATGGGGTTGGCCGTGTTGCCCACGACTGCAAAAGGCAACCCGCCGACGGTCTTGACCTTGACGGCGCAACCGGCGGGGCAAAGTTTACTCAAAGCGGCGTTGGCTTTCACCTCGCCCTTGTTCAGGCGGGGAATCCACGACCAGTTCTGGGACCAGATGGACACATCGTCCAAGCTCTTCCAGATGACAGGCGTGAACAGGGTGCCTGCAACGCCCCCCACGACGATTTTGACGAATCCTCTACGATCCAAACCCATCTTAAGCACCCCTCTTTTACTTGTGGCAGACGTGACAGGCGTTGCTGACGCCGTTCTCTGCATGGCAGCGCTCACACTGCCACATCTTCATGGTCTGCTTGCTGTACCCAGACAGCCTGTTCTCGTAGTAGACCGGCGGAGTGTCCATCTTGCCAACTTCGAGGTGGCATTCCTTGCACTCGAACGACTCGTGGGCCTTGTGGCTGAAGTAGACGTTGTCCGGCTGGTACTGGTAGACGAGCCAAGGAACTTCCTTGCCCTTCTGCGCGTACTGCTCAACATAGATCTTCTCAGCCGGGTCGCTGCCGACCACGTCAGCATGGCACTCCATGCATTTTTCGTTGTTCGGCAGGCCAGCGTACGATCCATCGTCGCGGAAGGTATGGCAGCTTGCGCATTCCATGCCCTGCTCCTGGTGGACCTTGTGGCTGAACCGGACGGGTTGAACCTTCTTGCTATAGAGCAAGTTAGGGAAAAGCACCCAGCCCGCGATCACTGCGGCAACGAAGCCGATCAAGAAGGGAAGAGCCCCTCCACACCCCTTGCACTGTTTCTTTTCCTCCATAACCTCGCCCCATAGCTCCTGTAGTTTCTGGTCCATATTTCGCCACGGAAAACTGCGTTCTCATACTGGACAGCGCTTTTGCGTGTCAAGAGCTTACGAAAAAATTCACGAGTTCTCCTACTTCACCCTGCCATACACGTCGTCAAACCGGACAATGTCGTCTTCTTCCAGGTACGGTCCACTCTGAATCTCAATGATTTCAAGCGGTACCTTGCCAGGGTTGGCCAGGCGATGTGTTGTCGCCTTACCGATATCGACCGCCTGATTTTCCACCAAAAGTCGCTCTTCCCCCCCTATTTCCACCAAAGCCGTGCCCCCGATGACCACCCAATGCTCGCTTCTGTGGTGGTGCATCTGCAGGCTCAGGCGCGCTCCGGGCAGCACTTCGATGCGCTTGATCTTGTAAAATTGCCCCTCCTCCAGCACGCTGTAACTGCCCCAGGGGCGCTTCACGGTCAGGTGGTTCTCCACCAGCTGGCTGCCCTGGGCCTTCAGCAGGGCGACGATCTCCTTGACCCGCTGCACCCCTTCGTGCGGACAAGCCAGGGTGGCGTCGCGGGTCTGCACCATGATCATGTTCGACATGCCCACGGCCGCGAGCTTGCCGCCCTTGGAAATCAGCAGGCAGTCGCGGCAGTCAAGCGCCAGCACGTCGCCCTGGATGACGTTTCCGTCAGCATCCTTTTTGCCCAGCCGGTACACGGCCTCCCAGTTGCCCAGGTCATCCCAGTCGAACTGCGCCTGGACAACTGCGATGCCGGAAATCTTCTCCACGATGCCGTAGTCCACGGAAATATTCGGCAACGCGGCGTAGCCCTCGACCATGGGCCGCTCGGTCCGGTCCGCCCACCAGTCCCAGAGCCTGGACTCGAATTGCTGCACGGCCGACAGAAACTCTCCTGCCCGGAACACGAACATTCCGCTGTTCCAGTAGTGCCGTCCGCTTTTGACGAACTCCAGCGCCTTCTCCAGGCGCGGCTTTTCCAGAAAGCGCACCACGTCAAACGCGCCGCCCCCAAGGGCGTTGCCTCGCTCGATGTAGCCATAGCCGGTTTCCGGCTTGGTCGGGGTGACGCCAAAGGTGACGAAGCTGCCACCGGCGGCCAGGGCCAGCCCCTGCTCGACGGAACGCTCCCAGGCCTGCTGGTCGGCGATGAGGTGGTCCGAGGGGAACACCCCCACCAGGGCGCTTGCGTCATGCCCCCCTGCCGTGCCGCCGCCCTCCGCCGCGCCTGGCTGGACAATGCGGTCCAGCGCCAGCAGTATGGCCGGAAGGGTGTTCCGGGCCATGGGTTCGGCCAAAATGTGGGCGCCCAGGTCTTCGTTGATGGCCCTGATCTGGCTGCGCACCTCGAAGACGTGCTCCTCGTTGGTCACCACCCAGACGTTTTCCGGGGCAAAAGCGCCAAGCACGCGGGTCACCGTCTGCTGCAGCAGGGTCAGGTCGCCGTTCAGGGCCAAGAGCTGCTTTGGAAAAAGCGTGCGCGACAGCGGCCAAAGCCGTGTGCCCGAACCGCCAGCCAGGATCACCGCGTAGCGGGTCTGCTTGGGGTCGTTATCCTGCGCGCTCTGTTTCTTCGGCAAGGCGGCTCTCCTTTCACTTGAGTTTGCGGGCGGCCTCAACTGGCGTCCGCAGCACCGTAGACAAAAGGCGTTTCGAAATCCTTCAGGGTCGGCAGCGTACGATCCTTCGCCGAGAGCACTGGCTCGTGGGCGGGCCAGGGCACGGCCAGCTCCGGGTCGTTCCAGAGAATGCCCGCGTCGCTTGCGGCGTCGTAAGGGGCATCGACCTTATAGATAAACTCCGTGTCCGGCTCCAGGGTCATATAGCCGTGGGCGAAGCCGCGCGGAATGAACAGACGCTTGAAATTCTCGGCGGAGAGCTCGACGCAGTAGCTCCGGCCAAAGGTCGGCGAGCCGCGTCGGAGGTCCACCGCCACGTCCAGCACCCGCCCGCGCACCACCCAGACGAGCTTGGCCTGGGTGAAGGGCGGCTTCTGGAAATGCAGCCCGCGCAAAACGAAGGGAGTGGCTGAATACGCGTGATTATCCTGAACGAAATCGGCATGGATGCCCAGCGAGGCGAAGGCCGCCCGACTGTACATCTCCAGAAAAAAACCGCGCTCATCCCGAAAGACCTTCGGCTCAAGCAGCGCCAGTCCAGGCAGGCCAGTCTCGATCAGCCGCATCCGTGTCCCCTCGCCCCAGCATGAATTCGCACAGCCCTATCCGAAATCCATGGCCAGCACAACAGCCACGTGCGTCGCCAGGGCCAGCGCCGAGGCTTCCCTTTCCGGCCGCCCTCTGCTAGTGGTGCGCGCAACGGGCCTGATTTATCGGCCCGGGCTCAAGCGACAACGGGAACGCTGAGGTGCCATGAACGCCCTGGACATCGTCATCATCGCCATCATCTGCCTGATAGGCTTCCGCGGCTACACCCGCGGCCTCATCAAGGAGGCCGTGTCGCTGGTGTCGGTGTTTGTGGGGTTGTTCATGGCCGCGCATCTTCACACCATCTTCGTGCCGCACCTCAAGGTCTACTTCGCCAATCCCGGCACCGTGCTGGCCCTGAGCTACCTCATCACCTTCCTCGGCACCCTGGTGGCCCTGTGGTTCCTGGTGAAGTTCCTCCAGGGCGTGCTCAAGCTGGCCATGCTCACGCTTGTGGACAAGGCGGCGGGCGCGGCCTTCGGCGTTGTGGAGGGCATGCTGCTGTCGATGGTGCTTCTTCTGCTGCTGAAGGCCATGCTGCCGGGAACGGCGGCGGTGAGGAACTCCGTCTTCGCCCAAAAGACCGAGCCAGCCCTGGTGCTGCTCGCGAACTTCACCCCCGCGCCCATCCGCGAGACGCTGGAAGAGGGCGGCTTCACCCTGCCCAAGCCGGCCGAGCTGCCGCCGCCCAAGCCTTCGCGCCGCCCGCCGCCCGCGAAGAAGGGCCCCCAGACCATCTAGTAGGCCCCCCCTGCGGGCCTTAAGCCCCCCCTCAATCCCAAATGACAGGAGACACGCCCGTGAACACGGACAGCCTTTCCCTCGTGAAAATGCAGGAGGTCATCGACGCCCTGCTCGGCCCGGACGGTTGCCCCTGGGACCGCAAGCAGACGCCGCTTACGCTCTGCGACTACATCATCGAGGAAGCCTTCGAGCTGGTCTCGGCCATCCGCTCGGGCGACATCGCCGAGACTGCCGAGGAACTGGGCGACGTGCTCTTCCTGCTGCTCTTCGTCACCACCCTGCACGCCCGGGCCGGCCAGTTCGACCTGGACGAGGTGGTGACCACCAACGCGGCCAAGATGATCCGCCGCCACCCGCACGTCTTCGGCGACACCAAGGTGGCCGACCAGGAAGAGCTGTTGCGCAACTGGGAACGCATCAAGCGCGGCGAGAAATCGGACAAGGCCGAGGACGGCAGGCAGCCCGGAGCCTTCGACTCGCTGCCCAAGGGCCTGCCGCCACTGCTGAAGGCCTACCGCATCCACTCCAAGGCCGCGCGCCTGGACTTCACCTGGGCCACGGACGAGGACGCCCGCGCCCAGTACGACGCCGAGTGGCAGGAATACGAGGCGGCCTGCGAAAGCGGCAGCCAGGAGCGGATGGAGGAGGAATTCGGGGACGCGCTGTTCACGCTGATCGAGCTGGGACGCCGCAAGGGCATCAAGGCCAACGCGGCCCTGGACCGGGCCAACCTGAAGTTTCTGGCGCGCTACGAACGCATGGAGGCCCTGGCCAGGGAGCGCGGCATGGACCTTGTGGACATGCCCATGGCGGACAAGGACCGCCTCTGGGCCGAGGTGAAGGCCGGAGCCTAGCCCGCCTCGCGATCCGTGGGGGAAAGCTCCACGTGGTTCACCGCGTTGCGTAGCTCGCGGATGATCTCCTCGTCGCTCACAGACTCATGAATGATGATGGTGCCCTGCTGCCGATAGCGCGGGGGCAGGTTGTTCAGCGTCAGGGCGTAGATGTCCTGAATATCAAGATAGCTGGGGTGGTAGTCGAGATGCTCGGCCAGCACCTGCGGCAAGAGCTTGATGACACGAAGCTCGTTGCGGTTGCGGATGTTGTCCAACGGAACGCCCGCCACTTCATACTTCTTCTGCGCCATGCCGAGCCCTCCGTGGGGTTTCGTTGCGCCAAGGCCCGACCCGCGAGATGCGGGCCGGGCGGTGTTGCCTTGAATCTAGCTCATGCGCCGGGAGCGCGCAAGCCCTAGGCGCCGGAACTGATGAAGCTTGCGGGGAATTCCATCTTCAGATTGCGCAGGGCCTCTTCGGCCTTCTCGCGTTCCGTGAAGGAGGCCTGCACGGCCATGAGCTCGCGCCCATCACGCACGACACGGGTGATCTTGGCGCTGCCGTAGCCGGACTGCACGAGGCGCTTCTGTACGCGGCGGGCGTTGTCGTCCTGCGAGAAGGCGCCGACCTGCACGGCGTACTTGCCGCCGTCGGCCTTCAGCTCGGCCTGGCTGGCGGGGTTTGACTTGGGCTGCACGCGGGCGGTGTTCTCGGCCACCTGGACCTGGCGCTCGGGCTTGGCCTGGGGCCTGGCGGGCTCCTCAACGATATTTCTTTCGACGATCCGCGGCTTGGAGCTGCGTGCGGGCGCGGACGCGGGCGCCTCGGCGGAGGCCAGCATGGCCTTGTTTCTGGCGTGGGCGGCGACGATGACCGGGTTGTCGGCGATGCCGTCCACGCGCACCTTGGCCACGCCGTTGTCGGCCATGCCGAGCATGCGCGCCGAAGCATAGGACAGGTCGATGATGCGTCCGTCCACGAAGGGACCACGATCGTTGACCGTCATATCCAGCTCGCGCCCGTTCTCGAGGTTGGTCACGCGGACCTTGGTGCCCAGGGGCAGGGTCTTGTGCGCGGCGGACACGCTGAACATGTCGTAGATCTCGCCGGTGGCCGTCTTCTTTCCGTGGAAGTCCCGGCCGTACCAGGAGGCGATGCCGACCTCGCTGTAGCCAAGGCCGGACTGGATGGGCCAGTAGGTGATGCCCTTGATGGAATAGGGCTGGATCTTGGGATCGACCGCGCCGGGGATTTTTGGGTAGCTCACGTTGCTGCGCCCCGCATCGGCCACCTGGGTCGACCGGGTGTTCTTCGGCGGCTCGGAGTAGATCCGCTCAAGCGAACCGGTGGGCAGATAGGCGCACCCGGTCAGGGCGAGCAGGGACAACATGGCGAAGATTCTGGGCAGCTTCATGAACGGCCTCCGTGCGGACGTAGTATACGTCTCCCCTCCCAGGGTCCCCGCCAGGGTCCAGGTCTCCTCCCGGACTTGATGCGCGTCATGGCAGGTACGCACGTTTGCTCAATCGTCAGATCGAGCCAAAACTTTAGACGCTATTTTAGCGACTTTGGCTACAAAAATCTTATTCGCTTCGAGGCCATATTTTTCCTTGACATTCCAAGAGCGAGCGCTCAAAGCTAGCCCTCAATTGTCGTGAAGACCGGAAGCTTGTTGCCCCGGACAGAACACGACGCGAACGTCTTATCATCATTTCAGGAGCTTAGATTTTTATGCCTAAGTCTATCTATGTCGGCAACATCCCCTTCAGCGCCTCTGAGGAAGACCTCCGCTCCATGTTCGGCCAGTACGGCGAGGTTATCTCCGTGAAGTTCATCAACGACCGCGAGACCGGTCGCTTCCGCGGCTTCGGCTTCGTGGAGATGGACGACGCTTCCGCCAAGCAGGCCATCGACGCGCTCAATGGCAAGGAGATCTCCGGCCGCGCCCTTCGGGTCAACGAGGCCCAGGAGCGTCAGCCCCGCCCCCGTCGCGACTACTAGTCGTCACGGCACGCCGGCAATAGAAATACCCGGCTACCAGCGCCCCGTCCCGCCCCTGCGGGACGGGGTTTTTCCTTTCATACGGAGCCCATGCAAGAGCCGTTTGAGCAGACGTCACAGCCTGCCGCGACACTGTTGCTCCAAAACAATTGTCCAGTTACATTGTCCCAAAGGTAATTCTCACCCCGTAACGCCCGCCCAAAGGAATCCTCTCCCATGAAGACCACCGCCAAGAATGAAGCCCTGCGCAACATCGCCATCATCGCCCACGTCGACCACGGCAAGACCACCCTGGTGGACGGCCTCTTCCGCCAGAGCGGCGTGTTCCGCGAGAACCAGCAGGTCAGCGACCGCGTCATGGACAACATGGATCTGGAGCGCGAGCGCGGCATCACCATCGCCGCCAAGAACTGCTCCGTCACCTGGAAGGGCGTCAAGATCAACATCATCGACACCCCCGGCCACGCCGACTTCGGCGGCGAGGTCGAGCGCTCGCTGGCCATGGCCGGTGGAGCCATCCTGCTGGTGGACGCCAGCGAAGGCCCGCTGCCCCAGACCCGCTTCGTGCTGAAGAAGGCGCTGGACGGCGGCCTGCCGGTCATCGTCATCGTCAACAAGATCGACCGCGCCGACGCCCGCCCCGAGGAAGTGCTGAACGAGGTCTACGACCTGTTCATCGACCTCGGCGCCGACGAAGACCAGCTTGAATTTCCCGTTCTCTACGCCATCGGGCGCGACGGCATCGCCCAGACCACCCTTGAGGGCCGTGGCGAGAACCTGCACCCCGTGTTCGACTGCATCCTCGAGAACATCCCGGCGCCCAGCTTCGACCCCGAGGCCCCCTTCCAGATGATCGTCTGCGACCTGGGCTATTCCGACTACCTGGGGCGCCTGGCCATCGGCAAGGTCGTCAACGGAGTGGTCAAGTCCAGCGACCAGCTGGTCTGCATCGGCGAGGACGGCACCCCCAAGACGCTGAAGGTCAGCAAGCTGCAGGTGTACGACGGCGTCCAGCTCGCCAGCGTCGACGAGGTCCACGCGGGCGACATCGCCGTGCTCGCGGGCATCGACGACGTGCACATCGGCGACACCATCTGCACCAAGGAATTCCCCCAGGCCCTGCCGCGCATCACCGTGGACGAGCCCACCGTCAGCATGCGCTTCGGCATCAACACCTCGCCCCTGGCCGGGCGCGAGGGCAAGCTCGTGCAGAGCAACAAGATCCGCGAGCGCCTCCTGCGCGAGGCCCTGCAGAACGTGGCCATCCGCATCGAGGAGAGCGACGACCGCGACAGCTTCATCGTCAAGGGCCGTGGCGAATTCCAGATGGCCATCATCATCGAGACCATGCGCCGCGAGGGCTTCGAGCTCACCGTCGGCCGTCCCGAGGTCATCTACAAGAAGGAAGGCGGCAAGCTCACCGAGCCCATCGAGCGCGTGTACGTGGACTGCGACGAGACCTTCATGGGCATCGTCACCGAGAAGCTTTCCATCCGCAAGGGCCGCATGGTGAACCTGGTGAACAACGGCAAGGGCCGCGTGCGCATCGAGTTCAGCGTGCCGTCGCGCGGGCTCATCGGCTACCGCGACGAGTTCCTGACCGACACCAAGGGAACCGGCATCATGAACTCCTACCTTGAAGGCTACGGCGAGTATCGGGGCGACTTCCCCACCCGCTTCACCGGCTCCATCGTGGCCGACCGCTCCGGCGTGGGCGTGGTCTACGGCATCTTCAACCTGGAGCCCCGCGGCCAGATGTTCATCACCGCCGGCGACCCCATCTACGAAGGCATGATCGTGGGCGAGCACAGCCGCGAGAACGACATCAACGTGAACCCGGCCAAGGAAAAGAAGCTCACCAACATGCGCGCCTCCGGCAAGGACGAGGCCTGCACCCTGACCCCGGTGAAGCCCATGACCCTTGAGCGCGCCATCCACTTCATCCGCGAGGACGAACTGGTGGAGGTCACGCCGCAGTCCATCCGCCTGCGCAAGACCGTGCTCTCCGCCACCAAGCGCCACACCATGCGCGGCGCCTCGCTCAAGGCCGAGGGCGACAAGTAACGTCAAACCGGAAGGACAGCCATGAACCCGCTGCACCTGCTGCTGAAGCCCTCGGCCAAACGCTTCTTCGAAGAGGCGGACAAGATCCCGGGCTTCACCAACGGCAACAAGCTGCACGGGTACATCTACCTGCGCTGGCCCTACTTCTACATCGGCATGGCCACGGGTGAGCATCCGCTTGCCCGTGGCCTTGCCCGTTTCTCACGCCTGCTGGACAGGGCCTTCCCCTCCCGCGTGGAGAAGCGCCGCAAGGCCCGCCGCGCGCAGAAGGCCAGCGGGGGCCTCCGCTTCGCGGACACCTACCACGGCAAGGTGCTGCCCACCGAGGAGGCCACCAAGCTCGTCAAGATCGGACGCGAGGTGAAGCTCACCGCGCCCGAATCCGTGGTGCCCTACCAGCTCGCCCGCGACATCGTGCTCAAGAACCCGGACCATATCGTGGTCTTCGACTGCCCCTGCCGCGCCTCCCGCAAGACCCCCTGCTCGCCCATGGACGTCTGCCTCGTCATGGGCGAACCCTTCGCCAGCCTGGTGCTGGAGCACAACGGCAAGCGCGCACGGCGCATCAGCGTGGACGAGGCGGCGGACATCCTCAAGGCCGAGCACGCGCGCGGCCACGTGCACCACGCATTCTTCAAGGACGTGGCGCTGGGCCGCTTCTACGCCATCTGCAACTGCTGCGGCTGCTGCTGCGGGGCCATGCAGGCCCAGCGAAACGGCGTGGAGATGCTCGCCAGTTCCGGCTATGTCGCCCAGGTGGACGCCGAGGCTTGCGTGGGTTGCGGCAACTGCGTGAAGTATTGCCAGTTCGGCGCGCTCAAGGCCCGCGACCGCTCCCTCCAGATCAAAAGCGCGCGCTGCATGGGCTGCGGGGCCTGCGTGAGCAAATGCCCCAAACAGGCCCTCACGCTCAAGGCCGACCCCTCGCGCGGGATGCCGCTGCTGGTCGAAGAATTGAGCAAACATGCCTGAACCGGCGGCCCTGACCGGCCGCCCCGCAGGGCTGAAGCTCGTGGCCCTGCTGGAGCTGCTGAAAAGGGAGCCGGGGCGCAACGCCCGGAACCTGCAAGACCGAGCGCCGCACCCCGGCTATTGAGGGGCGGATTAGGAGGCGTCGCGGCTAGTCGATGTAGTCGCCGCCAGGCACATTGGCCTTGGCGCTCAGGGGGTGCACGTCCTTGAGCTGGGCCTGCATGTACTCCACGCGAGCATGAAGTTCCTGCATGCGCTCGGTCTCGATGGCCTGGGCCTGCTCGCTGGTGAGGCCGCCGCGAACATCGGCGGCTGCGCTCTCCTGAAGCTGGCTGTCCTTCTTGCTACAGGCGGCGCCCACGATCAGCATGGCGACAAAAGCGACCCTGACGATGATCTGCATGGCGGTGTTCATGTTCCTGCTTCCTTTCGCGCCGGTGGCGCGGCGGTTTTGACTTCCGATGCGGACCCGCGAAAACTGCGGGAGCGCGCTCTCCATGGCTGCACACTGATCTCGCCCGGTTTGGTTGTAAATGCGGAAGATTTTGAGTATGCCTTCGGCTGAGGCGAAGGCTCAAGCCTGACGCCGCGGCCCGCAAATGCACGCCCCTGCTGGAGGAACACCAGATGTCCTTTGACCTCACGGACTTGCGCTTGTTCCTGCACGTGGTGGAAAGCGGCAGCATCACCAGCGGGGCGGAGCGCTCCTATCTGGCCCTGGCCTCGGCCAGCGCGCGCATCAGGAACATGGAAGACGCGTTGGGAGTTCCGCTGCTCACGCGCGGACGGCGCGGCGTGGCCCCCACCGAGGCCGGGCAGGCCCTCATCCGCCACGCACAGAGCATCATGCAGGAATGGGAGCGCATGGTGGGCGACGTAAGCGAGTACGGCCAGGGGCTCAAGGGCCACATCCGGCTGCTCTGCAACACCGCCACCATCACCGAGTACCTGCCCGAAGTGCTCAGCACCTACCTCAACGCGCACCCCAACGTGGGCATCGACGTGCAGGAGCGCGTCAGCGCCGAGATCGTGCAGAGCCTGCTGGACGACAAGGCCGATGTGGGCGTGGTGGCCAGGAATTCCGATGTGGGCGACCTTGCCACCTTCCCCTTCCGCACGCTCCAGCTTGTGCTGGTGGTCTCGCCCAAACATCCGCTGGCGGCCCGGCGCGCCGTGTCCTTCGTCGACACCCTCGACTACGAGTTCGTGGGCCTGGGCGAGGGCAGCTCCATCCAGAAGTACCTTGAAGCCCACGCCAGCCGCGCGGGCAAGCGCATCAACTACCGGGTGCGCCTGCGCGGGTTCATGGCCGCCTCGCGCCTGGTGGAGAACAACGTGGGCATCGCCGTCATTCCCGAAAGCGCCGCCCTGCGCTGCAAGAAGACCATGAACCTGCGCGTGGTGCGCCTCGCGGACGACTGGGCCACGCGCCAGCTCATGCTCTGCGTGCGGGACTTTGACCGCCAGCCCCTGCACATCCGCGAGTTCATCGAGCACATCCGCGAGCCCGCAACGCCCCAGGAGCCCTGAGCGCGAATCATGGCCCACTTGGGCAGCCTTGGCTTGACGCCAACAGCCCGGCTTGTGTATATTTTTCGGACTGAGGCAACATCTCAGAACACGGTTGAAGTCCGTGACGGTCCCGCCGCTGTAACCGGGGACGCCGTGCGCAAGGCGAGAGCCGCCACTTTCAGGTCAAAACCTGGGGGGAAGGTCGCGCACAGGCGGATGATCCGGAAGTCAGAAGATCTGTTGCTTCAATAATTTTCAAGGAATCTGATGGCAAAGGATTCCGGCCGCTCTGCATGGGGCGGCCGGAATCCTTTTTTATTACCCTTAATTCGGAGGTCGACATGGAGACGAAGAAAGACGCCCAGAAGAAGACGAGCACGGCCAAGGACAAGGACATCATCGCCTTCCGCAAGAAATGCTCCGCCGACGGCACGGGCCTTTCGCACTACATCCTCGTCAGCGAGAAGGCGAAGCCCTAGCCATGACCGCAAAGAGTTCCGCAAGCGGGGCGGCCCTCGCGGGCCGCTTCGCCAACACCGGCGACGGCCCGCAGCTCATCCCCGTGGACATCGGCCACAAGACGCACATGGCGCTCATCGAGCCGGACACGGCCTTCTGGTCCCTGGTGCGCAAAAGCTCCCTGGCCAAAACGCTGCGCTCGCCCGAGTTCCTTGACCAGGTCCGCGCCAATTCGGGCGCCTTCGCCAAGGAGATGCACGACCTGCGCTTCGGCCTCACGCCCTCGGCGGTGTATTTCAACCCCACAGCGCGCTGCAACCTGAACTGCGGCTACTGCTACATCCCCACCGAGATGCGCCGCAACGGCGAGCACATGCCCACCGAGCGACTGCTCGACGCCCTGGGCAGGCTCAAGGACTGGTTCACCGCGCACCTGCCCGCGGGCCGCCTGCCGCAGATCGTCTTCCACGGGGCCGAGCCGCTGCTCAACCACGAGGCCGTGTTCGCAGGCATCGAGCGCTATGCCGGAGACTTCAGCTTCGGCGTGCAGACCAACGCCACCAACCTGGACGAGGCCGCCATCGAGTTCCTGACCAGCCACAAGGTCGGCATTGGGCTGTCGCTGGACGCCGCCACCGCGCGCATCGCCAACCGCACGCGCACCACCTGGGGCGGCAAGGGCGTGTACGATGTCGTGGTCCAGGCCATGGAGCGCTTGAAGGGCTACCCGCTCTACAACGTCATCTGCACCGTCACCAAGGAGAACATGCGCACCCTGCCCCAGCTGGTGGAATTCTTCCACGGGCACGAGGTTCCGGTGACCATGCTGAACATCCTGCGCTGCACCATGCCCGCCTCCAGGGAGCTCAAGCCGGACGAGGCCGAGGCCGCCAAGCACTACACCGCCGCCCTGGACCGCTCCTACGAGTTGTACCAGAAGACCGGCCGCAAGCTTGTGGTGGCCAACTTCGCCAACATCCTGCTGTCCATCGTGGCGCCCACGGCCCGGCGCCTCATGTGCGACATCTCGCCTTGCGGCGGCGGACGCTGCTTCTTCGCCCTGGCCCCGGACGGGGGTCTCTTCCCGTGCAGCGAGTTCATCGGCCTGCCGGATTACAACGGCGGCAACCTCTTCAAGGACAAACTTGACGACGTGCTGGTGTCCCCGGCCTTCAAGCGCGTGACGGGCCGCAAGGTGGAGGACATCGACTCCTGCCGGACCTGCGCCATTCGCCACTTCTGCGGCTCGCCCTGCCCGGCGGAAGCCCAGGAAATGAATGGCGGCATGGACAAGAAGGGGGCCTTCTGCGCCTTCTACGAGGAGCAGGTCCGCTACGCCTTCCGGCTCCTGGCCGACAAGAAGGCAGATGCCTTCCTCTTTGACGGCTGGGACAAGGACGTGGAGACCGTGTTCGACGTGAACCAGTCCTGAGGCAACCCCGCGCCGCTTCCGGGCAACCGGCGCGCGCAAGCCTTCTTGTGTGCGGATGACAGGAGCGCTTCTTGTCATCCGCACATTTCAAACATATGTTTGACACAGCCTGCGCAGAAGGTGTAAGGCTGGGGCATGGCCGCCATAACACAGCTCCTGCAACGCATCCCCGCCAAGGTCCGTCTGGGCGTGCTGGCGCTCGCCCTCGCGGGCGCGGCCTTCTACGGGGTTCGCCACTTCGTCCAGGCCGGAACGGCAACCTTCCAGGGCTACGTGGAGGCGGAATACGTCCATGTGGCCTCGCCCGTGGCCGGTGCGCTGGCGGAATTGCGCGTCAGCCGGGGCCAGGAGGTGGCGGCCGGTGCGCCGCTCTTCGTGCTGGAACAGGACTACGAGCGCGCCGCCCTGGCCGTGGCCACCTCAGCCCTCAAGCAGGCCGCCGACAGGCTGGCCAATGTGCAAAAGGGCCAGCGCCCCACCGAACTGACCGCCCTCAGCGCGCGGCTGGGCCAGGCCAGCACCGCACTGCGCCTGGCCGAGACCGAGTTCAAGCGCCGCCAGAAGCTCTATGCCGAGCGCACCATCTCCGCCGAGGAGATGGACCGCGCCCGCGCTGACTACGACCTCAAGGCCCAGCAGGTGCGCGAGATGTCGGCCAACCTGTCCACGGCCAAGCTTGGCGGGCGCACGGACGAGATCTCCGCCGCCCAGGCCGAGGTGGAAGCGGCCAAGGGCCGCGTGGAGCAGGCGGCCTGGACACTTGCGCAAAAGTCCCAGGCCGCGCCCGCCGCCGCCCTGGTCTTCGACACGCTGTACACCCAGGGCGAATGGGTTCCCGCAGGCAAGGCCGTTGCCGTGCTTCTGCCCCCGCAGAACATCAAGGTGCGCTTTTTCGTGCCCGAGGAAAAAGTCGGCGCCCTCAGCGTGGGCCAGGAGGCCCAGGTGCGCTTCGACGGCGGCCCCGCTGGCGCGGCGGGCACCGTGCCCGTGCGCGTGAGCTACATCTCGGCCCAGGCCGAGTACACCCCGCCCATCCTCTACTCCAGCGACAACCGGGCCAAGCTGGTGTTCCTGGTGGAGGCCCGGCCAGCACCGGAACAGGCGCCGCTGCTGCACCCCGGCCAGCCTGTCGACGTTCGCCTGACCTTCGGCTCCGCGAAGTAGCCGCATGGACGCGGACACGGACCATAGCCCCGGCGGCGGCAACGCCGAAAGCAACGGCATCCGCGACGCCAGCGCTCTCGGCGACGCCAGCGCCGGCGCCGAAACGGGCGCCCCGGGCAACGACAAGTCCAACGACGGCGGCAACGACAAGTCCAACGACGGCGACTACGTCATCGACGTCTCCGGGCTGACCAAGAGCTTCGGCGGCAAGGTCGTGGTCAACGGCCTGTCCATGCGCGTCAAGCGGGGCGAAATCTACGGCTTCCTCGGCCCCAACGGCTCCGGCAAGACAACCTTCATCCGCATGCTCTGCGGCCTGCTCAAGCCCGACTCCGGCTCCGGCACCTGCCTGGGCCTCGACGTGCTCACCCAGGCCGACGAGATCAAGCCCCACGTGGGCTACATGGCCCAGCGCTTCAGCCTCTACGAGGACCTGACCGTGCGCGAGAACCTGGACTTCACGGCGCGCATGTACGGCCTGCCCAACCGCGCCGAGGCCGTTGACGCCTGCCTCGCGCGCATGGGCATGAACCGCTTCGAGAACCAGCTGGCGGGCAGCCTGTCCGGCGGCTGGAAGCAGCGCCTGGCGCTTTCCTCCTGCACCCTGCACGGGCCGAAGCTGCTGCTGCTGGACGAGCCCACGGCGGGCGTGGACCCCGGCGCGCGGCGCGACTTCTGGGACGAGGTGCACAAGCTGGCCAGCCAGGGCGTCACCGCGCTCATCAGCACCCACTACATGGACGAGGCCGAGCGCTGCCACCGCCTGGCCTACATCGCCTACGGCGACCTGCTGGCGCAGGACACCCTTGAGGGCATCGTGGACCATGCGGGGCTCACCACCTGGAGCGTGTCCGGCCCGAACCTGCCAGAACTGGCCGAGCGCTTGCGCCCGCTTCCCGGCGTGGACCAGGTGGTGGCCTTCGGCAACACGCTGCACGTCAGCGGCCAGGACAAGCACCTGCTGGATGCGACGCTCAGCCCCTTCCTGCTGGCCAACGGCCAGGACTGGAAGCTCATCCGCACCAGCCTGGAGGAGGTCTTCATCCACCTCATGCGCGGCCAGCAGGCCAGGCAGAACGGTCAGGCGGCCAAGGGAGGCGGGCAGCCATGAGATCGGGCATGACCTCGGGCATGAACGCAAGCAACATGTTCTGCTTCCGGCGCTTCGCGGCCATGGTGTACAAGGAGTTCATCCAGATGCGCCGCGACCGGGTGACCTTCGCCATGATGATCGGCATCCCGCTCATGCAGCTCATCCTGTTCGGCTACGCCATCAACTCGGACCCGCGCCACCTGCCCACGGCGGTGCTCTCGGCCGACAACTCGCCCTTTGCGCGCAGCATCGTGGCGGGCATGCAGACCAGCAGCTACTTCGACGTCACCGGGCACCTGGCCAGCCGCGCCGACGCCGACAGCGCCCTGAAGGAGGGCCGGGTGCAGTTCGTGCTGACCATCCCCGAGGACTTTTCCCGGCGGCTCTTGCGCGGGGAACAGCCGGTGCTGCTGCTGGAGGCCGACGCCACGGATCCGGCTGCCACCAGCGGGGCGCTCGCGGCCATGCGCGAGGTCGTCAGCCAGGTGCTCGTCCGCGACCTGCCAGCCTCGGCGGGCTATGCGCCGACGCCCCCGCCGGTGACCCTGCGCGTGCACGCAGAGTACAACCCCGAGGCCGTGACCCAGTACAACATCGTGCCCGGCCTCATGGGGGTCATCCTGACCCTGACGTTGACCATGATCACGTCGCTGGCCATTACCCGGGAGAGGGAGCGCGGCACAATGGAGAACCTGCTCTCCACGCCGGTGCGGCCGCTGGAGGTCATGCTCGGCAAGATCATCCCGTACATCCTGGTGGGCTACATCCAGATGACGCTGATCATCCTGGCGGCGAAGTTCCTGTTCGGGGTGCCGCTTCGAGGCAGCATCGTGGCGGTGTTCGTGCTGTCGCTGGTGTTCATCGCGGCGAACTTGAGCGTCGGGGTGACGCTGTCCACCATCGCCAAGAACCAGCTGCAGGCGGTGCAGATGAGCGTGTTCTTCTTCCTGCCGTCGCTGCTTTTGTCCGGGTTCATGTTCCCCTTCCGGGGCATGCCGGGCTGGGCGCAGACCATCGGCTCGGTGCTGCCGCTGACGCACTACCTGCGCCTGGTTCGCGGCATCCTGCTCAAGGGCAACGGCCCGCTGGAATCGCTCACCAATGTCTGGCCCATCGCGCTGTTCCTGCTGGCGGTCATCAGCATCGGCATGCGGCGGTACCGCCGCACGCTGGACTAGCCCGCCGCTGGACTAGCCGAACGCTGACCTAATCGAACGCCACGGTCTTAAACGCCCGATCGCGCTTCTCCGGGCTCCACAAGGTCGGGGCCGGGGGCGGGGCGGTGGCGGAGCGGATGGTCACGCCCTCAAGAGGCTTAAGGATCTCGGTGGTGCCGCCGTCGTTCTTGATGTACACGCCCTTGCCCGAGATGAGCAGCACGTTGATCTCGTCCGTGCCCAGATACCCGCCCCAGTAGTCCGTGCCGCGAATGCCGATGGTGCCGAGCGGCGTGCCCACCTCGAACGGTCCGCCGCGCAGGGCCGAGAGCTCGCCCGTGGCCACGCGGAACGCCCCCTTGGTCAGCTTGAGCAGCACCGCCCCGGCGCCCTGCTGGCGGCCCAGGTCGTAGCGTTCGAGCACGAACTCCGTGCCCGCGCCGAGGGTCAGCTTCGTCTCGTCGAGCATGGTCAGCTCCAGGCGCGAGTCCATTGCGGTCTTGAGGGTGTCCTCGCGCTTCACCGGGGAGTTCAAGGCAAGCCGCTCCAGGTTCTGCCCCCGCTGTGCAAAGGCCGCGCCTTGGATGCGGCTCACATGGCCCAGGTTCTCCCCGCCAGCCGCAAAGGCCGAAGGCGAAAGCGCCAGGGCATGTCCTATCAGGAACAGCCCGGCCAGCATCATCGGGAACAGCAACGTCTTGAGCACGGCATCGAGCGTCTTCATGTACATCCCCCTTGCAGCCTGCGAGCGCAGTCCTGCCCATTCTTCATCCATACAAGGCATCGGCCGCCTTGTCGACCCGTGCTCCGCCCAGCCCGCCCCCTTGCCCGCGGCGCTCCCCCAGGGTAGGGTTGATCATCGGCATCCTTAAAGCGCAGGAGACTTCATGGCCAAGAAGAGCGAACACACCAGCGGCAGGCAGCTCTGCATCCACGGGCATTTCTATCAACCGCCCCGTGAAGATCCCTGGATGGACACCATCTTCCCCGAGGGCAGCGCAGCCCCGGCCAAGCACTGGAACGAGCGCATCTGCGGCGAGAGCTACGCCCCCCTGGCCTGGGCCAGGCGCACCAACGGCGGCAACCACATTATCGAGATCGTCAACTGCTACGAGTGGATGAGCTTCAACTTCGGCCCCACCCTGCTGACCTGGATGCAGGACCAGGCCCCTGACATCTACGCCCGGGTGCTGGAGGGCGACGGAAAAAGCCTGGAACGCCTGGGCCACGGCAACGCCATCGCCCAGATCTACCACCACGTCATCATGCCCCTGGCCACGGACCTAGAGAAGCGGGCCGAGATCGCCTGGGCCCTGGCCGACTTCGAGGCGCGCTTTGGCCGCAAGGCCGAGGGCATGTGGCTCTCCGAGGCCGCCGTGGACACGCGCACCCTGGAGCTGCTGGCCCAGGCTGGCGTGAAGTTCACCATCCTGGCCCCGCGCCAGGCGAAGGAAGTCGCGGACATCTCGCAAAACAACTGGACCCCCGCCAACGAAGGCAACCTGGACATTCGCGAGCCGTACCTGGTGGAATTGCCACAAGGTCGCAGCATCGCCGTGTACTTCTACGACGGCCCGCTGTCCCAGGCGGTGGCCTTTGAAGGCCTGCTGCGCCACGGCGACATGTTCTGGGGCAAGCTCTCCGGCCTGGCTGGCAAGGGGCTGCTGGCCCTGGCCACGGATGGCGAGACCTACGGCCACCACTTCAAGTTCGGCGAGATGGCCCTGGCGTTCGCGCTGTCCCAGGCCAGAAGCGGCGTGGACGGCGTGCGGCTGACCAACTACGCCGCCTACCTGGCCGAAAATCCGCCAAGGCGGCGCGCGCGCATCCATGAGAGCTCGTCGTGGAGCTGCGCGCACGGCGTGGAGCGCTGGCGCTCGGACTGCGGCTGCTGCGCCGAGAATCGACCCGGCTGGAACCAGCGCTGGCGCGGCCCCCTGCGCGACGGCCTGCGGGCGGTGAAGACGCGCATGGACAGCCACTACCAGGAGCTCGGCAAGACCCTGTTCATGGACGCCGAGGAAGCAGCGGTGCAGTATGGCCGGGTGCTCTCCGGGCTGACGGACGCCAAGGGCTTTGAGCGCGAACATTTCAGGAAGGGCCTGACCGAGGCCCGGCGCGACACGGCCTGGAAGCTCCTCAACATGCAGAAATGGGCGCTCTCGTCGTTTGCCAGCTGCGCCTGGTTCTTCGACGACCTGGGACGCATCGAGCCGCTCAACGCCCTGACCTTCGCCCTGCGAGCCATGGGCCTGGCCCAGCGCACCGGCCTGGAAGACCTGGAGCCGTTGCTTCTGGCCCACATCGGCCAGGCCACGTCCAACGACCCGACCCTGGGCAACGGGCACGATCTCTGGACCCGCGAAATACGCCCCCGGCGCGAAACCACCGAAAGCATCCTGGCCCAGGCCCTGGTGCGCCTGTGGGCCGAGAACCGCCTGCCGGCCGCTGGCAAGAGCGAAACCGCCACTTGGCCTGGGCTCCGCGTCGCCCTCACGGCGGCAAAGGCAGCGGCGGGCAAGGAGCTCTCGGGCACGGCCTCCATCACCTGGGCGCGTGAATCGGGCAGCGACGACTGCGGCTGGAAGTGGGAGCGCCCAGGCGGCGGCGGTCCGCTGGCCGGATGCGTGCAGGTGGAGCACGAGGACTCACCGAAGCCCACCAAGTGCGTCCCGGCCTCGTACCTGTCCTGGGGCAAGCGCCAGGCCCTGGCCCTGGCCTGGGTGCTGCGGGCCGAGGCAGACTCCTGGGGCCAGCAATGCGCCGAGGCGCGTCAGGGCGCGCACCTGTTCCTGCCCTATCGCGAGGCCCAGACCACCCAGACCGCGGCCGAGCGCTGGAGCAGGCTCTGGTCCGCCCTGTGCTGGCAGTGGATCATGGGCGAGGTGGTGCCGTCACGCGACTTCCTGAACTTCCTGAAGGAGCTGGGCCAGGACCACCCGGAACGTGCCCTGCTGGCGCATCGCGTTGGCGAGGCCTTGGTGGACCTGCTCGCGGCCAAGACCCCGGCCTATGCCGAGGTGCGGCGCATTCTCGAGCGAGCGGCCACGGTGGACGCCCTGCCGGACCTCTGGCCCGCGCAGAACCTCTACTGGCTGCGCCTGCGCTCCGATCCCGCGAGCCGCGAGGCCGCCCTGGCCCTTGGTTTCGAGGTCGACTGAGCCTGCCTGCGCCTGGCATGCCCCTTGCCCTGAGTCCCAAGGAAGGGTAGAGGCGGCTGACATCGTCACGCTGGAGGTTCACCTTGCTCACGGAAGTCATCTCGGAATTCGCCATCCGCATCCTGGACAGCACCGGCTATGCAGGCGCGGCCTTTCTCATGGGCCTGGAGAGCATGATCTTCCCCGTTCCCAGCGAAGCGGTGATGCCCTTCGTGGGCTTCCTTGTGGCCGACGGCAAATGGGGGCTTTTCGAGGCGGTCCTCGCCACCAGCATCGGCTCGTTCCTGGGCTCGTACCTGTCCTATCTCATGGGCTACTACGGCGGTCGTCCCTTCGTGCTCAAGGTCGGCAAGTACCTGCTGCTCGACGTGCATGACCTGGAAAGGACCGAACGCTTTTTCCACCGCAGTGGCGGAACCCTCACCCTTTTCCTCTGCCGCTTCATCCCCGTGGTGCGGCACCTGGTGAGCATTCCGGCGGGCATCGGCAAGATGCGCTTCTGGCCCTTCGCTCTCGCCACGACGGTGGGCGCCACCATGTGGAACGGCTTTCTGCTTTACTGCGGCTTCAAGCTGCGCGAGAACTGGAGCATGGTGCAGACCTACCGCCACCACTTCGACGCGCTCATCGTGGGCATGCTGGTCGCAAGCATCGCCTGGTACGTCTGGTACAAGCTCAAGCGCAAACGCGCCACCGCCGCTGAATAGCCCTGCACGGCAAGACAAAAAGCCCCCGGCCCTCCATCAGGAGAACCGGGGGCTTTTGCTTCGTCTGATCCGCCGCTACTTGAAGATGATTTCCGCCCGGGCGGTTTCGGGGTCCTGCACCTGCACGGTGATGTCCACCGGGGTCTTGAAGAACTCGGCCGCGCCGAGCAGGATGCCCTCGAAGTAGTGGTGATAGCCGCGCCTGGACTTGTAGATCATGGTCAGCTTGTTGCCGCGATCCTCGTAGCTGAACCTGGGCGGCACGATGCCCGGATTCGCCTTGGTCAGGGCCGCGTGGGTGTCGTTCATGGTCAGGTAGAATTCCTTCAGGGTCTTGGCCTTGAAGTACGGCCTGTACATCTTGTGGAACTGGCCGATGGTGTACTTGCCGAGGTCCACGAATACGGCACGCGGATCCTTCCCGCTCTCCTGGACCACGATGTCGGCCATCTGGCGCAGCACCTCGTCCGGGTAGCTCTGGGCGGGCAGGAACACCGGGTGGCCCAGTTCCTCCATCACCTTGTCCTGAACGGCTTCGCCGAACTTGACCTTGACGTAGTCGAGCATGAGCTTGGGCAGGATGCCCTTCATCTGTCCGCGGGAGGCGCGCAGCTTGCTGGCGTCGGACTTGGTGGCGGTGAAGGTCATGGACATCTGCAACAGGTTCTGGGACAGCTCGGCCAGATCCCGGGTGGCGCTGGCGGCCTGCCCGGCGCCCTCCTCGGTTTCGATGGCGATGCCCGCGATCTCCTCGATGTTCTTGTTGATCTCCTCGGCCGCGGCGGACTGTTCTTCAGCGGCGGTGGCGATCTGGGCCACGCGCATGGTGACGTCCTCGATGCGGCGCATGATCTCTTCCAGGGACTGCCCCGTGCGGTTGGACAGGTCCGTGCTGACCTCAACCTGGCGCTCCGTTTCGCGCATGGTGGTCACGGCGTTCTGTGAGCGCTCCTGAATCTCGCGGATGGAGTTCTCGACCTCCTTGGTGGCGGTCATGGTCTTCTCGGCCAGCTTGCGGACCTCGTCGGCCACGACGGCGAAGCCGCGCCCGGCGTCGCCCGCTCTCGCGGCCTCGATGGCGGCGTTCAGCGCCAGCAGGTTGGTCTGGTCGGCGATGTCGTTGATGACGTTGATGATGCGGTCGATCTCAGCGGCCTGGCTGTCGAGCTGCCCCAGCACCTGGGCCAGCTTGCGGGAGGAATCGGCCACAAGGTTGATGCCGGTGACGCTTTCACGCACCAGCTGCACGCCGTCCGTGGCGGCCTGGCTGGCCGTGGCGGCCGCTTCCGAGGACTGGGAGGCGTTCTGGGCCACCTCAAGCACGGTGGCGGTCATCTCCTCCATGGCGGTGGAGACGCTCTCGGTCTGGGTCTTCTGGCGCTGCGCGCCGCGCGCCTGCTCGTCGGCGGAGGCGGAGAGCTCCTCAGAGGCCGAGGCGACGCGCTGGGCCAGGTCGTTGATGGAATTGCCGACCTCAAGCATCTGGGCCTGCTGCTGCACAAGAATGTTCTGCTGCTCCTTGGTCTTTGTCAGGTCCACCAGGCACAGCACGGCGCCGAGCACCTGGCCCTTGGCGTCCTTGATGCAGCTCACGTAGGTGTGCACGTCCAGGGTGCGGCCATCCCACAGCTTCAGGGTGTCATCCTCGGAGGTGTCGGACTTGGAGGACATGCAGCGCTCGGTGATGGACGTGCCCTTGGTGTTGTAGAAGGCCTCGGACACGGTTTTCCCGACGACATCCTTGTCGGACCGCTTCAGCAGGGCCAGCAGGCTGGCGCTTACGTGCGTGATGGAGCCGGAGGCGTCGCACAGAAGGAACGGCGTGCCCACGCCATCCACCGCTCCGCGATAGAACTCGCGGCGGTGCATGTTGTACTCGACGACCTCGGCCACCAATGCGGGGAGTTCGCCCAAGGCGCGCCAGGAGTTCACCTCGTCGAAGGCGAAATCGCGCTTGCGGGCCAGCAACCTCAGCAAGCCCGCCTTCAGGGCGTCGGTCCCCGGCCCCTGGCTTGTCGCCAGATAGGCGGCCAACGCTACGACTACAGCAGCAAGCCCCAGTGCGACCCACATATTTGCGGAAAAATGGGCCGCCACAACAAAGGCCGCAGCAATCGCCCCGACAGCCCAAATGGCTGTGGCTGGCGTGAGTGCTTTCTGCTGTTCTTTCATGGTTGGCTCCTTGCTGTCGGGCAGGTGCTCCCGGTGACTACACGACAAAGATTCCAGCATGGCGCGTTCTGCGCCTTCAAGCCCATCGGTCCAATTCTGAGCAAACTTTACCGTTATCTATATTTCATCAAAAACAGATGAGAATTGCAACCAAAGACGCAAGAATGGCTTCACATTTATCACGTATCGCGCTCATTGACTTGCAGCCCTGCTTTTGGCAACGTCCACTGCGCCTCGGTTGCGGGTATTGTCCTGTGCCCCTGGCTGGATGGAGGGGTGGCCGAGCGGCTCAAGGCGGTGGTCTTGAAAACCACTGACGGGAAACCGTCCGGGGGTTCGAATCCCTCCCCCTCCGCCACTCACCAGTGTGCGAAAGCGGCTTCCCGGCCCCTGTGACCGGGGATTGCGCCTGCGATACCAAAAGGCAACAGGAGGTCCAGCATGCATCTCGGCAAGGCCATCAGGCTCGAACGCATCATCAACCGCAACACAAGGCGCACCATCATCGTGCCCATGGACCACGGCACCACCGTGGGTCCGCTTCCCGGCATCGTCAACATGCATGCCGCGGTGAAGGCCACTGTAGAGGGCGGCGCCAACGCAGTGCTCATGCACAAGGGCATGCCGCGTTGCTGCCACCGCACCCAGGGCAAGGACGTGGGCCTCATCCTGCACCTGTCCGCCAGCACCTCGCTCTCCCCGCTGCCCAACGCCAAGACCCTTGTCTGCACCGTCGAGGAGGCCATCCGCCTCGGAGCGGACGCGGTGAGCGTGCACGTCAACCTGGGCGACGAGAGCGAAGCCAAGATGCTGGAGGAGTTCGGCCAGGTCACCGGCACGGCCCAGAGCTGGGGCATCCCCGTGCTGGCCATGGTCTACGCCCGTGGCCCCAAGGTGAAGGGCGAGTTCGACACGGACATCGTGGCCCACTGTGCGCGCGTGGGCGTTGAACTCGGCGCGGACGTGGTCAAGGTGCCCTACACCGGCGACCCCGAATCCTTCTCGCGCGTCATCGACGCCTGTTGCGTCCCGGTGGTCATCGCAGGCGGGCCGAAGCTCGACAGCACCCGGGCCTTCCTGAACATGGTCCACGATTCCATCCAGGCTGGCGGCGCCGGGCTCTCGGTGGGGCGCAACATCTTCCAGCACAAGCGCCCGGACCTGCTCACCCAGGCGCTGTCCAAGGTCGTGCACGAGGATGTGGCGGTGGACGAGGCCATGGAGCTGCTCAAAGACTTCGAATAGCCGACGCTCAGACGCACGCAATGCGTCCCGGCTCCCGCGACACGAGGGGGGCCGGGACGCTTTCTTTTGGGTCCGGGCCTGCGATTCCAGGCGCTCCGGGGCATGACCCTGGGCCACTTTAGTGAATGATCACAGGGTTTCACACTACGCATTTTTCAGTCATCTTGGATCACGGCGCAAAAAACCCCTAAAGTTTCAAACGGCACATGCCGATAAGGTGGTAAGGGTAAGACCATTTAATTTCCGGAGGAGCGATGGACATCCAAACTCTCTCATCGGTCATGGCAAATCAGGCAACGCAGGCTGTGGGCTTGCAGGTGCCGCAGAATACGCAGCCGACCAACGCGGACAACCCTGGAAAGGCCAGTGGTGGCGACTCCATCGAGATCTCCGAGGCTGCACGCGCCAAGGCGGCAAGCGCCCCGGCGGCTTCAAGCGAAGGCTCAAGCGCTGCCCAGAGCACAGCAGACACCCTGGCCCGACGCATCGCCAAGCTCCAGAAGGATCTTCAGCGTGAGCAGGGTTCCGACCAGACCCCTGAGGAGAAGGCCAGCCACCTTGCCAACCTGCGCGGCCAGATCCGCCAGCTGCAGAATCAGCAAAAGGGCTCCAGCGGCGACGCCGCCACGTCCTTCAAGATCCGGCACATTTAAACGACTCGCCACAGCGACAACACCAAAGCCCCTGCGAGGACGACAGAGTCCTTGCAGGGGCTTTCGCTTGGCGCGCAGGGCCGCCTTGGCCAGCCACCAGCCGGTCGTTCCGGTCCGACCGCTCCGGTCCGGCCTCAGTAGGTGTCGAACATTTTCTGGATGCGCGCTCGATCGGCAGTGACCGTGAGCGCCAGGGCCAAGAGGACCCGCGCCTTCTGCGCGGTGAGGTTGCCTGCGGCCACAAAGCCGAGGGCGTCGTCATCCACCTCGCCGTTGCGCGTCACGACGCCGCTTCCGGTCCTCGACGCGCGGACCACAACCACGCCCTTGGCGCTCGCCCCGGCAAACGCCTGCTTGCTGGCGTCAGGGAGCGAACCGTTGCCCGTGCCAGCGTTGACGATGCCCCTGGCGCCGGTGGCCAGGGCACCCGTCACCTGGGCGGGGTGGCTGCCTGCGTACCCGTACAGGATCTCCACCTGCGGCAGGGACGTGAGCGTGGCGATGTCGAACTCCGTCGAAACGGTGTGCGCCCGGACCGGCAGCCGATGGAACAAGGGGCGGCCGAGCTGCATGACGCCGAGAGGCCCGGTGTCCGGCGCGGCGAAGGTGTCGGTGCGGAAGGTGTTGGTCTTGGTGGTGTCACGCGCGGCGAAGATGGTGTCGTTCATGAGGATGAAGACGCCTTTGCCCCTGGCCTCGGGCGAGGCCGCCAGGCAGACTGCGTTGAACAGGTTGATCGGTCCGTCGGCGCTGATGGCCGTTGCCGGGCGCATGGAGCCGGTGATGACCACAGGCTTGTCGCTCCTGACCGTCAGATTCAAGAAGTACGCTGTCTCCTCAAGGGTGTCCGTGCCGTGGGTGATGACCACGCCGGCCACGTCCGGATCCTTGAGCGCCTGATTGACGCGCTTGCCCAGGACCAGCCAGTGCGCCGGGGTCATGTTCTCCGAGGCCAGCTGGAAGACCTGCTCGGCGCGGATGTCCGCCACCCTGCCCAGTGAGGGCACGGCCGCCAGCAGTTTGTCCACGCCGAACACGGCGGCCTTGTAGCCGATGGTGGCCGTGTCGGACTCGGCTCCTCCGGCGATGGTTCCGCCCGTGGCGAGCACGGCCACTACGGGCTTCTTGTCAGCGCCAAAGCCGGTCACCGGCAGCGCAAGCGTCAGCAGCAGAAAGACCAGGACGCGCAACGCGTGTGTCATGGGGCGACTCCTTGGGCTGTTTGCGGGCGTCATCGCTTTGAGGCCGCGGGCGGCCTACTCCGTGATTTCCACCGCCAGCTTGACGAAGTCGCGCCGGCGCGCCTTGATGGTGTAGCTGCGGCAGCAGGCCTGGCAGTAGTCCTCGAGGGCGGCGCATTCGTCGGTGAAGCCGCGCGCGGTGAACTCGTCGAACAGGATCAACGTGCCTGGGCGGATGTGGCGGTTCATGGTCATGAGCACATACAGAGTGGAGGAGTAGAGGTCCGCATCCATGTGCATGACCATCCGGTTCCGCGGGGTATAGTTGAGGCTGAAGTCATCCACGGTGTGCTGGAACAGGCCCTTGATGAAGGTCGCGCGCGTGTCGTCATCCTGCGGAATCTGGCCGCCCGTGCTGTACGCGCCTTTGGGCGAGTCCGCCTGCCATTTTTCCGGCAGCCCCTCGAAGGAGTCAAAACCGTAGAAGCGCGACTCCGGCTGCGGACTCAAGCTCAACCAGGAGCGGAAGCTCTCGCCGGTGGCGACCCCAAACTCCAGATAGTCCACGGGAGCCTTGCGTACCAGGCGATTGTAGACATAGGTGTAGAAATTGTGGCGCTTCTCGTAGGGGAAGTCCATGGCCATGCAGGCCTCGTCGATGACCGACGCCCTGGCCTGGAACTGGCGCTGGCGGTACAGCATGTTGAAGTCTTCCGGGGTGCCTTTGGTCAGCAGATAGACGGCCTGGCGAACGACCTCTTCCGCTCCTGCTTGTTTATCTTTCTGCATTTTCGGCTCCTTACGCTCTGATTTGACGGTGCGCGCTGTCAATCGCGCTGCCAATGCGCACACGAATGCAAGTGGCGCACCAACGCAATCGCCCCACCCGGGCAACGGGCTGTTGCCAACCCGCGCCGGGATGACTATGTTCGCACTCGTCGATGCACGAAACCAAATACGCCCCTGGGTTATCAAGCCATACTGGCGCACAGGGGCGAGCCAGGAGATGCGCATGCGTTACGCCTGCCTGAGATGCGGCTATGTCTACGACCCGAAGAAGGGCGACCCGAAAAACGGCGTGAAGGAAGGAACCCCCGGCTGCGAACTGCCGCAGGAGTGGGTGTGCCCCGGCTGCAAGTCCAGCCAGGACGATTTCGCCACAATGGAGGAGGAGGACTAGATGCCCGCCGAAATGCTGATGCCCCTGGCCGCGCTGGCCGGAGCAGCCACCTTCGGGGTGCTGTACTGGAAGCTGCGCGGGCGCTGCACGCCCTGAATCTTCATCTATGCGGCGGTCGCCGCAGGTCTCGTCACCTATGCGCTCTTGAAGAGCCTCGCCAACTGAGCCCGGGAGCTTCCGGTCCGGCTCAGGCCATCATGTTCAAAATGTTGCCGGTCATGCTGTCGATGTTGCCGATGGCCGCCACATTGGCCGAGAAGGCGCGCTCGACCTGGATCAGGTCCACCATCTCGCGGGCGATGTCCACCCCGCTGCCCTCGCCGGTGTAGGAGGTCGGGCGGATGAGCCCGCTCGCGTAGTCCGTCGGGCGTCCGTCCGGCACCAGCGGCGTATTGTCCAGGCCGGAGGTGGTGGAGGTAAGCTCCACGATGTCGGCCACGCGCACGCCCTTGCCGCCCACGCCGTCCTCAAGCTCCACGCGCACGGGGCGGTAGTTGTCGGAGTTGGCGTTGGCGATGTTCTCGGACGCGGCCATGGCCGAAACGTCCAGGGCCGAGATGGCTTGCAGGTTCCAGTTCACATCGAGAGTCATGGCGCTCCCCCTTGTCGGGGTTTCTCAGGACCTGTTGAGAAGACTTTACAGAAATCCTCTACGCCTTCCGCACACAACTTTCAATAGTCGCCTGGGCAGAATGCGCGTGAATGGACTCGAAAGCCTCCACCTCCACCCGGAACCAGGTGATGCGCGGGTGCTCGGACAGCCCCTTGGCCGCTGAGCGCACCACGTCCTCCACAAAGGCCGGGTTGGCGAAGGCCGTCTCGGTGACGTACTTCTCGTCCTCGCGCTTGAGCAGGGTGTACACCCGCGAGGAGCCCGAGCCCTCGCCGATCTCGATCAGGTCCTCCAGCCAGAGGAACCCCTTGAACTTTGCCAGGATGCGCACGATGGCGCGCTGGCTGTGGGCGCCCTCGTCGCTGATGGCCTTGGAGCAGGGGCACACGGTCATCACCGGCACGTCCACGCCGAGGGTGAAGTCGAGCTTGCCGTCCTCCCAGGCCCCCACCACGGAGCAGGGGTAGCCCATGAGGCCCTTGGCCTTGCTCACGGGGGAGGACTGGCGCAGAAAATACAGGAAGTCGAAGCGCGCGTAAGCCCGGCGGGCCTCCAGCCGCTCGGCCATGTCCGAGAGCAGCTTCTCCATGGACGAGCGCGACAGTTCCTCGCTCCAGTTCTCAAGCGTTTCCACGAACCGGCTCATGTGCGTGCCCTTGAAGGCCGCGGGCAGGTCCACGGAAAGCTCGACGCGGGCGACGGTGTGCTGCTTGCCGGACTCGCGGTCGCGGACGACCACCGGCAGGCGCAGGTCCTTCACCCCGACGCGGTCGATGGGCATCTGCACGGTCGCCGGGTGCTTCTGCACGTCCTCCATCTCGGGGGGCGCCGCCATTTGCGACTGTGCCATCAGCCGATCTCCTGGCCGGTGGTGGTAAGCACCAAATGCCCGTGCTTCACGCCCTTGGTGGAGATGAGCTTCTGGCCCAAGGCCTTGATGTTTTCGGCCGGACCCTTGAGCGCCAGGACCTCCAGGCAGTTGTGGTGGTCCAGGTGCACATGCATGGTGCACAGGATGGCGTCGTGGCTGTCGTGCTGGATCTCCGTCAGCTTCTGGGCCAGTCCGCTCTGGTGGTGGTCGTAGACCAGGGTGAGGGTGCCGGCCACCTCGCCGTCGTCGTTTTCCCACTGGCGCTGCACCAGCATGCTGCGGATGAGGTCGCGGATGGCCTCGGAGCGCGTCTGGTAGCTTTTTTCCTTGCAGAGCTGGTCGAACTTGTCCAAGAGGTCCGAGTCTAGCGACACGCCGAAACGGATGGTCTCGCCCATGATCTGGCTCCTTGTGTCTCAGGTCTTGTTCCGCCGGGCGCCCGCAGTTCAGCAGCGGGAAATCTGGCGGATGTGCACGTTCATGTTCTGCCCGCCCTGGGCCACGCGGCCGGAGAACGGGGTCTCGATCCGCCAACCCAGCGCAGCCAGCCGCTCCCACGCCGGGGCGGAGACGCTGCGTTCCGGGTCGGCGATGAAGGCCACGCCGTCCGGGGCCAAGGCATGGCGCAAAAGCGCTTCCACAGGCTCAAAAAATCTCCGCTCGTAGAGGATGTCCGCCCCGAGCAGCACCTCCACAGAGCCTGACGCCACGGCTGGCGAGCGCCAGTCCATCACCGCGAACAGGGGCTCGGCCTGGCCGAGCAGCCCGCGATTCAGCTCAATGCCCTGCCTGGCGAAGACCAGCGCCTCGGGCTCGTAGTCAAAGGCCAGCACGCGCCCGCCAGCACGGGCCGCCACCAGGGCGCTGAGCCCCAGGCCGCAACCGGCGTCCAGGCAGCTCCGCCCGCGCACGCGCTCCGGATTCGCGGCCACAAAGCGCGCCAGCAGCACGGCGGCGGGCCAGAGCTCCACCCAGTAGGGCAGGCGCTCATCCTCGCCCAGGTCCCCTTCGGCCATGCCTTGCCACAGCGTTTCCAGGTCCGCCGGGCGGTTGAGCCGCCAGACATCGCTTCCCACCACCGCCTCAAACTGGCCGGACGCGGTCCCGCCGGGAGAGGCAGCGCGCAGTGGATCAGCGCCGGATGTCTGCGGCATGGTCTTCACGACACTCAAAATGCACCACTACGGCACAAGAAGTCAATATTTCGTGACACGGGAAGGGAACGGCTACTGCCACGGCAAGAAGAAAATCATGCGGGCAGGACTAGTTGTCATCACCCCAGCCCGAGGAACTGCCCCCGCCGCCGAAGTCGCCGCCGCCGCCCGAGAAGCCGCCGTCGCCGCCGCCACCGCCGCCGAAGCCGCCTCCGCCAAACCCTCCGCCGCCGCCCCGGCCGCGAAAGATGTTGGACAGGATGCCGAGCAGCATGCCGAGGAAGAAGGACTGGCTGTCGCCGTTGCCGCCGAAGCGGGAGGAGTTGCGCCGGGCGTAGGCAAAGCCCAGCAACACGGCCAACACGATGAGCCCCAGGGTCAGCAGCGGCAGGCCGCCATCGGGCGCTGGCCGCGCACGGCCCTGCTGGTCCGGCGCCGGGGCGCCGCCCAGGGCCTTCTGGATGGCGGCCACGCTCGCCACGAGCCCCTGGTCGAAGCGCCCGGCCTTGAAGAGCGGAATGGTGACCTCCTGCTGGATGCGCTTGCTGAGGATGTCCGGCAGCTTGTCCTCAATGCCGCGCCCCACCTCGAAGCGCACCTTGCGCTCGGCCATGGCGACGAGGATGAGCACGCCGTTGTTGGCGTCCTTCTGCCCCACGCCCCACTCGCGGGCCACGCGGTTGGCGTAGGCGGTCAGGTCCTCGCCCTGCAGGCCGGGGATGGTCAGCACGACGATCTGGATGCCGGTGGCGCCGGCGTAGTTGCGCAGGGACTCGCCCAGCGCTTCCTTTTCCGCAGGCGGGAGCAGCCGCGCGGTGTCCACCACCCACTGGCCTCCATGCGGCGGAACTTCCAGCGCATGGGCCGGCCTTGCGCCAGCCGCCCCCGCGAACACGGAGGCGGCCAGCAGCAGGCAAAGGGCGAGAACAAAACGCTTCATGCGCTACGACTTCTTCTCGGTCCCGAAGCTGACCTTGGGTGCGGTCTTGGCGGCTTCCTCGGCCTGGAAGACCTCGCGCTTGGCGATGTTCGCCATAAGCGAGTTCACCAGGCTGCCGGGGAAGGTGCGGATCTTGATGTTCAGTGCGGTGGCGGCCTTGTTGTAGTTGTCGCGCTCGATCTTGATGCGGTTTTCGGTGCCCTCAAGCTGGGTCATGAGCTCCACAAACTGCTTGTCGGCCTTGAGGTTCGGGTACTGCTCGCTGACCACCATGAGCTTGCCCAGGGCGGCGGAGAGCTGGCCCTGCGCCTGGTTGAACTGGGCCAGCTTGGCCGGGTCGGTCATGGTGGAGGCGTCGAGCTTCACCTGGGTGGCCGAGGCGCGCGCGGTGATGACCGCGGTCAGGGTCTCGTTCTCGTGGGCGGCGTAGCCCTTCACCGTCTCCACCAGGTTGGGGATGAGGTCCAGGCGGCGTTGCAGCGCGCTGTTCACCTGGCCGGTCATCTGGTCGCACTGGGCGTCCAGGGTGATGATGGCGTTGTTGGTGGAGACCATGGACATGCCGCCAAAAAGCAGCAGGGCGACAAGGGCAAGTCCGGCGATGGCGATGGGTTTCATTTGGTTGTTCTCCTGATAGGTGGCGGCCAAGAGCGGCTCGTCAGACTGCGTAAGGATGCGCATCGCCGGACAATCTGTCAAGACTGCGTCCCTGCCTGGATCGGCTTCTCGTTGCAACGCCTGTGCGTTTGTGCGTATACCGGAAGCATCAATTATTCTGTGGTGAGAAGGGGGCCGCGCATGGGCGACAGGAGCATCCATCCGAGCAGGCAGCCAGGCATAGAGGAGCGCATCGAGTGGCTGTGGCAACTGGGTCGGAAGCATTCCGAGGACTTCTGCGGGCCGGACGCGACCCTGGCGCGCAAGCGCTATCTGGCGGAGCACCCCACGCACATCATGGTGCTCAAATGCATGGATGGCCGCATCCACATTCCCTACGCCACCAAGACGCCCCTGGGCATCATCGAGCCCCTGCGCAACCTTGGCGGCATGTTCAACATGGGCTGGCCCTACCTGGGCGAGGTTGTGGCCGCCTCCGTCAACGACGCCGTGGAGCGCGGCCAGCGCGTGCTCATCGTCATCACCTACCACTTCTCAAAAGGCGACCGTCACCGGGGCTGCGCCGGGTTCGACTTCGACACCCAGGCCTCCATCCGCTACGTCCAGGACATCAAGCGCCAGATGGAGCACACTTTCGGCGCCTCGCGCCAGACCGTGTATCCCGTGGTCTTCGGCTTTGAGACGGACGAGGACGCGCTGATCCTGCACGGCCCGGGGCAGAACGGCACCGGCGCTTCATGGAACCTGGCCGAGGCCGAGGCCAGCCAGGGGGCCGACCCGACCAACCCCGACGAGGATGCGCTGCTGCGGCAACTGCGCGCGCTCTACCCGGACATGCCCGGCCGCATCCTGACCGACCTTCTGCCGCTGGTGGCGGGCAACATCCGGCACATCGCGGAGATCCGCGCCTCGGGCCGCGAGATCGCCGTGGAGCACCGCGAATGGGTCATCTGCATCGGCCGGGGGTTCGACTTTCTGCACGAGCCGAACATGGCGCTGATCATCGGCCCTTTCAGCCCCGACCTTTCCGGCCCCATCGCCAAGGCCGCGGGCATCATCCGCTCGAACATGCAGCATGGCCGCATCCCCGACGACGGCTTCCTGCTGCTGGCCTCGGCCCCGTACCGCGAGGCGGGCATGGACCGCGCCAGGGCCGAGCTCAAGTCGCGCTTCCTCTCGCAATTCGCGGACGAGGTCATACGCCGGGAATGGCCGGACCTGCATCACAAGATGCGCGTCGAGACGGCGGTGCTGGACTGGAACACCAGGCGCCTGACCGGCGTCGGCGGCGGGGAGCCCGCCGCGACAGCACGGAGCTAGAGCCTCGGCACCTTGACGCTTGGGTCGAGCTCCTTGGCCCGCATGGCGTCCGACTTGGCCCGGCTCTTCTCGCCGAGGGCCTGGTAGGCGAAGGCCCGGTTGGCGTAGGCCGCGGCAAAGGTCGGGTCCATGGAGATGGCCCGGTTGCTGTCCTCGACGGCCTTCTGGTACTGGCCTAGCGCCCGGTAGGCGAAGCCCCGGAGGTAGTACATGTCGGAGTCGTCGGACTTGAGCTTCATCCCATGGTTGATGTCGTCGAGGGCGAACTGGTGCCGACCGAGGTGCATGTAGGCAACGGCCCGCTGCTTGTAGGTCTGGGCGCGCTCGTCGCCCTGCAGCCCGGGGGAATCCAGGCAGATGGTGAACAAGTCCACCTGGGCTTGCGGACTGCGCGACTCCTGGGCTTCCTTGCACTCTTGCGGTTGCCCCTGGACCAGGGCCGGGATGGCGAGACAGGCGAGCAGGAAAAGGAGAATCAATGTCAGGGCGGCTGGTCTGTTGCGCATGGCGGGCACCTCCATGGGTTGCACGGGGCCGGGGGGAAGATATCAAACTTTAGCACAGCCCGCGCCAGCCCCGCAAGAGGTCGAAACCATTGCCCTTGGCGCGCCACAGGTCGCCTCCCGCTGGCGCGTCCCGCCTCCCGTAAGCCAGGAGGCTCTTTCAAGGCGCAGAACGTCCTTCGGCGTACCGCCAATTGTTGTACGCAACAAATTGATTTTCAATATGTTTTTCATAAGAATGGTTGCAACAAATCAGGGTTTTCATTCTCGCCAGGGGATGCTATCAAGCCTCACCCCGAATATTAACCTTCCCGCAAGGAGGACACCCCGCATGATTCCCAACGACCTGAAGTACGCCAAGAGCCACGAGTGGGCCAAGATCGAGGGCGACACCGCCACCGTCGGCATCACCCATTTCGCCCAGGAACAGCTGGGCGACCTGACCTACGTCGACCTGCCCAAGGTGGGCGCCTCCGTGACCCAAGGGGCCGAGATGGGCTCCGTTGAGTCGGTCAAGGCCGCCAGCGAGCTTTACTCGCCCGTGACCGGCACCGTCACCGAGGTCAACGCCGCCCTGGAGAACGCGCCCGAGGCCATCAACCAGGAGCCCTACGCCGCCGGTTGGATGATCAAGGTGAAGCTTGCGGCCGCCCCCGAGGGCCTGCTGGACGCTGCCGCCTACGCGCAGGTCTGCGCCGAGGAAGCCCACTAGCGCCGAGTTTGGCGCATACTTCCGCAAGGAGACGATCATGCCCTACGTTCCGCATACCCCGGACGACATCCGGCGGATGCTCGGCGTCATTGGCGCGCCCTCGGTGGAGGCGCTCTTCGCCGAGATCGGCCCCGACATGCGCCCCAAGAGCTTCGACCTGCCCGAAGGCAAGAGCGAAATGGCCGTGCTTGCCCAGCTGGAAGACCTGGCCCGCAAGAACGCGGTGAACCACGTGAGCTTCCTGGGCGCCGGGTTCTACGACCACCACATCCCGTCGGCCGTGGACGCGCTGTCCATGCGCAGCGAGTTCTACACCGCCTACACGCCCTACCAGCCCGAGGCCAGCCAGGGAACGCTCCAGGCCATCTTCGAGTACCAGACCGCCGTCACGCGGCTGACCGGCCTGCCGTACGCCAACGCCAGCGTGTACGACGGCGGCACCGCCCTGTTCGAGGCGGCCATGATGTCCGTGCGCCACACCGACCGCCGCAAGCTGGTGGTCTGCGAGGCGGTGAGCCCCATCTACAGGGTCATGCTCGGCTCCTACACGGCCAACCTGAACCTGGAGCTGGTGACCATCGCCCACAAGGACGGCAACTGCGACTTGGCGGCGCTGACCGCGGCCCTGGATGACCAGACCGCCGCCGTGCTGGTGCAGAACCCGAACTTCTTCGGCACGCTGAACGACTTCAGCGCGCTCTTCGCCGCGGCCAAGGCCAAGGGCGTCGTGAGCGTCATCTCGGTCTACCCGGTGCTCCAGTCGGTGCTGAAAAGCCCCGGCGAGATGGGCGCGGACGTGGCCGTGGCCGAGGGCCAGAGCCTGGGCCTGCCCCTCTCCTTCGGCGGGCCGTACCTGGGCATCATGACCTGCACCAAGGAGATGATCCGCCAGATGCCCGGCCGCATGGTGGGCCGCACCGTGGACACCCAGGGCCGCACCGGCTACGTGCTGACGCTCCAGGCGCGCGAGCAGCACATCCGCCGCCAGAAGGCCACGAGCAACATCTGCTCCAACCAGGCCCTGTGCGCCCTGCGCTCGCTGATGCACCTGTGCCTGCTGGGCGAGGAAGGCCTCAAGCGCACTGCGGAGATCTGCATCGAGCGCGCACACTACGCGGCCGAGCGCCTCACCGCCATCCCCGGCGTGAAGCTCCTGTCCGCTTCGCCCTTTGGCAACGAGTTCGCCGTCAGCCTGCCGGTGAACGCCTACCAGGCCATCGACAAGCTCACCAACCGCGGCTTCGTTCCCGGCTTCCCGCTGGGCCGCTACTACCCCGGCCTGGAGAACGCGCTGCTGGTGGCCTGCACCGAAAAGACTTCCAAAGAGCAGATCGGCGTCCTGGCCGAGCTGTTGCGGGGGATGCTCGCATGAACACGGTCTTCAAGAAATCCGATCCCGGCCGCGAGGGCGTCTGGCCCCAGAAGGCCGACAAGACCGCAGCCGAAATGCTGCCCCAGGGGCTGCTGCGCGGAAAGCCCGCCGGCCTGCCCTCGCTGTCCGAGCTGGACGTGGTGCGCCACTTCACCCAGCTCTCCCGGCGCAACTTCGGTGTGGACGGGAACTTCTACCCGCTCGGCTCCTGCACCATGAAGTACAACCCCAAGTTCACCGAGAACGTCGCCGCCCTGCCCGGCTTCACGCGGCTGCACCCGGTGCTGCCGCAGCTGAAGGGCGCGGGCAGGCTCTGCCAGGGCGCGCTTGAGGTCATGTACGAGACCGAGCAGATGCTCTGCGAAATCTGCGGCATGAGCGCCTTCACCCTGCACCCCATGGCGGGCGCGCACGGCGAGCTCACCGGCGTCATGATCATGGCCGCCTACCACAAGGACAAGGGCAACAAGAAGACCAAGATCATCTGCCCGGACTCCGCCCACGGCACCAACCCAGCCAGCGCGGCCATCGCCGGGTACGAGGTGGTGAACCTGCCCAGCAAGGACGGCATCGTGGACCCGGACGAGCTGGCCAAGGTGCTGGACGACCAGGTGGCGGGCATGATGATGACCTGCCCCAACACCCTGGGCTTGTTCGAAAAGAATCTGCCCAAAATCGTCGAGATGCTCCGCAGCGTGGATGCCCTGCTCTACTACGACGGCGCGAACCTGAACGCCATCATGGGCAAGATGCGCGTGGGCGACGCGGGCTTCGACGTGGTGCACCTGAACCTGCACAAGACCTTCGCCACGCCCCACGGCGGCGGCGGCCCCGGCGCCGGTCCGGTGGGCGTCAGCGAGAAGCTGGTGCCCTACCTGCCCGTCTCCCGCGTGGAGAAGCTGGAGGACGGCCAGTTCTTCCTGAACTACGACTTCCCCAAGTCCATCGGGTACGTGGCCCCGTTCTACGGCAACTTCGGCGTGGTGCTCAAGGCCTACGCCTACATCCTGCGCCTGGGCGGAGCGGGCCTTACCCGCGCCACCGAGGCCGCCGTGCTGGCCGCAAACTACCTGCGCAAGCGCCTGGATGGCGTCTTGGAAGTGCCCTTTGATCGCATCTGCATGCACGAGTTCGTGGCCACGGCCTGCAAGCAGACCACCTGCGGCGTGCGCGCGCTCGACATCGCCAAGATGCTGCTGGACAAGGGCTACCACGCCCCCACCATCTACTTCCCGCTCATCGTCAAGGAGGCGCTCATGTTCGAGCCCACCGAGACCGAGAGCCTGGACACCCTGGACCAGTTCGCCGATGACCTCATCGCGCTGCTTGAGCAGTCTGCCGCCGACCCGGAGTTTGCCCACAACGCGCCAACGACCCTGCCGGTGACGCGCCTGGACGAGACCCGCGCCGCCCGCAGCATGGAGCTGACTGACGATTTGTAGGGCGATTTGTAGGGCGATTTGTAACGACAACCCGCAGGACAATATGACGACATATGATCTGGTGATTCTGGGCGGCGGCCCGGGCGGCTTCGACGCAGCCATCGAGGCCGCCGGTTCCGGGCTCAGAACCGCGCTGGTGGAAGCGGCGGAACTCGGCGGCACCTGCCTGAACCGAGGCTGCATCCCCACCAAGCTCTGGCTCGGCGCCACCGAGGCCGTGGACGAGCTGGCCGCGCAGGCCAAGATGCGCGTCGCCACGGGCGACATCCACATCGACTTCCCGGCGTTGCAGTCGCGCAAGGACAAGTACATCGCTGCCACGCGCAAGGCCATGGGCCTCCGCCTGGCAGCCCTTGGCGTGGACCTCGTGGCCGGCCTCGGGCGCATCACCGGCCCCGGCAGCGTGGAGGTGCAGACTTCCGAAGGCACCAAGACCCTCGGCTGCCGCAACCTCCTCGTGGCTACGGGCTCGCGCCCCGGCAGCTTCCCCGGCCTCACGCCGGATGGCGCGAAGGTGCTCGACTCCACCGGCCTGCTGGCCTTGGCCGAGATGCCGGGGTCCCTCATCGTCGTGGGCGGTGGGTTCATCGGGCTGGAGATGGCCCAGGCCGCGCACCGCATGGGCGCGAAGATCACCCTGGTGGACGCCTTGCCGCGCCTGGCCGGCGCCGAGGACCCGGAGGTCAGCAAGACGCTGGAATCCGTGTTCAAGCGCCAGGGCTGGGACCTGCGCCTCGGCGTCAAGGTGGCCTCGGTCAAGACGCGCGGCGAGCACGCCGTGCTCACGCTGGAAGGCGGCGAGGAGGTGGTGGCCGACTGCGCGCTCATCGCCGTGGGCCGCAAGCCCAACACCGCCGACCTGGGCCTGGAAGCCCTCGGCGTCACCCTGACCGGCGCCGGCTACATCCAGACCGACGCGCAGCTCCAGGCCGCGCCGAACGTCTACGCCGTGGGCGACGTGAACGGGCGCATGCTGCTGGCCCACGCCGCCAGCCACCAGGCCCACTACGTGGTGGAGCGGCTGCTGGGGCACATTTCCGGCCCCTATGACTCCGGCCCGGTGCCGAGCATCCTCTACGGCGCTCCGGAAGTGTTCCGCGCCGGGCTCATGGCCCCCGTGGCGCAGGACGGCGCCAAGGCCCAGGGAGCAGCCGTGCTCGTCAGCCGCGCGCAGCTCATCGCCAACCCCATCGCCCAGGCCCACGCGGCCACGGCAGGGTTTGTGAAATGCGTCTGGCGCGAGGGCAAGATCGCGGGCATCACGGCGGTGGGCGCTGGCGTGTCGCGCCTGGCCTGCTTCGCCACGCAGATCATCCAACTCGGCTGGACCCGCGAGGACGCCGAAGCCTTCATGTTCCCCCATCCGACCCTGGACGAATCGCTCAAGGCCGCGCTTTTGGCCGACAAAGAGGCCGTGTAGGCCAAATGAGGAGACCCGCGTGACCACGACCAAGAAGCCCGCTGCAAAAAAACCGGCTGCCGCCAAGGCCGCAGCCAAGAAACCTGCCGCCGCCAAGAAGCCCACGACGGCGAAGAAGCCTGTAGCCAAGAAGTCGGCCGGCCCCATCCAGGTGGAGGCCATCAGCGCCCACCCGGAGTTCGACCTGTTCACCTACTGCGAGCTGTCCGGAGAGACGCGCATCGAGCACGACCTGCTGGAAGAGCTGGAGCCACGCTTCGACAACTGGGCCGCCAAGTACCTGCGCGCCTACAAAATCACCGACCCGGCCGCGCCCGGCGACGGCGGGCACCTCCTTGTCTGGCTGGAAGAGCCGGTTGAGGACGAGATCGAGGGTGTCTGGCAGGACTCCCAGAGCGCGGGCATGGGCTTCCACAACCTGGCCATCCACATGGTCATGAGCGCCGCCCACAACGTCATCCCCGAGCTGGCCGACAAGGGCTGCGCCCCCCTGCCCAAGCCCACCGCGGGCATCCTCAAGGCCTTTGAGAAGCTGGGGCTCATTTGGAACGCGGAGGGCACGGTGAACCGCCAGTTCGCGGTGTTTACACGCATGCCCTACAGCGAGGGCTGCAACATCTGCATGCTGCGCCCCAAGTGCCCCAACGCCCACGACGACTAGTCCGACACCTCGCCACGCACGTCAAAAAGGGCGATCCACCGCATCATGGTGGACCGCCCTTTCTCTTGGCTACGATATGGAAGGCAGGCAGAGCGCGGTTACTTCCTGTAGGCCTGCGCCCATTCAGGCACATCAGAAACCGAAGACAATGCCTGTTTCACCTCACCCTTGCGGGCCACCACGGCCAGACGGTCTGCGGTCAGGGCCATGAAACTGGTTAAAGCTTCGTAGTGCTGGCGAGATGCTTTGGAATGTTTAAGGTTTTTCTCAGTGCACGAAACATTGACCCAGGTCAGCGGCTTGACCAGCCAGCCGAAAAGCGCTGTCAGAAGTACGGATTTTGGCTTCACGTAGATGCCGTCCACCAACGGCGTGGCAAAGCCCAGGGCGTTTAAATAGTACAACAGCACGGGCAGATGCACCGGGTGGTTATGAAAGGCGAAGGCCTGGGACAGCGGCACATCGTGTCCGATGAACATCCATTTGACCTTGAAATATCCGGTGAACAGGAAGTGCAGGCGTGACTTGATGTTCATCATGTTCGGTGTGGTCAGCACAAAAACGCCCCCCACCCGCAGCACCCGAGCGATCTCGCCCAGCACAAAGCGGTGGTCGGGCACGTTTTGCAGCACCTCTGAGAGGACGACGCAGTCAAAAGAGGCGTCCAGATACGGCAGGGGCTCCATGATATCCACGCCTGTGTCAACCGGGACTGCCGGATTACGCTGCGGGTAGATGGAATAGTTGCTGCCGCGCACCTCATAGCCCCTGCGCAGCATGGCGTCGGCCAATATGCCTTCACCGCAGGAGAGTTCCAAAACCTTCGCTCCGGCAGGGACGTGCCGACTCACCAAATCCAGTGCCTTGGCCTTGGTGTGGCCTATGGCCTTTATGAGATTATGCAAGGATGCTGCTCCAATGGTCGCCTGTCCACAAACGGCGTACCCTCGAACCAACTGAGCCGAGTAGCGGCTACAGGTAGGCCAGCTTTTTGGGTGGGGTGGACTCTCCGAAAAAGGCTTCCAGCGCGGCGCGGTCATCCTCGCGGATGCGCAGTTCGGACACCGGCAGCGGCGCGGCCACCCCGGCGTACAGCTTGAGCGCACGCTCGACGAAGTCCGCCTGGAGGAACATGGCCTGGACCTCGTAGTCCTGGCCGCCCCAGCTCACGGTGAGCGGAATGATGTGCGTGGACAGCGGCTTGCACACGATGGCGTTGCCCGTGTGGGACAGGGTCTCCAGCACCGCCTCCGGAAACGACACGGCCCAGCGCGCCATGAGGATAAGAAACACCGGCTCCAGCGCCAGGTAGTAGTCCGGCTCCACCTTGCAGGCCACGGACTGGCCGGGCACGTTCAATATCTGGGGAGAGTCCTTGTAGGCCTGGGCCAGCCCCTTCTGCAGGCGGGTCAAAGCGTCCTGGTAATCCTTCAGCGGCATAGGCGGCCTCCTTGTGTGCGAATAAGTGCGCGGACCTCGCGGGCGTCTGCTGCGGCGCACGTTACATCGCCCCGCCCCGCGCCGCAAGCCCTGCAACCGCAAAGGACAGCTTGACGTATACAGGACTTGGGAATAGACTACGTAGCATGTCGTACTCAGTAATCCCAGACGAACCGGACTGCGCGGCAACGATCTACACCGCCGGGTTCTCCAACCTGCCGCTGCCGCGCTTTCTGGACAATCTGCAGGGTTACGGCGTCCAGGTATTGGTGGATGTTCGCTCCAAGCCTTATGCCGCCTACACCCCGCACTTCAACAAGGACCAGATCGAGCCCGCCGCCCATGCGGCAGGCCTGCGCTATTTGTACCTGGGCCGCGAACTGGGCGGCATGCCCGACAATCCCGGCTTCTACGACGACGAGGGCTACGTGCTCTACGACCGCATCGCAGGCACCGAGCCCTTCCAGGTCGCCATCGGGCGCGTGCTGACCGGCCTGCGCAAAGGCTACACCATGGCGCTCACCTGCGGGGAGGACAACCCGCGCCAGTGCCACCGGCGGCTGCTGCTGGGCCGGGTGCTGCGCGAACAGGGCGTGGCCGTGGCGCACATCCTCGCCGACGGCACGCTCATCTCCGAGGCCGAGCTTCTGGACGAGGAGCGCCGCGCGCCGAAGCAGCTCTCGCTCTTCGGAGGCGAGGCAGAGGAACGGCTGGCGTGGAGATCATACCGGCCGATCCTTCCGAAAAACGCCCCCAACGATACCTCGGACCTCTAGGTCCACTGACCGCCGACACGGCCCGACCCGCACGCGCCAAAGAGTCCTGCCGAAGAACGCCTGGAGCCTTTGCCCACCCCCTCGCCAGCAACCCGCCACCCCCCATCCGCCCCTCACCCTTGACATTCTCGCGTCCCTCTCCCTATAGGTTTAAACCTTGAAGATTTTTCGCAGGCGGTCCACAACCCGCCCGGAAGGCAGTTCCCGGCGGTAAACTCGATACACGGAGTAAGGGATGTCGGAAGCGCTCAAGTCTCAACGGACGTATGCTTTGGTTGGTCATGGCGGCAGCGGAAAAACCTCTGTCGCTGAAATGTTGCTCTTCAACGCCGGTGTGCTGAACCGTCTCGGAAAGATCGAAGACGGAACCACCACCCTCGATTTCGAGCCTGAAGAGATCAAGCGCCGCGGCTCCATCCAGCCGAGCTTCGCCAACTTCAAGTGGAACAAGAACCAGCATTTCCTCATCGACACGGCGGGCGACAACAACTTCAACGGCGACCTGCCCTACACCCTCGCCGCGGCCGACGCCGTGGTCTTCGTCATCGACGCCGTGGACGGCGTGAAGCCGCTCACCCGCAAGGCCTGGGGCGAAGTGAAGAAGGCCGGGCTCCCGGCCATCGTGTTCATCAACAAGATGGACCGCGACCGAGCGGACTTCCAAATGGCCTTCAACGGACTCAAGGACAGCCTGGGCATCAAGCCCGTGCTGCTGCACTACCCCATCGGCGAGCGCGAGGAGTTCAAGGGCGTGGTCGACATGCTGGAGGACAAGGCGCTCATGTTCGACGGCAAGGGCGGCGCCACCACTGGCGCGGTCCCGGCGGACGTCTCCGCCCTGTCCACCCCGCTGCGCGAGACCATGATCGAGAACATCGCCGAGAGCGACGAAGCGCTCATGGAAAAATACCTGGAGGCCGGCGAGCTGACGCCCGACGAGCTCAAGGCCGCGCTCGTGGCGGGCGTCAAAAGCGGCGAGCTGGTTCCCGTGGTCGTGGGCAGCGCGCTGAACAACATGGGCGGCCCGCAGCTGCTCGACACCATCCAGGCCGTGCTGCCCAGCCCGCTGGACCACCCCCACTGGGAGGGCGAGGACGGCTCCGCCCGCGAAAGCACCGAGGCCGCACCCGTGGCGGGCTTCGTGTTCAAGACCATGGCAGACCCCTTCGCCGGTCAGCTCACCGTCATGCGCGTGCTCTCGGGCACCCTCACCGGCGACCTGACCCTGGTGAACTCCCGCACCGGCCAGCAGGAACGCATGGGCCAGCTGCTTCTGACCAACGGCAAGGAGCAGGTTCCCTGCAAAACCCCGCTCGGCCCCGGCAGCATCGTCACCCTGGCAAAGCTCAAGGACACCAAGACCGGCGACAGCCTGTCCTCGGACAAGGCGCCCTTTGCGCTGAAGAAGCCCGCCCTGGCGCCCACGCTCATCACCTACGCCCTGGCGCCCAAGGAAAAGGGCGACGAGGACAAGGTCTACCAGGCCATGGCCAAGCTGCTGGACGAGGACGTGACCCTGAAGCTCGGCCGCGACGAGGAGACTGCGGACACGCTGCTCTCCGGCATGGGCCAGAACCACATCGAGGTCAGCGTTGAGCGCGCCAAGCGCCGCTACAAGGTGGAGATTGTCCTCAAGACCCCCAAGGTGCCCTACCGCGAGACCGTGAAGACGGCGGCGAGAGAGATCCAGGGCCGCCACAAGAAGCAGACCGGCGGCCGCGGCCAGTTCGGCGACTGCTGGATCCACCTTGAGCCCCAGCCCAAGGGCGCGGGCTACGAGTACGTTGACGCCATCGTTGGCGGCTCCATCCCCCGCCAGTACATCCCGGCGGTGGACAAGGGCGTGCAGGAATCCGCCGCGCGCGGCGTGCTCGCGGGCTTCCCGGTCATCGACTTCAAGGTGACCCTCTACGACGGCAGCTTCCACAACGTGGACTCCTCGGAAATGGCCTTCAAGATCGCGGGCTCCATCGCCTTCAAAAAGGCCTGCGAAAAGGCCAAGATGATCCTGCTCGAACCCATCATGACCGTCACCGTCGCCGTGCCCGACGCGCACATGGGCGACGTCATCGGCGACCTCTCCAGCCGCCGCGGCAAGGTGCTGGGCAGCGAGTCCCAGGGCGGCGTCACCGAGATCAAGGCCCACGTGCCCATGAGCGAGGTGCTCAAGTACGCCCCGGACCTGCGCTCCATGACCGGCGGCCAGGGCACCTTCACCATGGAGTTCGCCAACTACGAGGAATGCCCGCCGCCCATCGCGGCCAAGGTCATCGAGGAAAACAAGCGCGAACACGCCGAAGAGGAATAGCCCCGCCCGGCAAGACACGACGCACAGGCGGCGGGGACCATCTCCGCCGCCTTTTTCATGCGATGGGCAGTCCCAGGCGCTGCGAGCTTGTGCCTGCCTGGCTTTTCAAGTAGTGGAGCGATCACAAGACACCAACAGGGATGGTTATGTTCAGAGTACTGCGTTTCTTCCTCCTCCTCGTGCCCACCACGATCTATTACAGCATCAAGCAGCTGCTCCTCGACAAGGAGAAGGCCACGCCCGACGAGCGC
This sequence comes from Humidesulfovibrio sp., assembly GCF_031082295.1. Lineage (GTDB taxonomy): Bacteria > Desulfobacterota > Desulfovibrionia > Desulfovibrionales > Desulfovibrionaceae > Humidesulfovibrio. The sequence continues at coordinate 92,434 of NZ_JAVHLD010000009.1, forward strand.
GACCTGCCGGGCAAGGCCTATGGCCGCTTCATGCTGCGCATGGCGGGCATCAAGGTCGAGGCCGACCTCTCCGCGCTGGACCCGAAGGCCAACTACGTGTTCATGTGCAACCACCAGAGCCTGTTCGACATTCCCATCCTGTTCGACGCCCTGTGGGACTACCACATGCGTTTCGTGGCCAAGGAGAGCCTGTTCAAGATCCCCATCTACGGCAAGGCGCTTGGCGATGCGGGCCACATCTCCATCCGGCGCGAGAACCGGCGCTCGGCCATGAAGAGCGTGGACGAGGCCGTGGCCGCGGCGAAGGCGGGCATCGCGCCGCTGATTTTCCCGGAAGGCACGCGCAACCAGGACCTGTCGAAGCTCATGGACTTCAAGGTCGGCGGCATGGTGCTGGCGCTCAAATGCGGGCTGCCCGTGGCGCCCCTGGTCATGGAAGGCACCGGCAAGCTGCTGCCCAAGGGCAAGCGCTTCTTCAACCCCGACCAGCTGGTCCGCCTGAAGGCGCTGCCCCCGGTGGACCCGTCCGCCTACACCATGAAGGACCGCGAAAAATTCAAGGACGACATGTACGCCCTCATGAACGACGCCTACCAGAAACTGGCGAGGAGCTAAAAAATGGCGCACGGCCAGGACGGACTGACGATACACCCGCTGGGCGGCCTGGGGGAAATCGGGCTCAACTGCATGGCCTTCAAGGCCGATGGCTCGACGGTGCTGGTGGACTGCGGGCTCATGTTCCCCGAGGACTACCTCTTCGGCGTCGACGTGGTCATTCCGCGCTTCGAGCACGTGCTGGCCGAGAAGGACAAGCTCAAGGCGGTGGTGCTGACCCACGGCCACGAGGACCACATCGGCGCGCTGCCCTGGCTTCTGCCGCACATCAACGTGCCGGTTTACGGCTCGGACTTCACCCTTGCGCTTGTGGCCGCCAAACTCAGGGAGCACGGCATCGACGCCGACCTGCGCCCCGTGGAGCCCGGCGACCGCGTGGAGATGGGGCCCTTCGCCTTCAACTTCATCCCCGTCTGCCACTCCATCATCAAGGGCTACGCCCTGGGCATCGAGACCCCACAGGGCCGCGTGCTGCACACCGGCGACTTCAAGATCGACCGCAACCCCATGGATGGGCACCTGACGGACATGGACGCCATCCGCCGCTTTGCCGAGCCAGGGGTCAAGCTGCTCCTTTCCGACTCCACCAACGTGGAGCGCGAAGGCTTCGCGCTTACCGAGCGCGAGATCATGGCCTCCTTGCGCGAGATCTTCGACAAGGCGCGCGGCCGCATCATCGTCACGCTGTTCTCCAGCCACATCCAGCGCCTGCAGGAAATCTTCGACCTGGCAGCCGCCTGCGGACGCAAGGTGGCCATCTCCGGCAAAAGCCTGGCCCGCAACATCGATCTTGCGCGCGAACTCGGCTACCTGCGCATCCCGGCAGGCACCCTGGTGGAGGTGGAGGAAACCTCAAGCCTGATCGACGAGCAGGTGGTGCTGGTGGTCACGGGTTCCCAGGGCGAGCCCCTGGCGGCCCTGTCGCGCATGTCGCTCGACGAGCACCGCCAAATGCGCATCAAGAAGGGCGACTTGGTGCTGTTGTCCTCGCGCTTCATCCCCGGCAACGTGCTGGCCATCACCAAGGTCATCAACCGGCTCTACAAGCTCGGCGCGGAAGTCCTCTACGAGAAGGTCCAGGCCATCCACGCCTCTGGACACGCACACCGCGAGGAGCTGCGCATCATGCTGGAGGCGGTGCGGCCCAAGTATTTCGTGCCCATCCACGGCGAGTATCGCCATCTGGTGAAGCACACGCGCCTGGCCGTGGAATGCGGGGTGGCCCCGGAGCGGGCCCTGGTGCTGGAAGACGGCCAGCCGCTGACCATTCTCGCCCAGGGCATCCGCCTGGAGGAAGCCGTACCCGCGGAACGCATCCTGGTGGACGGAAAGGGCGTGGGCGACGTGGGCCAGAGCGTGCTCAAGGAGCGGCAGCTTCTGGCCGGGGAAGGCATGGTGGTGGTGCTTCTGGTCATCGACAAGGAGACCGGAGAGATCACCCTCGGGCCGGACATCGTGTCCAAGGGCTTCGTGTTCGAGCAGCAATACGCCCACCTGCTGGAGGACGCCAAGTGCGTTGTCATGGAAGAGGTGGAGAACAGTCCAACGGGCAACGTCAAGAAGATCAAGGAGCGCGTGCGCATGGCGCTGCGCCGCTTCTTCCGCAACGTGCTCGACCGCGACCCCGTGGTGGTGCCGCTGGTCATCTCCATCTAGCCTGAAACGGCTGCGCCTGCCCTAGCGGGAGTTGGCGTAGGCGTTGGCGGCCCGAAAGCGAACGCTGTTCACCGTCGCGCGGTCCTGGATCTGCTCCGGCGCGTCCGGCGCGTCGGCTGGCGCCGGGGCCTCCGCAACCTCGGCCACGGCGGCAACCTCGGGCACGGCGCTTGCTTCCGGCTGCGGCGCGGCGGCAGTCGGCACAGTTGGCTGCGGGTAGGCCGAAGGATACGCCGTCGGGTAGGCCGGGGCAGCCACGGCTGGCTTCGCGCTAGGCTGGGCGTCCTGGGCCGGGCGCGTCACGGAAGATTGCGAGGCCGGGGCCATGCCCTCCTGGCCCGGAATGATCTGGGCGAAAGCCTGCCGCAGGCCAGTAAGAATCGCGATCACCTCATCAAGCTTCTTCGGATTCATCTCAATGTTCGCCTGCAACAACCTCGTGTTGCACATGAAGTACATCCGGCTCAGGTTCCTGGCGATGTCACCGCCCTTCTCCTTGTTCAGGCTTTCGTGCAGTTCGCTGACGATCTCGATGGCCTTGGTGATCGAGATCCCCTTGGCGGCGAAATCGCGCTCGGCGATCTTGTCCTTGGCCTGCTTGATATGCTTGATGGCCGTATCATACAGCATGAGCAGCAGATCGCCCTGGGTTGCCGTGGTGACCTGCGTCGAAAGATATGCCTTGGCAGCCTTGAGCATGAGCTGAGCCTCCGTTCTTCTAAACGATTACTTGCCGAGCTGGTCAATTGCGCTCGTCAGCTGTGTTTGCTGCTGTGCGAGCTTGCCAAGCAAGGCGTCCAGGCGCGCATACTTTTCCTGCATCGACTGCTTGAGCTTGGCGATGCGCGAGGTTTCGTATTCAATCTTCTCGTCGATGCTGTTGGTAATGTCGCCGTAGTTCTCTTCCAGAATATGCAGCGGCCCTTCGGTGCTGCTGGTGAGCGTCTTCAGCTTCTTGATCAATTCCCCGGCCTTGCCGAGCTTCAGGTTCACAGTCCCGGTCATGGTGCTGTTCAGCGTCTGGTTGTCCAGCTGGATGACGAGACCGGCCTCGTCATAGCCGTAGGCGCCGGTGATCCTCCACCCGTCTATGCCCGCCGCATGCCCGTTGATGGTGGCGCTGGTGATTCCTGTGCCGTCGGTGGTGATGCTGACCTCGTAGCTTCCCGGCTGGGTGGTGCCGCCGATGTGCGAGAGGTAGGAAAAGTTCGACGATTCGCTCTCGCCCAGGTAGTCGGCTGCAAAGAGCTTGGCCACGGCGTCGGGGTCGGATGACAGCGCGCTGTCCAGAATTTCCTCATCGAGGACGAGCAGGCCGCTTGTGGTGGAGCCCTGGTCAGCGTCGGTGCTGATGCCAAGCTGGGAAAGCGAGGAGAAATAGTCGCCGGTGATGGTGCTGCCAGACACGCTGTAGTAGTTGAAGCCAAGCCCCTTGTCCGCGCAGATGTCCTTCAGCTGGGTGGAGATCATCTGCACCGCGTAGTTGCCGGTCAAGATCGATCCTTGCGGGTTCTTGGCGTCGGTGGTGTCGACCTTGGTGATGCTCTGGATCAGGGAGCGCACCTCGTTGACTTGGCTCACGAACGTCCGGATGTTCTCCTTGACGGCGGCTGTGTCCGTGCTGATGCCGATCTGCAGCGTGGCGTTGGAGTTGGCCTGCTTCAGGTTCATGGTCACCCCTGGGACCACGTCCGAGACCGTATTCGAGTCGCGCGAGAGCCAGTTGGACGCGCCGATTGGGTAGCCGTCCACCTTGATGTGCGAGCTTTGGGCGTTCTGCGTGTTGTCAAAGGCCGCTGGCTGAAAGACGAGCCCGCCCGTGCTTGAGAGCACCACCTGGTTGGCGTCGCCCTGGCCCAGGCCGTAAATCTGCAGGTGATAGACCGAGCCGTCGTAGATGGTGGTGGCCTTGATCTTCCCGCTGCACAAGGCGTTGTTGTTGATGTAGTTCACAAGCCCGCTGAGCGTCGTTCCCGCAGAGATGTTGGAGAGGGTGATGCTGGTGCCTGCGTAAGAAAAGGTGATGTTCGAGTTGGAGGTCATCACCGAGCTGGTGAGCGCGCTCACGCCCGAGGTCGTGGTCAGGACATCGTTCTGCGCAAGCTGTCCCACGATGACGCTGTGCGTGGAAACCTGCGCGGAGCTGTCCGCCGTGGCGGTCAGGGCGGAGGTGTCCGTGCTGGTCACGGCCTTGACCATGAAGGAGTCCATGGTGTCCATGCCTTCAAGAGTGGTCTTGAGCGTCAGCATCTTGGTGTTCAGGTTCTGGAACTGCTCAACCTTGTCGTCCCATTCCTTCTTCCAGCTCTCAAGCCTGGTGATGTGAACGGTTTCAGCCTTCACCAACCCGTCGATAAGGGCGTTGAAGTCCGTGCCGTTGCCCAGGCCGGCGATGTTGATCTGGCCGGAAGTGTATGAAGAAGTGATCGAGGTTGTCATGCTTGCGTCCTCTGTGAGGGAAATTATTTCCTGGTCCTTTTACCCCACCTGATTTGTGCAAGCCTGGTGCCAGAACGACAGGGGCCGCCTCGCGGCGGCCCCTTGTGTTCTCGTTTGCCGTGGATTGACCTTGACTCTTCAGCTAGCGTTAGCCACCGATCAGCTGCATGGCGAGTCGGCCGAGGCCGTTGGCCTGGGACAGCATGGCCACCGCAGACTGGGTCAGGATCTGCTGGCGAGTGAACTCGGTCATTTCCGTCGCGACGTCGACGTCGGACACGAGCGACTCGGCAGCCTGGGTGTTCTCAGCCTGGATGGACAGGTTGGTGATCGTGTTCTGCAGACGGTTCTGCATGGAGCCCAGGTTGGCGCGAATCTTGTCCTTGGAGATGATGGCGTTGTTCAGGGAATCCAGAGCGGTCTGAGCCAGCTGCTGGGTGGAGATGGACTTGCCGTTGGTGGCTCCGGTGGCGCCAAGGCCGACGCCCAGGGCGGAGGCAGTGGAGTTGTCGATGGAGATGTAGTAGTAGTCCTCGGAGGAGTCGTTGCCGGTGCCGAAGTGGACCTTCATGGGGCCGGTGGCCTTGAGGGCTGCACCGTTGTGGGTGCTGTTGGTGCCGGAGAGGTTGCCGTTCAACAGGTGGATGCCGTTGAAGTCGGTGGAGTTGGCGATTCGGGTAATTTCCGAAGCCATGGCCTGGTACTCGGAGTCGATGATGAGGCGCTGGTCCGAAGAATAGGTGCCGGTGGACGCCTGCATGGCCAGTTCCTTCATGCGGATGAGCTTCTCGTCGATAACGCCGAGGGCTCCGTCAGCAGTCTGGATCATCGAGATGGCGTCGTTGGCGTTGCGGATGCCCTGCTGCAAGCTCTTGATTTCCGAACGCATGATTTCGCGAACGGCCAGGCCGGCGGCGTCGTCCGCGGCGGTCTGAATGCGCAAGCCGGAAGACAGGCGGCGAGTCGAGTTGGCCAGCTTGCCGTAAGAGTCCGTCAGCAAACGGGCGGTCGTCATGGACATCATGTTATGGTTAATTGTAAGAGCCATATCCATTTCCTCCTTGAAAGTTTTTTGGCATCCATGCCATTCGGTGGTCCTCTTGGGGCGACATCGCCTGCGGGGCCAATCCGATTGTTTCTACGCACTCCTCATCGACGTGCCCCAGGAAAACTTTAGGAGCTTGCCAAACTTTCTTTCATCGAAAGTGAACTTTCCCATGCGGGCGCAAGAAAAGACCCCGCATCTGGTTGGAGGCGGGGTCTCTCGTGTGGCTCTGGCCCTGGTCGGCCAGGTTTGCGGCTATTCTGGCGGCAGGGGGAGCGCGGCGAAATATCCGGCCTTGCTGGAAGCGGCCCCGGCCACGCCCAGGTCCAGCGAGGGTCCGGCCGAAGTTTCGGACAGCGTGCCGCTCGCGATGAGCGAAGGAGCCTGGCTGGCGCAGAACCAGGCGGTTTGCCGCGCGGCCAGATCCATGAGCCCGGCCAGGGTGTTGGTGAACACGTCTCCCGTTGCGGGGTTGCGGAAGGTCAGCTTGCCGGAGACGGAGTCGCGCTTGTCCCATAGCTGGGCGGCGTAGAACAGGGCCGCGATCTCGCGCCCCTTGTCGGGAAGCCAGCCTTCCAGCTCACGCACCCAGCGGGACAGGGTCGGCATGCGGCAAAGCGCCTGCATGTAGCAGTAGTTGTCCAGGGCGGAATCGAAGGCGGCGAAGGCCTTGGCGGCGTCCATTCCGGCCATGCGGCCCAGCAGTTCTGGTGGAAAAGCCTCGGAGAGCTTGCCCTCAACCCCGTTCACCACGCCGCGCAGGGAGGTTTTCTCCACCGCCGCCGGGCCGCCCGCCGCCACCATGTCGAGCAGGGTCTCCAGGGTGCGGTGCCTGCGCACTGCCCTGGTCCGGCGCACGGGATCCTCGTCGTAGTAATTGCCCGTGAAGTGGTAGACCAGGGGGTGGATGGTGGCGTCGGCGAAGATGTGCGAGACGAGCCCCACGAAAAATGACGTGGGCAGGGGCAGCCCGCGCATGGCGTGCATGTGCGGGGCATAGAGCCGGAGCAGCTCGTAGGTGTCCTCGCCCTGCGCCCCGTGCAGGCGCTGCGGCAGGGCCTTGAGCCCTTCGGGATAGTCTCCGCGCAGGTAGAAGAGCACATCGTGGAACACCGCGCCGTAACGCAGGCCGTTGGGGCTGTTCCTGAGCGCCGGACCGAAGGGGCCGGAAGCAAGCAGCTCGGCGGCGCGCTCGGCCACCATCCAGTGCACGATCTCCCTTGGCATGCTCACCTCCCTGGCTGCGACCGGACTCTCCACCGGAAGCTTGTCGATGGCCTCTGCTTGGGCTATACCCTGCCTGTCCGCATGCGGCAACCCGGCCGCGCATGTGCGGGCAACGCCTTACAGGGAGCGCACAGGTGACCCAGTTCATCCGCAAGGAATTCGAGATCGACGAGGCGGACAAGACCACCGTCTTCCGCCACGACGCCCCGGCCCCCAGGCCCAGCATGCCCGGCGGCGGCATCATCTATATCATAGGGCTGCCCGGCTGCGGCAAATCCGCAGTGGCCGAGCACCTGGCGGGCGCCCTGGGCTGCACGGCCCAGGAATTGCCGCTGGACGGGCCCGACGCGGCGCTGGACCGCATCCTCGCGGACGCGCCAACAGGCCCGGCCGTGGTGGAGGTGCCCTACAAGCTGCTCCTGGCCGAGAGCTTCCGCGCGCGCCTGGGCTCAACCGGCCGCGTGCTCTACCTCATGGCCAGCGTGGAGGCCATGGCCGAGCGCCTGGCCAAGACGCCCGAGGAGCAGGAAAAGGTGCGTGAACGCCTGGGCCGCCTGCGCACCTCCTACGAGCCGCTCATCATGCAGACCCTGCACCTGATGGCCCCTGCCGACGCGCCGCTCGACGAGGTGCTGGCCGACGTCCTGGAGCGCGTGCGCATGTAGCGCGCGGGCGAACCTCATCCTTTCTGGAGACCCCATGCCTGTCAAACCGCTCAAGGTCGAACTCCTCGCCAGCACCCCGGACGCCCTGGCCCTCATCTACGCAGCCTTTCGCCAGTGCTACCACGCGGGCTTCGTGGCCGACATGTGGCCCAAGCTTTTGTCCGGCGAGGTGGACCGGGAGACCCAGGCCGATTTCGTGCGCAAGGTTCTGGAAAGCGGCCATGACAGCCCCATCGAGCACGCCAGCTTCACCTTCGCGGTGGAGGGCATCTCTCGGGCCTGCTCGCACCAGATCGTGCGCCACCGCCTGGCCTCCTATTCCCAGCAAAGCCAGCGCTACGTGGACGGCTCGGACATGGATTTCATCCTGCCGCCGGCCATTGCCAAAATTCCGGAGGCCAAGGCCCGTTTCGAGGCCTTCATGGACGAGGTGGGCAGCGCCTACCGCGACCTCAAGGGCATCCTCGAAGCCCATGGGCGCAAGGAGAAATCCAAGGAAGACGCCCGCTTCGTGCTGCCCCAGGCCGCGGAGACCAAGATCGTCATCACCATGAACTGCCGGGCGCTGCTGCATTTCTTCCACCTGCGGTGCTGCCTGCGCGCCCAGTGGGAGATTCGCGCCCTGGCCGAGGCCATGCTTGAGCTCTGCAAGGCCGAGCTGCCCGCCATCTTCGCCACGGCCGGAGCCAAGTGCGAATCCCTGGGCTTCTGCCCCGAAAGCCCACGCTTCGCCTGCGGAAAATTTCCGACGCGGGCCGACCTGGACAAGGCCAGGGCCGAGGCGGACAAGGGCGGCCAGGCCTAGACAGCCGCCCGGGTGTGATTATTTTTTGGCCTGCCCTGGAGACTTTCCGCTGAAGGAGCGCAATCCATGACGAGCCAACTGAAGACCCTGTTCCTGCTGGCCCTGCTTACGGGCCTCATGCTGCTGCTGGGCCAGGCCGCAGGCGGCAAGACCGGCCTGGTCATCGCGCTGGTCCTCGCCCTGGTCATGAACTTCGTGAGTTACTGGTACTCCGACAAGATCGTGCTTTCCATGTACAGCGCGCGCGAGCTCGGCCCCGCCGACGCGCCCTGGCTGCACGCCATCGTGGCCGAACTGGCCCAGGCGGGCGGCATCCCCAAGCCGCGCATCTGCGTCATCCCCCAGGCCGCGCCCAACGCCTTCGCCACGGGCAGGAACCCGGAAAACGCCGTTGTGGCGGTCACCGAGGGCATCATGCGCGCCCTCTCGCCCGAGGAGCTGCGCGGGGTGCTCGCCCACGAGGTGGCGCACATCGCCAACCGCGACATCCTGATCCAGAGCGTTGCGGCCGTGCTCGGCGCGGCCATCATGAGCATCGCCCACATGCTCCAGTGGGGGGCCATGTTCGGAGGCAGGCGCGACGACAGGGAAGGCGGCGGACTCTCGGCCCTGGCACTGGCGCTCATCGCGCCCCTGGCGGCCATGCTCATCCAGATGGCCATCTCCCGCTCCCGCGAATACCTGGCCGATGAAACCGGGGCGCGCCTCTCGGGCCGCCCCCTGGACCTGGCCAGCGCCCTGGCCCGGCTCGACGCAGCCTCGCGCCAGATTCCGCTTGAGGGCAACCCGGTGGCCGAGAACATGTTCATCGTCAACCCGTTCAGCGCCGGGGGCTTCTCCAGCCTGTTCAGCACCCACCCGCCCATGGCCGAACGCATCGAACGCCTGCGCGCCCTGGCCCGCAGACAGGGCGCCTAGCGTGGCCGCCCGCTCCCTGCCCCAGACCCTGGCCCTGGCCGTATCCCTGGCCTTGTCCCTGGTCGCCCTGCCCTGCCCGGAGTCCCTGGCCGCGTCGCCTCCGACGCAAAACGCGGGCGACTCGAACCCGCGCCGCACCCCGGTGGTGCGCGTGGTGCAGGAGGCCGGCCCCGCGGTGGTGAGCATCGTCAGCGCCCGACCGGCGCAGACGCCCTTCGCCAACGACCAGCTGCAACGCTTCCTGGGCCTGCCCAGCACCCCGCAGCAGCAAAAGCAGACCACGCGCAGCCTTGGCTCCGGCGTCATCATCGACGGCAAGCGGGGCTTCGTACTCACAAACGCCCACGTCATCTCCGGCGCGGCGGAAATCACCGCTCGCCTGCAGGACGGGCGTGAATTCCAGGCCAGCCTCGTTGGCGCCGACCCGGACATCGATCTGGCGGTGCTGCGCCTGGAACTGCCCGGACCCAACCGCCCCACGCTGCCCCAGGCGCGCATGGGCGACTCCTCGGATCTCATGATCGGCGAGCCGGTCATCACCATCGGCAACCCCTTCGGGCTGTCCCACACGGTGACCACGGGCGTCATCTCTGCCGTGAACCGCTCGGTGCGCTCCAGCCAGACCTACATCACCGGGCTCATCCAGACCGACGCGGCCATCAACCCCGGCAACTCCGGCGGGCCGATGCTGAACATCCTGGGCCAAGTGGTGGGCATCAACTCCGCCGTCTTCGCCAAGGGCGAGGGCCTGGGCTTCGCCATCCCCATCAACAAGGCCAAGCGCGTGCTGGACGAGCTCATCGCCACGGGCCGGGTGGCGCATATCTGGCTGGGGCTGCTGGGCGAAAACATGGAGCAGGACCAGGCGGCCTATTTCGGGCTGAAGCACGTGGGCGGCATGGTCGTCACCGACGTGTTCCCCAAGACCCCTGCCGAGGCTGCCGGCATCAAGCCCGGCGACGCGCTTTTGTCCATCGGAGAGGTTGAGGTGCAGGACAAGTCCCAGTTCCTGGCGCTCCTGCTCAACTACGCCAAGGGCGACAGCATCCGCGTGAAGCTGCGCCGGAGCAAAGACCCCTTCGAGGTGCGGCTGACGCCACAGGTGCTGGACCGCCAGGCCAGCCTCAACCTGCTCGACTGGCGCTGGGGCTTCTCCCCGTCCACCGAGGGCAAGGGCGCCGCATCAGCGGGTGGGCCAACGGCCGGAGGCGGGGACGCCGGGGGAGTGACCATCGCGGAGGTTCGGGCTGGCGGCCCGGCGGCAAGGCTGGGCATCAAGCCCGGCGACGTGGTGCTCCAGGTGGGCAGCCGCCGCACCGCGAACGAGGCGGATCTGCTGGGGGCCTTCTACCGCTACCAGATGCACACGACGCTCATCCTGAGCGTGCAGCGCGGCGGGCAGAGCTACAACGTGCGCATGAAGATCTAGGGCTGACGCGGGGCTTCCGGCATGGCCGCCGGGGCGTCTGACGAAGCCGCACGCTGACGCGGCGAAGCGTCCTGCTCCTGGGAGGCTTCCAACGCCTTGGCCCTTTTGCGGTCCTGGCGCTCCTTCTTCTCCAGCTTGAGCTCCTCGCGGCGGGCGAGCTTCTTGGCCTTGCCCGCCTTGGCCTCCTCCTTTGAAATGACCCCGTCGCGGTTCAGGTCCAACTCGCCGAACTGCTTCTCGCGGCGGGCCAGAAACTCCTTGCGGGTCACGCGGCCGTCCTCGTTGGCGTCCAGGTTCGAGAGCGGGGGCTTGGGCGGCTTGTCTCCCGCTGCGCGTGGCTTCACCGGCTTGCCCTGGGCCAGGCGCTTGGCGTCGGCCTTGGCCTTGGCCGCGCGCGCCTCCTGGGCTGAGACCACCCCGTCGGCGTTGGCGTCGAGCTTGGCGAAGCGCTTCTTCGAAGAGGCAAGATACTCTTCCCGGCTGATGCGGCCGTCGTGGTTCTCGTCAAGGGAGCGCAGGTAGCGCTTGCCGTCGTTTTGCACGGCCGGGCCGCGCGCCTGCCGCTTGGGCTGGGCCTTGGCGGGGGTGACCTTTTCAGGCGCAACGCTGTCTGGAAGTGCCTTGAATTGCAGCGGCTTGCCCGCAGCAGACTTGACTGGAACGGCTTTGGTCGGAACAGCTTTCTTGGGAGAAGCGGAAGGCGCGCTTGGAGCCGCGTCGGCCTCTAGGGGCGGGGCGTCCTGGGCCAGCGCTTGCGCCGGGGCGACAACCAGCGACAACGCCAGGAGAAGCGGTGCGAGCCGGGCCCTCAACAGGTGTCGGCCTTGCACTTGAGCAGGGTCTGGGTCCACTGGATGGACTCGGTATAGTTGATGGCCGAGGTCTCGCGGTCAAGCCCCCTGCTGTCGAGGAAGTCCTCAACGTCATCCCAGTTGCCGACCTCGATGTCCTCCACCAGCGACAGCCAGGACCAGTAGGGCGAAGGCTTGGACAACAGCGCCGCCTCCACCTCCTTGTCCAACGGGATATTCTCCAGCAGCTTGTTCATGGGCTGGGCCAGCAGCACGTCGAGTCGCGAGAACAGCCCCAGCAGGAACAGGGTCTCCGGCGAAAAGCTGGCGTTCTTGAAGAGCTTGCCCATGCTCTCCAGGTAGCGGGCGCGCTGCAGCGAGGTGTACGCGGCCTCCTGCACCTTGGAGGTGCTGTCGAAATCGGAGATGATCACCGCCAGGAACCACTGCTTGATCTGCTGCTTGCCCAAAAGGGTCAGCGCCTGCTGGATGGATTGGATCTTGGAGCGCAGGGAAAAGGCCGCGGAGTTGATGAAGTTCAGCAGGCGGTAGGTCACGCTTGGGTCAGAGGAGATGATCCGCGCAAGTTCGCGCACGTCGAAGTCCTCGCCCGTCAGCGCGCGCAGGAGCCGCATCTTGGCCAGCACCGGTGTGGGCACCTTGCTGCCGGTCATGGTCTCCGGTCGACTGAAATAGAACCCCTGGAACAGCGAGAAGCCGTAGCTCTTGCACAAATCATAGGTGGCCCGGTCCTCGACCTTCTCCGCCAGCAGGCGGCAGCCGAACTTCTGCAGGGCCGCGCCGATGGCTTTGAGCTTGTCCGGCGCCATGCCCAGCACCTCCACCTTGACGATGTCCGCCATGGCGATGACTTCCTCGAAGCCGGGCTGGCCGACGTAGTCGTCCAGGGCGATGACGTAGCCGTGCTCCTTGAGGCGCCGAAGCGCCGCGATCATCTCCGGGGTGGGGGTGATGGTCTCAAGCACCTCGACCACGCAGATCTCCCGTGGCAGGGCGTAGACGGAATCGTCGAGCAGCAGGCGCTGGGGAAAATTTATGAAGGCCTTGCGGGACTTGTCCATGCCGGAGAAGGCCAGGGAGAAGCCGTCCGCGATGACGGAAGCTGTGGCGACGTCATCTTCCGTGACGTCGGCGGTCTTGGCCGAAGCGCTTCCACGGAACAGCAACTCGTAGGCCCAGACCTTCTCGTGCACGTCAAATATGGGCTGGCGCGCCACGAAAATGGCCCTATGGTCCATCAAAACCTGTGGAGGCGGCACGGGTTGAGTCATGATATAAGTATCGCTCGTTTCGCAGTTCCACGCAAGACGAAAAGAGGATTCTCCCGACTACTTGGGCGGAGCCGCGGCTGGCGGAGCCGCTTCGGTGGCGTTCTGCTGGGGCTTCTCGGTCATGGCCCGGTACTCCTCCTCCAGAATCGCGGGAATGGGCCGCACCCAGAAGGTCTCCTTGACCTGCTCCTTGGCGTCCTTCGGGGTGCGCGCCGGGCAGGCCTTGATGACGGCTCTTGTCGGGCATTCCGGCGAGGAAAGGGTCGCGGTCAGGCACTTGCCGTCGGAATCGGCGGTGTAGGGAATGACACGGCGCATGGGGTGCCAGGTCCGATCCTGCACGATGACCTGCCCATCGGGCATGACGGCGCAGAGGTACTCGGAGTTCTTGGAGGCGTAGAAGACCGCGACGATGTAAACGCCGTCCTGGACCTTCCCCTTGTAGCTGAACTCGTTCTCCTTCTTGCAGAGGATGCGCGAGAGCACCTGCTTGCACAGGGAGAGGTTCACGTCGTCTCCTGCGGCCCACGCCTTCGGAGCAGCGGTCAGAAGGGTCAGCACCAGGGCCAGGGCCGACAACAGCAGCCGGGGGAGAGGACGCGGGGTGTCAGGCATTTCGTTGTTCCGTCAGGAGAAAGATTTGAAAGCCGTCGGGGCTGTCGGTTTCGCATTGCTGGGCGCAACCGGCGCACTGGTAGCTGCCGGGCCGATGAAACCAGCGGGCCTTGGCCGGATTTTCGCAGCGAAAGTAGGCATACACCGACGCCGACACAGTGCCGTGATACGGGATGTATCCCTGTTGCCGGACGAAATCGAGAAATCGCATGCCTTGCCCCCTGCCTGGCGCGCGGCGTGATGCCAGGCGCCTGTTGCGGTTTGTAGCCTGTCCGTCAGAAATTGCAACGCCCGCCCGGCCATGGCTGGCGGAAAACACGCCCTGGGTGCAGGAATATCGAACTGCCCCCTTGATTTTTTGGACAAACAGGCCGAAGTAGAGCCAAGTCAGAGCAGTATCTGACAAAGTGCCCAGGACCGGGAAGGGACATTGGAACAGCAGCCAGCAGAACATAGCGTTCATGCCCTCCAAAGCGCCGGGACAAGACCAGAGTGGCCCGCGCGCCTTGAGGCCTATCTCGCCGCCCTGCGCCCGCTCAAGGAAAGAAGCACCGTCCGCGAGGTGCTGGAGCGCGAATTGCTGCTCTCCTTCATCGAGACCAACAGCGGTGGCATCAGCGAATACCCCATGCTGGAATCCCAGCAGCAGAGCATCATCAACACCCTGTGCCGCCGCACAGACCACCCAGCCGACGCCTTTCTGCGCAAGCTGGCCGGAAATTTTCCGCTTCTGCTGAACCGCCTGGACAAGGAGCAGGCCTCCGGGGACGAGGCCGCCGTCGCCCAGACCTCTGCGCTCTTGCGCAACACCGAGTCGCTGCTGGTAAAAAGCGTTCAGGGCATGGTCTTCGCCATGGGCCTGACCACGGACAACTACGAGGAGCTCATCATGCGCCACTTCGGCGCGCCTGGGCTTTCGCAGTTCGCCGAACTCATCAAGACCCGCCAGATGGACCAGAGCTTCTGGCGTGAGTTCGTGGAGCGCTTCATCGCCCAGCACGTCGCCGAGGGCTACGAGCACCTTACCAGCGAGGGCAAGTTCATGCTCTCCAAGGACGGCCAGCAGGTCCTCATCCGCTTCCTGTTCGACGACGTGCTCGCCACCCTGCACGACTCTCCCGGCGAAATCCCCAAGACGCGCATCCAGACCGCGTTTGAATCCGCCAGCGCGGAGGCGCCCGAAAGCCAGGCCGTGCGCAAGATGGTCCAGGCCTGCCTGCTCAAAGGCTTGTCCTTCCTGCCAGGCGACCTGCTCCTGGAACACCTGGAAAGCGCCGCCCTCATCGTCTGCATGGATCCGGTGGCCATGAGCCTGTACCGCGCCATGCAGGCACGCGCAAGCGGCCAGCCGCCGCAGGAGAAGCACCCGCTGCCGTTCATCATGGAGCAGGCCGTGGCCCTGGCGCTTGGGGCCATGCTGGTCCTCAGCCAGGCGCGCGAGCATTTCCTCACGGCGCAGGCGTCCCTGCGCTCCGACGAGCTCGAAGCCGTCCGTTCCCTGGCCCAAGGGTTGTCCATCGATGCCCTGGAGCGCGTGCTGTTCTACCTGCTGGAAAGCGCCTTCGTGGGGCTCCTGCGCGAGAAGGCAAGAGACGAAGGCGCGAAAATCAGCGTACGCAGCGTGGCCGCCCGCAGAAGCCTTGTGCCTGCAGTGGACGCGCTGGCCAAGCAAGGCCTGTCGCGCATCCGCAAGACGCAAATCTGGACCCAGGACCCCACGCGCCCGGACATGCTGCTGTTCAAGCCCAAAAACCCCCAGCAGTTGGCGGCGCTCATGCAGGTGCTGCAAATGGAAGCCCCGCTGCAGACGGCGGTGCGCGCCCTCTGGGACAAGGCCCCCCTGCGCAGGGATTTCCTGGTGGTCATCGACCTGACGCAAGTGGCCCGCACAACCCAGAACATCAAGGCCAAACTCACGGAATTGCTCTCGAAATACGGCGTCCTCCAACAGCAGAACGTTGCGCCCGTACCACCTGGAGCCGTGCAGCCGCAGGAAT